>CAYWZW010000015.1:0-79144 GCA_964462945.1 uncultured Pirellulales bacterium
TCGGACAAAGACAGGATTTTGCTTCAATTACTCAGAATCCGGTGAACGCTTACGATTTTTTTAACACGATGGAGCCGGAAAACATCGTCAATTACATTTCAAACGACCAGTCATGGCAGTGGTTAAAAGACAATATTCCATTTTTCGAATGTCCCGACAAAGGCTTCGAGCAGATTTACTATTTCCGCTGGTGGACGTTCCGCAAGCATTTGAAGAAAACGCCGGACGGATTTGTTTTCACCGAGTTCCTGGACAAGGTCGGCCACAGCGGCAAGTACAATACGATAAGCTGTGCGCTGGGGCATCACATTTGCGAAGGCGCCTGGCTGCGCGACAAGCGGTATATCGACGAGTACGCTCGGTTCTGGTACACCGGTGACGGAGGTGATCTGCAGCCACATTTTCATCGGTACAGCAACTGGGCCACGTGGGCGCTCTACCGCAGGTATCTGGTGAATGGGGACGAAGCGTCTGTGGTGAGCTTGCTGGACGCATTCATAAGTGATTACGAGGCGTGGACGACGGAACAAGGCATGGAGAATGGCCTGTACTGGCAATACGACGTGCGCGATGGGATGGAGGAGTCGATCAGCGGCTCACGAAAGGACAAGAACGCCCGGCCCCCTTTGAACAGCTACATGTATGGCAACGCCGTAGCGATATCGAGGGTGGCGGAAATGGCGGGCCGGGAGGCGCTTGCCACGGAATACGCGCAGAAGGCCGCTAAACTGAGGTCGCTCGTTCAGGAATTGACGTGGGACGAAGCAGCAAAGTTCTTCAAGGTGCGGCGGCCGGACGGCAAGCTGGCCGACGTGCGGGAGGAGATTGGGTTCATCCCGTGGTATTTTGACCTGCCGGAGTGCGGGTACGAGCGGGCGTGGCAGCAGCTCACGGACCCGGAAGGATTCAAGGCGCCGATGGGGATCACCACGGCCGAACGCAGGCACCCTCAGTTCAGGAGTCACGGCGTAGGGACGTGCGAGTGGGATGGCGCCGTCTGGCCCTACGCGACGAGCCAGACGCTGGTCGGTTTGGCGAACGTCTTGCGAGACTATGAGCAGTCAAACGTAAACAAGGCCGACTACTTCGACGCCCTCCTGACGTACGCCCGTTCGCACCGGTACAACGGCAAGCCGTACATCGGGGAATATCTTGATGAAAAAACCGGACAGTGGCTCAAGCCCGACTCAGACCGCAGCCGTTATTACAACCACTCGACGTTCTGCGACCTGGTGATTAGCGGGCTGGTGGGCCTTATGCCCCGAAAAGACAGTACGATTGTAGTTGATCCCTTGATCCCCGCTGATGCGTGGGACTGGTTCTGTCTGGACAACGTGCTTTATCATGGCCATATACTGACTATTTTGTGGGACCGGACTGGCAAGAAATACCGCAAGGGCGAGGGCTTCAGCGTCTTCGCCGACGGTAGAAAAATCGCCGGTTCGGATGGCCTGACGCGCGTCACGGGCGAGCTTCCTTAATCATTTGACGTTTGTGGAGATACGATATGAAGACTTTTCTGTACGTCATTGCGATCTTTTTTGTGTCCGGTGTGAACGGGGCTTCGTATGGCGAGGCAGCGCGGCCGGCCTCGTCTCTGTCTGGGCGGCGCGTGGTAAACTTCAATGAAGGCTGGAAGTTCTGCAAGGGCGACCCGCCCGGGGCCGAGGCGCCGGACTTCGACGACTCCGCATGGGAAACGGTGCGGCTCCCACACGACTGGGCGATTTCAGGACCATTCAACCCCCAGGAAAACGGTTACGCCGGAAAACTGCCGTGGAAAGGCACGGGCTGGTATCGAAAGACATTCACGCTTGACAAGACAGACAGCGGGCGGCGGATCTATTTCGATTTCGACGGTGTGATGGCGTTCCCAAAGGTCTATGTGAACGGCCAGTTGGCCGGCGAGTGGGACTACGGCTACATGTCGTTTCGCGTCGATGCCACGAAATACGTGAAGTTCGGCGAGGCCAACGTCATTGCGGTCTCGGTTGACACGCGCCGGCACGGCACCCGATGGTATCCGGGCGCGGGAATCTATCGCAAGGTGACGATGACGATTTGCCAGCCGGTGCACGTGGGCCATTGGGGGATGATTGTGACCACGCCTCACGTCAGCGATGCCTCGGCGACAGTCCGCGTGCGGGTGATGGTGGAAAACCATCGGCAGGTGAATGAGAAGGTGACTGTGGCTGTCACCCTGATCGATCCCGACGGCAAGACGGTTCCAACCGGCGCCATCGACACCTTGCTCGATATTCCGAGCGACCGCTCAGGTGTATTGGATCAGTCGATGAATGTTGACAGGCCCCAGCGATGGGATATTACCAGCCCGAAGCTGTACACAGCCAAAGCGGTTCTAAGAGCTGGCGACGCGGTCGTGGATACCGTCACATCGCCCTTTGGTATCAGGACGTTTGAGTTTACGGCTGACGACGGATTTCATCTGAATGGCCGGCGGGTGCAGCTCCACGGCGTGAACCTGCACCACGACCACGGCCCTCTCGGGGCCGCGTTTTATCCGCGCGCCATGGAGCGTCAACTGGAAATCATGCGGGACATGGGCGTCAATGCCATCCGCACCAGTCACAACCCTCCGGCGCCGGAACTGCTTGATTTGTGCGACCGGATGGGATTCGTCGTGTGGGATGAGTGTTTTGATAAATGGGATGCCACGGCCGACCGCATCAATGGCCAGCCGCCGTTAGAGCAGTACGGCGAAAAGCAGATTCGCAACCTGGTGATGCGCGACCGCAATCATCCGTGCGTTGTCGTCTGGTCTATCGGCAACGAGATTGGCGAGGGCGGTAGGGACGGAGTAACGATGGAGCGTGTGAAGTTCATGAGCGAGTTCGTTCGCAAGTACGACCCGACGCGGCCTGTGGGAATGTCCTGCCATATACCTGGCATGGCCGAGCGGCCGAACTTCGATGCCCTGGACCTGACGGGGTGGAACTACAGCCGGCGGTACGCTACCTACAGGCAGCGCTATCCCGACAAACCTATCATCTACAGCGAGTCGGCCTCGGCGCTCAGCACGCGCGGCTTTTACGAGCTGCCGCTTCCAAGTGAAAAGACCCTGTACTCCAAACAGCTCCAGGTGGACTCCTACGATCTGAATGCCGCGTCATGGTCGGACATTGCGGACATGGAGTTTCAACTGATGGAGGACGACCGCTTCGTGGCCGGCGAATTGGTCTGGACGGGCTTTGACTACTTAGGTGAGCCGACGCCTTTCGCCCAGGAGGCACGAAGCTCGTACTTCGGCATTGTGGACCTGTGCGGCATCCCGAAGGACCGGTTTTACCTGTACCGCAGCTACTGGCGGCCGGAGGCGACCACCGTGCACATCCTGCCGCACTGGAACTGGCCCGACCGCGTCGGTCAAAACGTGCCGGTCTTTGTGTACACCAACGGCGATTCGGCCGAGCTCTTCCTGAATGGAAAATCCCTTGGGCGCAGGACAAAGGAACAGATGCCGGAAAGGCCGGTCAACTTCGCTGAGGGCAAACCTGCCACGGCCAGTTCCATCGAATCGCAAAGTGGTCACGTTGCTGCAAGTGCAAATGACGCCGACAGCGCTACACGTTGGTGTGCGGCCAACGCCGGCGCCGATCAATGGTGGCAGGTCGATTTGGGCCAGGTTCAGCCGGTCCGCTTTCTGTCTGTCGAGTTTGAGAAAGAGGCAAAGAACTACGGGTATGTGATCAAAGCCTCAACCGATGCGTCAGCGTGGCACACTATTGCAGCCAAGAGCACGAGCAGGAATCCCAGGTGGGGCGGCCCGAGTCACGCATTCCACGATGTAGATACACAGGCCAGGTATATACGCATTGAATTTACAGAATTGCGAGAAGGGGCCTGGGCCAGTATTCGAGAATTGAGCGTCTATCCGGAGAAAGTGGAATCCTCCTATTATGCTGTGACTTACAAGTACCGGCTGCGCTGGAACGACGTGCTGTACGAGCCGGGTGAGCTCAAAGCCGTCGCCTACAAAGACGGCAGCGAGATTGGCCAGGCGGTTATGCGAACGGCCGGAAGACCGGCGGCGATTCGCCTGACGCCCGATCGAAAGGAGCTGGCCTCGACGGGTGAAGATCTCTGCTATATCCTGGCCGAGGCGCTGGATGAGAAAGGTACACTTTGCCCCCTCGCGGAGAACTTGATACACTTCAAAGCCGAGGGGCCGGTCGAAATCGCAGGCGTCGGCAATGGCAACCCGTTGTCTCTTGAGCCATTTGGAGGCGACAGCCGCAAGCTGTTTTACGGCAAGGCCATGCTGATCCTCCGGACCCGGGAAGGCCAAGCCGGCCAAGTGCATGTGACCGCAGAAAGCGACGGTCTGGCTGCGGCAAACGTTACCCTCCAATGCCGGTAGTCGAAAGGCATGAAGTGGATAACCGATTCTGCTCTTACGCACATACTTGCCCCCAAGGGGCGAGGTTGGTATGATAAGGCCACGTGAACCATTCTCGATACTCGATGCCGGATTCTCGATGCTCGGCGAGTATCGAGAAGCAAGAATCGAGCATCGGGTTTGTTGATCGAAAGGAGAAATAAGATGCGACGTTCAGTTTGTGCTTTGGCTCTAATGTGTGTTGTGGCGCTGATTTTTTGTATTGCAGGCGAAGCGGCCCAGAAGCCCGCCCAGATCAGGGCCCTGCTGATTACCGGCGACGATGCGCCATCGCATCCCTGGCGGGAAATCTCCGAGACCACCCGGGAAGTGCTCGCGGCCACGGGGAAGTTCGACGTCAGGGTGTGTGAAGACCCCCTGATTCTCGAATCGCAGACCGCTCTGAGTGCGTACGACGTGATCGTATTTACAATCTACAGCCGGCGCGTCGCCGAGCTCTCCGGGCAAGCCCAGGAGAACCTCCTTAACTTCGTCAAGGACGGGAAGGGCTTTTTCGTCCAGCACTTAGCCACCGCCTCGTTCCCCAAGTGGGAGGAATTCGGCAAGCTCTGCGGCCGTAAATGGGTCATGGGCACGTCGGGTCACGGCCCACGAGCCGTCTTCGAAGCCAAAGTGGTTGACAAAGAACATCCCATCACCGCAGGGATAGAGAACTTCACGACCGACGATGAGCTGTACGCAAAGCTGCAGGGGACTGGCGATATCCACATTCTCGTGCAGGCCGACTCCGACTGGAGCAAGAAAACCGAGCCGCTGGTCTTCACGCAGAACTACGGCAAGGGCCGAGTCGTCCACAACGCCTTCGGTCACGATCGCAAGGCTCTGATGACCCCGAATGTCCAGAAGATCATCGCTCGCGGCGTAGAGTGGGCGGCCACCGGAAAGGTCGCGCAATAAAGCGTACAAACTCGTAGGGTGTGCAACTTGTTGCACACGCGGTGACGTTTGTCGGCGTGTGCAAAAACGGAATTTGCACACCCTACCTCTCTGCTCGCGTATTGAAGGGGACAGGGTCATGGCGAGAAAAAAGAACGGAAGAACTATCTTGATAGCGGCGACTGGCTTGGCCGTGGTATTGTGTCTTGCTGAAACGAACCTCGCGCCGGGGCAGACCGCAAAAACCAGACGCTCACAGCGGGTACGGATGGAACAAGTGCAGGTAGCCAGCCCGGATGGGAACGTCAAGATGACCATCCTGCCCAACGCGGAGCGTCTGACCTTCACGGTGACACTTGGGGATACGCCAGTGCTCGACCCGTCCACAATCGTCACGAATGTGGACGGGTACGATCTGTCATCGGGAGTTGTTCTCGGCAAGGTGGAGCGCTACGAGATTAACCAGGAGTATCCGTGGCGCGGCAAGCACGCCAAAGCTGTTGACCATTGCAACGCTGCCCGTATTGAGCTGCAGCACGACCTTTCGTTTATTGAGTACGTCCTGGAGATTCGCGTTTTCAATGATGGGGCGGCTTTTCGCCACGTTATCGGCGGTGAGCAAGGGTCATCGCGGGTGCCGGACGAGTACACGACCTTTGTTGTGCCGGCCGGCTCGACGGTCTGGAGCCACGATCTCGGGGGACACTACGAGGCCGCGTACAAGAAACAGGACATTTCCGACGTCGAGGCGGGTCAATGGGCGGGGCCGCCAGTGACATTCAAGCTGCCGGGTAACGCCAGCTACGGTTCAATCACCGAGGCCAACTTAGTCAACTACAGTGGCATGGCCCTGGAGGCCGACGGTCGCCGCGGCTTAGTCACGGGGCTTGGCCACCGCCAGCCGCTGAACTATCCGTATGAGCTGCGCTACGGGCGAGAGGAAGCCAAACGTCTGGGTAAGCCGGCGCCAGTCAGCGGGACGATCACGACCCCGTGGCGCGTCGTGATGGCCGGCCGCGACCTCAATACGCTGGTTAACAGCAGGATTGTGCCCAACCTCTGCCCCCCGCCGGAGCCAAAGCATTTCCCCAACGGCATCGAGACATCGTGGGTCAAGCCGGGGCGGGCCGTGTGGCGCTACCTTGACGGCGGAGATCGCTCATTCGAGGGCATGAAGGAGTTCTCCCGATTAGCCGGACAATTGGGCTTCGAATATCATGTGATCGAGGGCTTCTGGAGCCGATGGAGCGACGAGCAGATCAAGGAGCTCGTAGAGTACTCCAGGCAGCAAGGCGTCGGCTTACTGTTCTGGAAGCACAGCAACCAACTGCACACGCCGGAGGCACGCGCAGAATTCTTCACCCGACTGCACAAGCTGGGGGTCGCCGGCGCCAAGATCGACTTCCTCGACCATGAGGCCAAAGAGGTTATCGACCATTATGAGGCGCTGCTCGAAAAGGCCGCCGAAAATCAGATGGTGATCGACTTCCACGGGGCGAACAAACCGACGGGGCGGGAACGGACCTGGCCGAATGAGCTGGTGCGGGAAGCCGTCCGCGGTATGGAGAGCAACTCGCTTCGCGAGCGCGCCCGTCACGAGACAATTTTGCCTTTCACGCGTTTTCTGGCGGGTCCGGCCGAGTATACAGCCATGCACTTTGGAGACCGCCGCGCCGACACAACCTGGGCGCACCAGATAGCGAGCTTTGCGATTTTCGACAGCCCCCTGTTGACTATGGCGGCGCATCCACAATCCGTGCTCGACAATCCGGCGGTGAATGTAATCACGAGCATCCCGGCCGTGTGGGACGAAACCATCGTGCTGCCCGACTCGCAGATCGGCGAATTGGCGATATTCGCGCGGCGTACCGGCCCCACGTGGTTCCTGGCCGTTATGTGCGGCCCGAAAGGCAAGACGATTCGGGTGCCGCTGTCGTTCTTAGGCGACGGCCAATACAAGGCGTCGCTGGTCCACGATGACAAAGGCAACGACGCCGCGGTGGTCCTGCAAGACATGACCGTCCGGCGCGGCGATACGCTCACCATCGAGATGAACAACGGCGGCGGTTTCGTCGGACGCTTTTCGAAATGAGGCTCCGGAAGCATGGCAGGCTTGAAACGAATTGCCGTTGCGTTTGTTCTTGTTGCACTTTTCGGCGTTTTAGTCACCGCAGCGGAACCGCGGGACAGGGCCGCGTGGACGAAGGAAGCCAAGTGGGGCGTGATGAACCACTACCTGGCCGACTGGAAAGCCCGCGAGACGAACGAGCAGATGACCGTCGAGAAATGGAACGAAATGATCGACCGTTTTGACGTGGAGGGACTCGCCGAGCAGCTCAAATCCGTCGGAGCGGGCTACTACCTCATCACGATAGGTCAGAATTCCGGGTACTATCTTTCACCCAATGTCGTGTACGATAAGCATGTTGGTATTCAGCCCAGTAAGTGTTCCCGGCGGGACTTGGTCGCGGATTTGTCCGGAGCCCTGCACAAGCGAGGGATCAGGCTGATGGTGTACCTGCCGGCGGGCGCCCCCAACGGGGACCGCGCCGCCAGAGAGGCTCTGCAATGGCAGAACGGCCCCTACCCTAACCGGGAGTTTCAGCTCAAATGGGAACAGGTCATCCGCGAATGGTCCACCCGATGGGGCAGGAAGGTCGATGGCTGGTGGTTCGACGGATGCTACTGGCCGAACTCGATGTACCGTTCGACGGAGCCTCCGAATTTCGCAAGTTTCGCCGCCGCCGCACGGGCGGGCAACCCAGAGAGCGTTGTCGCTTTCAATCCCGGCGTTATCCCCCGGATTCTTTCTCTGACGCCGCACGAGGATTACACCGCTGGTGAGATCGATGATCCAAACCGAGTGGAGATCCGCCGGGCCGTGGACGGCAAGATCGACGGAGTTCACGTTCACATCCTGAGCTTCTTAGGCGAACGCTGGGGCATGGGCTCGCCGCGATTCGGCACAGAGCAAGTGATTGCGTGGAGCCGCAAGATCAGGGACGCCGGGGGCGTGATCACGTGGGACGTCCCGATTCAGCCCAACGGCCTCATGTCCCAGCCGTTCATGGACCAGTTGGCCGCCGTGGGCAAGGCGCTCGGCGCGAGTTGAGCCTCCCTCTGAGAAGGCCGGAAACCAAAGTGCCCCAGGAGAAGGAAGGTATTATGCAAAGACGATTTCAGGCAGGCCTGCTGTTCATGGTCGTCTCGACCCTGCCATGCGCCGGCGCCGAAGCGCCCGGCAACCTCATGGACGTGGATTACAGGGCCCTGGTATCGCGCGCGGATTTGAGATACGACCAGCCGGCCAAACGCAGCGAAGAAGGCATGCCTGTAGGCAACGGCCGCATGGGCAGCCTGGTGTGGACCACGCCGGAGGCGATCAGGTTGCAGATAAACCGCGTCGATGTGTTCGCCAACAACTCTTACACCACGAGTTTCCCCGCGCGGAACAGCGATTATTGCGGCGGATGCGGATTTGTCGATATAACCTTTGGAGAGGACGTATTCACAAATGAGAAGACTTCACAGCATCTTTCTTGTTACGACGGCCTGGCTGACGTTCGAGGGGACGCGGTCACTGCCAACGTGCTGGCGTGGAACGAGCAGGACGTGATGGCCTTTGAGGTCAGCGATAACCGAGAGCAACCCGCCGTCATAGCCGCAGTTTTGAGGATGCTCAGGGCGCCCGAAGTAAAGACCGCTGCGCACACAGCCGTCTCGAAAATCGAAGGCCGCGATGGGAAGATTATATTAACTCAGAAATTCATGGAGGCGGACTACTACTGCGGCTCGGTCGTGGCTGTCGGTATCGTCGGACGCAAAACCACAGTACAGACGGCCAATGAGAGTGAGATTCAACTGGCTGCCGAGGCGGCAAAAGGGTCTTTTACCATTCTCATAGCCAGTGCGGCGAGCTTCGACCCGAAGGAAGACATTGTTGCGGCGGCGCTCAAGCAGCTTGCGGCTGCGGAGAAAAGGGGCTATGCAGGGCTGGCGGAGTCGAACAAAAGCTGGTGGCACGATTTCTGGTCGAAGGGTTACGTTCAGTTGCACAGCGAAGACGGCGTCGCGGATACCATCGAACAGAATTACACCTACTACCTCTACGTTATGGCGTGTAGCTCGCGCGGCAAGTTCCCGGCAAAGTTCAATGGGATGATCTGGATTACCGGCGGCGACAGGCGTTCGTGGGGCGGGCAATACTGGGGCGCAAACCAGGAATGTATGTATAACGCGCTGCTGCCGGCGAACCGGATGGAGCTGCTCGACCCGATGTTCGATATGTACCGGGGCATGTACAATTCCTGCTCCGTCGCGGCCCAGCAGCAATGGGGCAGCAAGGGCATCTACATCCCCGAGACGGTGGCCTTCGACGGGCTGGCGAAACTGCCCGACGACATCGCGGCCGAAATGAAAGAGCTGTACCTGCTCAAGAAGCCCTGGGACCGGAGGAGCGAGAAATTCCTCGCCGTAGCACGCACCGGCCAGCCCCATTCGAGCCGATGGAACTGGATGGGCGGCGGCAGCTACGTGGACGGCGTCTGGCAGCCGACCGAACGCGGCGGAGGACCGTACGGACCTGTAACGCACATATTCTCACGCGGCGCGAAGATCGCCTATACGTATTGGCAGCGGTACGAATACACGCTGGACAAGACCTGGCTGCGAGACAGGGCCTACCCGATGCTCAAGGGCGTGGCGGAATTCTATCGCAACTACCCGAATGTAAAGAAAGGCGAGGACGGCAAATATCACCTCCACCACGTCAACAGCAACGAGTCCGTCCAGGGCGGACAGGATCCGGATGAGGAGATCGCCTCGATCATGGGGATACTGCCGGCGGTCATCAAGGCATCGGAAATACTTGGAGTGGATGCCGAGATGCGGTCGGTGTGGAGGGAATTTCTGGATAACTTGGCGCCGCTTCCGACCGGCGGCAGCCCGCCCGTCTGGATTCGCGCCTTGCCGCCCATCTTTCGCGGCAGAGGCGACGGCCGTCCGGACGGCAATACGATGCCGATATGGTTCTTCGATTTGTGCACGCTTGAAAACGACGACCCCGAAACCATGAAGATCGCCAACGCCACGATGGATGGTTACCTGCGCAGTCCGGACACGCGGCCCGGCGTGCTGTCCAAAGTCGGTGTAACAGCGGCGATGATGGGCAGGGCCGACGCGGTGCGCTATCTGCTGCCCAACCAATTGTCTTTCCCGGACCGCGCGCCGATTCTGGCCAATCGGCTGGACCAGCGAGAGGGCGCCCAGACGACCAACGCACAGCGGCTCGGCAGGGTCGCCGATACGCTGCACAACGCGCTGCTTCAGAGCGTCGCCGCAGGGCCCGCAAGAGAGCCCGTTATTCGTGTCTTCCCCGCCTGGCCTAAGCAGTGGGATGCGGCGTTCACCCTGCTGGCTCGCGGTGCGTTCCTGGTCAGTTCCTCGATACGGGGCGGTAAGATCGAATTCGTTCGGGTCAAGTCCCAGGCCGGCGGCGAGTGCCGCCTTCGCAATCCCTGGCCGGATACGACGGTCGCACTGGAGCGCAACGGCGACAAAGCAGAAGAACTGTCCGGCGACCTGTTGAGGTTCTTAACAACAAAGGGAGAGGTTACTACGATTCGTCCGTCGAGGTAACGTGTATGCACAAGGCCAATGTTCTCGCTGCATTGTTGGGCCTATTGTCAGTCCCGATGTTGCCTGCCGCCGAGCAGCAGGCGGTGGTAGTCTCGGACCGAGAGGTGCGCGTCTCGGCAGGGATTCTCGAGCGGGTAATTGATCTTGCGAATGGGAACTTGAGCACGACTCGCCTGCGTGTGAATGGCGATGAGCTGCTGGCGGGACCCGCGGCTGAGTTGAGCGTCACCGTCACGCGCGCCGAGCCCAACGCCCGGCCGAAAGGGCTCAAGCCGGGCGAAGGCGATTCCATCGATAGTGTCAAGACGTTCCAGCCGGGGCAGCACGTTGACCCCGGCGCCTACGACGACACGAGCCTCGGCCAAACGACTCGTTGGGTGGAACCCGTTCGCATCCAAGCCAGCCAATGGGCGGACGGTTTCGCCCTCGCAACGCCCGAAGTCTCCGAGCCGAGTCCCGACTCCTCGCGTTTGACCATCCGCGCACGAGCCCGAAAAGACAGTGCATTGGATGGACTGGTTATCACGGTGATCTACGAAATCTATCGTGGTGAGCCGGTCGTGCGCAAATGGGTGGAACTTGCCAACCAGAGCAGCATTTGGCGAAAGATCGAGCAGTTGACGATCGATGACTTCACTCTCGCTCCCGGCATTTCCGATCGCGTGCTGCTGACCCCTTCAGGCTACGGGGTCCAGTCGAGCATGATCGGCTTTTCGTCGTCCGACGGCACTTTCGGCGTGATTGCAGCCAGCGAGATTCCCTCAGCGCTTCGCGCTATGGGCGAGAAGGGTTCAATGGGCTACACGAGCGCGATGTTCGAGTGGGTCCTGGCGCCCGGCGAGCAGTTTGTCTGCGAGCCCGTGTTCCTCTACGCTTTCAGCGGCCCGGTGGAACAAACCCTCTCCGCTCGCTCGACACCCCTGGACCGGACCGTCGAAGGTCCCTTCCAGCGTTTTCTATCGCGGCACATCGACATCGCGGGCGAGCGGCTACCGTGCGATGCGCCCCAATGGCTCACCTGGGCCAATTTCGGTCCCAATCTCAATGACACCATGATTCGCCAGCAGGCCGATCTCGCCGCTCGCGCCGGCTTCGTGCAGTTTCTCATGGACGACGGCTGGCAGCGCGACCGGCTCGGCACGGAACCGGATGCGGCCAAGTTTCCCGATTTCGCGGCCACCGCCGCCTATATTCGTTCGCGCGGCTTGAAGGTGGGGCTGTGGCTGTCCTGTTTCCGCGACGCGGACTCACCCGATCTGAAAGCATGGCCCGATGCCCGCTCATTGCCGGTGGTCACGCGGCTTGGCGGCACCGCGATGAGCTTCACTACGCCTTGGCGCGAATTCTATGCCCAAGATCTGGCCCGGCTGCATGAACGTTATGGCGCGGCCTATTTCAAGCAGGACTTCAGCAACGTCATCTACGGCGACCTGGCCCAGGATCATCCGAATCGCACGCGCAAAGAATCGCTCCTTCGCGGCTTGCGCGGGCTGCTGGAGGCTCAGGACCGGCTCCGTGCCCTCGCGCCTAGCGTGATGAACGAGATGACCCACGAGATCTATTGGGACACGCCCGGCGCTCCGTGCGATCTGGCCGCCCTCAAGCACGCCGCTCGCTATCACGTCTCGCCCAACGCTTGCCGTGGCATCGTCCCTCGCCCAAGGCCGGGCCAGACCGCGCCCGCCATCGATCCGCAGAAGCTTCGCGCGGAACTGCTCGCCGCCTGTTACCAGGCGCGGCAGATTTTCTACTCGCATCGCGGCCTCCCGTTGTATTGCCTCGAATTCTACGGCGCAGCCACCGAGGACCACGAGGGCAGTCTGACTGCCGAGGTCCAGGATCGGCAAGTCGTCAGTTGGCTGCTGGGTGCGCCGCTGGTTTTCTCGGGCGACTTGAGCACGCTCTCGGCCCAGCATCTGGCGCACTACCAGAAACGATTCGTGCTGGCCAATCGCCTGCATCAATCGTGGGACATCTATCGCAACTTCCAATTCAGCGGCGTGCCGGCGCCCAACGATGACGATTGGCATTGGTGGGGCAAGCTGAACGACGAAGGTTACGGCGCGGTCGTTGTGGTGCGCGGCAGCGCGGGCCCCGAGCGCCGGGCGATCAATGTCCCCTGGGTCCAACCGGACCGCCGATACACCGTGGTTGCGTTGTTCACCGAGCGGCTCTTGGGCGATTTCATGGGCCGCCAACTGCGATCCGCGGGCGTGGAACTGACCCTGCCGGTGTACGGCCAAGAGATACTCGAACTGACGCCGGGCAAATAGATTCACCCGACGAGACCCAAGACTCAAGGCTGGAGTCTGGAGGTCGGACTACAAGAAAGACAACAGCAATGAGAGCTCAAGAGCCAAATATCAAAGGGAACAGAGACATAAAGGTGCAAAGTGAAGCCTCGCTTCATGCCTCTGCTCCTTTGTCCCTTTACTCCTTTGCGCCTTTTCGTTGCATAACTCGGCGCGGGATGTTAAAGGCACTAACAGCGTCTGGTCTTTGTGCTGCGATGCCGAAGGTCGCGCTGGGCCAACCCTCCGTTTCCCGGCCGGACTGGAAGTCAGTGGTCGCAGCGTATCTCGAAAGCCTGTCGCGTTCAGACGGAGGATACGCGTGGGAAGACCAGCCGCACTCCCACCTGACGCCGACCTTTGCCGTGATCGGCAGCTACCGGGCGCTGAAACGTAACCCGCCGAGCAAAAGCAGGCTGGCCGAGTTTGTCCGTACGCACCATCCCTCCCAATTGAAAAAACTCGAACAGGAGCATCGCCAGTTCGAATTCCAGCAGATTCAAAGTCTGCTCTGGCTGGGCGAGGATTGCTCGGCCTTTCGCGAGCGGGTGCTCAGTTGGAAAAGCCCGCAGCGCTATCTCAAACAATACGAGCAGCACAGCTATCCGATCTTTCGGTTCCAGTTGACGGCATTCACGTGCCGCGAGTTGCTCGGCCTGCCGCTGGATGACCTTTCACAGGAATTCATCGACTACCTGAACGAGCGGCGTCGCGCCAACGGCAGCTTCAACAACACGCCCGCTGCGGACGGCGGCGACGGTCACGTAATGAACACCTGGTGGGGCATTGAGGCGCTGCGGGCGCTGGGCCGCACTGGTGAAAAGAAAGAGGAAACCATCGCGTGGCTGCGGGCCTGCCAGCTTCCTAACGGCGGCTTCACGTATCAGCCCAAAGCCGAAATCGCCGGCTGGGACGACGTAGCTTACACGTGGTCCGCCGAGCGCGCGTTAAAACAGATCGGCGCTGCACCGGCCGATAAGAACGCGTGTATTCGCTATCTTCACTCGCTATGGAACGCTGACGGGGGCTTTGCCGACCGGTCCGGTTGGGCGAGCAATCCGGTGGCGACCTATTATGCCCTGGAGGCACTTGACGTACTGGACGCACTGGGTTCCATTGCCAACCATCAAAAAGCTGCGCCTAATCGAAGCGCAGCACTGCCATCGGGGGTGAAAGTCTTCACGATTCAAATCGAAGCTCACGGCCAAGGCAGCCCTGCCGAGGCCGTAGATTTGGCCCGCGCGTTGCGTATTCACCTCTGGGGCGCCAAAAACGCCAGGCCGCAGTGGATTGCCCGTGCCCAGGAGCTTGCCGACCGCGGGAACGTGCCTGTCACGTTCTTCGTTGCCAACGAAGAATACGGCACATGGGTGGACACGCCGGGCCTGGGCACTTACAGCCACACGAGCGACATCATCGCGCCGGCCGGCGCCGATTTCGGGCCGTCGTTGGCGAATCAAGGTGTGGTCTCGTGGCCGGAGTTTCGCCGGCGGCGGCTGGCTCCGCTGGAGAAAGCCGGGGGACGCTTGCTCTGGCAATTCGGCGAAAATGAGGAGCTGACTCGGATTTATCTGGACGACTCGCTGCAGCGCGGCGGCTATGCGGCCATCAGCACGTTTCATTTCGGCAACCCGGACTTCACAAACAGCGAGCCTTTTTTGAATCGCTATCGGCTTGCGATTCCGTTCATCGCCTTGCAGGATGCGCACGGCGGCGAGCCCTGGTGGTTTGCCGATATGACCACGGGCTTTCGCACGGTGTTTCTTGCTCGCGAGCCGACGTGGGAAGGCTGGCTTGAAGCGCTGCAAAGAAACTGGATTGCCGCTATCCGCCACGATGCGGTCAGCGGATTTAAGACCTGGATGCACGGCGGGGTGCCCGATGTGATGGACTTTATCCGCAGCCGGGAAAGCCAGTGGCGATGGTGGGATAACCCGCAGATTCAGCGTCCGTTGGTGTCCATCGTTGCCGTCACGGCGGAGGACGAGTTTGAGGCCGCACGGCCGGAAAAAGGTATCGTTATTCGCGTGCGTACCGCCTGGGAAAATACCGCTCAGGGTCTGCCCAAAAAACCGATCACCGAATTAGTGAAATTGAGTGTAGATGGCGTGCAGGTCTCGCCGACCCTTGTGGCGAAAAAGCGGCCCGGCGGCGCAGCCTTCGAGGACCACTATCACCAATTCCACTTAGCTGACCCCTCGCCGGGGAAACACACCGCAGCCGCACGTGTGCGCGTTCTCGAAACAAACACAGAGTCGGACCGCACCATCGAAATACGTTGGGAAAGTGGCAGAATACTGGATTTCAGGTAGATCAGGAGTGTCCTTCGGCCATGCGCGTAGTGAAGCAGGGTGGTTTGATGGCCAGAAGTATTGAAATCGAAGGGTACATGCCGGTATCATAACAGCCATACCGTGCAGAAGCACCGTTTATAAAGGTAAATGGGAAATATCGGATGAAGAAAATCCTTGCTATAGGCAAGAGTATTTATCACGCGATGCCGGCTTGTCTTCGATATTTCTTTTCGCCTGCCAGACTAATATACAGGCTTTTAAATGTTCTCAGAGTGGACCTGTGGGTTATAACGGGAGATGAGATTTCCAGCAGGCAGAAGCTCGTCATTATCTATGCCGGCCATGAAGCGGGTAAGAACTATCTGGCCGACCTGGCTTTTGGCGGTTCTCATAGAGACAGTTACGTCGGACGAAAATGGCTATGGGAAATCCCGAAAACAGTCGACGAAAGTCCTTGCGATTGCTCTTTGATGATTGCTGAAGCACCGAAGGTTTTGCGCATCCTCTTCCGAAAAAGGAAGTACCTTTATGTTCCGTGCTGGGTCTCCGGCGAAATAGATGTTTCGGGCAACGATTGTTCATTCTTGAAGAACGAAAGCCTCAAATCAGATGTGCGTAAAATAAGAAAGAATAAGCTTCATTTCGAAGCAACGAATAGACCATCTGATCTCCGCGATTTTTACTACAACATGTACATACCTTATATTACCAAAACCCACGGCAATAGATCTGAAATCGTGAGCTACGATTTTGTGAAGAGCGAATTTGGAGAACGGCGTCTGCTCAATGACCTTCTTCTTATCAAAAAGGAAGAGGAATATGTAGCGGGAATATTGCTTGGTTTTAAGAACAATAGAGCCCAATTGTGGTATCTTGGCATCAAGGATGGCAATTTGGATTATGTCCAGGATGGTGCCATAGGAGCTCTATTCTATTTCTCAGTCCGCTATTTGGAAGGAAAAGGCTTCACGAGAATTGGTTTCGGCAGGTCAAGACCATTTCTCAGAGATGGTGTATTGCGATTCAAGAGGAAATGGAATCCGAGAATATTTAATGAATACACAGTAGGTTTTGTAATCAGACCACTATCATGGGCAGATGGAGTTAAAGGGTTCTTCGTGAACAATCCTTTCATCTATGAAGACAAAGCAGAGCTCAATGGCGCCCTATTTGTTCCAGGTGACCGGTCTCTTTCCGCAAAGGATTTGGAAAAAATACATAAAGATTACTATCTAAAAGGCTTATCGAAATTGGTGATTTATCGTTTTGGAGAGGTTAACGGCAAAATGCCAAGTGCCCTGCCCCAGGAAGGTTCTGACAGAATAACAATCTGTTCAGTGGAAACTATATTGTAGACAGCGAAAAAGGTTGTTGAAGAAATAATCTCCTCTCTGAATTGGTTAAACCTGAATAAAGTAAATATGTTATGATTCGTGATTCCTGCTCCCCGTTTTCACGGGGACAAGTTTACACCTGCGGAAGCAGGTGCAGGAATGACGTCACCCCCGCGAAAGCGGGGGTCGCACGATCCTTTACCTCACACTACATGAAGGGGCTGCACAGGGTGGAGCTCATTCATAGGGCAAGATGACGAATAAATCAGGGCACATATCAATCCGGCGTGCCGCGGGGGAGGATGCACGCCTTCTGTCGGCTATGGGACGGCTGACCTTCACGCAATCGTATGCCAGTATCATTCCGCCGGAAGAGCTGGCAAGCTATACGAGCCGGGCCTTCAGTTTGGAGCAGTTGAGATCCGAACTGACTGTTCCAGGGATTACGTATCTGCTGGCGCTGGCCGGGACGACTGCTTGCGGCTATTCCAAGCTGGCGCCGACCGCCCCGCCGCTGGAAATAAACGGCCCAAATCCGGCGGAATTAGTTCGTCTGTACGTTCTGCCCGACTGGACTGGAAAGGGGATCGGGACAACGCTGATCAAAGAAAGTCTGGACGCCGCTCTCGAACAGGGTTACTGTTCCTGCTGGCTGCGCGTCTGGCGGGGAAATGAACGCGCCATCAGATTTTATCGTCGTTGGGGATTTCGTGAAGTCGGCAGTGAACCGTATAATGTTGGAAAATGCCGCGAGACGGTATTTCTGATGGTTCGAGCCTTGGCCGCCAGCAGGCGAGCTTTAGATGCTGCCTCTGAGAAAACATACTACTGAGAGTCGGAAGAATGGTCGCCACGAAGATACAAGAAGCCACATTCATAACGCATGGCGGGCGCCGCATTCCTAAGGTGCCCACGGAGTTAGGCTGGCCCGATAGGCTCGGCGGTTGGAAAGCGCGTTGGGCCATCGGACGGATGAAATACTCGGTCGAGTCCGGGATTTACGCTGTGGGCAGCCCCGATGCAGGCTCGCCCGTTTTTGTCTCAGCCAACTACAAGATGAGTTTCGACCGTTTGAGGAGTCAGTTAGTCGGCCGGGATGGATGGATACTTGTGCTCGACACTAAAGGCATAAATGTCTGGTGTGCTGCGGGCAAGGGAACCTTTGGAACCGAGGAGCTGGTCAAGTGCATAGAAGAGTTTCAATTGCATGAGATTGTTAAGCACAAGACGCTTATCGTGCCCCAGTTGGGCGCAGCAGGTGTAAGCGCACACAAGGTCAAACGGCAGGGCGGATTTGACGTGGTCTATGGGCCTGTGAGAGCCGAGGATTTGCCCGCTTTTCTTGATGCCGGCATGCAGGCGACACAGGAAATGCGCCAGGTGACCTTTCCATTGTGGGATCGGATCGTTCTTATACCTGTGGAGTTAGTTTCGTGGGGGAAATACGTGGTTCTCGTCGCTGCGTGCTTTCTTGTACTGGCTGGTTTGAATGCAAAGGGATACTCGATCACACTTGCAGTGTCGGATGGAAGTCGGAGTGTTCTGATGCTTTTGGCAGGTTTTGTGGCTGCTGTTGTTCTTGGGCCTGTCCTGTTGCCCTGGCTGCCCGGCCGGTCGTTTTCTGCAAAAGGTTTGTGGATCGGGCTGGCGGTGCTGTTCGCGGGGCAGTTGTTTCTGTGGCGTCACACAAATACGCTCGATGACCGGTTTAGCACGGCTGCATGGGTGCTGATGATACCGGCGTTGACAAGTTTTGTAGTACTGAACTTCACCGGCGCCTCGACGTACACATCTCTGTCCGGAGTAAAACGGGAAGTAAAGATCGCCGTTCCAATACAACTGGTTTGTGCGGCATTAGGTATTGGACTGTGGTTCGTAGGACGTTTTGTCTAAGCCAACGAGCAGAGAGATGAGCTGATATGGTAAGACTCGAATATCTGAAGAATGTTGTTACGTTGAACCTGGACACCGATAAATGTGTCGGGTGCGGAAGGTGCACCGAGGTGTGCCCGCACGGCGTATTCGTGGTTGAGGACAAGAAAGCCCGGATAATTGACCGTGATTCGTGTATGGAGTGCGGCGCCTGTCAAAACAACTGCCCGGCTGACGCGATTTCGGCAGGAAAAGGTGTAGGCTGTGCCCAGGCCGTCCTGAGCGGAGCACTTTCAGGAACAGAGCCGAATTGCGACTGCTCCAAGACGTGCTGCGACTGATGCACCTTATGGTTGCGTGGGGCAAACTCAATGGATCCGGAACCTGTATTCGATTTGGAGGTGACCAAATGAGGCACGTGAAAAGGCCCGTCTTTTCCAGGATTTCTGTTGTGACCTTGACCGCCGTGTTAGCGATGACGGGCGGCCGGGTGGCGTGCGGCGAGAAAATAGATACAAGCAAAATCGTCAGGGAGATGCTTGCAGCCCGCCAGGCCCGAACCCAAATTCCATATCCGACAAAAATGTACGGGTCATTTAGCATTGAGAGGGCCTATCAGATTCAAGCCGACCTGGCCAAAGAGCTCAGCAAAGAGCTGGGGCCCATCGTGGGTTACAAGGTCGCGTATGCAAGCAAGGCCGCACAGGAACAGTTCGGTGTAACCGAGCCGGCAAGCGGTCCGCTCTTTGGTCTTCAGCGTGTGCCGAGCGGCTCGAAGCTTCCGGCCGGCCACTTCATGGAAATCGCTCTGGAGACGGAGGTCGCCTTTACCATCGGCAAGCGGATCGACCATGCAATTAAGGACGTCACTCAGCTCAAGGGCTATGTCAGGTGGATACATGCGGCCTTCGATGCCGGTGATTATCCGCTCGTGCAAGGGGACACAAAACCGACCGCGCAGGACATGATCGCCTGCGGCGCCGGGGCCCACGTCTTCGTGCTGGGTCCTGCCGTCGATCCGAAGCAGGTGGATGTGGATGCCGTCATCCTGAAGCTGGCTCGCAATGACGGAACCATCGCAGAAAGTGTCGCGACGAACGTGATGGGCAGTCCCTGGAATTCACTGCTCTGGTGCGCCAATCACACCGTCAAGCGTGGAGGCGCACTGGAACCCGGTACGGTCATTTTGACCGGTACGGCGGCGCCGGCGTACAAAATCAAGGCAGACGCGATAAAGGGCGACTACGTGGGCGACTGCGGCCCCTTGGGTCAAGTCGCCATGACTCTCTATTAGAAAATGATGAAAATCGTCGTATTGGATGGCCACACCCTGAATCCCGGAGACCTTTCATGGAAGGACCTGGAGGCCTTCGGTGAATGTACAGTCTATGAGCGCACGGCCCCGAAAGATGTTGTCCGGCGGGCCGGCGGGGCCGAGATCGCTCTGACCAACAAGACAGTCCTGTCCGCGGACATCATCGGCCGCCTGACGAAACTCCAGTACATCTGTGTATTGGCGACGGGTTATAACGTGGTGGATGTCGAGGCCGCCCGGCAGCGAGGTATCCCGGTCAGCAATGTCCCGACCTACGGAACGGAATCGGTGGCCCAGATGGTGTTCGCCCATCTGCTGAACCTGACGCAGAACGTGGCCCACCATGCCCGGACGGTACGAGACGGGCGCTGGGCCGCCTGCCCGGATTTTTGCTATTGGGACACGCCGCTTCTGGAGCTGCGGGGATTGACCATGGGTATCGTCGGGTTCGGGAGAATCGGCCGAGCGACGGCAAAGCTGGCGCGAGCATTCGGTATGAAGGTGATGGCTTACGATGTTGCCGAGTTGTCGCAAATGCCTGAAGGATGTGAGGCGGCCGAACTGAACGATGTCTTCGCAAAAGCGGACGTTCTGAGCCTGCACTGCCCGCTGACGGCCCAGACCGAGAAACTCATCAACACAGAACGGCTTAGCTTGATGAAGCCGACGGCATTCCTGATCAACACGAGCCGGGGCCCGTTGATTGACGAGCAGGCCCTGGCCGACGCGCTCAATGGCGGGAAACTCGCGGGCGCCGGTGTTGACGTCCTCTCGACCGAGCCGCCCTCAAAAGACAATCCGCTCCCGAGGGCAAAGAACTGCCACATTACGCCGCACATCGCCTGGGCCACCCGAGCGGCAAGAGAAAGGCTGCTGCGGGTGACGATAGACAATGTTACCGCCTTCGTTGCGGGCAAGCCGCAGAACGTCGTTAACGGCGTAAGAGGCTGAGGTCAGGGCAGCCGCACAGGGCCGCTCCTACAGGAAAATCACCAAGTCGAATGGCAAGATTTAAGAATCAAGACTGCGGAGTCCCTTGGGAACGATTTCTGCCGGAAGGTATCCCACCGCGGACTGAATTTTCCATTTTGATTTTCCACTCTTGACGTTTAATCTTTGCCCCCGGCGGACAACATCCGGAGTTTTTGCCGCCAAAGAAGTTGACAGTATGAATCCCAACGTGTTAATATCCTACAATCGACGGGCAGGTAGCTCAGTTGGTAGAGCAACGGACTGAAAATCCGTGTGTCGGCGGTTCAAATCCGCCCCTGCCCATTTCTGTAACCGTTTGGCTGTCAAGTACTTACGCTTGGCAGCCTTTTTGGTATGTCACGCCGAAATGCCCATTTCCGTCAGTTTTGCCCTAAGGTCTTTCGCGATGCTTCAGCTTTCTCTGTGCAAATCCAATAGGTAAACTGCATTTTCGGCCCAGAAACGAAGCCATAGCAGTCATGAAATCGGTAAAGATGAATACATTCGGATTGATAATCCGAGTGTCCTATGGATCGCCAGGACTGCCAACAGAATGTAGAGATGACCGATTTGCCTACGTGTGTGCGAACGCGAGCCAAGAACCGTCATCTCGTGATCTCCTGGAAAACGGCTTTCGCGTTTCTGCCGTCACCGTGGATTCACACTACTTCGATGCATGCGCCCCGTCAACGTGCCCAAGACGGTCCGTCGGCTGCTTTGCGGTTTACCGGTCGTGTCGTTCTTCCGTCGCTTGCATGTGGAACGCAGCATGGGTATAATCGCAGCCGGTGACCGCCTGTACCAGGTATCAGCGACTCGAAGGATAAAGGGATTCATGATTGCGCTGGTGATGATTCTTGCTTCAGGGCTCATTCGTGAGGTGTCCGCGCAGGAAGTGCCCGTATGGGGCCGCTTTGAGACAAGCGTTGTCAACGCGAGAAGTTACGCAAATCCTTTCACCGACGTCACGCTGGTTGCCACCTTCATTCGTCCCGATAAGCGCCGCCTTCCATTTTGGGGTTTCTACGACGGCGACGGCAACGGCGGTCAGACGGGGAATGTGTGGAAACTACGGTTTATGCCGGACCAGGTTGGCGTGTGGTCGTATGAGTGTTCCTTCTCCGACGGCGTGCCCGGCAAGACCGGCACGTTCCGCTGCGTCGCCGACGGTGCAAAGAGCGGTCCGCTGCGCATTGATCCCGCCAATCCACACTGCTGGGTATTTGCCGACGGTTCCCATTTTTTCGCCCGCGCCTACACGGCCCCCGAATTGTTCGTTGCGGCTAACCAGACCCACCGCACGTACTGGATTGGCTACTTCTTCAGCACGAGGCACAAGTTCAATCTCTGCAACGCGAACCTGCTCAACTTCGTGGGAATCGCAGAGGAGCTCAACTGGCAAGGAACTCCTTACAAGGCTCCCGACCTGGCGCAGGAGGGCAGATACGTGAGCATTTCAGGCAACGGCCTGTTTCCCTTTCTTTATTCGGGGACGCGCCCACTGTTCGACGGGGGATCCAACGTGGACTGGCTGCGCCCGAGCATCCGATGCTGGGCCAATGTGGACGAGGTGCTCCGCGAGTTAGAGGCGCGCAGGGTAGTGTGGTTCAATCATTGGGGAATGATCGGGTGGGACTGGAGCGGCAATGGAAGGCTCCTTGTGCCACCTGCGGCGCGCAAACAGGTCCTTCGCTACTGGATCGCCCGGCTGGCGCCCTATTGGAACGTGACCTGGAACATAGCGGGGGAATGGGATGAGTTGCTGACGCCGGCGGAGCTCGATGAGCTGGGCGCCTTTCTCGAAGAGATGGACCCGTGGAAGCACCCCGTGACCTCGCACGCACTGGGGACGACGGTGGATAGATTCTGGGTTGATTTTCGCGTCCAGCAGTTTGCGGCCGGCACCAGCAGCGATGCCGTCACGAACGCGGGCCGGGCATCGGCCGACTGCGCCGACAAACCCGTCTTCGCGTTCGAGACCTCCTGGGAAGCAACGCCCGGCAAGCTCACCCCCGATCAGGTGCGCACGGGCGCCTGGGGCAGCCTCATGGGCGGGGCGTTCTACCTTTATGCGGAGTGCTTCGAACCTACGCTCACCTGGGGCGATGGCGGCGCTTTTGGGTTCATCGAGATCATGAACGACTTCCTGGGTGGGCTTGCGTACTGGAAACTGAAGCCGGACCAGACCCTCGTGAATACGGGCAGCCTTTGTCTGGCCGAGCCGGGACGGGAATATGTGCTCTATCGGCAAAGCGGAGGAGCCATTACCATCGATCTTCCGAAAACGGGACCCGCGTTCAACGCCCAGTGGCTGGACCCACGCACCGGAGCCAAGAAAGCGGCCGCAGTGGTGGAGGGCGGCGCGAAGCGGACGTTTGCCTGCCCCGACGCGAGGGACTGGGTGCTGCATTTGAACAGAGAAGAATAAGGAGAGATTGTGAGCATCAGTCAACGAGTGAGAGTCTGGATGATGATGTGCCTGACGCTGCTCGTGTCATGGACTGTAACAGGGGCGACGCCCGCGGCCGGCCCGCTGCGGATCAGTACGGTCAACCCTCGCTATTTCACCGACGGCAGCGGCAAAGTGGTCTATCTGACCGGCTCGCATACGTGGGACAACCTCCAGAACTTGGGTGAGAGCGAACCACCGGCCGAGTTCGACTTCGACGCTTACCTTGATTTCCTGACGCGGCACGATCACAACTTCATTCGTCTTTGGCGATGGGAGTTGATCACCTGGAATACGGGAGCCAATGACGAAAAACCGGGTCGACATTTCGTTTGCATGCCGCATCCGTGGGCCCGCACTGGGCCGGGCCAGGCATCGGACGGCAAGCCAAAGTTCAACCTCGAGCAATTCGACGAAGGCTATTTTCGCCGCTTGCGGTCGCGTGTGGAGGCCGCCCGCGACAGCGGCATTTACGTGTCTGTCATGCTCTTTGAAGGCTGGGGCCTGCGGTTCGTGCCCGACGGGTGGAAGGCTCATCCCTTTCATCCCGCCAATAACGTGACCTTGACGGATAGCGACGTGAAAGGCATCCAGGGGATCGAGCTCTTCAGCCTCACTTTGCCCAAGGCGACGGCTTTTCAGGAGGCGTACGTCCGCAAAGTCATCGACACCGTCAACGATCTGGACAACGTGCTCTACGAGATTGGCAACGAAAGCGACTTCTCCACCACCGAGTGGCAGTACCACCTGATCCGCTTCATCAAGAGCTACGAATCCACCAAGCCCAAGCAGCATCCGGTCGGCATGACCTCCATCGGCTATGGCGTGGACGACCTCGACCGCCTGCTCAAGAGCCCTGCCAACTGGATCTGTCCGAATCCTGACCGCTACGACTACAAGAACGATCCTCCGGCCTCGGACGGCGCCAAGGTCATCCTTGCGGACACGGACCACCTTTGGGGGGTCGGCGGCAACGTCCCGTGGGTCTGGAAGAGTTTTCTGCGCGGGCTGAACCCGATTTTCATGGACCCGTACCGTCACGGCGTGCTGGACCGGGGGCCGGATGCGCAATGGGTGCCGATCCGCCGCGCTATGGGCGTCGCACGCCGTCTGGCGGAGCGGATAAACCTGGCGGCCATGACTCCTCAAAAGGAGTTGGCAAGCTCCGGGTACTGCCTGGCCAATCCGGGCGAGGAGTACCTGGTCTATTTGCCCGAGGGCGGCGAAGTGACCGTGGACTTCACGGCGGCGACGGGACAGTTGAATGTCGAGTGGGTGCATCCAATCGAAGGGACGACCACCGGCGCAGCATCTGTCGCAGGCGGGGGCAAGCAGGTGCTGAAGGCCCCGTTCAGCGGTGAAGCGGTCGTTCATCTCCAGATATCTGAGAGGACTACACCCACACCGGCGATGAAGAGGGACAAACAGTGAGTACAAATGGTGCTTTATGGATGACATTGTCTGCGGCGATGATTTTGGCAGTTGGCCGGAGCGAGGCCGGAGAGCCTTGGCTCGCTGTCGAGCAGCCGGAGCTGAAGGAGGCTCTCGAACGCGCGCCGGTCCTGCAGACGGAGTCATTGGGCGAGCCGGCGCGCGGGGTGAATGTCTGGGAGCGATGGCTGGTGCCGGACCCCGACGGTAAGACGTGGGACGTCCTTCAGGTGTACTTCAAGGAGTACTACGGGCCGACGTGGCTCCATGCCATCGACCTGGGCACAGGGCAGGTGAAAAAGCAGCGTCTGGCCGACGATCACCAGTTCTACCTGTCGGGGCGGGCGCTCGGATTCGACGGCAAGTACTACATTGCCACCCCGTCGAGACGCACGTGGAGCATGGACATGTTCGTGTACGACCCGGCCACGAACACGCTGGAGGAGCGGGGCGAGATCGTTCCCGGACTTGGCGGCGAGGTTCGCCCGCTCGTGACCGGGCCTGATGGGCGGCTTTACGGAACGGGAACCCGGGACAACAAAGTCGGCCTGTATATCTACGATCCGAAGCTGCGCAAGGTGGTCAAGGATTTCGGGGCAGTCGGGCCGAGCCACCCCAACGGCGCGTGGAGCCGTTACGTGATGGGCGTGGATGACACGCATGCGTATATCGCCAGCGGAATGATCCCCGCCTGGTATCTCGTGGCCATAAACCTCGCCACCGGCGAAGAGAAGGTGCTGCTGGAGTCGCCGACAGAACGCGTGATGGACATCATCGAGCACTTTCCGGGCGCCTACGCCCGCGTCCCGCAAGACAGCGACGCGCCCGACAAGGAGTACTGGCTCTATCATGGCCAGGCCATTCCAAAGACCAACGACACCCCGCCGTGGCCCAAACAGGCTTCGCCTTGGGACAAAGCGGTGCCGAAGCCGGAAGTGTACTTCGACCAGATCGATCCGGACTCTGAAGGCAACGCGGTGCTCTGGTACCGGTCGCGGGAGGACGCGGCCAAGATGCCGAAGGACCCGCTGCGCGATGACCTCCAGACCTTGGGCTGGAAACCGCTCCGACTGGAGGGCGTCGAGTCGTATCCGCATCGCATCAACCCCATGTCAATCCTGCCCGACGGCCTGCTCTATGGCACGGGCGACGATTACGCTGGCGTGTTCGTGTTCGATCCGCGGACCGACCAGACTACCATCCTCGGCCCGCGCCCCGGGCTGGCGCCCTACACACAGATCGTTTGCGGCGACAAGCTCTATTCCAGCGGCTATTCCGGCGGCCATCTCTTTATCTACGACCCCGCGCGGCCCTGGACGCTGAGCAAGGGTGGACCTCCCGGCCATCCGGCACCCGACCAGGCGGATGCGAGGAGCAACGCCCGGTATCTGGGGGACTTTGATAAGACCACTCGCGTGGGACTCATGCACAGTTCCGCGCTCGGGGCCGATGGCAGGATCTATTTCGGCGGGTTTGGATTACGTCACTACACCGGCGGCGGCTTCGGCTGGTATGACCCGCAGACTCAGAAGATGGGCGGCTTCTGGAAGCCGCTGAGCGGTTACGCCGTGCAGTGGATCGCGCCGTCGCTGGATGGGCGACTGATCGTTATTTCCACGATCAGAGCGGCGGACGAGTTGAATGACAATCGAGCGCCCGAGGAGGCCAAGCTGTTCGTGTACGACGTGAGCGAACATAAGATCGTCCGTGAGATCGTGCCGGTGGCGAAAGGACAGACGACGGGACTGGTTGCCGAGGTTGCGCCCGGATGTTTGCTCGGATTGACGTCGGCCCCGGAGCACCCAGGCCGCAGCGTCCTCTATGGGGTGGACGTGACCACGGGTGAGGTGCTGTTCGCCAAGGACCTGCCATCGCCCGTCTCGGTCGACGATCATTGGCCGCACTGGGTTGATCCTTCGTACGAGTACAATGCCTTCGTGCGCGGCCCCGATGGCTTCGTGTGGACGTACCTGAAGGACGTGCTGGTGCGCATCGATCCGAAGAGTGCGAACGTGCACGTCGTCGGCAAGGTCGATCCGG
Organism: uncultured Pirellulales bacterium; assembly: GCA_964462945.1. Taxonomy (GTDB): domain Bacteria; phylum Planctomycetota; class Phycisphaerae; order Sedimentisphaerales; family Anaerobacaceae. The sequence continues at coordinate 26,929 of CAYWZW010000015.1, forward strand.
TCGGCTGGCCGACGTTCGTCGGCAAGGACGTTTACTTCTCCGGACCCGAGCAATTGCGGCGGATTCGCAACATCGTCCGGGCTCCATAGGCGGATGCGGCGCGAATTGGACCGAGGAATGGGCTGTTTCACTCTCGATTGGAGAACGATATGTCGAAATGTCAGAATCTCATTGTCGGGTTAGCCTTTATCATGATGGCGGGCCATACCCATGCGGCGAAAGCCTCGGGCCCGTTGCGCGTTTCTCCGACCAACCCTCGCTATTTTACGGACGACAGCGGCAAGGCAATCTACCTCACGGGCTCGCATACCTGGACCAACCTTCAGGACGTGAGCGGATACAGGGAACTCACCAGCCTCGAGGAGTTGGGCGGATTCGAAGGTCATCTCAAATGGCTCCGCTCGTACAATCACAACTTCATCCGCTTGTGGATACTGGAGCATGCACGGGACGCCGCGGAGCGCGCGACAATCGCTCCTTTGCCCTGGCTGCGCACGGGGCCGGGCAATGCACTTGACGGCAAACCGAGGTTCGATGTCACGAAGTTCGATTCCGCCTATTTCGAGCGGCTGCGGGCCCGCGTCATCGCCGCCGGTGAAATGGGTTTCTACCTATCGATCATGCTGTTCGACAGTTGGAGCGTTGAGCATCAGGGGACGTGGCAGGGCCATCCGTTTCACGCGAGCAACAACATCAATAGCATCAACGGCGACCCGGATAACAATGGAGTCGGGATCGAGACCCATACCCTCAAGATTCCCGCCGTCACAAAGCTCCAGGAGGCCTATGCCAGGAAGGTCGTCGATACAGTCAACGATCTCAACAACGTGCTCTACGAAATCTCCAATGAATCGGAATATGGCGCCGACTGGCACGACCATCTCGCCAGGGTGATTCAAGACTATGAGAAGAAGAAACCCAAGCGCCACCCGGTGGGGATCACCGGCGGCGGTCCTACCAATGACGAGCTCTTCAGCGGCCCTGCGGATTGGATTTCGCCAACCGAGTGGACCGATCCGCCGGCGGGCGACGGACGCAAGGTCATCATTATCGATACGGACCACATCGGGTCCGTGGATCGCACGTGGGTGTGGAAGAGCTTCCTGCGGGGGCACAATCCCATTCTGATGGATTGGATGCGCAGACCTTCTCCCTGGTACAGCCCCACCGATCAGGAGGCGATGCGTAAGGCGATGGGTCACACGCGGACCATGGCGAACCGGATGAACCTCGCCGGGACGGCTCCCCGCAACGATCTGGCCTCCACAGGCTACTGCCTGGCGAACCCCGGGACGGAATATTTGGTTTATCAGCCCAAGTCCGGAGAGGCTTTTTCCATAGAGTTGAAGCCGGGAACCTACCGTTACGAATGGTTCAATGCTGCCAAAGGGGAAAATAGCGGAACCGGCAGCATCAGGCTCTCCGGTGGCGCGCTGCAATTCAAACCGCCGTTTGATAGGGACGCGGTGCTTTACCTGAAGGCGGAACCACAGCTTCACAGGCCTTTCAACGGAGATCGTCAATAACATGAAAATTCACATCCGTCACCTCAGTCCTATGATTTATGGTCGGGCTGCCTGGATCTTGGCGGTGCTGCTGCCGTCTCTTGGCCGTGCGGCCAGGCCGACGAGCTACTTCTACGTGGCGCCGAATGGGAGCGATGACTGGTCCGGCCAGAGGGCTGCGCCCGACGCGGGGCGCACTGACGGCCCGTTCGCCACGCCGCAGCGCGCTCGTGAGGCCGTTCGGGCGTTGCTCAAGACGCAGAAGGAGCCCCGACGCGTGCGCGTCGTACTGCGCGGCGGAACCTATTATCTCGACTCGCCGCTGGAGTTTGGGCCCGAGGATTCCGGCGCGGAGAACGCGCCCGTGGCTTACGCTGCGGCAACGGATGAGAAAGTGGTTCTGAGCGGCGGACGCCGTCTCGAGGGCGGTCGTTGGGGCGAGGTCAACGGTCGCAAGGCCTGGGTGGTGGACATTCCGGAGGTGAAGGAAGGCCAATGGCGCTTCCGGCAACTCTTTGTCAACGGCGCCCGCCGCCCGCGGACAAGGCTGCCGAAGCAAGGGGAATACCACATCGAATCTCTGCCGGGCTATACCGGCGACTTTCTCAGGAGTCCGACGAAGCAGTTTGTCTACGCCCCGGGCGACATCGTGCCTGGTTGGCGCAATCTGCGGGACGTGGAAGTTGTGGGGATCACGCGCTGGCTGGACAACCGGCTGCCGATCGAGAGCGTCAACGCGCAGACGCGCACAGTCACCTTCGACCGCCCGAGCCTGTTTGCTCTTGTCTCGGGAAGCAAGCCCGGGCCCTACTGGGTGGAGAACGTCTTCGAGGCGCTGGATACTGGCGGCCAGTGGTATCTCGACCGGCCGTCAGGGCAGCTCTACTATCTGCCGCAGCCGGGAGAAGACGTAACATCCGCCGAGATCGTGGCGCCGCGATTGACGCAAGTGGTGCGCGTGGTGGGAAGTGAGGGCGCTTTGGCGCACGACATACGCTTCGAAGGCATCACGTTTTCCCATACGGAGTGGCAACCGCCGGCCGACTATGCCTCGTCGCTACAGGCGGGAATCGACGTGCCCGGCGCGCTGCTGTTTGATTACGCCGAACGATGCGCCGTCACCGGCGGCGCCATCGAACACATCGGCAACTACGGCGTCGAGGTGAACGTAGGCTGTGCCGACATCGAGATCGCGCGCAACCGGATCACGGATATTGGCGCGGGAGGAATCCGGATCGGCCACTTCTTCTCGTGGGAGACGGACGGGTCGGGCCGAATGACCGAGCGGGGGCTCCAGCGCAAGGCCGCCATGCCCAAGGGCCCGCACAGCCAGCGAATCACCGTGGCCGACAACGAGATCGCCCACTGCGGGCGGTTTACGCCGGAAGCGGTGGGCGTGTTCGTGGGCGACAATGCTAACAACAAGGTCATTCGTAACCACATTTACGACTTGTTCTACTCGGGTATATCCGTGGGCTCGGTGCAGGATTTCGGGCCAAGCCAGGCCACAGGCAATATCATCGAATACAATCACGTGCATGACATCGGCCAGGGCATGCTCGGCGACATGGGCGGCATTTACACCTGCAGTACGCCGGACACTCGCATCCGTTACAATCTGGTGCATGACGTCTCGCGACGGGACTACGGCGGCTGGGGGATCTACCCGGATGAGGGCAGCCATGACATATTGATCCAGAAGAACCTCGTTTACCGCTGCCAGGACGGCGCCTTGTTCGCACACCACAATCGTAATATCACGGCGGAGAACAACATCTTCGCTTTCAATCGCGCGGCACAAATAGAGCGCGGCGGCATAGGCGGGTTCGAACTGACCTGCCGGCGCAACCTCGTGTACTATAAGCAGGGGAAAGCAGTGGGCAGCTATGGCGCGCGCTACGTCGGGACGGATCGTTGCCTATTCGACCGCAACCTCTATTGGAACGTATCGGCGGCGCCGATCGAGTTTGGCGACAAGAGCCTTTCCCAGTGGCAGGCGGCGGGCCAGGATAACAACAGTCTCATCGCAGACCCGCTGTTTGTGGACCCGGCGCATGGCGACTTTACCCTGCGGCCTGGTTCCCCGGCGGCGCAGATTGGCTTCGAGCCATGGGACATGTCGGCCGTCGGGCCCCATCCACGTTCAGCGACGCCCAGGGAAAATTCGGAGGGGCGGTGAATGAGCCGTCCGTGCTGACCAGCGGTTTTCCAGACTGAAAAATGATTCGGGAACCTCATGAAGACGAATCCAGCTAAGGTCGTGCAAATGTCCGCGATCCTGTTTTTTGCAGTGACTGCTCTAACCGCCGCACCTGCGACCGGCCCGCTGCGGGTCAGCAAAGAGAACCCGCGGTATTTTGCCGACGCCAGCGGCAAGGCCGTCTACTTGACCGGCTCACACACGTGGGGGAATCTCTGCGACTCCCGCGAGCGCTGGCCAGCCTTCGATTTCACCGGCTATCTTGATTTCCTGGAACGCTACCATCACAACTTCATCCGGCTCTGGAGCGGCGACGGGCTTGGGCACCAACCGGTCCCGTATGCACGGACGGGACCTGGTACCGCGAAGGACGGGGGCCTCAAGGTGGACCTGGACCGGTTCGATCCGGCATTCTTCGACCGGCTCCGCTGGCGGGTGGTCGCGGCACGAGATCGCGGCGTGTATGTGGGGATCATGCTCTTCAGCCCGGACAGCGGGGCGAAACGCGAGGATTGGAACGACCTCCTTTACCACCCAACCAACAACGTGCAAGGAATCAACGCCGACACGAACAGCGATGGCTCGGGCGCCGAGGCCTACGATCTGTCGATTCCCGGGATCACCGCCTATCAGGAGGCGTTCGTGCGAAAGGTCGTCGATACGGTCAACGATCTGGACAACGTGCTCTATGAGATCGGCAACGAGGGCGACCTGACGAGCGTTTCCTGGCAATACCATTTTGTCCGGTTCATCCAGCGCTACGAGGCCACCAAACCCAAGCGGCACCCGGTCGGGATGACCGCCGTGTTCAATATCCTCAGCGGCACTTGGGCGACGGACAATCGCGTGCTTCTTCAAAGCCCAGCCGATTGGATTTCCCCAGGCTTAGATCCATACAAGGACAATCCTCCAGCCGCCGACGGCTGGAAGGTGATCATTGCCGACGTGGACCACATCTGGCCGACCGCTCCCCATCGAGGCTGGATCTGGAAATGCTTTCTCAGAGGAATTCATCCGGTTCTGATGGACTGGTACAACTACGGTGACCCCACGTGGACCTCGAGCGCAGAGCAGGAGGTCATGCGTAAGTACATGGGCTATACGCTGACCTTCGCCAGGAAGATGGACCTCGCAGCGATGGCGCCCCGGAACGATCTGGCCGGCACCGGGTATTGCCTATCCAATCCGGGCGAGGAGTACCTGGTTTACCTGCCCGACGGCGGCGAGGTGACGGTGGATCTGTCCGCCGCGTCCGGCTCGCTCGCGGTCGAATGGTTCAACCCCCGCTCCGCAGACGCCGCACAAGGCCAGAGCATTGCTGGCGGCGGGAAACGCTCGTTCAAACCCCCGTTCGACGGCGATGCCGTCCTCTATCTCTGGAGACAACCATGAACCGCAAAGCCCGAAACACCCGGATTCTGATCGTTCTGTTCCTCATCGCGTCAGTGAGCGGCACCTCGGGCCATGGGGCCGAGAACGCTCTGCCCGACGTGCGCGTCGTGCATCTTCCCGAAGCCACATTGGTACCCGACGTGGTGATGGATGGGGGCGGTATGCTTCACATGGTTTATGGCCTGGGTGATGACGCTTGGTACGTGTGTTCGGCCGACAACGGCCGGACGTTCTCGCCACCGGTGAGGGTCAACACCGAGGGGAAAGTCACGCTCAAAATGGGCGAGCGGGGCCCCAAGCTGTCTCTGGGCAAGGGCGGGTCAGTCCACGTGGTCTGGGCCGATCAGTGGTCGCCCGGCGTGAAGGTCTATGCCCGGTACAGCCGCAGCTTGGACGGGGGTAGGACGTTCGAGCCGCCACGGGCTTTGGCTTCGTTGTTCGGGATCGACGGGCTGACGGTGGCCGCCGACGGCGAGGGGAACGTGGTGGCGTTCTTCCATCAGGTTAGCCCGCCGCAGCAAGAAATCCCGGAGGCGCACCGTCTCTATTTGGCGCGCTCGACGGACAATGGGGCCACCTTCGGGTCCGAGGAGCGCCTGAAGATCCGGGGCATGGACGACCTGGCCTGCTCGATGTGCATGATGCGAGCGCGCATCACCGCCGACGGCAACGTCTGTCTTGCCCTGCGCGTGGCGAACGATAACATCCGCGACTTTTTCCTGCTGCGCAGCCCCAAGCGGGAGAACACCTTCACGCCGCTGCGCGTCAATGAGGACCACTGGGAGCTGAAGACCTGCCCCATGTGCGGGCCGGAGCTGACGCTGGACCCGGCCGGGCGGGCGCTCTGCGCATTTATGAGCCGCCATCGTGTCTATTGGTCGGCGCTGGACGACGGCCGGTTCAAGCTGCACGTGGCCACGCCGGCAGCGGAAAACGACGAGATTTATCCGGCGGCTTTCGGTGACGGCAAAGGGCATGTGCTGATGGTCTGGCAAGTGGGACCGATGGCGGTGGAACGCACGGCGACGGTGAAGTGGGCTCTGTACGGGAATGACGGGGTGTTCACTGGAAAGCAGGGGACGATCGGAGTGTCCACGTCGGGCACCAAGGCCACGGCTTTCGCCGGCACAGACGGGGCGTTTTACATCGTGACCACGGCGAAGTAACATGATTCGACTACAAACGGCGACTCACATTCAAGACTCAGGAGAGAAACTATGCACAGTGAAGCAATGGGCGGGCCGGGCAGGCCCGCCTTATCCGCCAGCTCTGGGGCTGCCGGAGCGGGCAGGTCGAGGATGAACTTGATAGACCGCAGGCTGTTTCTGACGCGCCTGGCCGCACTCGGCGGCGCGAGCGTGGCGGTGTCGGGCCTGGACCTCGTGATGGCTGCCGAACCGCCACCGAACGCCGGACAGGTGACGGGCGACACCGGCCCCGAAGCCGGTGCCCGGGGCAAGGTCCAGCAAGTGGGCAGCGAAATCAAGGAGTACAAGGACCCGAAGACGGGCGCTCGCGTCCGCCGGCTGACCGGCGATGGCTCCAGTAATGTGCATCCCTATTTTACCTCCTGGGCCTTTGTCGGGGACGGCGCCGACAACGCCGTTTTCGTTTCGAACCGCTCCGGTGCATACCAGTGGCACCTGCTGGAAATCCCCGCCGGACGCCTGGTGCAACTGACGGCCGGCCAGAAGATTTCGGCCAACATGGCGTGCGTCTCGCGGAGCGGCCGGCTGTTCTACTTCGACGGCTCCGTGCTTCACTCGATCAAGACCGATACACTCGAAGATCGCGAGTTGTACCGCGTGCCGGCCGGCTTCAAACCGGCCCTGCCCACCTGCACGACCGATGGCCGCTACGTAGCCTTCGCCTACTGCCAGGAGACAACGCTGAGCACGGAGACCGGCCGCATCTACTCCACGATGCACGAACGTTATTATCAACACCCGCACTCGGTTGTTATGCGCATCGACGCCGAAAGCGGGGCCGCCGTGGCCGCTTGGGGCGAGGCGACGTGGATCAGCCACGTTCTGATCCACCCCACACAGCCCAACCTCATCGTGTTCTGTCACGAGGGCGGCGGCACGTGCGTCGAGCAGCGGATGTGGATTGTGAACCTCGACGACACGCAGATGCGGAAAGCCTCGCCGCTCTATCCTCAGCGGCCGGGTGAGTCGTGCGTGCACGAGTATTTCACCCAGGAGGGCGACGTGGGCTTTCAGTATTCGCTGGACCGCGAGGGCGGCCGCGAGGAGTACAACGCCTTCATCCGGCCCGATGGGACATGGATTCGCCAATACCTCTTTCCGGGCCGCCGTCCGGGCCACATTCAGTCGAACTCGGACAACAGCCTGGTGGTCGGCGACGGCGCCTATCTCACCCCCGATGACAAGGAGGGCCGCAATTACGTGGGTCTGATGACCCATGCCAACGGCCGCGTCGAAGTCCGCCGCCTGGCCTGGCACGGCACCTCGGCGCTCACCCAGGCCAGCCACGGCCATCCCAGCTTTAGCCCCGATGATCGATGGGTGATCTATAACTCCGATGCCGAGAAGTGTGACAACGTGTACATGGCCGACGTGCAGAGCCTATAGGGGAACCTTGCTTGGGGGTCATGAGGAACACAATGCGAAATCTCACATTGATGTTATGTTTGGTGACAGGCGTGTTCAGCCGCTCGGTGGCAGCGCAAGATTCTGTCTCGCAACAGGCTGCCGCATTCAAACTCATTGAGGACGCTGTAGCGAAGGGGGATATCCCGGGGGCCGTCGCGCTGGTTGCGCACCGGGGGAAGGTCATGCGAGAGGCGGCCTACGGCCTGAGCGACATTGAGAATCGTGTCCCGTTCAGCACCGATACAATCTGCTGGATCGCTTCGGTTACCAAGCCGGTGACGACGGCGGCCATCATGAAGCTGGTCGAAGAAGAGAAACTGCGGCTGGATGACCCTGTCGAGAAGTACATCCCCGAGTTCCAGACACAGCGGGACAAAGACGCCCGTCATCACGCGATCACGATCCGGCAGTTGTTGACCCACACCGCCGGGCTGCCCGGGGACCCGCCCACCCGCAAGGACGTGTTCGACCCCGAGTGGCGGGGTAAGAGTGTGGCCGAAACCGTCGGCCCCATCGCGCAGGCGACGCTCCAGTTCACGCCCGGCGCGAAGGTCCAGTACTCTAACGCCGGCTTCTACGTCCTGGGCCGGATCATCGAGATCGCCTCCGGCCGCCCCTACGCCGATTTTGTGAAGGAGAAGATCCTCGATCCGCTGGGGATGAAGGAATCGTTCTACCCACGCTTCCTCGGAGCATTAGAGCCGCGGCGGATTGCCTCGGTCTATCGCCAGAGGCACGGGTCGCGGTTCCTATACTTTCGCTACGAGCCGGGCATGACCACGCGCAACGACACGCCTGACGGTGGGCTGTTCTGCACGGCGAGGGATCTGTTCAAGTTCTGCCAGATGTTCCTCGACAGCGATGGCCGGGTGTTGGCAAAGGATTCCGTCAGGCAAATGCTGCACGAACAGGCACCGGGCCGTGGCCTGGGCTGGGCGCTGGAAAACGGCGGCTTTGGGCACGCCGGCTCCAGCGGCGCGTACGCCTGGGGCGATCCCAACACAGGTCTGATCGCTGTCCTCCTGATCCAGTATAACGATTTCCGCCGCATCCCGCGCCTGCACACGGAGTTCATCGAGGCAGTGCGCACGGCTTACCGCGCGGAATCCAAGTCGGCTGGCGTTTCCCTCTTTGCCCCGGAAGATGGGGGAACGCCTCGGGACGCCAGTCGGATCGTGGCCGTGGGGCCGGGCGAGTTCCGGGTCCGCGCCTGCGCTGAGGAAGGGCGCAGTCCGCTGACTCACGCCGTCTCTCGCGTCGATTCGGTTTGCCGCAATGACGGTGCGAAACCTGAAGATGTCACGCTGCATGTGGACCTTTCTGACGACGGACGCCGCACCAATGCCGACAACAATCCCTTCGGCGGCATGTCCACACGCGATTTTCTGTTCATACAGCCGCCAGGCCGACCTTGGAGGCAGATCAACGGCCACGTCTCCGGCTGGGTCTGCACGGTGCGTTTCTCGGCCCCGCCCGGCGAGACCAGGGTTGGCCTAAGCCCCTGGTACACTTATGCCGACTACCTGGCTTTCGTCCAATTACTCCCGGATCACCCTCATTTGAAGAAGACACGGCTCGGCACGAGCGACGGCGGCCGGGAGCACTGGGAGTTGACCATCACCGATCCGGACGTGCCGCCTGAGAGCAAGCGGACGATCTTCTGGCACGCCCGCGAGCACGCCTACGAGACCTTCTCATCGTATGCGATGAAGGGACTCGTCTCGTATCTCTTGTCTGATGCCGCCGCCGATGTGCGCCGGCGATACCAGTTCGTACTGCACCCGATGACCAATGTGGACGGCGTCGCGCAGGGCTACGAGTATCGTGGCGGCTATGATTATCCTCAGCCTCGTGCAACCGCCACGGCGAAGCTGACGTTCGAGGCGATGGATCGGCTCCAACCGCGCTTCGCGGTCGCCTGGCATAATTGGATTGCGCCCCGTGACGTAGATTGCCTGTTTTACACGGACTCCGAGGAATGACGCCCCAGCCGCCGGGCGTGGGACTTGTTCATGCAGCGGTTCCCGTTTGCGCGCGGCGTGGGCCACCGCTGGGAGAGCGAAGCGAATCCGCTCGCGAAGAACTGGTTGGGCCGCCCCTCCCTCAGTGAGAACAACGTGCATCAGTACGCGATGAAGCGCTACGGCACGCAAGTCTGGGGCTGGGAGATGCCCTGGTGGGGCCGCAGTGAGGCAGACCCCACGCAGGCCGCGAGGAAGGCCGGCGCCGACTTCGGCCGGGCGTTCGTCGCAACGCTGGACGCCATACAGGCGGGCTCGCCCGCTGTCACGGGTGAAGAGCCTGTTGTGACCGTTCTACGTTGGGAAATGCATGATTTCGAATTACATGGCCGAAGCCACGTGGACAACCCGTTCCGCGATGCGGCATTGGTGGGCGAGTTCACCTCACCGTCGGGCAAGAAGATCATCACCGAAGGGTTCTGCGACGGCGGCGACACGTGGCGGCTGCGCTTCACGCCGGAGGAGGAGGGCGAATGGCGTTACCTGTTGCGCGGAGAAGGTGTCGAGTTACACCAGCGAGGGCGGCTGCACTGCACCTCGCCGCGAGGCCACGGCTTCATCCGCGTCCACCCGGACAACCCATACGCCTTTGCCTATGCCGACGGCACGCCGTTCTTTCCCATGGGCGATACCTGCTACGGCCTGCACGACGACAGTCCCATCACACCGGAACTGCGCCGCGAGTACCTCGAAACGCGCCGCCGCCAGCGGTTCAACTTCGTCCGGATGAGCATCGGGCACAGTCACTACCGTGCACAGGCCGATCCCGTTTACTGGGCGTGGGGCGGCACACCCGGGCAGCCCGACCTGGATCGCCTCAATCCCGCGTTCTTCCAGAGCTTCGACGGTTTGCTGTGCCAAATGCAGCAGTCTGGCATGAACGCCGAGCTGCTGCTGCTGAATTTCTACCGGCTTCCCTTCACCGATACGAAACTGTGGACGCCGGCACGGGAGCGGCTTTGGCTTCGCTACGTGATCGCCCGGTACGCCGCCTTCAGCAATATCTTTCTCTGGACCCTGGCGAACGAATACGAGACCCATCCCAATGGGAGCTATCGTCTTGACCAGCCGGGCGATGTACAGTGGGCCAGGGCAACGGCTCGTTTGGTCAAGCAGCTCGATCCCTACCATCATCCGGTGACTGTGCATCCAGTGATCTCGTCGAGTACGAGAGGGGCGAGCCCGCGTGATCCCTACGACCCGCCGTGGCGGATCGGCGGCTTCTTCGGCGAAGGCGATGAGCTCGACGTCCTCTCGCAGCAGACCGGGCAGGCGGGCGCCGGGGTCGTGTGGGACGAGCACCTTCAATGCTGGACGGGCGACGCCCCGGATCTGGTCGCCAGTCTCCATGCCGACCGTCGATATCGCAAGCCGGTACTCAACACCGAGAACGGCTACGAGTATCTCCGCGGACAACCCACCGAGAAGAAGCAAGTACACCATACCGATAAGGTCCGGCATTCCGCCTGGCGGATCGTCTGTGCCGGCGGCTATTTCGGGGCGGGCTTCAACGGCACCATCGGGCATAACGACATCTGGAACCGCATCGACGTTCCGAATCGCTATACGTTCGTCGTCAAGGATGAGGGTGCGGCGGGGCAGTTGGGCCTCCTGTACGATTTTTTCACGTTGCTGCCTTTCTGGCGGATGCAGCCCTTCGACGGAGTGGAGGGAGATACGGTCGTTTCCCTGGCCGAGCCCGGCCAGGTTTACGTGGTTTACCTGCCGCAGGGCGGCAAAGTGACAGTGGACCTCTCGGCGGTGTCCGGGACGCCGACCGTGCAGTGGCTCAATCCCCGCACGGGCGCCGCCACGGACGGTGGTACGGTACAGGGCGGCGCAAAACGTACCTTCCAGGCTCCCTTTGATGGCGATGCGGTGCTTTATCTCAAGACCCGGACCACCGCGGAAGAAAGGAGACGCGAATGACACGTCAATGCAGTTTCATCAGGACAACGCCGACAACGGCGTTGAACCTGTCTCTCCTGGCACTTGTTTCTTCCTGCGGGTGGGTAGTGCACGCGCAGGCGGCGGCTTTTCCGGGGTGGGTCACGGCGGGGGCCAATCCGCAGCGGACGTCGTGGGTGCCCGAGGCCGCCCCGGGAGCGATGAAACCGATCTGGGTCAAGCCCGTCGAGGCTTATATCTCGCAGAAGGTGCAGATCATCGCGGCGTCGGGAAAACTGTTCCTTTCGACTGCGAGTGGACTGTACGTCTTTGATGCCGATACAGGCGCGGATCTGTGGGTGTATCCCACCGAGCTTCCCCTGGGGCACTCCCCGACCTACGCCGAGGGCCGGGTCTATGTGGGCGGATTGGATCGGAAGATCCATGCCATCGACGCCGACACCGGCCAGGGGCTCTGGACGTTTAGCGCCGCGGGAGGATTCCACACGAGTCCGCTCGTGGTCGGAGGACTCGTCTATGCCGGCAGCCGCGACGGGTACATGTACGCCGTGAATGCGAGCACCGGAAAGCTTGTGTGGAAGCATCAAACCGCCGGCCAGATCCTGCAGTCCGCCGCTTATCAGGATGGCATCGTCTTCTTCGGTTCTCAGGACGCGCGAGCGTATGCCCTGGACGCCCGGACGGGAACGCAGGTCTGGCGTTCGGACAAGCTGCCCGGCATGGGCTGGCACTCTTGGTGGCCCGTAATCTACAAGGACGTCGTCCTGTTCACCCGGACCGAGGTCGAAAAAGGTCTTGTGGGATTCCAGAATGAGTGGCTCTTCTCGAAGAATAAGACCGCGAAGAACCTGCCGGGGGTCCGAGGAACAGAGCCGGGTGACTGGGCGGCCGGCGAGCCGACCGTTGATATTCGCACGAACCCCAACGGCGGCACGATCCCGGACTGGTTCGAACGGTATCCTTGGCGCCGGAGCCTGATCGTTCTGGATCGCAGGACCGGCAAAGAAGTCACCTTCGATCTGGACAGCGATGGGACCACGGATGCCGCCCCGATGCTGTGGGCGTGGACGCATGGTGGAACGTGTTATCCCCCATTGGTCAGCGGTTACGATCATGTGATTTATTTTCGGAGCGTCACTCACGCCGTGGGCAGCAGCATCCCGGGCGCGGTGCTGGTCGGCTGGAAGTACGGCACGCCTTTCCTGAGCCTGCCGGTTTCGAACATGCCGGGACAGAGCGGCTTCTGGCCCGGGGATGAGCCGGTGGGGATCTCGGCGGGCGGGCGCTATGTCTATTGGAACTTGTGCAACGACCGCTTTGTAGGCAGCGCGGATCTGTCCGTCGCCAATGTGGCCTTTCCCGAAACCGACGGCCGGCGACAGTGGCGGCACGTCAGCGGCGACGGGTTCAAGACGAGCACCCTGCCCGCCGGCTACAACAGCCAGGTCTCCCAGTACCTTTGGAGCGTGGGCCCTGCGAAGGTCAAGCCCATGTATTGGGCCCACGGCGATAATGTCGGGCCCACGATCTACAACGGCAGGATGTACGTGCACCGGGGCAATGCGATCATCGCTCTCGGTCCCGAGGGCCTGGGCAGCGGCACCCCAGTGTTGCCGATAGCGCGCACCCGTCCGGGAGGAACGGCGCCCGAACCGCTGTCCGAAATGGCGCTCCGAGCACGGCTCGAGACGGAAGTCCGGACGATTCTCGACCGGGGGCATTTGCAGGCGGGTTTTGCCAAGATCGGGCTCATCGATTTCCTGGCGGTCAATCGCTTGGGCCAGCACCTGCTCCACTACTGGCACAATCCCGCGGACATGCTGGTCACGCTGTTGCGCGCCCTGCCTCACCTGCCGCCCGAAATGCAGGACCAGGTGCGCCAGTATCTCCGGGATGAATACGCCGCCTTTCCTCCTTACAAGTACGTGCACATTGGATTCACGGACGGAGCGCCACGAGAGCCCTTCGCGTATCCGCCCTCCACGCCCAGGATCTTTGAGCACGACTTTGGGCCGCTCGCGGCCAGTCCATTTGCGGGCTGGAGCAAACCGCCTCATAACGTCTATGCCATGTGGAAGTACGCGCAGGCGGGTCTGGCCGACGCCGCCACGGTTCTACAGCAAGCCTCCGGCGTGATCGGCTCCACACCATCCGACAGTTATCTCCAGGCGTTCCCGCACGTCCACAACGCCTACATCGCGGGCTACGTGGGCTACGTGGAACTGGCCAAGATGGCCGGTCGGCCCCATGCCACGCAACAGCAGGAGTTGAATCGGTTGCTTCGGCTCCGCGCGGAGACGTTCCGGTGGGACGTGCAGGCGGACACCGGCGCGGCGCAGAGCGACCAGTATTTCTATACCTTGATTACAGCCTGGAATTTTATGTTTCTGGTCCCGGAACTGGCGGATTATCTGCGCCAGAATGCCCTTTCGAAAGTCCAGGAAGCCGTGGATCGATACACGCGTATGGCGCCCTATTGGATGGCCGGGCATAACGAAGAGGTGCAGCACGAGAATGGTATCACTCCGCTCTACCAGACCCACGCACTGTTCCAAGCCAAAGCCCAGATTCTCCAAGCCCCCCGCGACGAATTGGCCAAGGTCCTGGACACGCCCGTGGTCCCCGCAGGTGATCTCTTCTACCTCCAGAATCTTGTTGCCGCCCTCGAAGCCTCTCCGACAAGTTCAGGGCACGCGGCGCCTGCAGACCAAAACAGAGTGATTCCTGTTCTCGCTGAACGAAATGCCTTGAGTTGGTTTACGGTGAAAGAAAGGCAAAGAGAATGAACGCCAACTCCGCTTGTCTTCTGGCGGTCCTGCTATGCCTCACGGCTGGGCCTATTGTTTCTACTGAATCCGGATCGAGCAGCTCAGCGACAGACAAGACAATACGCCCAGGTGGGGTGATGACGTATGTGGGCAAGCACAAGACGCTGGAGTTGGTGTTCACGGCGTCGTCGGCGCCGGCCAAACCGTTCGACACCTATCTGCTCAAGATCGAGGTGTCGGACCCGGCGGGCGAGAGTTTTAGTGTGGAAGGGTTCTACGACGGGGACGGCAACGGGGGACAGACGGGGAAGGTCTGGAAGGCGCGGCTGTGTCCCTATATGGCAGGGACGTGGAGGTGGAAGACGGTGGCCGCGGACGCGCCCGATAGCGGTCTGGCCGGGTGCAGCGGGCAGTTCACATGCGTCGAAAGCGGCGACCTGGGCGGCTTGGTGGCTCAGACACGCTACTTCAGACTCCAGGATGGCGACTACTTCTACCCCGTGGGGCACTTCCTGGACGCGCCCGGCAAGCTGCCTCTGTGGTCCTACGTGGGCGAGCAGGTTACTGACGCACAACGGAACGCGATCATCGCTCGGCAGCGGAACTTCCATGACGCCAACAAATACATGTTCTATATGAGCAATCACTCGGATGCTTCCTGGGACTTCAAAGAGTACGTCACGCCCTGGGTTGGGGACCATACGAGCAGCGACAAGAAGCGGATGGACCTGGCGCGCTGGAGGCTCTACGACGAATATCTACGGCAGATGAAGGACAACGGCCTGCTGGCGTATATGAGTATCTTCGAGGATGGGAAGCACGGCAATTACGGGGATCTGCCGGAGCCCGACCGAAACCGCCTGCTGCGCTATGTGATGGCCCGGACTTCGGCGTACTCGCACCTGTGGTACGTCCTGTGCTTTGAATGGCAGGAAGCGTGGACGCGGGATGAGGTGAACCGTGCCGGGACGTATCTGCAAGCTCACAACCCCTGGAAGCGGCTGATCAGCGTTCACGACTGGGCGTTCAGGCCCTGGGTGTTTTCAGATCAGGCATGGGCGGCCTATATCCCCGCCCAGTGCGGCAACGAGGAAAAGGACCTGGCCAAGCTCAATGACTACGTGACGGGCCTGCGGAGTCATTCGATCCCTGTTCTGGCCGACGAGTTCGGCTATGAGGAAACGGACCTCATGAGAAGCAAAGTGTGGGTTGCCTTCTGCGGGGGAGCGGCGGGAGTGGGGACCGGGCACCACCTGAAGGCCTTCCAGCGCTTCCTGGCCCAGAGCCGCGTTCCCTTCCAGCGGATGGCTCCTTCGAACGCTTCAGTCGAGGGGGGCGGCGTGACCCGGTTCTGCCTGGCGGAAGCCGGGCACCACTACGTGGTTTACAGCACATCGGGATCGTTCAAGCTGACGGTGCACGGGACGGCGATGAAGGGTCATTGGCTCAATCCCCGGGACGTCGATGGGGCACTCGGCACGGCATTCAACGTCCAGGCGGGCACGAGCACGTTCACGCCTCCGGACACAAGCAAGGACTGGGTGCTATGGGTCACGGATGAGATGGATCTGAACAGCGGCGTGACGCACCCCTCGGCGGGGGCGACGGTCGCGCAGGTGGTCGTGGGTAAATGAAACTCAATCATCCTACACACGCATTGAGCTGTCCTATGTCGTTACACCATGCAATGTCTCTCCACCTGCTCCGTGTGAAACGACAAGTGATGAAAGGGGCACCGTAAACATGACCGAATCAGAGACTCGATGCAACCACGGGATGAAATGGGTCATCAAGGTTCTGGCACTGCTGCTTCTTGCGGCCGCAGGCCCACGCGTCATGGGGGCGGATGACAATCGCGCTACTGCTTTCCAGTGGCAGAAGGCGAGCCCGGAAGATCAGGGAATGGACGGGGCCAAGCTGGAGCAGATGAGGATGTCTCTGGCTGACCACCGTACGAAAGGACTGCTTGTCATCCGGAACGACAAGATCGTGTGCGAGTGGTACCAGCGGGGGCACGGAGCAGATAAGCAGCACTACACGGCGTCGATGGCCAAGGCGGTTGTGGGCGGCGTGTCACTGGCTGTGGCGATGAGCGACGGTCTTATCGCACTGGATGATCCTGCCGCCAAATTCGTGCCCCAGTGGAGAAGTGACCCGCGCAAGTCGAAGATCACCATTCGCCATCTTGGCTCGCACACCTCGGGCGTCGAGGATGCAGAAGCGGATGACCTGCCGCACGAGAAGCTCACCGGCTGGAAAGGCGATTTCTGGAAGCGTCTCGACCCGCCCCGGGATCCCTTCAGCATCTCGCGCGATGCCGCACCGGTGCTCTTCGGGCCGGGCCAGAAGATGCAATACAGCAATCCTGGCATCGCGATGCTGAGCTACTGCGTTACGGCCGCGCTGCGGGACGCCCCGCACAAAGACATTCGCACGCTGCTGCGCGAGCGGGTGATGCGGCCCATCAGTGTGGCGGACACGGACTGGTCCATCGGCTACGGCAGGACCTATACAGTGGACGGTCTACCGTTGGTCGGCTCCTGGGGTGGCGGCGGCTACACGGCTCGGGCGGCGGCGCGCGTGGGCCGGCTCATGCTGTGTGAAGGCAACTGGGAAGGCAGACAACTGCTCAGCCGCAAGGCAGTGAGGCTCGTCACTCGGGACGCCAGCACGCCCGGCAACTGCGGCATCGGCTGGTGGAGCAACAACGATGGCTTATACCCGGAGCTGCCAAAGGACGCATTCTGGGGCTCCGGTGCGGGCCATCAAATCCTCCTGGTCGTTCCCAGTCTGAACCTCATCGCCGTGCGCAACGGTGGGGATCTGGAAACGGTCGCCGCCGAACCGGGCCGATACCGTAATCCGGTGCGCCGGTACCTGTTTGGGCCGCTGATGGAGGCGATCACCGACCAGCGCGGCCAGAAGGTCATCGGGCATCTGATCGTTCCAGCCAAGAATCGCACCCTGCCCCGCACCCGCGTCTCGATCCGGGAAGATCGGTGGCTTCTGAATGACGAGATGACGTATCCGGGTACAAAGGCCGAGGGACTGCTGATGAACGTGCGGATGGTCAACGCCGTCTTCGAAGATCGGAACCGGCCCAACTTCGACCCCGATTCCAACGCAGAGGAATTCATTGCCCGCCTGCCTGACTATGTGTCCCACGGCGTTCGTGCGTTCACATTGTGCTTGCAGGGCGGCATGCCCGGTTACGAGGGCGCCATGAACTCCGCCTTCAATCCGGACGGCTCCTTGCGCGATTCCTACCTGCAGCGTGTGCGGCGGGTGCTCGAGGCCTGCGACCGCCACGGCGCGGTTGTCATCCTCGGCTGCTACTATCAGCGCCAGGACCAGGTGCTCACGAATGAGGCCGCTGTCCGCGCCGGCGTGGTCAATGTCGTGAACTGGGTCAAGGACAGCGGCTTTACCAACGTTGTCCTGGAGATTGCCAACGAGTTCGACCACAGCGGCTTCGATCACCATTTGTTGAAGACAGCCGAGGGTATTGCGGAACTGATCGGCCTGGCGAAACAGACCTCGCCGACACTTCTGGTGTCCGCCAGCGGCCTCGGCCATGGACGGCTGCCCGACAGCGTAGCCCGAGCGAGTGACTTCCTGCTGATCCACTTCAATAGCACGCGGATCGAGGATATTCCAGCCCGCGTTGCCGCACTGAGGAAGTTCAATAAGCCAATCGTGTGCAACGAGGATGAGAAGGTAGGTAGGGAAGGTGCGAAGGCCTGCGAGCTGTGCGTGACAAATGGGGCATCGTGGGGCTTCATGCACGTGGAGGTGAATCAGCGCTTTCCGTTCACGTTCGAGGGAGCGGCGGACGACCCGCAGGTGTATGTCGCAATCAGGCAAATGACCTTGACCGATAGCAGGCGGAGATTGATCATCGAGACGGACGCGGGCGGCGATCCGGATGACGAGCAGTCGCTCGTGCGGTTTCTCCTTTACGCGAACGAGTGGGACGTTGAAGGGATCATCGCAAATCGGCCGGTGACGCGCCGCCCGGAGAACAAGAATCCGCAAGATTCCGGTCTGGGCGTCCTTCGCCGCCTGCTCGATGCCTACGGCGAATGCCGACCGAACCTTGTGCAGCACGATGCGAGCTATCCCACGAGAGAGTTTCTCGTGCAACGCACCGTGGCCGGCTACAATGACACCGACGACGCGGTGAGACTCATTCTCTCGGCCGTGGACAAAGACGACCCGCGTCCGCTTTGGTATTCGGACTGGGGCACCGACAGCGGTGCGGCCACCAACAACCTCAAGCGAGCCCTTGACCTGGTGCAGCGCGAGCGCGGGCCGGAGGGGTATGCCCAGTTCAAGTCGAAGCTCCGGCTCTCCTCCTCCGACAAGTTCGGCGACCACACGACGACCATTACTCCGCCGTTCAGGATTTGGGTAAACACGTTTGAGCCGCCGCTCGAGGGCAATCGCTGGTACCATCGTTTTTCCGCTCTTACCTCGCAGGCGGGCGGGTTCGACCTCGTGCGCGACGTGCTCACTGAGCACGGCCCGCTTGGCGCACTGTACCCGACGAACACCACCCACTGGGCGAAAGAGGGCGATACGATGACGTTCCTCTACTTAGTGCCCACGGGCATGAACGATCCGAACGAGCCGCTCTGGGGTTCCTGGGCCGGTCGTTACGGGCTGAACGAGAGCTTCTCCGGCAAGCCGTACTACTGGGCCAATCAGACGGATACATGGAACGGCGCCGCCAGCCGCGACAATACACTCGCTCGATGGGCGGCGGACTTGCAGAACGATTTCCGCGCGAGGCTCGACTGGTGCGTGAAACCGCCGCGTGAGGCAAACCATGCCCCACGCGCCGTCCTGAACGGCGCCGATGGAAAGGAGATTCTGCACATTACCGCCCGCCCCGGCCAGGCGGTATCACTCGATGCCAGCCTTTCGCGCGATCCCGACGGGGATGCACTCACCTGGGAATGGTTCGTTTACCGCGAGGCCGGCACATACGAGGGCGAAGCAGCCGTGGCGAATGCATCATCCCCGCTCGCCCTTCTGCGTGTCCCGAACGACGCCGCCGGCAGGACAATCCACGTGATTCTGGCGGTGCGTGACGACGGGGTTCCGCCGCTGGCAGCGTACCGCCGCGTGATTGTACAGGTCTCCGGGGAATCCGCCGACGCAGCAGCGGACAACGACACCGCCGTCATTGACTACTTCCCTCCGCCGGAATCGCAAGGCGGCTGGCGGAAGATTGAGAAGCCGGAGGATATCCGCAGGATTGCGGGTACGGACCCGGCGAAGCTCGATGATCTGAAGAAGTGGCTTCTGCAGAGTGACAAGCGGGACTTCGCCGCAATCGTAATCCGCCGGGGTTTTGTCGTGCTCGAAGTCGAACGGGGCAATAGCGCCAAGACAGACTCTCGCCGCGTCGCCTCGGTCTCAAAGGCTGTTTGCGCGACGGTGCTGGCGATTGCATCCGAACAAAGCCAACAGGGTCTGACACCTCGCAAGATGAAGTTCGACGATTTGGCGTTTGATTTCATCCCTTGGGCCCAGCCGCTGAGCGATCCGCGCAAGGCGCAGATCACCGTCAAGCAACTGCTCAATCACACCTCCGGCCTGTGTCCCGAGGCCACCGGCGCGCCAAACGACGGCACCTGGGAATACGTGCTGGGCCATAGCGGCGACCCTCGCACCGCGACTCTTGCATTTGATCCCGGGACTGCCTGCGGTTACTCGACACATGCGCTTCACCATGCGGCGCTGGTGTGCGAGACAGTCACCGGCAAACCCTACGACCAATTCGCCATCGAGGCGCTGTTCAAACCGCTGGGCATCGAGCACTGGTGGTTCCAGTATTTCGACGGAGGCCAGAAGATCGGTCGGCATCCGACGCACGGATTAGGCATGCCGGCGCGCGACCTGGCCCGAATCGCCCACTGCATGCTTCGCGGCGGGTGGTGGGGCGAACGGCAGGTGATCCCAAAGTGGTTCGTGGACCAGACGGCCGCACCTACGCACAATGTTCAAAGCCCGGAGATGCGCTGGAAGCTCAATCCGCAGACGTTCTCACACGGTTGGGAGCTGCCCGCGCGTCTGAGCGGCGAGGACGGCCGCAGCGGCCTCGGCATTCCATCTGACGCACGCCATAAGCCCGGCTCGGGCGGCCAGCTCATCGCGTTTGTGCCCAGTCTCGACCTGGTCATAACCCGCCAGACCGGCAGCAGCGGCCAGTGGGCATACGAGGAATACCTCCGCCGAGCTTGTGCGGCCGTCGTGCCGGATCTTCGATTTATGGCTGAGCCATAGAGCGGGCCTTCCCCGGACCAAGACCCGGCCCCCGCGTCTTCTTGCGAAGACAAGAGCGGGAGCACTAGGCGGAAGACAGGAGCGGGGGCAGGAAATCGCCTACAAGCACGATGTGACCGGCCGGCGCGTTAGAAATCCGCCTGGGGGATGGCTTGCGCCAGAAGGTCGATGGCTACAGCACCCGGTACTGCTATGCTTGTGGTGAGCCCATTCGACTACGTTCAGCGACATTGTCTTCTGAATCCCCATTTCCTGGCCAAAACATCGGGTCCCGGTTCAATTTTGACACCGGCTGACTGACAGTCGTTCATGGAATCCGAGTGTCTGATTCACGATATGAGATACCGATTGCTTGATAGACAAGGACTTATCGCAATCTGTAGAAGTTAAACATAAATCTAATTCTTGCAGATAGATAGGACGTTTTTTCAATCATAGCAGGGCACAAGACAAAATGCGATTGTGTACAATATCAGGCAATGGTATCATGCGAAGTTGTTTCTGGCCGCGATCGTATCGGGCGCCCGGCGGCATTGGCACCGAGAAACGCCGTACGCGGAGTCTGTCACCTTGTGACAACGCAGTTTTGTTCGGCGCGGCACGATTCCATCGGTGGAGTTGTGCGTCGCTGATTTGAGGGCTGGAGAAAGAAGGCTTTCGCGCCTTGCTACGGCAGCCGACGGGGACGGCGTTCGCACCAACGCGTTGTGCGCTGTTGAGCGGGAGGCACGCGGGCTGCGCCACAGGCGGATTCGCCAAGTGGGGTATCGGGCCGCATGGCTCCACTGGCATTACGGAAAAGCATGGATTCGACGTGTTCTACGGATTCTATGATCAGACCCACGAAAATCATGACAGGAAATGGATCATGAGTGCGAATCTGTGCATCGATCATTTACACGCTCACCGAGCAGAGGCCGCGCATCTGGTGCTGCTGCTGGTCCTCCTGGGTGGGCGATCCTGCTGGGGTCAGCCCGAACCGGGTGACATCTTTCGAGAGTTCACCTTCAGCTACGGCAAGTCCCAAGGCACCTTCTTTTCCGAACTAGACCCCAACTGCCCTCGCAAGGCAGACCCGAGTTTGGGGATGCGGGACAAGCCGCACCAGGTGCGCAAGGAAATCGAGGTCGATCTCAGCAAGGCCATCCGTGCTGAAATGAGCGTGGAATACTGGGGTGGCCACATCGGCACCAGCGGCCAGAAGTTCCGCGTCAACGGTCACGACTGGATCGAGGTGCCTCAGCCAACGGGCATGCCCGCTAATCCGTCCTGCTACTACCGCACCCTCCTGGGTAACAACGCGGTGTCCATCCCGCTTGAACATCTGTGCCAGGGCAAGAACGCCGTCCAGTTCACCGCCGGTCCGCAGATCCGTTACAACTTTAACTGGGGCTTCTACTGGATCTACGACTTCACCATCCGCGTTTACTACGATGCCTCAAAGCCGCATCCGACGGGCCGGATCACGGCGCCCGCGGCGGGGGAGGCCTTGGGTGACAGACCCGCAGTATCCGCCGAAGCCACCAGTTCTGACCGCGTGGTGCAGCAGGTTGACTTCATCGGTTTCTACGAGGATTTCAACTGGTGCGGCGACGGCCAGTTTCGGAAATGGCAGTACCAAACGGAGCACGGCGTCAGGAAACACCACATCGGCACGGCCACCCATGCGCCGTTCCGGGTCGTTTGGGAAAACGAGTGGGTCCCTGACCAGGAGCGGCCGATGCGGATCGCCGCGATCGTCACCGATGCAAACGGCATGTCCTTCATGACACCAGCGGTGGAGAACCTTGGCCTCAAGCGCGCGAGCCGCTCGGTGAAGATGTATCGAGCCACGGAAGTTCCGGAGGCTTTTGGCGTTCGCGTCAAGAAGCGGATGACATGCAAAATTCCCTTGCCGGATTCCCTGGAAGGTGCGACCACGGCTCGCTTGCTCCTGTCCAGTTGGTCAGCCGCACACGCGGACGAGATTGGATGGAATGACCGCAAGCTTGTCGATCGCGTGGGGGTCGTCCACAACTACAGCTTTGACGCGATTGCTGTCCCGTTGGACCTGCTCCACAAGGGCGATAATGTGTTCTACATGTACTCGGCCACCACCGAGCACGCGGCGGAGGTGAATTGGCCGGGACCGGTGCTGCTGGTTGAGTTCACCAACAAACCATGAATCCAGGTAACAAGGAGGACCAAAGAATGGGGACCGCACACATCACACACTCTCTGATCGCGCTGGCGCTGGCCGTCTGTGTGGGTCTGGCCGCCGTCCCGGCTGACACGCTCGCCGCCGCCCGGATGCCGGAGACCTCGAAGATGAACGTCTTGTTCATTATCGTCGAGGACTGGAATGCGGGCACACCCGGCTGCTACGGCAATCCCATCTGCAAGACGCCGAACCTGGATCGCTTCGCCGGCAGCGCCGTCCGATTCGACTCCGCCTACGTGCAGGCCGTCTGCTGCAATCCCTCGCGCACCTCATTCCTTACCGGATTGCGTCCGCTCACCAGCCGGGTCTGGAACAACGGCCAAGAGATGGACAAGAGCCTGCCGCCCGGCACGGTCACCCTGCCGGAGCTGATCAAGAAAAAAGGCTTTCATACCGCCGTCATCGGCAAGTTCTTCCACACGGTCGAATACGCCGAGAAGCAGCTGCTCGCCTTCGACCGGATTGAGAGCTATGGCAAGCCGCCTGGATGGAACGGACCCGATCCCATCCTCACGTTTCCACCGGTCAAGCGCGCCCAGAGAGATCCTGCTCCCAAGGACAGAAACAGCAGGGCATACCGTGAATGGCGCTCCCGGAATTCCGACCGCTACGGCGATTCGGGCCTGGCGCCTGACGAGGAGGGCGACTATCGCAACGCGCAAACCGCCTGCGCGTTGCTGAAGGAGTTCGCGAAGACGAAAAAGCAGTTCTTCCTTTCGGTCCATCAATCGCGCCCGCACACGCCGCTTATTGCGCCGAAGAAGTATATTGACATGTATGACCCGGCGAAAATTCCCGATCCGCCCGCGCCGCCCAAATTCCAGAGCAGTCTCTATCCCAGGCGCGTGACCGGCGGCAACCCGGACATCTTCACAAAGCAGCAGCCAACGCCGCAGCAAGTCAAGGAGGCCATTGCCGCCTATTATGCCTGCGTGAGTTTCGTGGACAGCAACATCGGCATGGTTCTCGATGAATTGGAAAAGCAAGGTCTTTCTAAGAACACGATCGTCTTCATTATGGGCGACCACGGCTTCCACCTGGGGGATCATGGATTCTGGTCCAAGTATTCGATGCTCGAGGCCACGCGGCGTGCGCCGTTGTGGGTGCGCGTGCCGGGCGCGCCGGCCAACGGCCGGGTCTGCCGCGAGTTCGTGGAGTTCGTGGACTTCATGCCCACCGTCGGCGAACTCGTAGGCCTCGACCTGCCCGCCAATTTGGAAGGACTTAGTTTTGTGCCGCTGCTGGCAAACCCGAGTCAGCCCTGGAAAAAAGCCGTGTTCATGGTTGAGAACGAGAACAACCAGGTCGTGCGAAACCGCAAGTTCAGTTACCTGGAGTTCAAGAAGGGGCCGGTTCCCGCGGCGCTCTTTGACCTGGAGAAAGATCCGTGGGAAACGGTCAATCTGGCGGACGACCCGGCCTATGCGAAAACGCGCCAGGACATGGCTGAGCTGCTGAAGGCCGGCTGGAAGGCCGCGCTGCCCGAACGGGCTGTCCCAAAGCAAAAGGAATCACAAGCGCTTCCCTGAAGATGATTTCTGTTACGGGTATGTCGGGTGCTCGGGCAGCAATATCGTTATGAGCCCGAACATCGATGCCTTCGCGAAACAGGGGGTATTGTTCCGCAATGCGGTGTGCCAACGTCCGCCTGGACGCGGCGGGAGCAAACGGATGACCCGGTGGTGGACCCGGCGACGCTGGAGCGATGCAAGAAGGTTGCCGAGGAATGGAAGAGATCGGTGCCGCGACTGGAAGGAGGTCCATATCCCGATGTCGCGCGCGTGCCGCCAGGCGGACTGGAACAAGGGCAACATCGCGCCGCCTCTCGAAAGTCCGCAGGCGAACCGGCCGAAAGCCGCGAAGAAGGCGAGGGGGAAGTAGCCTGCAAAATAAAATCATGGAAAAGCACATCCGCCATCTCATCATCGTGGCTGTGACGGCAGCCATCGGCGTCGCCCGAGAGACGGGTACTCAACCGCCGGCGAGGGAGCCTTATGCAGGCTCGGCCAGTTGCCGTCAGTGTCATGAGCCGTTCTATCAACTGTGGGCGCCGTCGCATC
This sequence comes from uncultured Pirellulales bacterium, assembly GCA_964462945.1. Taxonomy (GTDB): domain Bacteria; phylum Planctomycetota; class Phycisphaerae; order Sedimentisphaerales; family Anaerobacaceae. The sequence goes on from CAYWZW010000015.1 coordinate 51,889, forward strand.
ACGGCCTGGCGATGCAGCCGTACACGTTCGAATTTGCACAGGCGAATCTGACGATGCCCGAGGGGCCGGTCCAGATTGGCAAGAATGAGTACGTTGCGTGCATCGGGCGCGAGGAAGGTTGGGTCCTTGAGCGAGGGCCGGATGGCGAGAAACGGCATCCAATCGCGCACGTGATGGGCGGGAAGAACGTTTACTACTTCCTGACGCCGATGGAACGTGGACGCTTGCAGACCTTGCCCGTAGCTTACGACGTGCGGATTAGGACGTGGTTCGACACGGCCGCCAGCGGTGTGCGTCACTTCCCCGGCGCGGGGGCTGACGCCCCCATGCCCTGGACGGACCCGATGTACACGTTCAATACCTCGTGCCACGGCTGCCATGTAAGCCAACTATCCACCAACTACGATCCCAAGACGGACACCTACCGCACCACGTGGGTCGAGCCCGGCATCAACTGCGAATCCTGCCACGGCCCGGCCGAAGAGCATGTCCGGGCCTGCCGGGCGGTTCCCGAGGGCCAGGCGCCGCAAGACCTCAAGATCATCAGCACCAAGTCCTTTACGGCCGAGCAGATCAACTCGATGTGCGGATCGTGCCATGCCAAGATGAGTCCCGTGAGCGCGTCTTTCAAACCGGGCGACCGCTACTTCGATCGCCTCGATCTGACGACCCTGGAGCACCCGGACTTCTACCCGGATGGACGCGACCTGGGCGAGAACTATACGATGACGACCTGGCGCGTGAGTCCATGCGTTAAAAGCGGCAGGCTCGATTGCATGCACTGTCACACGTCCAGCGGACGCTATCGATTCAAGGGTGATGAGAAGCCGAACGCCGCGTGCCTGCCCTGCCATCAGGAGAAGGTGGAGAACGCCCCGGCGCATACGCACCACGAGGCGGACAGCACGGGAAATCGGTGCATTGTGTGCCATATGCCCATGACAGAGTTTGCCCGCATGACCCGCAGCGATCACTCCATGTGTCCCCCCGCGCCGGCGGCTACCCTCAAGTTCAAGTCCCCCAATGCGTGCAACATCTGCCATAAGGACAAAGACGCGACCTGGGCGGATCAGCAAGTGAGGCAGTGGCACAAACGAGACTACCAGAAACCCGTCCTGGAGCGAGCGGCTCTTGTGGATGCCGCCCGGCGAGGCGATTGGCGCCGCTTGGGCGATATCCTGGCGTACATTGGCTCCAAGGATCGTGATGAGGTCTTCGCAGCGTCGTTGATCCGCTTGTTGCATCACTGCGAGTCCCAGGCCAAATGGCCGGTTATGATCAAAGCCCTCCAAGAGGATTCTTCCCCGTTGGTGCGTGCTGCCGCGGCCCAGGCCCTGGATGGGTACGTGACCGATGAATCCGTCAGGGCGTTGGCCAAAGCGACGGCCGACGGGCATCTTCTGGTGCGCGTGCGGGCAGCGACCGCTCTGGCCGCTGTCCCGGCGGAGCAACTCCCAGAGGAGTACGAAGCGGCGGTTGGGCGTGCCACAACGGAGTTGCTGGAGGCGCTCCACGCCCGCCCTGATGACTATGCGTCCCAGTACAATCTGGGCAATTTCTACATGCAGCGAGGGGATGGCGGAAAGGCCCTGGCCTCGTACGAGAATGCTATCAAGCTGCGGCCGGACTTCGTGCCGCCCTATGTGAACATCGCGTTCGTCTATAATGCCAAGGGCGAGAATGACAAGGCGGAAGCCTCGTTCCGCAGGGCCATCGCCCTGGATCCGAACAACCCAGCCGTCCACTTGAATCTCGGGATGCTTCTGGGCGAGATGAAGCGCCCGAAGGAGGCGGAGCAGGCTTTTCGCAGAACGCTCGAGCTTGATCCCAATTCAGCGGCCGCTGCATATAACCTTGGTGTAATGCTGGCCTCGGATCGACCGTTTGAATCGCTGCGATGGTGTCAGAAGGCCTACCGGTTGCACCCCGAAGAGGGCAAGTACGGCTACACGTACGCCTTCTACCTGCATCAGCAACGCCAGACGGATGAAGCTGTGAGAGTTCTCAAGGAGATGGTCCGTCGAAATGTGCCGTACGGCGACGCCTACGCATTGCTCGGCGCGATCCACCTCGAACGGGGAGAGCTGGACGAAGCTGCTGGTGTGTATCGATCCGCCTCTGGCAATGGCAATCTGACACAACCCGAAAGAGAGAGCTTCAGAGCGATGATGCGCAGACTGGAGCAAGGGTTCTGAACGCTCTATATCGGCCTTGTGCCGAACAGGTCCTCACCTGTTGCCCTCGGAATCTTCCGGGCGATACAGTGCATTATTTGCTTCAAAAGGGTGGGCAGGGCGTTATAATCACGGCATGAAATCTCTATTGCCTTTCATCACATTAGTGCTTGCGGTTGGGGCGGCAATCTTCGTCGGCCCGGCTGTTTCTCGGGCCGCTTCATCGAGCAAGCCAAACATCATCTTGATCATGGCCGACGATCTCGGCTATGAGACCATCGGCGCGAACGGCGGTACGAGCTACAAGACCCCGGTAATAGACCGGCTGGCGGCAACCGGCGTTCGCTTCACGCACTGCTACGTGCAGCCGCTCTGCACGCCGACCCGCGTGCAGTTGATGACCGGCCGCTATAACGTAAGGAACTACATCAACTTCGGGAATATGGACCCGCAAGCGGTCACCTTCGGCAATCTGCTCAAGCAAGCCGGTTACGCGACGTGCATCGCCGGCAAGTGGCAGCTTGGGCGAGACCTTGGCCTGCCGAAGAATTTCGGCTTCGACGAGTATTGCCTCTGGCAGCATACCCGTCGTCCGCCTCGTTATGCGAACCCCGGCCTCGAAATCAACGGGGTCGAGAAGAACTACGCCAATGGCGAATACGGGCCTGATCTCGTGAACGACTACGCGCTGGATTTCATCACTCGCAGGAAGGATGGCCCGTTCTTCCTTTACTACCCAATGATGCTGACGCACGCCCCCTATCAGCCGACGCCCGACAGCCGGGACTGGGACCCGAAGGCGCAGGGCGAGAATGTCAACACGGACGCGAAGCACTTTGCCGATATGGTCGCCTGCATGGACAAGCTCATTGGCAAACTGGTCGCAAGGCTCGATTCGCTCGGCATCCGCACCAACACGCTGCTTCTCTTTGTCGGCGACAACGGCACGGGCCGAGGCACGCGCTCGATGATGGGGGATAGGCTCGTCATCGGCGGCAAGGGCACGACCACCGATGCCGGGATGCATGTGCCGCTGATTGCGAGCTGGCCCGGCACGATCGCGGACGGAAGGGCTTGCTCGGACCTCGTGGACAGCACGGACTTCCTGCCAACTCTCCTCCAAGCCGCAGGCGTGGCGCCGCCGTCCGGCCTGAAATTGGATGGCCGCACGTTTCTCCCGCAACTCCTCGGTGCCGAAGGGCAGCCGCGCGACTGGATCTACTCGTGGTATTCGCCGCGCCAGTCGGCCGACCTGTCCGTTCGCGAGTTTGCCTTCAATCATCGCTACAAGCTCTACCGCTCCGGCGGGTTCTTCGACCTCAGCAAAGATGTGGAGGAGAAACAACCGCTGACGGTTGCATCACTCGATGGCGAAGCCGCCGCTGCGGCGAAGCTGCTCCAAGGCGCGTTGGATCAGTTCGCAGATGCCCGTCCCTCGGAAGTCGACCGCGCCTTTGAGCAGGCGGGCAAAGGCAAAGCGAAAGGCCAAAAGGCGACGGTGAAAACCAGACGAAAGGACAAGAAATGAAAACGAAATGCCGGACTCGATGGGTCTTGGGCCTGCTGTTGGTCTTGTTCTGCTCCAACCCTCTGGCCCACGGCGCCGGGAAGCCCAGTATTTTGTTCCTTTTCGCCGACGACCAGCGAGCTGACACCATCGCCGCTTTGGGCAATCCGAACATCAAGACCCCGAACATTGACAAGCTGGTGACCTCTGGCTTTGCCTTCCGAACCAACTATTGTTTCGGGGGCAATAGCGGCGCCGTGTGCGTGCCCAGCCGGGCGATGCTGATGAGCGGCAAGACGTGGTTCCACGTGGATACCGCGACTCTCAAAGATGCCAAACTTCTGCCGGAGCTGCTGCAAGAGAACGGCTACGTGACGTTCGGCACCGGTAAATGGCATAACGGCCAGCCCTCCTGGCTGCGCGCCTTCCAGCGCGGACAGGCCGTCATGTTCGGCGGCATGTCGGATCACACCAAGGTGCCGGTCAGAGACCTCGGCCCCGATGGCAAACTGACCGAATTGCACACGGGCGAGAAGTTCTCCAGCGAGTTGTTTGCGGATGCCGCGATCCAGTTTCTCCAAAACCACGATGGCAAGAAGCCCTTCTTTGCCTATGTGGCCTTTACCGCGCCGCACGATCCCCGGATGCCGCCGCCGGCGTTTCGGGACATGTACTATCGAAATCTGCCCCCCCTGCCCGGGAATTACCTTCCGCAGCTTCCCTTCGACAATGGCATGATGAAGGGAGGCCGCGACGAGAACCTGGCGCCCTGGCCGCGGACCGAGGCCGTCATCCGCGACCAACTGGCGGAATACTACGGAGCGATCACGCATCTCGACGGCCAGATCGGGCGGATTCTCGAAGCCTTGAAACAAACCGGGCAGGCGGACAACACCGTGATCATCTATGCCGCCGACAATGGACTCGCCTTGGGCAGCCACGGTCTGTTGGGCAAGCAAAGCGTGTTCGAGCACAGCATGCGTGTCCCGCTGATTTTCGTCGGTCCCGGCATTCCGGAGGGCAAATCTACCCAGGCATTCAGCTATCTGCTGGATGTTTTCCCCACTCTGTGCGACGTGATCGGGATTCAACGTCCTGCGGACCTGGAAGGCGAAAGCCTGCGACCCCTGTGGGAGGGAAAGCGAGACCGCGTCCGCGATTCAGTGTTCCTGCCGTACATCGACATCCAGCGCGCGGTGCGGGATGAGCGATGGAAACTGATCTGTTACCCGAAGATCGGCCACATGCAGTTGTTCGACCTGCAAACCGATCCGGACGAGAAGACCAATTTGATCGACCGCGCGGAATATGCGGAGCACGTCCAGCGGCTGCTCAAGCGGATGGGCCAGTGGCAGGCCAAGGTTGGCGACACGCTGCAATTGCCCACCGAGAACAAGCCGCCCGAAGCGGTTGATCTGACCGGGCGAAAACGCGTTCCGGACCAATGGCAACCGGAGTGGATTGTGAAGAAGTATTTCGATGTGTCTCCGTCTGCACGCTGAGGAGGCCCCTCCGGGTCAGGAGGGCGCTGCACCGACAGCTCCAGCGCAAAAGGCCCGCAGGCAAAGGAAGGGCGCCCAAAAATAAGGAAAGATCAAATGAACAAGCCGACATCAGTAACCGCACGACGAACCATGAAACCAGGCGCTGTTTTGATCCATCTCACCGGCTGGCTGCTCGTGCTCACCTGCTTCACTGGGCGGCTGGCCGCAGCCCCGCTCCGCATCTACATCGTCACCGATCTGGAGGGAGCGAGCGGTGTGTACCAGTTCGCGCAGACGCGCGAGCCGGGCAATTCGCTGGGCGAGAAAGCGAAAGAGTACTTGATGGGCGACATTGCGGCCGTAGTCCGCGGGTTGCGGGCCGGCGGTGCGACCGACATCGTGGTGCTTGATGGGCACGGGTCGCAGGCGTTTGTCCCGCACCTGATGGAGCCCGGCGCCAAGTACATCACCGGCAAACCACGTCCGGGTCCGCTCACGGGCCTTGATGAGTCGTTCGCCGGTCTGGTCCAACTGGGCGCCCATGCCATGATGGGCACGCCCGACGGCGTGCTGGCCCATACGCAGTCGTCGCGAACGGAAAACCGATACTGGTACAACGGGGTCGAGTCCGGTGAGCTGGCCCAGTGTGCGGCCATCGCCGGGCACTACGGCGTCCCGACCATCATGGTGACGGGCGATGAGGCGACCTGCCGGGAGGCCGCGAAATTCTTTGGGTCCAATTGCGTTACGGTGGCCGTCAAGCGGGGCATCACGCGCGAAGCAGCGGCGCTGTATCCGTTCGACGAAACTCGCCAAGCCCTCTACGAGGGCGCCCGGCGCGCAGTGGCTGCCATCCCGCAATGTCAGCCCTACAAACTCTCCCTTCCCATCCAGGCCAAGAAGGAGTACCTGGTCTTTGACAGTCCCTCCGGGCCGGGTCGCCGGACCAGCAAGGAGGGCACCGTCGAAGATGTCTTGAAGCTGCTGGATTTCTGAGGCGATGCGGAGAGAGAAAGGTTGTTCAATGAGCCAAAGTCAATTGCTGCAAATCAGTTCTCGACCAGTCAGCCGTCCTCTTGATGCAGGTCTGCGCCGCCCAGGCGCTGCATTGCTCGTCGCCTGCGCCCTTGTCTCCATCGCCGCGACGCTGCGGGCCGAGGGTTTGCGCCTGGCCGTGTTCGATGTGGATGCCACCCCGCCTATGGGCAGCATGATGGCCTATGACCCGGTCAAGGCGCAGGGTGAAATCGGCTTGCGCGGTCGCGGCGTGATTGTGCTGGGTGCCGGCGAGCCTATCGTCTTGTGTGCGCTCGACTGGATTGGCATCAGCAACGAGGGTCACGACGTGTTCCGGCAAACGCTGGCGGATGCCGCGGGAACGACGCGGCAGCGCGTGGCGGTCCATACGGTGCACCAGCATGACGCACCGGAGTGTGACTTTGCGACCGAAAGACTGCTCCGCGAGCGGGGCCTGCCAGTGGGCCGCTACGAGGGCTCGTTCGCCCACGTGGTGTTGGAGCGACTCACGGCAGCGGTTCGCGCATCGCTAAGCGAGAGCAAGCCCGTCACTCACCTTGGCCTCGGGCAGGCCCAAGTCCGGGAGGTGGCCTCCAATCGGCGCATCCTCGGGCCGGATGGCAAAGTGCGCGCCACGCGCTGGACTGCGACCCCGGACCCCGCCCTCCGCGCTGAACCGGAAGGCACCATTGACCCCATCGTCTCGCTCATCAGCTTCTGGAACGGCGACCAGCCGCTCGCCGTGCTCAGTTACTACGCTTGTCATCCGCAGAGTTACTATCGCACCGGTATCGCGAACCCGGATTTCCCCGGCATCGCCCGTTTTCTCCGGCAGCAGCAGGTTCCCGACGCGTTGCACGTGCATTTCAACGGTGCCGGCGGCAACGTGGGCGCCGGCAAATACAACGATGGCTCACACGCAACGCGTTGGGTGCTGGCCCAGCGCCTTGCTGACGGAATGAAACGCGCGTGGGAGACGACGGAGAAGTTCGCGCTCACCGTGAAGGATATCGGCTGGGAGGTCGTACCCGTTGCGCTGCCTCCCGCGGCTCATCTTAAGGAATCGGAGCTCGAAGCCGCCCTGCGCGGGTCGGACAAAAGCCTCCAGTCCGGTGCGGCGGCGCAACTTGTCTGGTTGCAGCGCTGCCAGGCAGGACATCGAACGGAGCTGTCCTGCCTCCGCCTCGGTCCGGCCCGTGTGCTCCATACGCCGGGCGAACTGTTCGTCGAGTATCAACTCGCCGCCAAACAGATGCGTCACGACCTGTTCATTGCGATGGCTGCCTATGGCGACTACGGTCCCGGCTACATCGGCACGGCCCCGGCCTATGAGCAGGGCGGTTATGAAACCGGCCCGCACGCCTCCAGTCTGGCCCCCGGCGTCGAGGCTGTCCTCCTGGACAGCCTGCGAAAACTGCTCCGCGGCGATTGAATCGTTCTTGGCAAAGGGCGGAGTAAAATCGCAGCCCCGGCACATTAAGCCGGGGCCGTGCGGTTGTGGTCGGGTTGTAAGAGGCGACTCACAAGAAGGGGGCCATTCCGACAAACCGAGTTGCGGCTGTCCCGGGTCAGGGGGGATCGTTTTTCCTCGGCCGTGTGCCCAACAAAATGCCGCGGTGGATAAGGCGGCAAGTCGCTCAGAGGTCTTGGTCGATCGTCGCCACTGCCGCCAACGTTGCTTGCACGGTCATGGCCGCGTTCTCAATGTCGCACGTTTCCGGGATGTCTCCCTCGGCGTGGTAGTTTGGGTCGCCATAAGGTAGAGATCCGATATTGATAACCGCGGCGGGGTAGCCGGCCAGAACAAATGACCCATCGTCGTCGCCGGGTCGTGGCCTCTCTGCAGTTCGCTGTTCCAGGCCGATGGAATATCGAGCGTTCACCTCGCCCATCAGCTCGGCGAGATGTTTACCCTCGGGCTTTGTATACGCAGTTACGTTGGTCTTCTTTCCTGCGGCCGTCTCCTCTGCCGTCTTTGCTCCAATGCCATCCATGTTGAAGACCGCAATAATATTGTCTCCACGCGATTTCGCTTTTTGCGCTGCGGTCTTGCTCGTCCACGGTGTGTGTTCCTCATTGCAGAAGAGGAACCGGATAGTGCTCTCGGGTGTGTACTCCGCGAGGACGCGTGCCATCTCCAATACACCGGCGGTTCCAATGGCGTTGTCGTTGGCCCCTGGGGAGTCGATCCAGCTTTGCGAGTCCTTGTGAGCGAGCACTACGATGATCTTGTCAGGATGCGAGCGGCCTTTTTTTTCGGTGTAGAGATTGTATGCCGTGTACCAGGGATCTTCGGGTTTGGGAGGGGAGTATTGAGCGTGCTTTGGTTTGCTTGTATCCCGACGAAATGCCTGTACCCGAACGCCCTCTCGCTCAACGCGATATCCCCACGCCTCCAATTGGCCGGCAAGGTAGTCGTCGGCCTCGTAGAGTGTGTTCTTCTCATGACCAGGCAACGTCAGGTTCAACTTCCGATAGGGCAAAGGATCCTTTGAGAGATAAAAGAGGTGCTTCGATATTCGCTCGGGGTCAACAGCGCTGATAAGGCGGCGTATGTTTGCATCCACCTTATTACCGTCGTTGCCTCCTTCCTGCCGGGCTTGGACCGTATCGAGAGGGCCCGCGGAGAAAAGGAACAGAAGTCCAATCGCATAAATACCCGTACGTCTCATGTATCCTCCCGCATATTGAGCCATCCTTTCACAGCAGCACGGCAGTCAGGCATGACTTGCCATCAGGCATCATACCATCAATCTCAAGCTCCTGCAATTAAAACGAAAGCACTGTTGGTCACCCAGGGCTGCCGTTCCAGGTCTCTTCACCAAACCGCCTCCCGGCAGTCGCGGGTCGGGGTGGGGTGCACGCAGCAGTCCTTATCACAGTTCCTGTTGTTTTCAGACTTTGGGTTCTGGGAACGGGGGCCGCTTTGTCTCCTGCTGAACTCACAATTTTGGCAGACAGTCTCCTCCCTTGCCTTGACACCGGCCGTTGTGCGGTCTATACTCTCGTTTCGGGCCGCTGCTTGGGCGGCGAATCTCCGACCCGATTCTTCCTGGAGATCATCTATCATGAAACTTGTTCCGCACATACATGGTCTGACACATATCGCCGCACTGCTAACTTTGTCGATCCCGATTGTGTGGGTACCTTGCGCTGGCGAGGCGCAGCCTGCTGGCGACGCCAGGCCAAAATCGCTGGCCGACCTGGGGGAGACGCCGACACCCGGCGTGGATATCCCTGCCGATCTTGGAGCCCAAGCCGTCGAGAGAGCCACCGCCGGTGGCCTCCCCGTGGAAAGTCGGGGCAACTGGGGCATGAGCCCTCATGCGACGCCCGAACAGGTCAGGGCCGCGATGGAGATGGCCAAGGTTCCGAACGTACCCGGACCGGTCGAGGCAACCTGGCAATCCGTACACGACAACTACAGGATTCCGGACTGGATGGTGAACGGCAAGTTGGGCATCTTCATTCACTTCGGATTGTATTCAATCCCCGCTCACGGCAGCGAATGGTACCAGAAGCACATGTACGGCGACTCTGCCATTCGCAATTGGCACATCCAGAATTTTGGGCCGCTCGATCAGTTCGGCTACAAGGATTTTATCCCGAAATTTACACTGCCCAATTTCGATCCGAACCGGTGGGCCGAGGTTTTTAGGCAGAGCGGTGCAACCTGGGTGATGCCCACAGCCGAGCACCACGACGGCTACTGCCTCTGGGACAGCAAGGTCAACCCCTTCAACAGCGTCAGGACCGGCCCACACCGCGATTTCATCGGTGAGCTGGGCAAGGCTGTGCGTGACCATGGGATGAAATTCGGTGTCACCAACCACGCGATCGAGCATTATGACTTCATCGAAACCCGCAATATCCCCACCGACATGAAAACCGATCTGGACACGCCGGGCTACGAGGATTTCTATTGGACGAACCACAGCGACGAGCGGTTAACGCAGTTCATGGCCCAGTGGATCGCCAAGAACATCGAGCTGATCGACCAGTACCAGCCCGACCTGATCTGGTACGACAACGGCTTGAACCACCGCGTCTTCGACCCGCTCAAGCTGAAGGTCGCTTCCTATTACTTCAACAGGGCCCGCCAGTGGGATAAACAGGTCACGTTTACCGGCAAGGGGACCTGCTTCATCGCTGGCGGCGTTCAGGACTTCGAGGGGATGGGCCGGGTCGCCCGAGAGCGGACGGACTTCACCTGGATGGTGCACAACTCCCTCGCCGGGAGCTGGGGCTATGTCGAGGGCAAGACGCGGGCCGGCAGTCCCCGCACGATGCTCGAATGGCTGGTCGAGGTGGTCAGCAAAAACGGCATTCTGGCGCTGAACGTCGCGCCCAAGGGCGACGGCTCCATTCCGGAGGATCAGCAGGAGTGCCTTCGTGCGATCGGCGGATGGTTAAAGGTCAATGGCGAGGCGATCTACGGGACACGGGCCTGGGTCAAGTCCGGCGAGGGTGCCCTGCGTCTTGGACGCGGCGAGCGTTATTCGGCCAAGGAGATGCGATTCACGACCAAGGATGGAGTGCTCTACGCGATCATGATGGCCTGGCCCGAAGGATGTCAGGCGGTCGTGACTTCGCTGCCGGTCGATGCGCCCACCGGCAAGCCGACAGCGGTCAGCCTGTTGGGCAGCGAAACCAAGCTGGACTTCAGCCAGGACGCCGAAGGCCTCAATATCCAGCTAAGGCGACAAGACCCCGGCAACGGCCCTTACGCCTTCCGCCTCGCGGGGCTGCAAATGCCGTAGCACACAGAGACTCGTCCGACGGACTTGAATCTGCCGCGTGAAAATGCCGGAGAAGCAGGCCTGTCGCAATGCGGTCGTTTTCAAAATCACAGGCCTGAAACGTCCAAGGAAAAGGTCGCTATGTGTTGGCGAAGCGTTCCAAGAACATGATGAGACCCTACAGCGAAGTGAAGCAACTGTCCCATCCGGACTGCGACACATTCCAGCCGAATCAGGGCGACCTTTCCTGATGCCGCGTCTTCTGGGCGTGGTGGACTACTGCGGAGCACGGAACGAGAGTGTGACCCCTGGCTATAGTGGATAGATCAACCCAAGCTGAGGGCGCAACAACGACCTTCGGTTGCGCTTTGGCTGGCTACGGTCAGCGTCATAAGCCTTTGATTGACAAGTATAAGTCATTTATTGATAAATAGTTACAAATTGCGACTTCGGACTGAGAATTCGTGTGTCGGCGGTTCAAATCCGCCCCTGCCCATTTCTGTAACGTTTTGGCGGCCAAACATAATTGCTTGACGGCCTTTTCCCTTAGCACCTCAAAAACACCCATTTTCGGCAAGGGGGTCGAATTGCAGTGTTTCTTCATGTGTTCCCCACCATTAGGAATCTCATGAGTGCTCATTTCATCTTTCCCAGGAATCTGAGCAACCCGTCAAGAATTGTCAACGGGTGGGGCGGGCAGCCCGGAATATACAATTCCACCGGAACTACTCCATCAGCACCATTATGAACCGCAGGAAGATCTATGTATGGACCGCCTGAGATGGCACAGGCGCCAACCGCAATGACTATCTTAGGATCAGGGACGGCATCATACGTCTTTTCCAGTGCAAGTTTCATGTTTTCAGTGACGGGACCTGTAATAAGCAAACCATCAGCATGCCTCGGTGAAGCCACGAACTGAATGCCGAATCTGCCCAGGTCATACACGACAGTGCCTAAAACGTTTGTATCGGCCTCGCACGCATTACAACCCCCGGCACAGACCTGCCTTAACTTCAAAGACTGCCCCAAAACGCTCTTTGTCTCTTTGTCCAGGGCTTCAGCCAACCTCATTTCCCGGCCCCGAAGAATCAAATCAGCTCTTGATCTTGCGGCAAGGCGATAATCGCTGCTGAATTCTATAGCACCGGCAGAACGAGCGGGACACAAATCATAGCCACGAATGAGCACGAATCGGACACGAATTCTTCGAGTTAATTAGTGAAAATTCGTGGCCATCTTTCTCAAGGGAGCGTGCATCTTTCTGGAGAGCACCCGTGGGACAGCGGCCGATGCACCGTTTGCAGTCAGCGGCACACAAATCATAGCCACGAATGAGCACGAATAGGACACGAATTCTTCGTGTTAATTCGTGAAAATTCGTGGCAAAGGCCTTTATCATTTTCTCGCCTTAGAGATCGTGACCGCAATAAGACAGATTGAAACTCTTGTTACAGAGGGGAAAATCAGAGATTTGCTGATCCCTTAACGCCATAGCCAGCCCTGTCCAGTTATGAAAGGATGGGTCAACGATCTTGTAATGGCATAAAGAGCCGTCAGAACCGGTCATACCGACGTGACATATCTGGCCGCGCCAGCCTTCCACAAGGCTCACACAGAATTTGTGGGGCGAAAGCGGCTTTATCTCTGTCCTTATCTGCCCTTCGGGCAATGCCTCAAGCTGATCGCGTATAAAGGCAATCGATCTTTGCGCCTCAAGCCAGCGCACGTAAGCCCTCGCGAAAACATCGCCCGTATTCCACGTGGAAACGTGTATCTGGGCAAAACGGTATATCCCTGCTGGAAAATTGAACCTGCAATCTATTTGTACGCCGCAGGCCCTGGCAGGGACTCCTACCATGCCAAGCTCCCTGCATACCTGCGTCCGGACCGTGCCCGTATCTTCAAAACGGCCGAGCACAGACGGTGTATTCCACAACAGGTTGACGCCGACTGTCAGATCCTTCATCGAGCGGGCAAGCCTTTCAGCCAGGATGTCGGAACACTGAGCAGTCACATCGAAGCCCACTCCCCCTGGAAGGACTTGTCCCCTGCCGAAACGGCTGCCGCAGATCAGAGCCGTCATATTGAGGAAATCGCCGCGGATCCGGCCGCAAAAAGAAGATGTCGGCAGATAGCCAACATCCCCGGCAAGTGCTCCGAGGTCGCCGGCATGATTGGCAAGTCTTTCCAGCTCCAGCGCCATTCCGCGGAGTGATTGAGCCCTGGGGGATACTGTGTCACCGGACAGCGATTCTATAAGCTGGCAGTATGCCGTCGTATGACCTATAGTCGTATCACCGGCAATGGTCTGCATATATTGCAGTGTCCGTTTATCGGGACCGCCTGCCAGGGCACGTTCTATTCCGCGATGCTGATAACCGAGCGATATTTCCAGATTCAACACATTCTCTCCGTGGCATTGAAAACGAAAATGTCCAGGTTCAATTATGCCGGCATGTACCGGGCCCACGGCAACCTCGTGTACCTGGTCGCCATCGACCCTGAAAAAATCCGTGACAGAGGGGACTATCTGTTCGTCGCTATTTCGGCCCCAGGCATCCCGGTCTGCGATGTATGAAGGGTGAAAACGAACCGGTTTTAGCCAGGGGTGGCCTTGCGGTACCACGGCCCATTGCTCTGCTATTTCACGTTCAAACAAGTGGGCCTGTGGACAGTCCGGAGTAAGCGAAGGATATTTATCCGACACCTCCGATGATAATATGAGAAGTTTGCCGGCGTCATCATCAGCAAGAACGGCATAGAGACTAAGCTGACGGGAGCTCGATGGAGCAGCAAAAAGAGACGCGATTCTTTTTCCGGATGAAACAGCATCGATGACAGAATTTCTGAACTCAGCTATCGAAAGTTGTGGAATTTTCTGTAAATCTATCGCCTGCCCATTATATACTGAAACTGACGATATGTCCTGCATTAACAAACTCCATCGCTGTGTCATTTAACACATACAGTAGTCGCCACATCTACCCCTTCTGCAATGTTTGCTGCTCGGCAAAGTATTTCATGTAAGCTATTTGGCATCCAAAGGCCGAGGACCAACAGCACACCAAGCGAAAACACCACGATACTTGTATCCGTAATTGATGGGCGGTGAGGTTTAAAATCTAATACCGGCGGCGTGCCGTACACTACACTGAGTGCGTGTTTCGATGCTGCCGCAAATATAATACAACTACCTGCAAGAAAAACTACCAGCACCCATATTAAATGTGTGGCTATGGCTGCTTTCACAATTAAAAGTTCACTCATAAACAATGCAAACGGAGCTATTCCAATAAGAGCCAAAAGACTGCCCAAAAGTCCGCCGCCCCATAGAGGAGACAGCCGTAAGGCTCCCGTCATCCCTCGCATATCATGGCTTCCATATATTTGCCCAAGCCGGCCGGCACAAAAAAACCCTAATGACTTGCATATAGAGTGGTTTAGTGTATGGAATAAAGCCGCGAAAATCCCCAAAGGTCCCATTCCCATACCAATTGCGATAATACCAAGATGTTCTACACTGTGATAAGCGAGCAGTCGCTTGAGGTCATGCTGTGAAAGTATAAAAGCAGCAGCTACCACAATTGATAAAACGCCAAATACTAAGAAAAAATCACGACTAAGATTAACATTGCCGGGGACCAGTCCGATCAGAGAGGTATATCGCATGATACAATACAAGGCGGCATTAAGCATGAACCCTGAGAATATTGCCGAAACAGGTGACGGGGCCTGACTGTGCGCGTCTGGTAACCACGTATGCATTGGAGACAAACCTGCCTTTGTGCCATAACCGACAAAAACAAATAGAAATCCTATTTTCATCAGCTTTGAATCCAGTGAACCAGCGACTGTTCTAAGTTGGGTCCAAAAAATTCCACCCGAAAAACCACCCTGAAGTTTATAGGTCGATGCAGCAACAAAAAGCGTTCCCATAAAAGCAAATGCAATTCCTACCGAACAGACGATAAGGTATTTCCACATGCCTTCGATCGAGGCTTTATCTTTACGAATACAAATAAGAAAGGCCGTTACAAGGGTTGTCGTTTCCATCCCCACCCACATGATTCCGAGGTTGTTTGACACCAGAACCAGTGTCATTGTAGCAAGCGATGCGAACCACAACGATCCATACCGTTTAGCTGCTTTTATTGTGAATGTTCCATCACGGATTTCCTTGTCAAAGTAATGTTTGCCATAGACAGAGCTCATACAAAAAACAAGAGCCATAACAATTAGATGGTATGCCGATAGAGCATCCATATAAAACCATTCACCACATGAAGAAATTGTATTCCTTGAGAAAACCAGCCCGGCGGTAACAACCTCCAGAATCCCAATACATATTACCCCGATACAAACAAAGCTCAGAACCTTTTTTGGCGAACGCAATAGCTGGCAAATGCCACAACCGGCGAGCGGCAAGAGCAGAACAATCCACAGCAGTATTCCAAAGCTCATATAGCTTTAACCTTTCAGTTTATTCAATCTATCCACATCGGTGTGCTCAAATTCCCGGTTAATATGGAAGATTGCGATCCCCATAACAAAAACAGCTACAAACACATCCAGCAAAATACCCAGCTCTACCAGAAGAGGCTGCCTTGCCGCTATTGATGTGCCAAATACGTATATGCCATTTTCCATGACGAGGTAACCAAGAACCTGAGTCAATGCTTTCTTTCTACTTACAATGAGGAACAGTCCGGATGTTATGGTGAAAAATGCAACCGGGACCACCAGAGATGATGCGATTTCCACAGGCAACATTAATTGTGAGCCAAACCACATACAGGCTACCAATGCCAACGGAGCCAGAATAATTGACATGCCATAGCCTACAAAAGGTTCTACGTCATGCTGTGCATCCATGTCTCTCAGTGTCCGCATGAGCAGACCGGGAAATACAATGCCTTTCAAACAAATAATAGCTGCTGAAAGGAATATCAAATGAGCCAAAAAGCTGCCATTTTTTACCAAGAGTGGCAGAAGTCCCAACAAAATCCCCTGGACAGCTACAATACGGATACACGCGCCCAGTCTGCTCAAACCCAGCAGCATCAGGTTTGTGAGCACAAGAAATATCATGATAATATCTGCGGTATTGCTCATCGGATCACCTCATGACCAGTACCAGGGCCAGGATTGAGAGAGTGGTCGCGCCGATGAGAAGCTGAGGCACATGCAGAAGTCTCACTCTGGCCATTGAAGACTCGATTACGCCTACGAGTACCGCAAGAAGCATCATAGAGATTAGAGCCGCCGAAGTGTCAAGCCACGTATTGCCGCTATGCACCGGAACGGCGATACCAACCAGTATCTGGCCCAGCAGCCACATCTTCCGTGCCGCCGAATAGAGAATAAACCCGAAGTCCGGGCCGCTGTGATCAAGCACCATAACCTCGTGTATCATTGTCAGCTCAAGGTGAGTATTAGGATCATCAATGGGTATCCTGCAATTCTCCGCCAAAAAGACAATCAGAAGGGCAAGACCAACCAATACAAGAATCGGGCTGGCGTCCAGCCAGGTGCGGGGAATAGTTGATAAGAACATCTGTGAAAGACAGATGCAGCCCGTATATTTTGCGACCGCAGCGAGGCCTATGAACAGGGCGGGTTCGGAGATCGCAGAGAATGTCACTTCCCTGCTGGCCCCCATTCCCTCGAAACTTGAGCCTGTATCAAGAGCACATAAAACGACGAAGAACCTCGACAGGCCCAGGAGGTAGATAAGTAAAATAAAATCCCCCTGAAAGGCAATAAGTGCGGGCATGCCGCCGAAGGGAATCAATGCTGTAGCGGTAACGGCAGCGGCAAACCCGATCAACGGGCCGACATAAAAAATCCATGAGGTGGAACGGCTGTAAACCGCCCCCTTATGGAACAGTTTCCAGATATCGTAATAGGGCTGCACCAAAGGCTGGCCGGTTCTGCCTGCAAAGACGGCTTTTGTTCTGTTTATTATCCCCAGTAGAAGCGGTGCCGTGACCAGGCCGAGAACTGGATTGATCAATTTTAACAGGATTGTCATGCTACATCAGCTTCCATATCAGAAGTATCCACAGTGTTAAGGCGATGTACAGAACATATACCTGAAGCCGGCCGTGCTGAAGCCATCGCAACCTGGAAAACGCTGAGCTTATCCGTTTGAAGGCAGGCTGATACACGTATTTTTCACAAATGTCTGCCGTTTCCGTGTCCAGAGCGGATTCGCCGGGGAATACGCCTTTCGGGGGTGAAACGTCTTTATGGGTCCGCAGGAAGAACCCAAAGAGGTCCGTAAGGGGCTGAGCAAAGGACGTAGCCGTGTATTGCATTCGTGAGTCAGGCTCGGCATAGCCGCAGTCCCAGGTTACCGCCTGTCTGACGCTGCGGCCGCGAAGGAGCCGCTTGCGCAGAGTGATCGAAAGCGCGACGGTTCCAATCAGAATCAATGAAGCCGCAACAACTTGCATCAGTATGCTTGATATACCCGCAAGCTCGGTACGAACCTGATCCGGCGGAAGCGCCGTTATCTCTGAGACGACGCTCGCGGCCGACCTGACAACCAGCGGACTGAGCACTCCTAAGAGTATGCAAAAGGCCGCCAGAATCAGCAGGGAAGATTTCATGCCCCATCCGCACTCCTGAGCCTGCTCGGCATGGGCGCTGCGCGGCTCGCCGAGAAAGACTATGCCGAAAGCCTTCGCGAAACACGCCAGCGCCAAGCCGCCGATCAGGGCAAGGCTGCCTATTACAATCAGGGCGGAAATGACCGCTTCGGGACCCCCGGTCAGTCCGGCTTTGAAGACCCCAAAATAGATCAGGAATTCACTGACAAAACCGTTCAGGGGAGGTAACCCTGAGATGGCTATTGACCCGATGAGGAATGTGCAGGCGGTCCAGGGCATCCGTTTGATGAGCCCACCGAGCAGGTCGATGTGGCCCGTTCCGGTGCTGCGAAGAACGCTGCCGGCGCCCAGGAAGAGCAGTCCCTTGAAGACGGCGTGATTTATTACGTGAAACAGGCCGCCCCCAAAACCGAGGATGGAAAGCGTCGGCGAATTCATATTGACGCCTAACAAGCCGACGCCCAGTCCCATTGTGATAATGCCGATATTCTCCACGCTGTGATAAGCCAGCAGGCGTTTCAAATCGTGCTGCGCCAGCGCGAAGAGCACTCCTAAAATACCGGAGGCGGCACCGATAGCAATCAGCAGCCAGCACCACCACGCGGGAGGCGTCCCGAGAATGGTCAGTGCCCTGACCAGGCCGTAGATACCGGTCTTGATCATAACGCCGCTCATAACCGCTGAGACATGGCTGGGAGCGGCCGGGTGGGCATAAGGGAGCCATACATGCAGAGGTATGAATCCGGCCTTTGTGCCAAAACCAACCACTGCCAGCAGGAACAACACCCCGGCCCAAAAAGATGACAGGAGCGGAGCCTTGTCAAAATCCAGGGAGCCGGCCTGACAGCCAAGCAAGATAAAGAATGCGATAAGAAATGCTGTTCCTATGTGCATTGCGATAAGATAAACACAACCGGCCCGACAGACCGTCTGCCGTTCGTACTCAAAGGTAACCAGGAAAAACGAAGCCAGTGACATGACCTCCCATGCGACCAGAAACAGCACGGCGTTCCTGGCAACGACAACCAGCGCCATCCCAATCACAAGCAGGTTGTAAAAGAACCACGGAACTCCGAGATTCTTCTCGTGCCGATAGATAGACAGATACTCGGCCCCGTAAACGGCGGCGACAGCGGACAGGCCGAAAATCGGTATCAGGAACAGAGCCGATAGAGGGTCTATCTGGATAAAAAAGGAACCGATCGGCAAGTTCCACCTTAGCTGCGATGACTCGGTAAGACCGCTTGAAAATATCCTGAAGGCTGGGATTACAGCAACCACGCTTCCGAAAACCGCACTGCCGGCGCCTACAGCAGACGCCAAAGTCGGCCTTCGGCCGGCGAGAAATGAAGCGAAACCACCAACAAGGAGGACGACCAGGCCCCCGAGAAAAAGCGCCATTTAGATATTTCCTCCGCTCGTGGGCTGGAGCTGATTCTGTTGCAGAGCGGATTCGACCCGAGCTATATCGGAGAGAATCTTTTCACGGCTGCCCTGCTTTTCAATGAGGTCCCGGAAGCTCGTGTCGCGCAAAGCGTAAGCCAGTCTTGAAAGCAGGTACAGATGCGTCTTGACGGTGGGACTGACAAGGGTAAAGAGGCAATGTACCGGCCTGCCGTCCAGAGAATTGAAATCAATAGGCTCCTCAAGAAAACACAGGCAGACCATAGGCTCTGTTACGTGCAAAACAATGGGATTGCGAACGTGCGGAATCGCTATTCCATCACCGATCGCAGTAGAAGCCAGAGCTTCCCTCGCCAAGAGCACCTGCAAAAGAAAATCCCGATCCACCTCCTGAGGCAGCCTCATTAGTCGAACTACGCTTCGCAATGCAGATTCCTTGTTATGCCCCTCAACGCGATAGTGGATTCCGCCCAAGGACAACGCCTCCCAAAGGGTGTATAAAGGAACCTTGGTATTATTCGGCTCGTGAAACAGATCCACAGAAACATTGATCTGACGGGAGGTTGCCCATTCGAAGGACAAATCCGTGTCTAACTACCCTTCTCTGTGGCCCTCTTGCGCTCGGTGGCTGTTAAAGTGGGAAAAGTGGACTGTTTTTTAACGAATCGTGCTGGTAGCACAAAAGGAAAATTGGAAAATTGAAAGAATTTGGCTAATTCCAATTGTTGCCAAACAATGATTTTTTCTGCCTGACTTTTCGCGGCGGTCAGTTGCGAACGAATGTCGCCGGCCGTTGGCAGGAACCGCCGGATGCAGTTTTGTCCCGCGATGTGAAAAACACACTTGTGAAGTGCTGCCCGATGGCTATGATAGTGCATAGTCTGGTCTGAACAACGTTTAGGCCGAAGGGAAATAGCAGTTCCCTGAGCAAGTGTGGATTTGAAGCTAAAGCCATTCAATTAGGAGACCCGTTATGAGCGACATTACCAGCAAAAGCACGTCACGTCGTGAGTTCTTAAAGAACACCGGTCGGATCGCGGCAACGTCGGCCCTGGCCGGAGGCTTCGCCTCTCGCATCTACGCGGGGGAGAGTAATACCATCAAGGTGGCCCTGGTTGGCTGCGGCGGCCGGGGCTCCGACGCAGCGTCAAACGCCCTCTCTGTCAAGAATGGTCCGATGAAGCTCGTCGCCATGGCCGACGTCTTCAAGGAGCGGCTGGCGGCCAGCTACGAGAACCTGAAAGCGGAGCATGCGGACCAGGTGGATGTGCCGGCGGACCGCCGGTTCGTGGGCTTCGATGCTTACAAGAAAGCGATGGATTGTCTGAGTCCGGGCGATGTCGCTATTTTTGCAACGCCTCCGGCGTTCCGCTGGGTGCATTTCACCTACGCCATCAAGAAGGGCCTCAACGTCTTTATGGAGAAGCCGATCACCGTGGACGGCCCGACCAGCCGGCGGATGTTCAATCTCGCCGAAGAGGCAACGGCAAAGAACCTCAAAGCAGGAGTGGGATTGATGTCCCGTCACAGCCGGGCGCTCCAGGAGTTGGCTGAGCGCATCCAGAACGGCGAAATCGGCGACCTCATTCTCCAGCGCGGCTACCGGATGCACGGACCCATCGGATTCTTCTCCTCTTTGCCCAAGCCGCCCGGCATCAGTGACCTGCTTTACCAGGTGCAGCGCTTCCACAGCTTCATCTGGGCCAGCGGCGGGAACTACAGCGACTTTTACATCCACATCATCGATCATCAGTGCTGGATGAAGAACGCCTGGCCGGTCAAGGCCCAGGCGCTGGGCGGCCGCCATTATCGCTTGAGTCCCGAAGGCGTCGCGTACGTGGACCAGAATCTCGATACATACGCCGTGGAATACACGTTCGCCGACGGAAGCAAGTTCGACTTCGACGGGCGATGCATGATGGGCTGCAACGACATCTACTCCAGCTATGCTCACGGCAGCAAAGGCATAGCGGTCGTCTCAAAGAGCGGCGACTGTGGGATGCCCTCCAGCACTTACAAGGGCCAGAATCCGGAGCGCTCAAACTTGCTCTGGGAGTCCAAAGTCAACCCGGACGAGCGGAACCCCTATCAAAACGAATGGAACGACCTGATGGCCGCCATCCGCAACGACAAGCCCTACAACGAAGTGAAACGCGGCGTCGAAGCCAGCCTCGCTACCTCGATGGGCCGTATGGCCGCGCATACCGGACAGGAGATCACCTGGGACAACATGCTCAACTGCGAGCACGAAATGGCGCCCGGCTTGGACACGTTGACGATGGATTCTCCTGCGCCGTTGCTGGCCGGGGCCGATGGCAAATATCCCGTTCCCCAACCGGGGATCGTCAAGCAGCGGGAATATTGATCCGCCAACAGAGGCGGATTGAGGCTTCGTAGCGCGTTGTATGAGAACACCAAGAATAAAGCGCCGGGATTTTCTTAAAGCGGCGGCGGCGGGCGCGGTGGGGGTCGTATTACCTTCTGCGATGCGAGACACACTGGCCCGCCTGCCGTCTGGCGGGCTGGCAGAAAGCGATTCACGCGGAAAACCCAACATTGTGTATATTCTGGCCGACGATCTCGGTTATGGAGATGTACGGCGTCTGAACCCGGAAGGGAAGATTCCGACGCCGAACATTGACCGGCTGGCCTCGGAAGGGATGCTGTTCACTGATGCACACTCCGGGTCGGCTGTATGTACCCCGACGCGTTATGGGCTTCTGACCGGCCGTTATTGCTGGCGCTCGCCGCTTCAACGCGGCGTGCTGGAGCCCTGGGGCGAGACGCTCATTGCTCCCGACCGGCTGACCGTCGCATCGCTTTTGAAGCAGAATGGCTATGCCACCGCGTGCATCGGCAAGTGGCACCTTGGCTGGAAGTGGCCGACCAAGGACGGGAAGCCGCCTGCCGCCGGCGCCGACCGGCTCAGCAACGTGGACTTCAGCGGACCCATCCCCGAAGGCCCTACCTCCCGCGGCTTCGACTATTACTTCGGTACGGATCTGCCGAACTACCCGCCGTATTGCTACATCGAGAACGACCGCACGGTAGGCATCCCGAGTGTGCCCAACCGGCCCGAGTTCAATCGCCCCGGTCCTATGTTGCCCGGCTGGGACCGGCTCAGCATCATGCCGGACTTGACGCGACGAGCGGTGAAATACATTGAGGACTCGACCGCAGTGCCGCCAGGCATGGCTGGCGCCACTTCGCCTCGCAAGCCCTTCTTTCTCTATTTTGCGCTCACCGCGCCGCACTACCCGGTTGTGCCGGCGCCCGAATTCAGGGGAAAAAGCAAAGCGGGTGAATACGGCGACTTTGTGGTGCAGGTGGATTGGACGGTGGGGCAAGTAATGGAGGCCCTTCGGCGATCGGGCCAGGCCGAGAATACACTGGTGATTTTCACCAGCGACAACGGGCCTGAGATTACCGGCGAGGTCAAGCCCGGCGCTTATGACCGCATCCGGCTCTATCGGCACTACAGCATGGGCCTGCTGCGCGGAGCCAAGCGGGACGCGTGGGAAGGCGGGCATCGCGTGCCCTTCATCGCACGCTGGCCCGGGAAGATTCAGGCGGGCTCGCTGAGCAGCGAAACGATCTGCCACGTCGATTTCATGGCGACGGCGGCGGCATTACTCGGCGTCAAGCTGCCGGAAAACGCCGGTGAAGACAGCTACAATATTCTTCCGGCACTATTCGGTCAAAAACTCGACGGGCCCATTCGTGAAGCGACCGTTCACCACAGCGCCAAGGGCCATTTTGCGATCCGCAAGGATAACTGGGTGCTCATTGATTCGGCAACCGGCGATGACAACAAAGAGCCCGACTGGTTCAGGAAGCAGCGCGGCTACGAGCCGCATAATCAGCCGTGCGAGCTGTACGATCTGAGCCAGGACCTCGCGGAACGCCGCAATCTCTGCACGGCGCGCCCCGAAAAAGTGTGGGAGCTGAAAGACCTGCTTGAGAAGTACAAACAGGAGGGCCGGAGTACCCCAGGCCCGCCGCAGAAGAATGATGTGCCTTTGAGGAGCAACAGATAGAGGAAAAGCAAGCGTAATTGCGCCAAAGAATGTGGACGCACCTGGCTTTCGCCGCTACGGCACGCTCCGCCGTGACGAACTGAGCCGGCACACAGCGCCGAACAACTCTGATTCAGCCCGCAACATCTATCAACGGTGCAAGTGCAGCGCCGTTTACTGTTTTCGGGGCAGGTAGATTGTCGCTGTGGTTCCCTTGCCGGGCTGGCTGGCAAGGGTCAGTGCGCCTTTGTTCAATTGGATAAACCGAGCGGCATAAGCGAGGCCCATGCCGCGTTTTCGCCCCGCCGGTTTTGCCGAGAAAAACGGCTGAGTCGCCTTCTTCAGCGTTTCGCCGTCCATTCCGCAGCCTTGGTCTTTGATGGCCACTTTCACCAGCTCACCTGTATCAACGGCATCGGCGGTGACTTCTATGGGCCCGACTTGGCCCGCCAGACGCAAGGCGGACTGGTCGCTGTAGGATTCAACGGCGTTGGCTATGACATTTGCGAGGGCCGAGACGATTTGGGCCGAGTCCACAAAGACGTCCTGGACACCCTCGGCTACTTCGATTTGAACGTCGAGATCCTCTCGATTCGTTTTTCGGCTGGTCAACTGTACGGCCTCGTCGAGCATCTTTCTGACGTTCGTCTGAGTTGCCCTGGGCTGGGGCGGCTCGGCGAAGGTCATCAGGTCTTCGATAATGCCGGAGGCTTCACGGGCGTTCTCATATATCTGTCTTAGGATTGCCTTAGTTTCCTGGTCGCTCTGGGCTTCGGCGAGCAGTTGCGCCCGGCCCGATATCACCGCCAGAGGATTGTTCAGCTCGTGCGCTGCGCCAGCCGCCATCTCCGCCAGCGCATTCAACGAATCCTCCGCTCGAACCGTCGCAGCACGTTCTTCTTCGTCCTTGCGATGCAGTTCAACGGAACCCGCCGGTTTGGAGATAAGTCCGGCAAAACGCTCGGCAAAACCTTGTTGTCTTTGCCGGGCCAGGGCCATATCCAAAACGGCCCCGGCAATCGAGGCGGAGATCCTGAAATTCTCCTTGAACAGCTCGGCATCGCCCGGGTAATGAAGCTCGAAGGCAATCGCTCCAACGGCCCGGCTGGCGGACAGAAGCGGCACCAGCTTCGTCCGGCTCGTATCAAAGTCAACGTCCAACTGTTCAGACAGCCAGTCGATATGGTCGCCGGCGCTCAGAACTGCGAACCCGTTCGCTATCTCCTTCGGTATGGCCGGCGACTCGCCGGGAGCATCCAACGCAACAATCCTGCTTTGTGATAGGTTTTCCACAAGCACCGCGTCGAGCGTCTGGCGTTCCGCGGACGGGGCCAAATATAGACACACCATCCCCGTCTGGTAAAACTTCTGCCAGCGGACGGCAAAGTTCTCGGCGATATCGACGGGCGAGGCGGCTGAACTCAAGCTCAGCAGGAAATCGGCTGCAAAATTGAGGTGGCTCGAAGCACTTTGCAGCCGGCAATTCTCGTCGGACAATTCCGTATGCTGTCGGGCGAATTGCGCCGCAGCAGCGTGAGCGGCCTGGCAATAGTCTGCGACCGCATTTGGCAATTCCAAGCCCAGCACTTTGGATTTCTGTTCGACCGTGGCTGCGAGACTCCGGCCGATGTGCTGCAATTGCTCGATGTCTATCCCCAGAAACTCGCCCACTGCTTCCGGCGGTTTGGGCGAATCGAAGCTGCCGGATTGGCCGATACCCAACTGACGCGCTAAAGAATCGGCCAATTGGACAACCGCGGCGATTCTTGCTTCGGGCATGTCCTGCGAAATTGCTGCAACATCACTGTGGTGCAGCCAGATCGCAAGAGTCACGGCATCCGGCAACTGCCACTTCTGAGCCAAATGGTTGCCTACGACGGCGTGATCCGTGCCGAGGTGTTTGCGCTCGATGGTGCAGGAACATTCCTTGGCGGACTCGGCCTCTTCGACGAGCCGGGCAAAGCCCTTCGGCATCGTTTCCTGCAGTGCGAGTTTTCCGATGTCGTGCAGCAGTCCGGCATAGTAGGCCAGTTGCGAGTCTATATTGGGCACTGTCAGCTCGGCGAGCTGTTCGGCGCAACAGGCAACGGCAAGACTGTGAAGCAGCAGCCCCTTTCTAAACGGAATACTGTGCCTGTCGGTGCCATTGTCGGGATCGAAGGGCTGCATGACCTTAACGGACAAAACAGCATCACGGACCTCGTGTGCGGGCAGCTCATCGAGGCTTCGGCGAAGCGAGAATCCTGTCTTAGGCAGGGGCAGGCCGCGCCGGCTGATGAGTGAAAGTATGCATGCTGCAAGGGCCGGGTCAGATTCGATAAGATCCGCCAGCGCCGAAGGGGAGAATCGGCCTTGCAGGAGCCGGATGAAAAGCTGTGCTCCCACACAAGGCAGCGTTGACAGCGAGCCGAGCCGCCCCGTGACAAGCTCTACCTGCTGGGCAGCGATCTCGATGTTGGATAGTCTGTCCGGCATATCATCGTCCCTGTCTGTGCTCGACCGTCCAGGTCCCAAGTCGTTCCACCGGTCGCGCCGTCCTATTTCATCTGCAGGGCCGCGGTGATCTTGCCGGTGAGCTCAGCGACGTCGAACGGCTTTCTTATGAAATCTTGAGCGCCGGACTTAAGCAACTGAGCGATCTCATCCTGTTTCACAACGCCGCTTACAATAATAATCCTGATATTCTGAAATTCGGGGTTCTTTCTTATCGTCTGGCAGACGACGTTGCCGTTGACGTCGGGCAGCATGTAATCGAGCAGTATCAGCTCAGGCCGAAACCGCTGGGTGGCTATTCCCGCCTCGTAGCCGCTTGATGCGGTTTCGGTCTCGAATCTGCCGTCCCGACCGAGGACGTCCACGATCAGTTCGACGATTTCAGCATCGTCATCGACGATAAGAACCTTTCGCTTGCCGGACTCGATGGCGTCAAGAGGGATTTTGTTTTCCTGCATGAACCTGACAAGACTCTGGCGCGGAATCCTCCGGAACCTTGAGCCTGGAACACGAAATCCCTCCAGCCGGCCGGCGTCGAAGCAGCGGATTATTGTTTGCTGGCTTACTCTGCAAATATCCGCAGCCTCGCCGGTGGTGAATAAATCCTTCATCTTATCCATTCCTTTTCTTTGACCAAATCCTTTTGATTTCGGACTCCACCAAGTTACCGTATTGTCCCAATTTAACTGCCGTGTTTCGGTCGTGTCAAGCACAAAAACGCGGAAATACCCAAAATTCTTATTGGCGATGGAAATATTATCAGTCCCTGGGGACATCCCGTAGAAGTCTGCCTGGGATTCCGTTTGACCTGATCAAAATCATAATGGCGCCGAACTCTGCTGATCGCGGGAATTTCCCAGTCGCACCCTTTCTGAAATGGAGCACTCTACTTAGAACCTATCCGAATTACGCTTCAGCGCTTGTCATTCCTTCGGCAAGCTCTGGACGATGTCTGAGGCGAATCCGAAGAATCTGGGCTGAGTATCTCCGCTCGCGGCCCAGATGCTTCACTCCGTTCAGCATGACAGGCGGCAGCGAATGGTAATTCGGATAGGTTCTTAATATGCTGTTACCCGTAAGGCGTTAAATCCGCTAATGTTAAGCGTCATTTTCCAGCTTGTTGACGCTGACTTTCTTTTTAGAGTTGAACCATTTTTCAGTTTTCTTGCGAACGTCAGCAACTTAACATGATGAGGGACAAAGGCGTCCTGAGCTGTCGCCGCGACGGCACGAGGGTCTTCTACCGGATAGAAAACAAGAATGTAATCAAACTACTGCATTGCATGTATGACCATTGCAGAAGCAAGAAAGGTGAGAGTCATTAGATGGCGAGAAAGATTTTGATTGTCGGTGGCGTTGCCGGCGGTGCATCCGCTGCGGCGAGACTTCGCCGGCTCGATGAGGCCGCGCAGATCATCATGTTTGAACGAGGCGATTACATCTCCTTTGCCAACTGCGGGTTGCCTTATTACATAGGCGGGACTATAAAAAACCGTGATGGTTTGCTGCTTCATACCCCGGAGTCGTTCAAACAGCGATTTAACGTGGACGTTAGAGTCAGAAGCGAGGTTGTCAAGATCAACCGCAAGAAAAAAGAAGTCGAGGTGGTCGAGCTGTCTACGGGCAACAGGTACGTTGAGAAATATGACCAATTGATCTTATCACCCGGCGCCGAGCCCGTTCGGCCCCCTATTCCCGGCATTGACTCAAGCAGGGTGTTTACCCTGCGGAACATCGCCGATATGGACCGAATCTCGGTCTGGTTCAATCATGGGTAACAGTCCGGATGTACTGATCTAATGGAGATT
>CAYWZW010000016.1:0-78931 GCA_964462945.1 uncultured Pirellulales bacterium
TGCAATCCTGAGATTTGCCTTGACAGAAAGGTGGTTAATCTGCTATAAATCAGGTTGCTACCATCCGTGGATTATCGGTCTTTCAGCAAACGAAATTACTGAAGTCCGTCGTACATTCTTGCTTGCCGATCAGCGGCTCGCATTCGGCATTGGAAGGAAGGAAGTAATGTCAAATCGCAAAGAATCGTCTTGGCCAACCACAGATATAGAATTGTGAAAGTAATAACTATTATCAATCATTTCTTTCTAAAGGAGGATTACTATGTGTAGAAAATTGATTTACCTGGTTTTTTCTGTTTTGGTGTTGAGCATCGCGGGTAATACCGAAGCTGAACTTGTGGGGCACTGGAAGTTTGATGAGGGATCCGGGGCCGTTGCTCACGACTCAAGCGGCAACGGCAACGATGGCACCTTTCAAAGCGACCCGCAGTGGGTGGGCGGCAGGCTCGGCGTTGCACTGGAGTTTGACGGTGACGACTGGGTGAACTTTGGCAATCCGCCTAAGCTGGTGATTACCGGGCCGATTACCATCACCTGCTGGGTCAACCCGGCCGTGCTCGGCGGCGAGCGGGGCTTCGTCGGCCTGGACGGGGGCTATGCGTTCAAGGCCCATGGAACAGGCGTTCGGTTCACCACGCCTGGCATTTTAGATCACGGCAGCACCAACATCACCCTACAGGTCGGGACCTGGCAGCATGTAGCCGCCACCTTCCAGCCTGGGCAGAGCGCAGGGCTGGTATTCTACCTCAATGGGGTCGAGACCGAACGGATGACCAGTTCAGCCATGAACGCGGGCGCGGGACCGTTTCGCGTCGCTAACAACCAGTGGAGTGAGACCTATACCGGCCTGATTGACGATGTGCGCGTCTACAACCACATTCTGACGGGGTCCGAGATTCTGGCTGCCATGGAAGGTGGGAAAGGATATCCGTATGCCTTATCCCCCAACCCGGCGGATGGCGCCCTGCATGCCGATACCTGGGTAAGCCTTTCCTGGAAGGCAGGAGATTTTGCAGTCTCGCACGATGTCTATTTGGGTGACAACTTTAACGACGTCAACAGCGGCACCGGGGGTACGTTCCGGGGCAACCAGCCCACGACGTATTTCGTAGCCGGCTTTCCGGGGTTTGCCTATCCGGACGGTCTTGTCCCGGGTACAACCTATTATGGCGAATCGATGAGGTCAATAGTGCGGACCCCAACAGTCCATGGAAAGGCAAGATCTGGAGCTTTACGGTTCCGCCCAAGAAGGCATATAATCCCGTTCCGGCTGATGGGGCCGAATCTATAGATGTGAATGTCAAGCTTAGCTGGACGCCGGGGTTCGGGGCCAAATTACACACCGTTTACTTCGGCGATAATTTCGACAATGTCAGCAATGCCGCTGGCGGTCTGCCTCAGGGCATCGCGACCTATACCCCCAGCGGGCTTAAATTGGCTAAGACCTATTACTGGCGTGTGGATGAGTTTGACGGCGCCGCTACCCACAAAGGCGACGTCTGGAGCTTCACTACACAGGGCGCCGTCGGGAACCCGAATCCATCCAGTGGCGCTGTGGATGTCAAGCAGACGCCGGTTCTGAGCTGGACTGCGGGAGCTTATGCCGCGTCGCACGAAGTCTATTTCGGCACGGATGCTCAGGCCGTGAGGAATGCGACCAAGGCCTCGCCCGAGTACAAGGGCACCAAGGCGCTCGGTGACGAGAGCTACGCCCCCGTTAAACTGGCCTGGGAAACCACTTACTACTGGCGGATTGACGAGGTCAATAACGTCAATCCCGACAGTCCGTGGGTCGGCAAAGTTTGGAGTCTCACGACGGCTGGTTTTGCTATCGTGGATGACTTTGAGGACTACGATGCCGGGGCCAACCAGATCTGGTACTCGTGGCATGATGGGCTTGGCTACGGCGCGCCTGGTGCTCCGCCGTACTTTGCCGGCAACGGCACCGGCGCGGCTGTGGGCGACGAAACCACGACTTCTTACACGGAAGAAACCATTATTCACGGCGGCCGGCAGTCGATGCCGCTCAACTACGACAACAACAAGCAGGGCTTCGCCAAGTATTCCGAGGCGGAGCTGACGCTGGCGGCCCCGCGTGACTGGACCGAGGAAAGCGTTGGGGAATTGTCGCTGTGGTTCAGAGGTCGTCCCGGCTCCGTCGGCAGCTTCACAGAAGCGCCGGTTGGCACCTACACCATGACCGCCTCCGGTACAGACATCTGGGATGTCGGCACCGCAGGTCAGTATCACGACGAGTTCCACTTTGCCTACAAGACGCTGACCGGCGCCGGCTCGATTGTGGCGCGGGTCCAGAGCGTCCAGAACACCAACGGCTGGGCGAAGGCCGGCGTGATGATCCGCGAGACGCTGGATGGCGGCTCCAAGCACGCCTTTGCGTGTGTTACGCCGAGCAACGGCGTAGCCTCGCAGGGCCGCGACACGACGGGTGCCGCCAGTTTCAACACGAACCAGGCTGGTGTGACCGCCCCGTATTGGGTGAGATTGGAGCGTGACGCGGCAGGCAACTTTACGGTTTCCCATTCGGCCAACGGGACCACCTGGCAGCCGGTCACAGGCGCGACACCGCGGAATATCCCGATGAACTCGACTGTCTATATCGGTTTGGCGCTGACCAGCCACGATGCGGCTCGAACGTGTCAGGCGGTGTTCACGAACGTCACGACCACGGGTACGGTCGGTCCGCAGTGGGCGCACCAGGATATCGGCATCGCCAGCAACGCGGCTGAGCCGCTGTACGTGGCGGTTTCCAACAGCGCGGGCCAGCCTGCCGTGGTGGTCAATGCCGATCCGAGCGCTGCACAGACGACCACCTGGACGGAGTGGGTCATTCCTCTGCAGACCCTCGCCAATCAGGGCATCAACTTGAAGAACGTGGATCGGATCGCGATTGGCTTGGGCACGCGGGGCAACATGACGACGCCCGGCGGCTCGGGCAAGATGTACTTCGATGACATTCGGCTGTATCGACCCAGGAGTGCTCCATAAGAGCGCACTGGACTAACATCAGGACTTGCATCTATTCGGGGCCTGTATCGATTGATTCGGTATGGGCCCCGCTTGTTTTCACGAGAGGCGAGGTTATCGCCCAAGAAATCGTAACGTGCACCTATGAAAAGCTCAAAGTCAAATACTAGAATCCCTGTTGCCACAAAAAATTTTCTTTGAGGCATCCACCTTACGATCTATCAACCACGTTTCGTCACTCATCTGAACAGCCCTTCGACTTCACGATGCATTATCATAGACATCGTGAATCTACCTATGTCTTGGTCAATCGTCGTAAAAACGTTGCCATACACCTATCTGGAACTTGTCGAATAGCAAGACAGTTCATGCAGATTATTGAGACATAGCAAAATATCCGCCCCGGTTCATTCATTGAAGGGGAACTCCACGTGACCGCGGGTTCATTGTCCGTGCGGAACTCAGAGCGTTAAAAGTCTCCTGGATATCATATATAGTGCATCCTGCCCAAAGCCGAACATTCCCTGTTCAGGATTCCATGCTAAAGAAGCTTCTGGTCGTATTCACCGCCGGTCTTCCACAGGGCTGACAGGGTCGAGACCATCTTGCGGGCCACAGAATGTTTGGCATTGGCAGGGGTTATTCCATGGGAAAGCATCCTTTCATAGTACTCTTTGAAAGCGTTATCGCCCTTCTCTATGGCACCGGTGGCAGCCCCGAGGACCGCATTCTTGATTCGTCGGTTGACCGCCCACGGCAGTTTCAATCTCGGCGGTTTGGGCCTGCCCTTCTTATCCGTTCCACTGCTGGCTCTGACAAGCCCGACACCACAGTATTTGTGCAGCTTCGCTCTGTTCTTGAACCGCCATGGGGTATCGAGGTAGGCAAAAATCGTCGTCGCGCGAATGAGTCCTACACCTGGGAGTTTACACCAGGACTTGATGATGGGGTATTTGCGGGCATAGGAGCTGAATTGTTTCTTGGCGAGCTCAATCTGCTCTTTGGTGGCATCGTAGCCAATCCAGAACATCTGCAATTGGGTTTTCAAGACAGGGTTGTCGAGCCCTGAGAGCCACGCATGCCGATGGACAGGGTTGCGAACGACCTTCCGGGGAATGCGTACACCATGCATCCGGCAGCAGGCGCGAATCTTGTTGATATCCCTGACCGCATCACGGACTCGGTCATGATACAGATTGATCCAGTGCTTCAGATGGGCTCTATGGCTATCGGTAGTGTGGTGAACAGACTTGAGGAAATTGCCTCTGAGAAGGATCGCGAGCTTGCCGGCATCAATCTTGTCATCTTTATCGCCCTCACCGGCGATCAATTTGTTGTGCCGCGGCTCAGAGACGACGAATGTCTCGACCTTCTCGTTGAGGTTGCGATAGAGCCAGCCGGCCATGGGACCTTCTTCCATCGCAAAGATCTTCCTGCCCTGGAGCGAACTGAGGACCGTGCTGATCGCCGGTATCGTCGTCGGGACAGAATATCGCGCCACGATTCGACCTCTCTGTTCGATGGCCAGTTCGGTATTGTTAGTGTGTACATCGGCTCCAATGTAATATGTTGCCATGGCGATCTCCTTTCACATTAAGGTTAATATTACCTACCGAATTATACTTTAAGGATGCCTGGCTCTTCATATGTTCATTGAATCCGATATTGTTAATAAAAATGACGGTTTTCAGCCAAAAAGTGACCTATATTCGGGTTCGATTTGGGCAAAATCAATGTCTGTAGTGTCATTTTGGTGACATGAACTGTCAAGGAAATCTGACGTTTGGTAGGTCAAGAAATTGGGGTCGCTTTAGGCGCGTCTATGCATGACCCGCGTGCTCTGGTTGGCTGGCGGGGGACGTCCAGATTTCTCTGGTCATCATGATCGACAGGGACAGTGATGAACGCGATCCAATCAGGTATGTCACTCTCTCGACACCTTATTTGCCTGTCTCCACGAAGCTCTTGAAGCGGTAGTGACCAGATATTCGTACCGCGGGCATCGCAAATTGCATACGCGGGGCAGGCCTGGTATACTGTAGAAAATGAGGCTAAGCGATGTAGCTGAGCAGGGATATACGATGTTGCATAAGAAATATCAGGTCAAGGAGCGTATTATGTCGAAGAGCACAAACGTATTGGTTGCGTTCCTTCTGTGCATGGTATTGTGTGTTTCACCAGTATCGGGGAAAGTTTTGAAGGTTCCCAGCGAACATCCAACGATTGACGTCGCTATCGGCGTCGCTTCCGACGGCGATACGATCCTGATAGCCCGCGGGACCTATGAGCATACGACCCTGAACGTTAACAAGCGATTGACATTAGCCTCAGACTATACAAACACGAAGGATCAAATTGACATTGACGAGACCATCATCGAGGCAACACCAGCGGCGGAAAAACAGTGGTTTGCTTTGAATTCAAAGGACTCGAAAATTGTCGGATTGACAATCATTGGAAACAAGAATCATACATTGAAGATTACCAGTCCGTACAGCGAGGTACTCTACTGCAACTTCATCGGCGGCGGCGATCAGTTGAGTTTCGAAGGCGGAGGTGGGCGCGTCGCTCGCTGCCACTTTGACGGCGCCGGAGACGATGCTGTAGATGCTGATGACTCGGTCAGTTATGTTGTCGAGTATTGTACTTTCGATAACGTTAAGGAAGATGCCGATGAAACCCGCCTGCAGCCGAAATCCGGCCCTTTGACAACGCATATTTTCAGATACAACACGGTATTCAAGGCGGGCCAGAGTGGCATACAGTTGGTGGATTACGCCGGCGACAGCAAACGCACATTCCAGATTTACGGCAACCTGTTCCTGAACTGCGAGGGTTCAGGTGTTAGCATGATGGCCAACGAGCATTCAGATGAGAACCACGAAGGCTCGGACATGGTTGAAAATGTTGTCGTGTACAACAACACCTTCTATGGCTGCAATCATGGAATGACCCTGTCCCCCAAAGCCATTGTTCTGAACAATATTTTTTCCAACTGCCTGAAAGGCATAGGCAAGGGAAAGTATATTACCAGCGACAACGATAAGACCTTGGTGGATTATTGTCTGTTCTTCAAGAACCAGACCGATTACGACAGCGGCATTGCCAAAGGATCAAATATCCTTACAGAGGATCCGAACTTTAAGGATACCAAGACGTTTGAATTGTCGCAGGGCAGTCCGGCCATTGACGCAGGCACGGCGAAATATGCCGAAGTCTTGAAAATTCCCAACGGAGCTTACAACGGCAGTGCACCGGATCTGGGCGCAAAAGAGCGGGCAAAGCATCCCTGAGCTTCAAAAATATCATTAACACGACCTACTCATATTTGAAAACAATTTACACTTTTTATACTTTCCGCCTTGTTTCATAACGCTGTAGACATACATTGGGAAAGTCACTCTTGGCGTTTCGCACGGCAAATCGTCGGCCAACGGATATCCCACCAATCCGCCTCCCGGCTGTCGCGGGTCGGGGTGGGGGTGGTTGGTGGTTTGCGAGAAAACCTGACGGTTGGAGAATGCGTGTTGGTCAGTCACATCGACAAATAGCAGGCCTTCCAGTACAATTCTTCGCGTTGCTGAAACGCTAATGTCGTTGTATAAGAAAGACAGGGGATGTTGCGACTGCTTTATGTGACGGACCTCCACGGCTGGACCGATGGTTACGAGCAGATCTCCGTGATCGCCCAGGAGGAGAAAATCACAACGATCGTCAACGGGGGAGATATGCTTCCCCACGCCCAGGATCTCATCTTCACCCAACGGCGATTCATCGACGAATACCTCCGCTCTTACTTTGAAAGGCTGGATGCCTCCGGGATTTCATACTACAGCATGCTAGGAAATGATGACTGTCAGGCAGTTCTGCCCGATTGGCAAGACCTTGTGAGGACCTATCCGAGGCTCCATGATCTGACCGAGGAGTGGATACCGTTGGCAGACGGCTTGGCTATCTGTGGATGCAACTACATCCCCGACCCTCCTTTTCGGTTGAAGGATTGGTGTGTCCTTGATACGAGGGACTATGTTCGCCCGTCACAGCATCCTGATCCGATTATTTCACGAGGCGACAGATTTGAATTGGTCAATGACATAGATACGTTCTTCAAGGCTCGTCCGACACTGGAAGACATCCTCAATGCAATCGCCGATCGAACGGGTGCCTTTGAGCGGGCGGTATTTGTCTGCCATGCTCCGCCTCAGGGAACCGGCTTGGGAAATATCAGCACCGATGCCGATGTGGGTTCTGCAGCCGTAAGAGCATGGATCGAAAAATATCAACCTCTTCTGACCCTGCACGGGCATATCCATGAGAGCTGTCGGATCACAGGCACAGATACAGTTGAGATCGGTAGAACAATCGTCCATCAGCCTGGGCAGGACCGGTTCTGGGGACGCTTGATCTATTCGATCGTGGATATCCAGGGAAACGCCGTTCTTGTTGAGCGGAGAAGGGACTCTGTGGGATGAGTTAGCGAGGTGGTTAAGGAAGTGTGGACTATGCAGAGCATAAATAGAACAGCGGTAGTCATAAAACCAAAGCAACCTTTTGTTGATTGGCTGAACTCGTTGTCCCTGAAGCTGACAGCCGCGACAGGGCCATGGACTATATCCGGAAAAAATATGACCTGATATTCGAGTGGGAACTTTGGGGTTGGGTGACGGTAGAAAAGTGGTGGCCTGCAAAACGAGATTGGAAGTTGTTCAAAGAATGGTTCGAGATTGAGATAAATTCTGAGGTTTTTGACCTGGTGGATGGAGCGGTTGAGAAAGAGGATGTGTAGAAAAGGAATGATGTAACCGTGGCACAGACTCTGCAGCCGGTTCGGTTGGCCGACGTATGCCAATTCTGTATCGTTGTCATTCAATCGTACACATGGGATCCCCAATGGTCCAATTGCATGGCAATCAACCCTCCGAGCGTCTATGGAACAACCTTCGGCAATACAAACCGCCTTGCGGCTGTCGCGGGTGAGGGTGGCTGGGCCTCGTTATTTCTTGGTGCTGCAGGTGGGGGGCCAATCAGATCGCCTCTATTGTAGAGGGTGGCTTGGAGGCTATGTTGTACGTGACACTGACGATGCCGGGCACCGCACGGATGATCTCAGCGGCGAGGTCCTCAAGGATTTCAAATGAAAGTCGTGTTGGTGTTGCGGTCCGGGCATCGATGCTCTCCCAGCAGCGTACTTCAATCTGCTGACCGAAATCGCGCCGGCCCTCGCGCATGCCGGTCACACGGTCTTCATGGAGGATCGCCATGTACTGGAATGCACCGCTATCCTTAAGCAGCCGCTCGACGACAACGGTTGCTTTGCGTACAGTTTCGATGCGCTCAGCGGTGACCTCGCCTATCACACGGGCCGAAAGGGCCGGGCCGGGAAACGGGATGCGCTCGAATTGCTCGGCGGGCAGTCCAAGAGCCTTGCCTACCTTCCTGACGCCATCCTTGCGAAGCTGGATGAGCGGCTCAATGATGCGGTAGCCGAAAGCTTTCTGCGGGTCGATCCCGAGCTGCTCGAAGACATTGTGCTGCCGCTTGATCCCTGCAACGGTCTCATCGACATCGGTCAGGATCGTTCCCTGGAGAAGGCACTTGGCCCCACTGTCCTTGACAATCCGTCCAAACACGTTTCGGTAGAAGGTCTGGGTAATGGCTTCGCGTTTGGCTTCGGGTTCCGTGATTCCTTTGAGGGCGGCGAAAAACTCTTCGCGGGCATCCACTATTTTGACCGTGACGCCGAGTCTCCGGAAGAGAGCGTCGACACCTTCGGGCTCCCCTTCGCGCATCAGGCCGTTCTCGACGAAGACGGTCATAAGCTGCTCGCCCAGAGCACGATGGCCGAGCATCGTGACCACAGACGAATCGACGCCTCCCGACAGGGCATTGATCGCCATTCCATCCCCGACAGCATCCTTGATCTCCTTGACCTTCTCATTGATGAACTGCTCGGCGTTAAGCTCCTGTGTGGTAATCTCTGTAATCATTTGGCGACCTCTTTTTCATCGGATAGCTTTTGAACAACCACTGTCTCGGCTGGCGGCCCGTGTACAGCGGCTCGCTCGGCAAAACTCGTTTCAGTTGCGAGTCTAACTGTAATTTTACGGTCTTGTCAAGAGATACTGCAACTTTCCGACACATTACGCTGCCCAATCCCGCACCAGCGCATCTAACTCAGTAGCAACCAAAAAAATCAAAGGCCGAGGTACAGAGCGACCGCTGCAAATTCACGGTTACGGCTCCGAGTGTCTCCCACGCAAACCGCCTCCCGGCTGTCGCGGGGCGGGGAGGGATGCTTGGGGAGTGGTTTGAAGATATTTGCCGTTTTGTGAGTGCTTCGTTTCTCTTGAACCGAGGACAAAAAGGGCTAAGACGATACCGGTTGTTAACGGCGACGTCTGCCACAAGGGCCGCCAGAATTACCTCCCCGGCCCCCATCCGCTCGGCCTGCTGTGCCAGAACCACTTCGCTTACGCCTGATGCTACGAGCCTTTGCATTCGTCCGACTCTTTTCGACCTTGATCCTCTGTCCCCTTAAGTCCTTACCATTCGTTTCTTGGATGGCCTTTCTGGCCTGGCTGGCTGAGGACATTATTACAAACCCGAATCGTCGTGATTTGCCCGTTGCTGGGTCCATTGCGATGGTAACGGATCTGACTCGGCCGAAGCTCTCAAAAGCTTGACGCAATTCGTCTTCGGTTGTCTCACCTGACAAGTTTCGTACAAAGATTTTCATTTCGTCTCTTAATATCCCAATCTGCCCCAGATGGCTTCCTGCATCTTCTTCAAATCAGCCAGACCCTCGTCGGTAGTAGGAGTATAGTTATACGGCGGGTTCGCCATCTTACCGACCCGTATCGTCTCTGCTCCTCTGTACTTCCAGTAGTCGCTGTGGCCGTCAGCGAAAGAGACGTTCGTGCCGTCCCCATGTCGGACAAACGGAGGGTCCCACCATCTGGGCGTAACGTAGTGAATCGCATAGCTATCCGGACTGATCCGCCCTTCATCAAGAAAAACGAGTCTATAAGCCGGAGCGGGGACGGTGATCTCTGATCTCCTCTTGACCATCAAGACCGTCCTGCCCACTCTCACTCCCTGGTTACCGATATACGTTCCAGTTGCATCGAAACAGCCGTTCATCCCATAGCCTGTGGAGTACGTGCGCATCTCTCCACGAATACCGGTTGGGCACCGGTACACCTTTTCGGCTCTGCAGTACGGAAACAGCGCTCCGACTCGGATGGCCTGCATTTGTATGTCAAGCGGTCGTTGTTCTCCCTGCGCGAAACCAGAGGCGCAGTCGTTGCCTACCCAGTAGGGCTCGCCCTTGTGAGGACCCGATGTGGGCACAGGCGCGGCGGGGGCGGCGGTAGGGTTCCAATAGGCTTCGCCGTTGACAATCCTGTCGTCGTTTTCATCGGCATACATCATCCAGCCAAGTGTAAGTGTCTTTAGATGATTAAGGCAAACCGCCCGTCGGCCCTGCTCTCTGGCCCGATTCAGTGTGGGCATGAGCAGGGCCATCAGCATTGCGAGGATGGCGATTACCACCAAAAGCTCAATTAACGTAAACGCCTCTTGAAATCTGCCACTTCCGCGATTGGAAACCTTCACTTCTGCCAGGGTAAACTCACTTTCTTGTCCTTGCCTGCCCATAATAAGGCTCCTTTATTGGCAATCGTCCTCGGGTATCCTGAGAGTATTGGCCGACGCACCCAATGTCAATGGGCGGGTTAAACCCGGTCAGTCATGATCGGGTCAGAACCAGCCAGTATTCTCTCCTGTTTCGTACACTTTCTGCCATATTATGATCTCCTGTATCTTAATCAGATGTTGCGCCAGCGGTGTGGAAACGAATCAAAGTTCGCTGGCAGATATTATAGAAGAAATCGACGTACAGAACAAGACGCACGTCCCGCGTCGGAACAATCTTCAACCATCCCGGGCTACCGCTCCGGGTCTCTCCAACAAACCGCCCTCCCGGCTGTCGCGGGTCGGGGTGGCCGCGGTGGGGATAGGGTGGACAGAACAAGCCTCAGGTCCCGCGTCGGAACAACCTTCGGCAACGCAACACTACCGCTCCCACTCTCCTCACAAACCGCCTTGCGGCTGTCGCGGGGTGGCGAGGGGTGGTTATTCTCTGGCGCCGTGTCTGCGAAGCAGGTCGGCGTTACCGTGGATTCGGCGAGACGGTGAGCGCCCGGGACGAGCGACGGAGCCGTAGCCTATGCGGCGGGTTCGGACTGATGAATCGGGGGGCCATGCTCAAGCCCTTGGATTCAGACTGATGAGCTGCAAGAGCCATGGTCGAGGCGGCGGATTCACGCGGCGACCTTGGAGGTCAGCGCAGAAAAATAGGCGATAGCAGGGAGCTGCTACCGCCATGGGACGTATATTTGTACCGACTGCACTGGCGAGCCTCGGCTCTTCCCTAAGCCCTTGGCCTCGGTCCGTCGTAAGCTCGGCCAGTGCCTCTACAAGCAAGAGTTATGGTCTTTTTCATACTCATTATCGGATACAACGGCAACTGAGCTTGGGAAAAAGTCGGAGGCAACTCCGCGAAGGAAATGGGTAGGAAACTATCCCCAAGCGCACGGTTGATGCGGTGGCGAGCCGTCACGAGCCAGGACCGAGGCTGGGGATTATTCCTTCGCCCCGTGCTGACGCAGGAGTTAGGCGATGAAGGTGCTACTCGACGCGGAACAACCATCGTCAAGTCCAGGGCTCCCGTTCCGGGTCTCCCACACAAACCGCCTCCCGGCAGTCGCGGGGAGAGGTGGGGTGGAATGCAGTGGGGTTTGCTATTAATGTGAACGGATTCTGTAGACGCGCACAAAAAAGGAGACACAGGCGATTACGATCAGCTTTTCCTCACCTCGTCTCCATATTGCATAGTGCCTTTACTCGCATTAGCTTGAGTAATGCGTCATGGCGAAAGCCGCCTTACCTGCACTCACAACACAAAAAGTATACAAAATATCAACAGCTTTGTCAACCAAATAATGCTCATGTCACCGCGGCAACGCGGAACGACCGTCGTAGATTCCAGGGCTACCGTTCCGGCTCTCTCCATGCAAACCGCCTCCCGGCCGTCGCGGGTCGGGGTGGTTGGGAGGGTGGTCTGAGGAACGTGGGTTTGAGAAGGCAAAAAGGCGGTGTCTGCGCCTTGTGGAAAAAGCGTTACCTGCGCCATCTCGGATGGCACTTAATTGTGGACTCAAAAGGTTCATTTTGCGAAGGAAGGAGGTTGATAGTGTGTTGAATGCACACTATCGCATAAGCCCCTGCTTAAGTGAAGTCTCTCCTCCAAGCAGGGGCTTCTTCAATGTCGAGAGGGTGTAGGCTACCCTTGGAAACAACTTCTCCCGGCATTAATCGACTATATTGAAAGAACGACATGGAACAACCTTATCTATCTCTTGCGGCAAGAAGGTACAATGGTCAAGAATACTCCCAATAGAATGCAGATTGAGTTCACTTTTTCGTAACGATCAACCATAGCTCTGCTACCTGGGCACCTCGTTCGCCTTCTGCACACGTCCAGGTCAGTTTCACTCTCCCGTCTCTGGTCGCTTCATGCGGAATCGGGAATTCACTAATAGGAGTGGTTCCGGTTTCTCTCATTTCGTGGATTTGGAATTTGTCATCCGCGGTCAATCGAATTTTCGCTTGGAACCGTCCGGTGTAGGCCACTCTAAGAACATAGCTTGAGTGGGGATCCAAGTCTTCATAGACGACACTCAAAGGCGTTTCATAGAGGGTAGTTACTTGATTCATCCATGCCAACGGTATGGCCATTCCGTCGAAGCCTACCGCTTGTACCGTATGAACCCATTCCTGGCCTCGTAGTCCTGCGCCGAAACTTACTTGAGGTGATCGCAGGCTGCCCGGATCTTCTTCCCACGCCGGGTACTTCGTGAGCCGGGAAGTGTCTACAGACTGTCCCAGATTATCGTAAAAACCACCTGGTCCGGGGTTGTCCCAATTAAGCAATTGATCGATGGACGCGAGCTTTGCTTGCTCGTCTTCCGCGTGCTGGATCCTTTCGAATTGTGATAACAGCCAAATGACATTACTTAATGGAGTATCAATGTAATCCATAAAGTCACCCCGCCCCGGCGCCGCTTTGTGTTTTTTCACTGAGGTTTGTGAGCCAATTGCTTCAAATAGATAATCCGCAATTTCCCAGCAGCGCTCTTTATAATCTTGAGCAACCGGTTTGGCCCACGTTTGGTTCAAAACGGATTGAGCCGCCTCTATTTTTTCCTGGCTGCCGACTTTAGCAGCGTCTCGCAAAACTTCTCTGGCTTGCGACTCCAGCGCTGTTTCATGGATGAGCCGCTCTCGAATATAGGCATCATAGTAAGCGCGCAGCAGCCCCATTTGGAAGCGGTAGTTTTTCGCAACATCAGGTGGCAACTGTTTTTCCAGACTCTTCCATTGCTTCAGTGTTACCTCAACAGACTTGTTGGCGACCAGAGGCCCTTGCCAGTTTCTTTCCAGGGCTAATATTCCCTGCGCAATGCCTTCCGACACATCGGGGTGAATGAAGAACCGGCCGTATTCTCTTAAAGTCTCGATAACCGGAGTTTCCGGGTTCCAGTCCTGGTCGCTCCAGATGAATTTGTTCACATCATCGTTAATCCCTTCGGAATAGCTAATACTGCCGCTGGCAAACTCATCCAGAACATTATGAATTACTTTTTCTGCGACCGGACGCGGATTGTAACATTCCCGTCCCAGCGTCATGGCAAAAGCTAAATCCCAGTCTTTTACCGGGTACTGGCAACTGATACTGTGAGTGATATCGGGATAACGACGGATGGGAATCGCTGGATCTACGATTTTCCGAATTTCAGGTAGAGGCGTTTTTACCCAGGGCCCAAATACGACCCCACCGAACCAAGGATATTTCAGATTGACATTCCTGTAAAAAGTATCCAACCATTCCCTGGTAGGACGAAACGCCTGGGGAGACACCCAGATTTTCGCCCTTGGATGATGCTTGTTAAGGACTTCAGCTACTCTGTCCAGCCATGCGAAGAGAACATCGGGATGTAAGTCTCCGGGATCACCGCCGGGAACAAAAACAGCATCAATGCGTTTCAACTTTTCGAAAATGTCTTCTCTCTCCTGTAGTTCTTCTCGAATGGAATCCGGGTGCGTATAATCGTTTCCCATGTTCGGATACCAGAT
This sequence comes from uncultured Pirellulales bacterium, assembly GCA_964462945.1. Classification (GTDB taxonomy): domain Bacteria; phylum Planctomycetota; class Phycisphaerae; order Sedimentisphaerales; family Anaerobacaceae. The sequence continues at coordinate 14,182 of CAYWZW010000016.1, forward strand.
CCAGACATCCATTCCATAGGAATCGATGATTTCTGCCTGTTTGATCATCATTTCGATGGGGGCAAGTTTCATGTGCGGACTCGTCGGAGCATCGTCGCTTCTCGGCGGTATGATTTCGATGCTATTGGCGCCGAAAAGAGCCAGCTCCCGAATGTATTGGTCGAACTGTGCCGGGCTCCAGGCATCATAGGCGTTCGTCTTGGGCCGGTATCCGAGCTGGTGCCCGCGAATAGGGTATCGAGGGGAAGTAGTGATGTCCAGATCTCCTGTGACTGAGATCGAACCAGGTATCATACGGAGAGCGCGGAGTAATTTTCCAATGCCATAAAGGACGCCTCGCGGATCATTCCCCGCCACGAATATTGCATTTTCCTTAATTGAAAGTCGAAATCCTTCCTTACCGAGGGCCTGCCCGTCTTCAAGAATATCTGAATACGGACCCGCGAGAATCTTCATTTGTCCTGTTTGTCCAACAGCGATGACTGACCGTTGATTCTTTGGCCACTCTGTTAAGGTATTCAATTGAATACCTGTTCTTTTCTGTATCTCTTCCCGGAGGACGGTTATCGCTTTGTGCTCTAATCTTTCTAATTCTGGGGGCGTAACGATGACGCTATTCGTGAAGTCAAGATTCGCACTTGAGGCCGGCGAAACTAAAGGAAACATGAGAACTAAAAATGATAGTCCGAGGATATAGAAACTTTTGAACGGCATAAAAGACCTCCTCAAACTTCTTACAAAACGCCCCTATCGTTTTCTTCCCTTGTTGTATTATCTCCCTCCCTCAAAGCGTGACGAATTGCCGTGATATCCTCTTTCAATCTTTGCTGGAACAGAGCGATATCGGAGCTGTGCATTATGATGTTTGCACCGGCTTTGGCCCATTTAATCTGTAATTCTGCCTCTTGGGAGAAATGAACACCCGCGCCTAACCCTTTTTTCCTGACCTTGGAAATGATTTGTCTGACGACATCCTCGAATCGGGGATCGTCATATTGTTCGGGCAATCCAAGACTGATAGACAGATCATGGGGGCCTACGATGACCCCATCGAGACCGGGTTCGGCCAAGATAGGTTCTAATCTTTCCAAAGCCGGGACACTCTCGACATTGATCATCAAGAAGTTTTCTTTATTCCAATCTCTCAGATAGTCTTTAAGTTCGGGTGTAAGAGAATCTTGTTTTTGCAATGCTTCTCTCAACCGCTCCCCTTTCAACGGACGCAGTTTTGTAGCACCAACCAGCTCTCTGACCTGCTCTGGAGATTCAATATAAGGAGCAAGAACTCCTGAGGCTCCTCCATCAAGGACTTTACGGGCCTCATGCGGATCGGGAGAAGCGATACGCACGAGCGGGGGTAATCCATGCCCTTTGTAAGCCAGACACATTTGAGCAAGGACAGTTCTGTCAAAAGGAGTGTGTTCCGTATCGATAAATACAAAATCCACCCCTGCTCTTTTGACTGCCGAAGGCCATAGAGGGGAAGGGGAAAGAACCGCGGTCCCATAAAGGCGTTTGCCTTTCTTAAGGCGGTCTAAGAATTCTTTGGAATCCATGTACTTATCCCAAATTCTAAATATCAAGAGGATGAATTGTAACTACGGCGATTTTATCACATAGATCTCTGGGAGTAAAGATGCTGCTGCTTGCAGGGCAGGGGGGTTTTGTGGAAAATGTGATTGCAGAATTTCTGTACTGTCGCCTCGCTTTTGTTGTTGCAGGATATGCTCCGAATCATCAAAATAGTGCTTGGAACAGTCAGTGGACGTTCTCGTTAACAAGCATAAAACGTTAATTGAACAAGGAGGTGCTAAGATGGCAGGCAAGGAAATTCTGGTTGTTGCAAGCAAAGTCAAGGCCCACATCAAGAGCAAGAAGATGATGAGTTCGTCCGATGCAATTGCTGCTCTGAGTGACAAGGTTTACGTGATGTTGGATGAAGCTGCCACAAGAACAAAGGCGAACCGTCGCAGTACAGTTAAGCCACAGGATCTGTAAGCCTTGACTGTAGTTGAAAAAGAATCTGCGTCACAATGACCATAAGCCATCCAGGGCTCCCGCCCCAGCTCTATCCCAAACCGTTTCCTGGCTGTCGCGGGTCGGGGTGGGCGTGGGTGTCACCAACGGCTGGGGTGACGATCTCAGACTGGCTCGCCTGCCTGAGGACGTCAAACAGCAAATGATCCGGGACATCAACCGCTCGTGAGCGGACGAAGGTTGTCCGTGTGAAGCATCAATCAAGGAGGTTTACTTATGGTTAAGAGAATGAAGCGAAATACGGTTGCTTGTCTTCTATTGTGGCTTTTTCTGCCGATAGCAGTCTCATCGCTATCTGCCCAAGACCTGGATGCTCTAATGGAGGTTCAGCCCGGGCGGGCGCGAGCCGTGACCTCGACCGATCCGAATTTTTCAGGTAATGCCGACCGGATCAAGTACATCAGACCCGGAGAAACCAAGGTCTTGGCGGACATCAAGGGGCCAGCTGTCATCCGGCACATCTGGCTGACCTTCAACGAAGCGCGGCCGAACTGGCTCGAGGCGACGGGCTCGGCTGCGCCGAACGACATCGTCCTGCGCATGCATTGGGACGATGCAACTGAGCCTGCCGTTGAGGCCCCTATCGGCGATTTCTTTGGAGCGGGGTTCGGCCGCCGATTGGAGCTGAAATCGGTCCCCGTCCAAGTCGAGGGCGGCGACGGCTACAACTGTTACTGGCCTATGCCGTTCTTCAAGCGCGGCTTGATCACCGTCACCAATGAGGGTGCCAAAAACGTGCGGAGCTTCTACTTTCACATCGACCATACGCAAGAGGAAGCCCTCGCTCCGAAGACGGCCTATTTCTGTGCGCAGTATAATCAGGCATTTCCGGAGAAGCTGGGCCAGGACCATCTCATCGCCGACATACAGGGGCAAGGCCACTACGTGGGGACTGTGATGTCCGTACGTTCCCGAAGCCCTTTCTGGTTCGGCGAGGGTGACGCCCGTTTCTACATCGATGGCGAGACGAAGCCTTCGATCCAGGGCACAGGCACCGAAGACTACTTCCTCATGGCGTGGGGCCTCAATCCGACCTCCTTCCCCTATTTCGGATGCACGTATATGAGCTCGGACTTCGAAGACCTGGGCACGGAGTACTGCCTGTATAGGTGGCACATCGCTGATCCCATCCGCTTCGCAAAATCGTTGCGTTTTGAGATCGAACACACCGGCTGGATCACGGGGGATGAGACCGAGAGCGGCAAGACCGAGGGGCACGTCGAACGCGAGGACGATATTGCCACCGTCGCTTTTTGGTACCAAGTCGGTCAGCCCCGCCGGTTCACGGAGCTGCCGCCGCTTGCGCAGCGTCTCTTGCCGAACCTTGACATTATCATCGAAGGGAAGAGCCTGCTCGCAACCGCTAGGCGCTCACCCGGTGTTCTGGAACTCCAAAAGGGCTACGACTGGACTAGGGATGGGCAACTCTCCTTCATGCCGGCCTCAGACCGACCCGTTCTCGAAATTGACTTCAGCATCGAGAAAGAGGAATACCGTGGCCTGATCCTGCGCATGACTTATGGCGAGGACTATGGAATCTACAGAATCTTTCTCGATGGTAAGAACATCCGCCAGCCTGAGGACTACATGGCAGGCGAGAAGATCGAGGACTACGATTTCTATGCGAGAGACCTCGAAGTGAAAGACCACTACCTTGGTAGCTTCAAACTTGCGCCGGGCAAGCACACGTTGCGATTTGAGTGCACGGGCCGCAACCCTCTCTCGAAAGGCAGCCACCTCGGACTGGATTCGGTCCGACTCCGGGAACGCTGGAACCGAAAGAGAAATTCCCTGTCTTGATTCTATACCTTCTTGCAGGAGGCAAGAGAGCAAGGACGAAGGATCATTATGGTATACAGTGTTTTGAAGCCGGCCTGCTTCTCACGCCGACAACCCCCTACAAGTGGGTGGGTCACATCGAGCAGTGATCTGGCAGCTTGAGAAAGTTGTCAGATCTTCCTTTTTGGGGATCGTTCATTGAATACGATATTGTTAGTGAGAATAGCGTTTTTCAGGCAAAAAGCGGCCTATATTCGGGTTCAATCAGGGCAAAATCAGCGTCTGTGGAGACATTCTGGTGACACGCCTTGTCAAGGAAATTTGACGTTTTGTAGGTTAAGAAATTGGGGCTGTTTGATGGACCATGTCACTTCCTTACATTTTCTGCTTGCGGCAGCTTTGCTCGCCACTCTTCGGCTTCTTCCGGTTTGCCCCAGGATTCGTACAGCTCGATCAGGTTGTGCCATGACTCTAATGTGTGGGGGTGGGCGTCACCGAGTCTCTGGCGTCGGCCTTCTAAGGCTTCAAGAAGTAATTTCTCCGCTTCTTCGTAGCGAGCTTGCTCTTTGTATAGCACAGCCAGGTCATTTTGTAGATGCCACCAGCATTGCTGGATGGCCGTTATCCAGCTTGAGTTTCTTACCCTTTAATGCTTCATTGAACAAGGACGCGGCCTTGTCGTCGCCGATTATCTGTTCATTGACCGTGCCCCACTTGGTTGGGTGAACCGGGGGTGGGGCTCTGAAAGCTCCAGAAATTATCTCCGTCCGGAAACCGACCGTAGGATACATCCTCGAACTGGCCATCGAAAAGAATCGAGTCAATTATCGTTTTGCCGTCGTTGTCAACCAATACGATGGTTTCGCCGTTCACGCTGAGCTGGTAGTTCGTATGGTAAACGCCCTGCGTGCCGTCATCGTCGGCGTAGAAGATAAGGTATTGGCCGGGCTTGATGCTGACTCCGGCACCAATCTGCCATTTGGTCAGGTTCTGGAATTCGTCGGTCAGGTACATGCCTTCGAGATCGATCGTGCCGGCCGTTCCGTTGTAAAGTTCGATCCAGTCGGGGAATTCGCCGGGCTCATCGGGGTCTTCGAGCGTCGTTTGATTGGAGGCCATAAGTTCGTTTATCACGAGTCCCTTCAATCCAACCATAAACCTTGCTTCGGTCAGAGCGCCCCACTGGCCGGCATTGAACGTACGGGCCTTGACGGTAGTAGTCTGGTCCAGGATAATCGACGGCGAGGCAGTGCCTGCAATAAGCCCGACAAGTTCCAGGTCGAAGCTTATATCAGAGCTGGAGCCGCTGACCTGATGGATCTCGACGGCGATGATGTTGGTGCCATCGACCAAAATATCCGGATCGATATCGTACGTATAGAACGTCGACTCATCGGCGCCGCCTACCGGCACACCAGACCCCGAAGCCCACGTCAGATAGTTGATATTGCCGCTGGGCATATTGATACGGGTGGCCTCTACGCCGTTGATGTACACAACCGCACCGTCGTCCCGCACGATCCCAAGCGCCAGCTCGGTAAAATTGGAGGCCTCTTCGACATGGAACATGTGCCGAAAGTAAGTTGTGGCATATCTGTTGTTAGGGCTGCGTCCATAACCAACTACAGTCGCCTCGTCGCCGTCCCCGTAACCCAGTTGCGCGGGTCCCGCGGCCCAACGGCTGTCGTTGAAGTTCAGGTAGCGCCATGCCGTGCCCTGGTCCGAACCGTCGTCCTTGTATCGCCAGATAGAGCCCTTGCTGATTAATGTCATGCTGGTGGTGTCCTGTGCGAAGACTGCTGCATTCGGATTGATGCCTCCGCCCCAGATTCGCGGATCGGATCCATCCAGCGTGTAATAAATCGTTCCCGGCGTACCGTTACTCTGTGACATGAGCAATTCGAATCCGGGTATGATTTCTCCGCCGTGTTGATTGAATGATATCAATGCCATATCCGGGAACATACCCACCGAGCGCATCTGGTTGATGACAATCTGTGTCCGGGCGGGGAAGAAAGTATTGAGCATGTAATTGTTCTGCCCTTCCCAATCGTCCTTTGTGCGCGGCGGATTTCTCTTGGCGTCGCCCCATCGCGCCGACTCGGCAATAATCGCCAGGTCGATCTGGTCTACCCGGGCCGTCCAGCGCCGGATATTCGGAGTCGCTGATAAGAGTCCGCCGTTAGAGAAATCCATATTCACCCGGTCGGCGAACTGCATAAGATACTCTGGGTTGTCGGTGAGACGCAGGTGGAGCCAGGCCGGGTTAAAATGTCGCCATTGCTGCCCGATCGTTCGGTCGGTGGGATCGGTCAGGAGCCGCCCTTCGTTGAGCCCGCCGTTGGCCCCCAAAGAGTGCTCGGCATCGTGACGGTACCAGGTGAATCCTTCAGGGCGGACACGATTGTAAATTGCGAATACGTTGTTGGAGAAATGGGCCCAGCAACTCACCGGCGAATCGGGATCACCTGTATAGTAGGTGCATATCATATAGTCCATGAGGTTCTCAGGATTGAGCAGCCTCTCGCCGTAAGGGTCAGGCGTTCCATCCGGCCGAAGGCCCTGCACGGCAAGATATGCCGCGTTGGAGCTAAAGCCGGCGACCGCAGCGTCGTACAACCGCCGATATGCATCCATATTACCGTCTGTTGCCTGCAGCGCTCGTGAGCCCGATGAATCGTTCTTGATTACATCGTACTCTTCCTTGTCCCCACCCAGGTATGACTCCGCAAAATCGGCATCGGCCCTTTCCTGCGTCTGATAGAGACCCCAATAGTGCCCATTTATGTAGAGATGGTAATATCGGCTGCGGGTGTACGGCTGACCCATGTCATGCTGTACGTCGCGGGAGAAAACGTCTCTGATAAACGTATTCTGGGAACTGCCCTCGTACGACCAGGAATAATTCTGGCTGGTGGACAGATCGATCTTGTCGAATTCGTCCACTCCCTCACCGCCGAAAAGCGGGTATCGGAGCTTTCCTTCCCCGTACTCACTGCGGAAGAACAGCCGGAAAGCATGCTTTGGATTGCTGCCGCTTCGGCTGAATGCCCCGCGTATCCTCAAACCCGCATCAAGCCCAAATCCCGGCGTCCCGTCCGGATTGAGCAGCTCAACTGACGTGCGCCGCTCCCAGTTTCGGCCGTCGTTACCAGCATGGACGTATATGCCCGTGGATCGGTCGAAAAGATTCGCCAGATCCGTTACCAGCGAGATTGTCGATATATCGAGCAAGGCATCCTCGATAAGACCGGCCCAACAGGGATCGTTAACGATATCCGGATCCATGCCGTAATCAATGACCTGGCCGTTAACGCTGCCTGTCGGCCAGCCGGGGCCGGGTGCCTGGCCGTTAGGTGATTGTCTTATAACGTCATTGATAAAGATATAGGTTTTCGTAACGACATTTGGATCCTGATAGTTCGGCTTAAAAGCTGCGGCTCGGAGAACGGTCGTACCGGCAATTGTAAGAGGGCTTCTATAGACGATGCCGGTATTCAATTTGGGAGTTGAACCGTCTAATGTGTAGCGTATCTGGGCAGCCTGTGTGGGTGTGGTGAGCGTCAACTGAAACGGCGAATCGTAGAATCCACGCTCGACACTAAACTCGATGTCCCGCACTGTATTCGTTAACGATTGGCCGCGCACTTCCGGCTCAGTCACACAAAGAACAAAACATAACGTCAGAAATAAAACAGCGACTAAATGTATTGACCCAATCCTCATCTTAAACCTCACCGTGATTCTTCTTTGCCCTTCGTCGTCACTCCCCCCACGAAGATACTACATTATAGCATATTAATGGATGAAAATGATAGTTGTGTTTAGCGAAGGTTTCGTTCTTGATTATCTGCAAGCATCTACGTATGATTACCGACCGCCTCATCGAAAGACCTCAAAGAAACAAGAGATTCTTTACCATCTCCCGATCATTGCTTTGGATCAAAGTCGAGAAAAAGCAGGAAAGTGGCATATTCAACGCATAAATGGCTGCGTTCCCACTACGAAACGCCCGTTGGCAACCCAGGGCTACGGCTGCGGGTCCTCCAACAAACCGCCTCCCGGCTGTCGCGGAGTAGGGTGGCTAGAGCAGGTTACTCTTTTGTAGAGCTTTGGATGGAATCAGATTGCGGCACGAGCTCTCCATCGTTACGATGGTGCTTGAGTTGCCCAGTATCATAGGACGTGTACTGTGCAGGAGTACGGGCTATAAAGTCAAATGGGAAATCCCGGGGCGAAGTATTTGGGATGATACGCAACCACTCGGTCCGTCCGTACAGGGGTTGGCAGTACTGGGTGAATTATTATCGCTCGTAAATATAAATAGAAGAGAAGGAGGTTTTGAGTATGGTTCGCGAAATAAGCATTGTGTTCGTGGTTGTCGTGGCTATTCTGTCTCTCGTGTTGACGGTGCAGCCACAGGATCGTCAAGACGGTGCGCCGGGCGGTTCACCGCCGATGCCCGATCTCCGGTCGGCGCCGCCCCTAAATGTCGCACCGCCTATCCCATTGATCCGCCAGCAGGCCGAGGAACTGCGTGCCCGGGCAAGAGAAGCGCAAGAGCTCTCCGACCGGCTGCGCCGACAGGCGGATGAGCTTGACCAAGTGGCAAAGCGGCAGATGGATCGCGGCAGAGGCCCGCAGGATATGGAGGGAGGGCAGCGCGAGCTGGCCGAGATCAAAGACGCCATTGGCCGTGCGGAACGGGAGGGACGCGGGCAGGATGCAGCCGAGCTGCGCAAGCGTGCCGAGCAACTAATGGGGAGATTCCAACCCATGCAGCCCGGTCCTGGCATGGATGAGCGGCAAGAGATCAAAGGAAAGATCGAGCGTTTGCGCAATGAGGCCCGGATGGCCAAGGAGCAGGGCCGCGTTGACGATTCCAAACGCGTCTCACAAGAGGCAGATCGCCTGGAGCAACAGTTGCGTGAGCAAGGGCCGCGTGGAAACGACCAGCCCGGCAGGCCGATGCCCCCGGAAGTTCAGGATATACTCAAGGCCGCCGAGCAGGCAGAGCGCGAGGGCCGGATGGACGATGCCCGCCGACAGCGCGAGAAGGCCGAGATCGTGGCACGTCAACTGCAGGAGCAAAAGAGGCAGAGCTCCGACCAGCAGGGGCCTCGCGGCGGCGAGCCGCAGGAGATCAAAAGGAAGATCGAGCAATTGCGAGATGAGGCGAAGAAGGCCAAGGAGCAAGACCGCATCGAGGATGCTGACCGTCTTTGGAAGGAGGCCGATCGCCTGGAGCAACAGTTGCGTGAGCAAGGGCCGCGTGGAAACGACCAGCCCGGCAGGCCGATGCCCCCGGAAGTTCAGGATATACTCAAGGCCGCCGAGCAGGCAGAGCGCGAGGGCCGGATGGACGATGCCCGCCGACAGCGCGAGAAGGCCGAGATCGTGGCCCGTCAACTGCAGGAGCAAAAGAGGCAGAGCTCCGACCAGCCGAGTGGGCAGTTGAAGGATGAAATCATGCGTGGTATGGAAGATCTCCAAAAGGAGATCGGGCGGCTCTGGCAGGCAGTGAATGAGATGCGAAACCAGCTCAAAGAAGGCAAACCGATGTGACACCCGATGCGTGCGCTCAGATTCGGCAAGGACGGCGGAAACAGTAGGATCATGTCCCGAATCGCCCGAAGCGACTACCTGTATTGTCGGTGTTTCAGCATTGAATCATGTACACACGTGGAACATGATTCAAGATGACTAAGCCTGCGAATTCAGACCGATCAACCATTGGAGCCGGGGGCAAGGCTGGGGATTCGCCTATTTCTTCGCCCTCTGCTTTCGCAGCAGGTCGGCGATGGAAGTGTAGGCATTATCTTGTCCTGATGTCGGCTATGCTATACGCATTTGCCAAGAAATTTCTTAAGAATATCTGGAAGAGATCGAAAGTAATATCGACATGATTTGTAACCTCGCCAATGCTCCATGATCCCGCCCTGGGTTACACCAGGGCTTCTTTGTTGCTCCCTGAAGCAAGTGCGAACTAAGAAAGAGACCGCCAGTACATGCTGAATGACCTTCGGCAGTCAAGGGCTACCGCTCCGGCTCTCTCCCACAAACCGCCTCCCGGCTGTCACGAGGAGGGGATGGTTAGAAGCAACAATTGAAGCTGCACTCGAAACGTCTTAGAATGAAGTCTATACGTTCTTCATACAGTCTCGATGTTGGCCGAGAGGCGAAGTTGAGGAATCTGCTATGATCCAGGGTGGCGCACTAAGGCAACTAACGCATTCTCGCCCAAGTCGCGTGAATTCATTTATCACCTTGGGAGCAGTATTCAGCCTGTTAGGCTATTTCCCAGCTGTTCTTGAGAGTTCTCAACCGACAGAAACTGAATGGATTCTCGCGAGTGACAAACGCACATTGGTCTGGGGCGTCAAAGGCGGGATTGTGTTCGCCGTTTGGCCCAGTGGTCTTGGGACAGAGGGTGTTGGAGGGCCACGAGGCCTGTTTCGGATTGGATGCGAGCGCGACGGGAAAATGACCCTCGTCAACTTCATTGCGGTTGACCCGATCGTCAAAGGCGAGAGAGGGTTCAGCGAATTGGAGCTGAGTTCCATTATCACGCAAGACGAACCCGTAGCACTAAGGAGGGGAAAGTTCATCTGGCCCTATTCCGAATACCCGCCCTCGAAGGTCAAGAACCAGGCCAACACAGTCGAGGATATGCAGGGTCTGTCAGTACCAGGGTGGTTTTCGCAGCCGTCGGCGGGAGTGGAGCAGCTCAATGTCGCCTTCGAGGTTGAGAGGTTCAGCAATGGCGCTCACGCTTGGATCGTAGCGTCGGTCCGCAGCGATACACCACAGGAAGTAACCTTTACGATCCATGCGGCTCCGGATAGCACACCGATGGAAAGTTGTATCTTGACCGCAACGATGGGAAACTACATCCGTGCGAGGCACCTTTGGCTTCAGGACCGCGTTGTCTATAGCAAGACGCTCTGGCCGGATCCTGTAACAGCCGGTGTCGGATCTGTGGGGTTTACACCTCCTGAGTTCTTCGAGGAAAGTTCGATGTGCCGTTTGAGGAACGGTTCGCTTATCGTTATGCTCACTACTGACGAGGACGACCCGTCGAAGATCCTGCCGAAACTTGCTCACTGGCACTACCAAGGGTGCAAGGTCACACAGTACTGGCGAGCCTATCCGCACAAGGAGCATCCCCTGCGTATCCGCGTGAATGGACGGTTCACGTATTGGATGTCCCGCAGCCCGATCCCCAACGGTGTGGCCTATGAGAACTTTGAACTTGTGCAGGATTACTTTGAGGGGCAACAATTTGTTTTCGGCCTAACCGAATCATCACCGACACAGTTCGAGTTGACCGCGGAGCCACCGAAACCTCCATAGACGACCTCAAAAGATGGCCATTCAGGGCTCCCATTCCAGCTCTCCACCAAACCGCCTCCTGGCTGTCGTGGGTGGGGTATGGGTGGCTGAGGGCTGGTTATTCCTTGGCGCCGTGCTTGGGCAGTAGATCGCCGATGGGGGTGTAGCCGAGGTGGCGAGGTGCAAGCCCACCATCATTCCAGGATGATCTATGAGAGCTGGCCGACCTCGTGAGCTTGCGGGCAAGTCCAACGAACGGTAAGATGGTGAACATCAGCAGCCTTTCGGTTGCACTGTTCGCATTCAGAAATGGAAGGATTTCATTGGAGGACGAACGATGGCAACAGCAAGGCGACACTGCACTCGTCGCCGATTTCTCGGCGTTGCCGCCGCCTCCACGGTGGTTGCGGCGCTCGGACGGTCGGGCCGGGCCTCTGCGAAGAGTCTCGACAAGCCGCCGAATCGCAAAATGATCCTGTCGTTCTATTGTGACGACACGGGTCCTCATGTGGCCGGGGCCAAGGCCTTTGAGACCTTCCTCGACTACTGCGCCCGTCAGGGCATCGCTGGGGAATCAAGTGCCATCCTTGGTGTGAGCGGCCACAGCATCTCTCGCAACCCGAACGAGGAGGAAAAGGCATACCTTAGGCAAGTCGGGCAAGCGCATGGATGCGGCATTGATACGCACATGGAGCTGATGACGCACCACGGCCTGTTTGATTTCGATGCCGATCGCCAGCGAGAGGGCGCTGCCCACGAGGGACTGTGGCTGCACGAGCCTGGGATTGCCGTGGAGGAATACCAGCGTTACTTCGCCAGTATCATTGCGGAGGGGCGGCGTGCCGCAGTGCGGTTCACAGGATTGACTTGGCCGGGCTGCGGCTGCGATGCCTGCACTCGCCGGTACGCCGAGTTGCGTGCAAGCGGCCACGCGGAGCCGAACCCCGCCGTCTGGAAAGCGCTGCTCAATCTGGCCAAAGAAGGGGGATTCCGCGGGCGCACTATCCCCTGCTTCTTTAATTCCAGCGAAACTGACTATGGCATGCATCGCAAGGCCAGCGACGGGAAGTATGGCGTCTACGACCTGATGCCCAACGCCGAAGACCGCTTTGGCATCTGGGAGAACAACCCCAAGCGAGTCGACCCCGATTACTACCTCACGGAAGATGGCAAGTCGGGCATCCTCGTTCGTCATCTCCAGTCCGGCGCGCCCTATTGTATCTGGTACGCTCATTGGCAAGGCTTGAACCCCGCGAAAGGCGTCGGCTGGCCGGCGTTCGTCACGGTGGTGGAACGGATCAAGAGGTATCTGTCTGACCGTGTGGTGTGGATGCGTCCCAGCGAGATCACAGATCGCTATCACGCCACGGGAGGATGGAGCTTCCTGGAGAATGTGTAGCGGGACAAGGGGCTCTTAGCCTGGCGCCAAAAGCATCATGATGACGTCCAGGCCAAGACCCGGAAACTCAAGTTCTATACCCTACGGAGAATTCGACATGAGACATTATTCTAACACACGAAGTTCGATTCGGCGCAAGTCCTCACGTCGGGACGTTTTGAAGTGGAGCGGGAAGGCGGTTGCAGCATCCGTGCTGGCGGGGGTCGGCATACCTGCGGTGTATGCGGCGGAGGATGGCACCACTCGACTGGCTCTGATCGGCTGTGGCGGTCGCGGCTGCGGAGCGGCGGCGAATGCGTTCGATTCGCCCAATGGGCCGGTCAAACTGGTAGCGATGGCGGACTTCTTCGAGAACCGGCTGGCCAACGCCCACAAGGTCTTGAGCGAGCAGTACGGCGCGTGGATGGATGTGCCGGCGGAGCGGCGATTCGCAGGCTTCGAGGCCTGGCGCCAGGCGATTGACGTTCTGCGCCCTGGTGATGTGGCGATGCTGACCGGCTACGCGGGCTTTCGGCCGAGGCAATTGGAATATGCGGTGGAGAGGGGTATTAACGTGTTTATGGAAAAGTCGTTTGCGACGGACCCGCCGGCTGTTCGACGCGTGATCAAGGCGGGAGAGGCCGCCGAGAAGAAGAACCTCAAGATCGCCGCTGGCTTGCAGTGCCGGCACTCGCAAAATCGCCAGGAACTCATCAAACGTATCCGCGACGGGCAGCTCGGCGACATTCAGCTTATCCGTGCCTACCGGATGCAGCCGTGCGGTCCGCTGGGCCCGCGGCCGGCGGCTGTGAAAGATCTGCACTGGCAGATTCGCAACTTCACACATTTCCTTTGGGTGTCGGGTGGGCTCTTCGCGGAGATGAACATTCATCAGATCGACGAGATCTGCTGGATCAAGGATGCCTGGCCGGTGTCCGCGCACGGCATCAGCGGGCGCGCCGCCAACAGTACCGACTGCGGCCAGAACCTCGACTCGTTCACCATCGAGTGGACGTTTTCCGACGGCACCAAGGCGTTTGACGTGGTCCGCTGGCTCCCGAACTGCCACCCTGAATTCGCCACGTATATCCACGGGACCCGATGCGCCGCGCAGTTCTCCGGCAGCAATCATGAAGGGACGGTGCACACTTATAAGGACCAGCGATGCTCTGGCGACAACGTGGCCTGGCGCGCGCCGAAGGAAGCTGTTACGCCCTGGCAGGCGGAGTGGGACGTGTTGCTCGATGCCATCCGCCGCGACCGTCCGCACAATGAGGCTAAACGTGCCGCTCTCTCGAATCTGGCGGACATCATAGGCCGGGCGGCGGCCCATTCCGGCAGGATCATCACGTGGGAGCAAGCGATGGCCTCCGACTTCCGGTTTTGCCCGGACATCGACCGTCTCACCGACCAGAGCGCTCCACCCATACAAGCCGATGCCCAGGGCCGCTACCCCGTGCCAATTCCAGGTCAATGGACGGAGATCTGACGGATGAGTGGCTAAAGTGAACTGAGGTGAGGCAATGTCCACCCCGCCTTTAGGCACTCTCAACTTCAGGCACTCCGAGCTTGAAGCCAGGCCTGCCAAGTCTATAGTTTGGTCTGATTGATTTATCCCTTACGGACTCCGGCAAGGGCCTTTCGGGCTCTCTGCCTCGTACCGTCGTTCGTTGACTTCTCAACCACCATTTGCAGCACTCCCCGGCGCTGGTCCCTGGAAATGCCGCGAACGTCCTGGCCGGCAATTCGGACCATGGCTGAATAGACTTCCTCGGCGACCGCCGGGTCGTCAGCGAGGCTCGTCAGAAACTCCAGGGCACTGGCGCTTGGCGCTTCCCCCAAAGCGGCGATGGCCTGACGCTTCTCTTCGAGCTGCTTGACGCGGGGCCACAGGTCCTTGATCCTGGTCACCTTTTCTTCGTTGCTGAGGTTTTTGTTGCCGCGCACGTACTGGAGGTAACCACGCATACCCAGCACCTGATGGGACGTCTTCTTCGCCGACGTGGCCAACGTCAACAGAGCTTGCCCCACCTCGCTGTCCTCGGGCCAGTTGTTCGGCCAAGTTGATAAGATGCGCACGGCCTCGTCCTGGATCGCAGGCTCAGCGTTATCGACGGAGGATTTGACCGCCGCCAGCGCTTCCGGCCCGCCTGCGATGGCGAGCGCATGGAGCCCGATCATGTGGATCTCATTGTCGCGGCTCTGCGTCAGGGGCAGCAGGTGCGGGATGCAACTCTGGCTGCAACGGCCGCTGATCGACAGCAGAGCCTTTCTGATGCCTGACCGTTCACTGGGACTGTCGGTGCTTTGAAGCAGCTTGACGAGATCGGCCGTCTGTCTGTCCTGGCCGATGATGCCGATTGTCTCTGCCGCCGCGCCCCGAATGCCGGCATCAGTATCGTTCAGGCTCGACACGACCGCAGGAAGGGCTTCGCTGATTTGCCTCTGACCGGCCAGCTCGATGAGAATCTGCTGCCGCTTACCTCTCGCTTGCGGAAGGCGGCCGAGCAGGTCGGAATCCACCTCTTTGCCAGGCAGCCTGACCAGCGTTTCCATGGCGGCTTGTTCCAGCTTGGCATCGTCCTCTATCGCAGCCTCCAGCAAGACTGGCACGCACGAGACATCGCCCAGGCGGACCAGGATGTTGATGGCCGTGATGCGCAGATCTGTCGGGCCACTCCGGGCCGTATTCTGAACAATCGCAAGTACGGCAGAGTCTCTACGATCGGCTATGGCCAACAGCAGCATGGGGCGCCGGTCCGGACTTAACTGGGCCAACTCGGCTGCCAACGCCTCGGTCACGTCACGACCGGGAAGCTCGCGAGCCGTGCGCAAGCCGATGCCGAGCCTTTTTCTGTCTTGCGAGCGCAACTGCTCCATCAACAAGGGGACACCGGCGGACTTCCGGGCCAGAATGGCGCCGCGGATCGCTTCCAAATGTCTCTGGTCGGGTACATCCGCTTGGCGAACCGCGTCGTACAGCGTGACGGCTTCGGTAGTCTTGTTCTGCGTCAGGAACCGCTCCGCACATAGAACGCAGCCTTCGGCTGCCGCCGAACGAACGCCGGCCGGCGCACCGGCCAGGGATTGCGTCAGTGCGTTGGTCGCTTGCTGGCCGCCGATGTGTCCCAACGCCACGGCGGCGGCCGATGCGACATCAGCGTTGGCGTCGCTGAGTTTCTGCGTGAGACCATCAACGGCCTGGGCGTCACGACGCACGCCAATCGAATTGATCGCCCCGACGAGCAGCCGACCTTCTAACTTGGTCATCGCGTTGCGCAGCGCGGCATCGGCGGCGGGTCCGGGGATCGCTTCGAGGGCGATCCGTGCCCACGACGCCAGCTCCTTGTCCGCCAACAACGGCGCCAGGGCGGGGACGGCTTGCTCGGTGCCGTAGATGGCCAGTTGTTTACAGGTAAAAGCCTTCTGGCCCGCGGCGGCATCTGACTGCAACACGGCGATCAGGTCGTTCTCCTTTACGTCTGCGGCCGGGCGATCCTGAGCGATGGTGCCGGCCGATGCAGTGACTACGATGAGAATGACACACCAGGTGAAATGCCGTTTCTTGATTATCATGATTATCCTCGCAGTTTGGGTGGTTTCTTTCGAAAAATCGGACGCTATATCCGCCAGGGTTCCCGCAAGGCCTCAGACCGCAACCGGTTCGCCTGCTCGTCACCAATGAACTCATTCTTCTTCGGGTCGTACCTGACCTTGCGGTCAAGGAACAGGGCGATGTTGGCGGCGTGACAGGCGATATGGGCCCAGCAGGCCGCGTCGGCGTTGGCCCGGGTCAGTGCTCGCGTCTTGACACAATCGAGGAAATTCCGCACGTGGAAATCAGCGGGGTAGCCCGGTATCTTGGTCCCTCTCCTAAGGAGCAGTGATTGAGAACTTGCGGCGAACTCCGCATCGTCGCTCGTCTCGACCCAGCCGGTTTCGCCTTCGAAACGGACCGGACACGATCCCATCGGCAGCCATCCGTCGTTGCGCATGACGAGTTTGACGCCGTTGGCGTAGCGGGCGTGCAATTGACCGTTGACCGGCTCGTACTCCACGGGCGCCGTGTCGTCGGCCTTGTTGGCCCACTGGCACAGGTCAACGCAGTGTGAGCCCCATTCGAGGCACCCGCCTCCGACCATGCCGCCGCCTTTTTCGAAGTGGAAGGCGCCCATCAGTTTGCGGTTGTAGGGCCGCCAAGCGGCGGGCCCGAGGTACATGTCCCAATCCACCTGCTCTCGGGGCGGCTCCGGCTCAGCCGGGAGCCACCCGCTCATCTCGGTCCCCAGGCCGCCGGGGTGAGCGTGGAGGGTGCGGAGCGGGCCGAGCTTGCCTGTCTGGGCCAAGTCGACTGCATACGCGAAGTTGGGCAGGCTGCGGCGTTGCGTGCCAGCCTGGAATACGCGACCCGTGCGGCGAAAGATATCCGCCAGCGCCAGGCTCTGGGCGATGTTCTTTGTGCAAGGCTTTTCGCAATAGACGTCCTTGCCTGCCTTAGCTGCCATCGTAGCAGCCGTCGCGTGCCAGTTCGGACCGGTCGCGATCAGGACCGCGTCGATATCATCGCGGGCGAGCAGCTCGCGCATATCGATATACGCCGTACAGTCTTTGTCGCCGTTTTGGGCATCGACCATGTCCTTGGCACGCTGCCGGTTGTCGCCCCGCACGTCACAGATGGCCACGCACCGCAAATCAGGCTCCCTCAGGAAGCACCCGAGCACATAACGGCCGCGATTGCCGATCCCGATGGCGCCGAGCGAGATTCGCTCGCTGGGGGCCACGCTGCCATTCTTGCCTAACGCCGCACCTGGGATAACCTGGGCCACCGCCAGGCAGGCGCCAGCCTGTACTGCCGTCTTAAGAAACCGCCGCCGGTTCAGACCAACTCCTTCTGTACGCATACTTGACCTCCCACTGAGTTTATCACCAACATCACTGGCCACATACCTGAAGAGTATAGCTGGAAATCCCATCCTGTGCAAAGCGATTCTCTCACCCCGGATTCACCATTCACCAGAAGGGATTGGTAATTGGTGATTGGTGGTAGCATGAGCGGATCCGCAGGCGTAGCCGCGAAGCGCTTTATTAGACTCTTGCCCGCCACGCGGATCGGCGGGCTTGTCCACAACGGGTTGTCCGCTATAATGGGGCAGCGCCAGGCGAGGTTTGCATGCACATCAGAGCCTGGCCGAGGTGCTTGATGCCAAACGAAATGCAGAGCGCCGCATGATGGTCTCGTATAGAAGATGTCTGTCTTGGGAGGTGAAATCATGCCACTGGTTCCCCATGGGTTCGCCCAACACCCCGCTGGCAGCAAACTTGTGACATCGCAACAACGAATCACTCGCCGCCGGTTCCTGGTTACCACAGCGGCAGCCGCCGGCGGGATGCTGATGCCGGGCGAACACAGGCTCGGCGCCGGTCCAACTGTCGCCCCGTCCGACGTGACCTCAACGGACCATTTCTGGTATCGGCCGCAGCCGGCGGGTCCCTACATTGACTCGCAGCGCGACAACAAAGCGTTCGGCTTTGACGATGCAACCATTTTCCTCTCGCAGGACAATGCCCGTACCTGGCCGCACAGCATTCCGTTTGCCGACGCTCGCAACATTACGTTTAGCTCGATTCTGAAGAACGGCAACATAATCTTCGCCACTGGCTCAAGGTTGCACGTCAGCACCGACAATCTCAAGACGTATAAGCCAATCACGGTGAAAGATGCCACCGGCGCCGATTACATCCCGCATGAGCCGCAAAATCCGGAGAATCCGGGCTGGTATTTCCACCCTCTCGATGGTGTTCATACCTGGGATGTAAACGGCGTTGAGATGCTTGTGTGGGGTAATTACTGCAATGTCCTCGGTGGTGCGGCCCCGGTCAACATTTACTACTCAACAGACAACGGCAATACCGTAAAGATCGCGTATGCCTTCGGACAAAACCCCAACTATCGCGATAACGGCTCCGAAGGTGGAGGCTCGAAAGGCACGCTACTCGGCGACCCCAACAATCCGGTCATTTGCCGCCATGTTCACTGCGTGGCGTATAACCCTTCCGAAAACGCGTTCTATGCGTGCACGGGTGACCGCGATATAGCAGATAAGCATGAGTGCCATTGGTTGAAAGGGGTTTATGATGCGGATAATGACAAATGGCGCTGGACGGTCATCGTCTCGGCTTCGTCGAACTCCCGCTACAAATCCGGCGGCATTAACTTTGTCGATGGAAAACTCTACTGGATTGCCGACGCCAACGGGCCCGAGCCATACGACCGAGGAATCTTTCGGTGCGACGCGGCCGACATCGCCAGGCCCGAGGCGCACACGATGCTTTTCAACCCGCAATACGAATCCGCAAATATGATCATTCAGGACGGCGTGATTCTGGCCTCTCATTGTGCTCCCGCATCCCCGTATGCCACAGGGTTTATTGTCTCCATGGATATGGGGCGGACGTGGGCGCAATATGATCTCAAAGAATATGGCAGGCGTTCACCGGTTCGCTTCCACAAGAAGAATAGTGATGGGTGGTTTCGCGTGGACCTGCGATCGGGATGGATCAAGCGTGCCGAGGTGTTGTTTATCAAACCTAAGCAAGCCTTCAGCTCTTCCGGCTTGAGATAGTTCATTGAATACTTTGACGCCCGATAAATTTTTTGAAAATTGCGTCCTTGGCCCAAAAATGAACATGTATTCGGGTTCGATCAGGGCAAAATCAGTATCTGTAGTGTCATTTTGGAGACATACCGTGTCAAGGAAATGTGACGTTTCTGGTAGGTCACAAAAATGGGGCTGTCTTGGGGCTGCGTCACTTCCTTACATTCTCTGCTTGCGGCAGTTTCGCTCGCCATTAGTTGGCCTTTTCCGGCTTGCTCCAGGCTGGTAGAGGTCGATTAGATTGTTCAATGACTCCAACGTGTGTGGGTGAGTGTCACCGAGCTTCAGACAGCGGCCCTCCAATGCTTCCCAGAGAAGTCAGCATCCAGTTTAAGGTCGGCCGTCAGCCTTCCTGCACGACCTTCAGCCCCATCAGGTGGGCCAAGTGGCGGATGCTCTGGGTGTGGTCGCCGTAGTAGGCGACACGATGTAGAGAGGCATAATAGTCCTTGGTGCTGGCACCGAGCATGCCGCCGCCCCAATTAGCCAACAATCGGTCTGCGTCGTCTACCTCGGCCACGAGTTCCGTCCGGCATCCTCGTTCTTCACCTTTGGGGACCCTGGGGACCTCGATGATCTTACCGGTGAACATCAATAGAGTGTCGAGGTGTACCAATTTGGCGAAGGTGATTTTTTGCCCGATTCGATAGTGGACCTCGGTAACCGCGCCGCCACGGGCTTCGGCATGCCGGCGGAGCAGGTAGGGTGCCTTCGGACCGGCAGGGCCCTCCATTTTCAGCGGGGCCGAGCAGTGCGAAAGATGAAAGGCGTTCTTGGCGGTGTCAACGCCGCCGGCATTGCCCAGGAAGCCGGCCCGGTTGAGCGCGTACTGGAAGATCAGCATGGTTAGCAAGCAGTCCATATCTCCGTCACAGGCAGCGGGGATTCCTCGGTCGTTCAGGCGTGAAAACCCTAAACAGGGAAAGCCTCGCGGCAGCCAGCTCATACACGTTCCAACACATAGACCGTCAACGCGGTTCTCGGCGATGAGTCGGTCCAACGTCAGACTGGCCCGTGCGGCCTTGAAGATGTCTTCTTGGCTTGGCTCGACGGTACCTTCTGCCTCATCAAGCCACCGCTTGGCCTCTGCTTCGGCGACGCGATCATCCACGTCGGCCATGACTTCGTCATAACGCCCGTCGGCGATGGCCACCATTTCCACCCCCAGCCGCTGTTTCACTTTTTCTGGCGTGTAGGACTCAGGTGTACCCTTGAATGGCGGAGAGACGAGCACCCGACTCCGTCGCAACAGTGGGATTACCCGGAGCAGGGACGCGGCTCGTTCCAGCTCGTCGTAGTCGCTGCTGTTGAACAGGGTGATTCGGTGCCCCTCCTCGCGCCACGGGTTCACCAGGCACCAGTCGTGCCCACCGATTATTGGCATATGAAAGACAGCCACCGCTCGTCCCTGTTTGAAGATGGCGGGCATCACTGCGTTGTTACTGTTGAAGTTGCTCAGGCCAAAGATGTCGGCGCTGACTACCAGAACTGGGGCATCAAGACCTGCCTTGTCTAGCAACTGTACAGTCTGTTCGCTGTCGCTCGCCCGGCCGATGACGAACTCCACGTTGCCCAGGTTCTTTTCGGCTTGGGCCAGACGCTTCCGTATGGGGACGAGATCAGCTTCGGAAAGGCCCCAGCTTCTGCCCTCCGGTTTGCCAGCAATCACCACGCAGATTCGGACCTTTGAGTCGGGCGCAAATGGGGGGCTTGAAGTGTTGCTCGCAGCCGCCAGGTGCCCTGCCACCAGCGCCATCCCGCCTGCGGCACCTGCCCCAATAAACTGCCGCCGAGTGCAATGCGTACACATGAGTCGTCTCCCTATGTATCAATCTGTGACTACTGTCCGTTTACACGCCTACTACCGATAGCGGGTCTAATCTTCAATGACACACACGTGATTATGCAAGTATGGTCTTGATAATTCCAGTGAAGAATTATTGGAAACCAGTCCCGAGGCGCCGTCAAAGATCACACGGTATTCGCTGTCCGAAAGCTTCCAGCGGAGCAGGACCTTATCCGCGTCCTTGGGGATGACGGTCTTGCCGTAGTAGGCAGGGTCCTTCTTGTTCGTGACCAGATCCCGGCTGTCGAGGGGTGGGGTGGGGATAGAGATTGGGGTCTGGTTGTTCTCTGGTGTCGTGCTTGCAAGAAGCTCGGCGATGGCTGTGCAACTCTTCCCTGATGCGTTGTCATCTATCACGATTCCTGGAATGCTGCTTGAACGACAAAGGCTTGGGGGATACCATGGCTGATAAGTCCTGCAAGAGCAGCCACAGCCTCACGTTGGTCGGATGAGTTTTGGTGCTCTGCACGAGGCAAACCATCCAATGGAGAACAAAAGATGAAAGCCGACCAATCAATATCAACGGCCCTTTGCACATACTTGCTCTTATGGATTGTCGTTTCCTCATTCGCGCTGGCACTCGGCCGGACAAATGGAGACAACCTGATTGTGGAACGAGAGAATCACGGGGCAAGTAGTTCGGCGGAGGTTCGCCAGGTATCGGGCAGGGCCTACCAAGACAAGGTACTCAGTGCCTCCGAGCCTGACGGTCTGGACCAGACCCGGGATGCCATCATGTCATTCGAGGAGTATTCAAAGGCGCCCTTTTCGCCCATGCCTCATATCCTCGTGCTGACTGCGGACACGGGCCAGCTATTTTACTTCGGCACCCGCCACACGTTTGATCCAAATGATTGGCAGATCCGAGCGATCGAAGACTATTGGCATCAGTTCCATGCCACTTTGGCTCTGAATGAAGGCGGCGATCCACCAGTGCTGGATTCTCGCGAGGAAATGGTGCAGCGCTTTGGAGAAGCCGGCCTCGTGAGATTCTTGGCCAAGGCCAGCGGCGTGCCGGTACGCAGCCTGGAACCACCCCGCGAACAAGAGCACGCGTTGCTGCTGAGAGACTTCTCGGTCGAGCAGGTCAAGCTCTTCTACGTCTTACGTGGGATTGTGCAGTTTCGCAAGAACCGCAATGATGAGCGTATTGAAGATTTCGTTGAGAGAGTAGTCGGTGGGTTATCCCATGAGTTCGGTCTGGAGAGACCGCTAAGATCGTTTTCTGAATTTGAGGCAAGCTATGCCCGCCTGCTCGGCGAGCCAACCGACTGGAGGGCAACTCCGGATGAGTGGTTCGATCCTACTATACCCCGCCCTCCGCGGTACACCAACCGCATTTCCCGCCAACTCAGCGAATTTCGGGACCGGTACATGGTCAAGCTGCTGATCAGTGAGGTCAAGCGAGGCCAGCGCGTATTCGCAGTTGTTGGAGGCAGCCATGTGATCATGCAGGAGCGTGCCCTTCGAGTGGCCTTGGCCAGCCCTCTGGGGCAGACGACAGATCAGAGCTTAGAGCGGATGCGGGACGTAAGAACCCCGCTTGCGGGACCGCCCGACCCTTTACCGTTCGACGCTCAGGACCGTCTGAACCGGAACCACCCTGGCCCGTGGGACAACGACGTGCTGGTCTATCGCGTCGTTCCTACCGGCCAAGCGGTACTGCTTGCGACGTTCGAGCGCGCCGGTGTGCCTACGTTGGCGCGGCTTAAGGATGGACGCCTCATCGCCGGTCACCAGTATTTCCCAGAGCAAGACCAGGCGAGCTTTGACAAAGTAGCCGTCCATTTCTCGTCCGATGAAGGCAAGACATGGACTTCCCCGCAGGTAATCCGTCTGGCAGGGTTACCGGAAGGGATGCGGTTCCCTTTTGACCCTACACTCGTACGGTTGCCGGATGGACGCGTTCGATTGTATTTCACGTCCCTTCGCGGACGTCGGTTCGAGGAAAGCACTCCTGCCATCTACTCGGCGATCTCTACCGATGGCATAGAGTATGCCTTCGAGCCAGAGATGCGTTTCGGCATCGAAGGCCGGCCAGTCATCGACTGTGTGGTCGTATTGCACCAAGGTGTGTTTCATCTCTATTCGCCTGACAACGGTTCGCGGCTTCAACCGAGTGAACGTGTGGGCGCTAATGCCGATGGCTCAGGACCTCGTCCTGGTGTCGCATACCATGCCGTAAGCGAGGATGGGCTCAGGTTTACACGTGTGGACGATGTGCGGATCGAGGGGCAGCGGCAGTGGCTTGGCAACGCCCAGTCTGATAGTCATGTCATTACGTTCTTCGGCACAGGTCAGCCGGGTGGTTTAGCACCTCCAGGTGTTGGGCAACCTCGCGGCGGCATTTGGCTGGCCACCAGTACAGACGGCCAATTGTGGAAGCTGCTTGAATCGCCGCCAGTTCTTGGTGCCGACCCTGGGGCTGTGGCGACGCGGGATGGCGGATGGATTGTAGCTGTGACAGGCCCCCCGCGGCCTGGTACGCCCAGCGAACGACGCTTTCGAGGTGGGTAACAACTTGGCAAGTGATCCATGCCGCCTGAGTCTGTGGGCACTGCGGGTGTAGACGGTCCCTGGAATCAACGAGTATTGTTGGCCACATCAAGAGATGGACTCATCTGGGAAGTCTCTGGTGAAGTGTTGGCAAAGTAGAGACACTTGTCGTGACATAACCCGGCGATTCTCCTTGACGAACGGGAGTTGAGTCGCTATAAATATACGTAGCTGGTGGCTTGTCGAGGAACAACAAATGGGCACATGTCGCGGGAACGAGTGTAATCGCAAGATCGTCGCGAGTTTGCCTGGACAGACATGAGCTTGGTGAGGATAGAGTGATCTGTTGTCAGTTGTCTTAACCTACCCCTAAAGTGAAGGAGGATTGTCATGTATAACAAAGTAACCTATCTGGTTATTTGTGTCCTGGCCATAGGGCAAATCAGCTACGCGCGCCTTGTGGCACAGTGGGACCTGGAGGAAGGATCGGGCACGACGACAACCGCGGCAGTCGGGTCGCCCCAGGCCAATGGCACGCTTGTGGGAGCAACATGGATAACAACGGGACTGGCTCCGATTGGCGGTAACACTGCGGCGGTTTTCTTCAACTCGGCCAACGCCGACCGGGTTGAGACAAACTATCCCGGTGTCCTCGGTCAGGCAGCGCGTTCCGTCACCGCATGGATCAGGGCCGAACCCGTTCAAGCCAATAGTAGTGTCATGGTGGGTTGGGGCGCCAACAACGCAACCGAGAGATACAGCTTCCGGCTCAACAAGACTGCCGCCGATGGGGCGATGTATGCGTTAAGGCTTGAGATTCAGGGTTCTCGCGTTGTTGCCACTACACCAGTCAACGATGGTCAGTGGCACCATATTGCCGCAACCCACGGCGACGGAGCACTTATTAACCAGGTCACTTTCTATGTCGATGGCAGGCTGGATGCGCAGTCAGGCACATCGGGAGGCGGCTTGATCAACACGGCCAGTACTTCCGTTGTTTTGGGCAATTCGGGCCACAACACCGCCACCTACGGATACAGTGGCGCCATTGATGATGTCCGTATTTATGACCATGCGTTGTCAGACGTTGAGATTCTGGGTGTTATGAAAGGCCAGCCGTGGCCATATGCCTCTGGACCAGTTCCACCGGATGGAGACCTGCATGAAGACACGTGGATCAACCTTTCCTGGAGGCCGGGCGTTTTCGCCATCTCGCACGACGTATATCTGGGCGATGGTTTTGATAACGTGAGCAACGCTACGCCCGAGAGCGAGACGTTCCGAGGCAACCAGACCGCGACGAGTTTCCTGGCTGGCTTCCCGGGACACCCCTATCCAGAGGGCCTTGTTCCCGGCACGACCTACTACTGGCGAATTGACGAGGTCAATGACGCCGACCCCAACAGCCCCTGGAAAGGACCCCTTTGGAGCTTCTCCATTCCGCCTAACACGGCTTACAACCCGAATCCAGCCGACGGAGCCGAGTCTGTGGGCCCGGATAATGTGACGCTGAGTTGGACGCCGGGGTTCGGGGCGAAACTGCACACCGTGTATTTCGGGGATGATTTCGACGTAGTAAGCAATGCCACCGGCGGTTCGTCGCAGGGAACGGCAACGTTCAAGCCGGCCTCTCTTCAATCGGAGAAGGTCTATTATTGGCGGGTGGACGAATTTGACGGCGCTTCCACGTATAAAGGCAATATCTGGGCTTTCACGACGCCCGGCGCCGCAGGCAACCCGCGACCGGCCAACGGCGCTACTGGTGTGCAAGTGACCACGAAACTGAGCTGGACGCCGGCAACGAATGCCGCTTCCCACCAGATATACTTCGGTACTGATAAAGGCGCCGTCAGGAATGCCACGGCAGGTTCGCCGGAGTACAAAGGCAACAGGCCCTTTGGCTCGGAGGACTACGATCCCGGCAAGCTCGCCTGGTACACCCCTTACTACTGGCGTGTCGATGCGGTCTATAATACAGGCACGGTGAAGGGTCTCGTCTGGAGCTTCACGACGGCCGACTTCCTTCTTGTGGACGACTTTGAGTCCTACAATGACCTTGATCCACCGGACCCTGCGAGTAACAGGATCTTCGATGCGTGGATAGACGGTTTTGCAGCCCCGACGACAAACGGTGCGCTCGTTGGCAATGACCTGCCGCCTTATGCCGAGCGGACGGTTGTTCATGGTGGCGCCCAGTCAATGCCTTATTCTTACGACAATAACCTCAAGACCTCCGAAGCAACGCTGACGTTGGTTTATCCGCGTGATTGGACCGAAGAAGGTGTTGGGCAATTGTCGTTGTGGTTCAGAGGCGCATCGGCCAACGCGGCTGAGCGGATGTACGTGGCTCTCAACGGCGGCATGCCCGTCTATCACACCAACCCAAAGGCGGCTCAGGCGGCGGGATGGACCGAATGGGTCATCGGCCTGCAGACGTTCCAGGGCGTAACCCTGACGAATGTCAATACGATTTCGATTGGCTTCGGGACCGAGGGCAGCCCAGCAGCCGGCGGCACGGGCAAGGTATACTTCGACGATGTCCGGCTGTATCGCCCGAGGACTCCGTAGGAGCAAGCGCGACTTTCGGTTAAGGTGACATCACGATTTGCACCGGTTCGGGGCCCGTGTCGATTTGAGTCGGTATGTGCCTCGTTTATTTACACAGGTGCCAAGGTCACTGTCGAAGAGGTTGCCCCGTTCACCTATGAAGAGCTCAAAGTCAAACACTAAACTCCCTGTTGCTACAAGAATTCTCTTTGAGGCATACGCGTTGCGACCTCTCAGCCATACTTCGTCGCTTATCTGAACAGCCCTTCGACCTCACGATGCAACCATGATGGACAACCGCCCGCCCGGCAGTCGCGGGCTGGGGGGCCAACTGTCGTGCACGGAGGCTGGCTGAAATGACGAACATCTGCGGCCGAGGTACGTCGAAGAACCGCCGAGTGTTGGACTTATGGCTGATTTGCAAATTCTAAGTGGCGTGCAACTCAGGGCAAACGCAAAGTCGATAGAAGGTAGTCATAAGAGGCTGAATTGGCCGATGGTTACAGTGTTCCGCCTCTGACTCCACGCGTGACTTCGCGTCGGTGTGCATGGCACGCACTGACGGCTTCGTGTCCATCTTCGTGCGCTTCCCCTCGACTTCGAGCAGGGGGCAGGTTGTGCCCTTTGTGGTTTCAAGTAGCGATGTGCCGGCCACGCCGTCTTTTGTCTTGCACGCCCCCCCATGCAGCGGTTAGAATCCCAGGAGAGAGTCCGGGTGTGAATCAGCCGGTATCGCCGGAAAGGCGGGCCGTCATAGAAGGAAGGAGAAAGACTGATGGACCTCAAAAAGGCATTCACACTGATCGAGCTTCTGGTCGTCATCGCCGTGATTGCGGTCCTCATGGCCATTCTTATGCCTGCGCTGAATCGGGCGCGCGAACAGGGCAAGCGAATCGCCTGCCTGAACAACCTGGGGCAGTTGATGAAGGGCTGGATCCTGTACGCTGATGACAACAACGACAAGGTCGTGCAGGCCAACACGGGGGCCGACGGCGCCTGGGTGCGATGGCAGGGCAACAGCGCCACTCAACAGCAGCAGATCACCGGCATCAGGGCCGGGCTGTTGTTCGGCTACTGCCCTGAAACCAAGTTATACAAGTGTCCGACCGGGGTCCGCGGCGAGTTCGTGACGTATGCCATCGTCGATGCGATGAACGGGTACGCCGGGATTCCCGGCACGAAGGAGCTGATGGTCTACCGGCGGATGCAGATCAGGCGCGCGGATGGCCGAATCGTGTTTCTCGATGAGGGTCGATTGAGCCCGAACAGTTGGACGCTCTGGTACGACCAGGAGCGATGGTGGGACCAGATTACCGCCCGCCACGGGGATGGGACGAACTTCGGTTTTGCAGACGACCACAGCGAGTACTGGAAATGGAGGGACCCGCGAACGATAGAAGTCGCGGAGATGGACTACAATTACTGGCAGAACACCGGCCGCAACGGCGCCCAGTCCAATTCGCCGGGCAATGAGGATTTGCACCGCGTCCAGAGAGGCGTTTGGACCAAGCTGGGCTACACGCCGAGCAGCCGCTGAACGGCTGGCACGTTCGAAAGCCTTAGAAAAAGACCAAACACCGAGAACACTATGGTTGCCGCAAAAATTTTCTTTGAAACAGACTCGTTACAACACATCAGCGAGTGTTCGTAACTTATCCTCAAGGTCAGATCGTCAATTCAGGGTGATCAGGAAAGTCCTTCAGGCGAGAAAGTCCTTTTTGAATTTCAATCGATTTGAACCAAAATTTTCCTTGACGGAAAGGAGTATAATGTGATATAGGTAACAACAGTGAAGATAGTTCCTGCGCGGGTGGGCATCAGTGGTTTTGAGGTCATCCAGCGGGCAAAAATGCTTCGGTTTCACGACAGGGGAGGAGCTACTGTGTATTAGGTGATGCGAGACAGAGAGCTTTGAATGAGAGCTGTTGTTCCGTAGTTAAGATTCTACACATTTCAACTAACAGCTCAAATTGGTTTTTTAAAGGAAGGAGGTAATCTTGAGTCGAGAAAAACAATCTTGGGCAGATTTAAGATGTAGTGAAGGTGAGAATTATTGTCGTTTGTTTTATGTGAGCTTGTTTGAGATAGGCACAAACTAAGAACACAAGATTATTGATGCTTGTCGAAGACAAGGAGTGCGTTGGCGTGTGGCCAAAGCCTTAATTGCATTTTCTTAGTTCCTTTTTGAAGGAGGATTATCATGTGTAGGAAATTGATTCATTTGGCTTCACTTCTTTTTGTGATCAGCCTAGCTTGGGCCGGCGGAGCACAAGCTGCTGATCCCAATCTTGTGGGGTGGTGGCCTTTGAATGAAGGCGCCGGGGACACGGTTACCGATTTGTCCGCCAGCGGCACGACCGGCACGATCAACAACCCCGCGGGAGGCCTGGGAGTAGACGGCGCGGTCTGGATCGAAGATGCCGAACGGGGCATGGTCCTGAGCTTCAATGGCGCCAACAGCACCGGGGCCTGCGTCACTACCGGCGTGACGATCCCGGCCATGGACCTGACGACTGACTTCACGTGGATGTTCTGGTGCAAGCAGGACCCGAGCCAAGGGTTCACTTCGTCGACTGGAGGCAATGACGTCATACTGGGCAACCGCTACGGCGGGACGACTTCGCCGCTGCAATTCGTCAAGTTCACCCCTACGAACTTCGAGTACTACAACGGCGACAACACCAGCTTTATCAACTACCCGGATATCCCGGGTGGGGTATGGGTCCACAACGTGACCGTGAAGAAGGGGGCAACGCTCACCTACTATCGCGATGGCTTCGAGGTGCTCTCGATCATGCTCACCAATCCCCAGACAATGGGCGCCAACCCGTTCTACATGGGCGCCGATGGCTACAGCGGCGTACAAGAGGCCTGGTGCGGCTGCCTGAGCGACGTGCGGATCTACAACAAGGCAGCAACGCAGCTCGAAGTTCTGGCGGCCATGGCGGGTGTCGAACGGATCGATATGGAAATT
The DNA here is from genome assembly GCA_964462945.1 of uncultured Pirellulales bacterium. Lineage (GTDB taxonomy): Bacteria > Planctomycetota > Phycisphaerae > Sedimentisphaerales > Anaerobacaceae. The sequence continues at coordinate 43,227 of CAYWZW010000016.1, forward strand.
GGCTCTGTTGTGAAACCCCCTGTCATTGACGGGGAAGTCGATTACGTCTGGGGGAGCGCATCGACGCAGTCTTTCGTTCCTCTGGAGGATCCGGCCGACGCCTCCGGCACCTGGAAGGTGTTGTATGATGCGGAGAATTTCTACGTTCTCCTGGATGTTACCGACGACAGTCTGCAAAATGATTCGGCCAGTTCCTGGCAGGACGACAGCGTGGAGGTATATTTCGACGGTGGCAACACCAAGGATGGCCCGCCCCTGTCCGGAGACAACCACCAGTATACGTTTGGGTGGACAACGGCCGACATACAGGGAACCAACATTGCAGGAGCTACCGAAGGTATGGAACACGCTCAGGTAACCACCCCCACCGGCTGGCGTATCGAGATAAAGATGCCCTGGCTGTCGATGCAGGACACAATGCCGCAAGCTCGTGACTTGATCGGCATTGACTGTTACTACAATGACGACGACGACGGCGGTGATTCGCGTGAAGGTAAGATGCTCACATTTTCCACCGTAGAAGGCTGGAATGATGCCTCTCAATGGGGTACGGCCATATTGGCAATCATTCCGGAGCCTGTTGATCCCGGTGCAGATGGTCTGGTGGCGTATTATGCGCTGGAAAACAACACGGATGATAGTTCCGGCAACAATCTCCATGGTACAATCGTGGGCAATCCAACCTTTGTCGAAGGGCCGGCTGGCTACGGCACGGCGATGGAATTTGACGGCGAGTCCTATGTGGATTGCGGTTTCGATCCGCGTCTGAACATCACCGGTCCCATTTCGATGTCGATCTGGATCAGACCGGGCACAGATGGCAGTATAGAGACGGCGCCCTTATGTAAGGCGGATTCAGTTAGAGGATGGAGCTGGCAGCTCAGATATGGCTGGAACACGGATAAGCCGACGATCATGGGATTCCAGTTCAATGCAACAGGAGGCGGAGTATGGGTTTACGTCAACCAAGAGCTATCAGTGGGCGAATGGTACCACATCGCCGCATCGCATGATGGCGCGACGGTGAAATGCTATTTGGATGGTGTGGAAACCGATTCAGCCCCCATGCCCAGCATTGTCGGTGGCCCTTCCTCCTTGCTTATCGGCTCGGATGGATGGAGGAGCGATTGGATTGGCGCAATTGATGAGGTCGCCATATACAACCGGGGTTTGTCCGATGAAGAGGTTCTTTACCTCGCCGGTTTTAGAGAAAATTTGGTGCTAAATCCAAGTTTTGAAGAGGATGAGGCTGTCTTAGATGATCCGGATTGGGCGCACTGGTGTACATGGAATCCAGCAGAGGGTGCAGGGAGTAATGCCACGATCGTCGATACCGAGGCTATTCATGGCACAAGAAGCCTCAGGATTGAGCCAAAAGGAATTGAAAACTGGCATTTCATTGTGCTTTATCTACCCATACTCGTCGATATGGACAAAGACTACGATGTCAGTTTTTGGGCCAAAGCTGAAGCACCACGTCCCCTGACCGTACAGTTGAAAGCAGCGGATAACTCCATCAATGCTTGGGGAGCAACAGACTTTCAGTTGACAACCGACTGGGCTGAGTATCACTATACATCAGAGGTCCTGATCGACGATGTCAAACTTGAGATATTGTGCTCCGGGACCGAAGTTCCCTTCTGGTTGGATCTTGTTTCGGTCTGTGAAGGAGACTAAGTATCTTCTGATTCAGAATATTGATGCAAGGCTAATTCAATTTCCGTTTTGTGGAATTGATATGAGGTATTGTATCAATTTGGGGCCTATACCAAAAACAAGATGGTATAGGCCTCTTTTTACGTTATTTCTTGATCCTTCCTGGGTTGTATCTGGCGAGTTCGACTTTGTGCGCTTCTAACCAATCTGAGGGGCTGATGTAGGATAAGTCGATAGATCTGGATCTTCATATTCTGTAGACTTGGTGAAGAATAAAAAGCTACTCAAGTACATCACTCCCTCTAAAGCTTATTTACCTGACTCTATGAGTTTTTTAGTACAGGAGTGATCGCACCCTGTTTTCTAATGCCTTGTTGAGCAGGCATAGGCATCACCACCAGCAAAGCCAGAGGCTGGGAGTTGCAGATACCGTAGGTTCTGATATCCTGTGCATACATGGACGGTGTGGAAGTTGCCCAAGATGCGTCAAATTTGTCGGCTACATTAGAATTTTCGGATGGCGGTGTCTACATCGGCGCCGGCAAGGCCCTCGACACCACGTCCTTCTTCTCCGGCCTGATCGATGACGTCCGCATTTACGACGTGGCCGTGAGCGCGGACAAAATCGCGGCCCTGGCACAGTAGGTCAACCAAGAAAAAAAACCAAACGCCCAATATAACCAAAGGGCTGGCAGCTTTCTCGTAAGGGACGCTTCAGGCAGAGACAGTTGCCGACCCTTCCTTTCTTGGCGTAGTTCATTGAATACTTTGACGCCCGATAAATTTTTTAAAATTGCGTCCTGAGCCCAAAAACGAACATGTATTCGGTCTCAATATGGGAAAAATCGATGTCTGTAGTGTCATTTTGGAGACATGACATATCAAGGAATTCTGACGTTTTGTAGGTCAAGAGTTGGGGCCGTTTGAGGAGCTATGTCACTTCCTCATATTCTCTGCTTGCGGCAGTCTTGCTCGCCACTCTTTGGCTTTTTCGGGCTTGCCCCAAGCTTCGTAGAGGGCGATTGAGGACACCAGGGGTTTTGCACCGATTTACCTTGCTCAATCCCAATAGACGAAAGGCATGTTTTTCTGCAAATCAAATTTGACCGCTCGTTTCCCCGGTGTGATTGTGGCAGGGAGCTTCCTGTGAGAAGAAGACTCTGCCCCGTCTGCGCCGCGGAACCGGAACGGCTGCGAAAGAAAAGGGCCTACCATCAGAGAAGAAGCAGACCGCGGCCGGAGCCTCTTGAGGCAGAGGCTGCTTGCGATGCAAGGCTTGTGGAGCGGAACGAGAGACCGGGCATACCTACTGCTCACAATGTGCCGAAAGACGCCGGAAAGTAACCCGCCGACAGGTTCAAGGCCGATATTGGAGGAGACGACATGTCTGTCAGGGTCTAGACTGATATTCTTCTTCTTCCGAAAATCGCCGTTCTTAACCCTGAAAACGGCGAAAAAATTCAGCGAATTTGGCGAGGGGGTATCATAGGTGGTATCCGGCCACACTCGCCAAAACAAATGCCTTAGAGAAGCGTTGGCTGAAAGTCCTTGGGCACAGAATGGGCCAGGCTTTTACGGGAACACATTGCTTCTGAACTTACAACTCGGAGAATATTGAAGCCTGCCCTCCTCCCCTCTCCATACGCTTAAGAGTTTTTCTTGACGAGCCCTTGGCTGGTTTGGTATAAACAATATTTGAAATTCGTGGAATTGCAAGACCTTGGCAGAGAATGCGTGTTCAGTTGCAGGTTTTCGCGTTTTCTTTGAACCGCCCCCGTCAGACGTGGGACCGGAAGGAGGTTATGTCATGCCTTAGAGAATTGATCCGAACAGATGTGGATCAAGTGCGTCGCAAATGAAGCCGAAAAATCAGAATTCGGTTGCCTCGGTGTGTGGCAACAGCGAAATCTCCCATCAGTTCTCAGTTAAGATCCAGGAGGAAAAAATGACACGCTTAACCATAATTTGCATCAGTTGTATTATCGTTAGTTTGATATTCGCAGGACCAAGCTATGCCGACGTTGATCCCGGAACCATTCTTGGCGCATGGCTCCTCGACGAGGGAACAGGTGATATCACTCTGGATGCCTCCGGGAATGGCAATGACGGCACGCTCATGAGCGCACCTAACTGGGTCGCTGGTCATTTCGGCAATGCCTTGGAGTTCAATGGGTCATCGAGTTACGTCAATTGCGGCAATGCCGAAGCTCTGAATACCGACGTTTTCTCCGTATCATTTTGGTGCTATATCCCAAGCACTCAAGGATGGAACCATATGATTTCAAGGGGTGAGCATCATGGCGGTGGCAATCCTGGCGCAGTAAATTGGGGCGTTATGATGTACGACGGCCAAGAGACCATCCTTTATGAAACGTACAATGACACCGTTAAGCCTAGTCTCAGCGTCAATACCACTACCGGTGAATGGCATCATGTTGTTGCCACCCATGACGGAGCTACGATGCAACTCTACCATGACGGCCAATTAGCTGGAGCCACATCGACAGCAGGTATTTTGCTTGATGAGAATTTGCCGTTTATAATTGGCGCTCAATCTCGCGCTAGCGGTCCATCTGACTACTTTGATGGAAGCATCGACGAGGTGGGCTATTTCAACGCCATTCTTGCGCTTGAAGACATTGAAGCGATAATGAGCTTTGGTCTTGCGGGAATCATTGGCAACCAGCCGTATGCCAGTCGTCCCGAGCCGGCTGATGGGGCTGTGCACGAGGCCACATGGGTAACTCTTTCCTGGACGCCCGGTGACCTTGCCGTCTCGCACGATGTGTATCTGGGTGATAAGTTGGACGACGTGAATGACGCCACACGAGAATCCGAGGTGTTCCGCGGCAACCAGGCGACCGACTTCTATGTTGCCGGCTTTCCCGGGTTTGCTTATCCGGACGGCCTTGTTCCAGGAACGACCTACTATTGGCGAATCGACGAGGTCAATGAAGCTGAGTCTGACAGTCCGTGGAAGGGCGAGGTCTGGAGCTTCTCAATTCCGCCTGCGAAGGCCTACAATCCCGCCCCGGCCGATGGGGCCGAATTGGTTCCTGTGAATGCAAAGCTCACCTGGACGGCAGGCTTCGGTGCGAAATTTCACACCGTCTATTTCGGCGATAATTTCGATACGGTTGCCAATGCCGCCGGCGGGGCGCCCCAGGGCACGGCGAGCTACACGCCCAGTGGGCTCAAGATGGCCAAGACGTATTTCTGGCGCGTGGATGAGTTTGACGGCGCCGCGACCCACAAAGGCGACGTTTGGAGCTTCACGACGCTGGGCGCCGTCGGGAACCCAAATCCGACTGATGGCGCGGTGGGCGTGAGCGCGACAGCGACCTTGACCTGGCGAGCGGGCGGTCTGGCCGCTTCGCATGAGGTATACTTCGGGACCGATGCCGATGCGGTGAAAGACGCGACCAAGGCCTCGCCCGAGTACAAGGGGCCCAAGGCCCTCGGGGATGAGAGCTACAATCCGGGTAAACTCCTACTGGAAACGACTTATTACTGGCGGATCGACGAGGTCAATACCGTCAATCCCGATAGTCCCTGGAAAGGCAACGTCTGGAGCTTCACGACGGGCAATTTCTTCGTCGTCGATGATTTCGAGGGCTATGACGCTGGCGACAATCAGATCTGGTACGCATGGCATGACGGCCTTGGCTATGGCGTTCCGGGTACCCCGCCCTACTTTGCCGGCAACGGCACCGGAGCAGCGGTAGGCGATGAAACAACGGCTTCCTTCACCGAAGAGACTATCGTCCACGGAGGCAACCAGGCGATGCCAGTCGCCTATGACAACAATAAGCAGGGCTTCGCCAAGTATTCCGAAGCGGAACTGATGTTGACGGCGGCACACGACTGGACCGACGGAGGCGTTACGGAGTTGTCCGTGTGGTTCCGGGGTCGTCCGGCCTCGGCAGGAAGCTTCGTGGAAGGGCCTGTCGGAACCTACACGATCACCGCGACAGGCGCCGACATCTGGAACCAAGCCGACCAGTTCCACTATGCGTTCAAGACGGTGGCCGGCGTCGGCTCGATAGAAGCCCAGGTACTCAGCGTCGATAACACGGACCCGTGGGCCAAAGGCGGCGTAATGATCCGCGAGACGCTGAATGCCGGCTCGAAGTTCGCGGCGGTCTATATCACGCCGGGGAACGGCTGCCGGTTCCAGGCAAGAACGGATACGGGCATAGCCGCCACAAGCGACACCAGTGTTGTGACTACCCAGCAGACAGCCATCGTCGCGCCGTACTGGATCAAGCTGGAGCGTGACGCGGCGGGCAACTTCAGAGGCTACTACTCCAGTAACGGAACCACGTGGCAAACGATGTCGTGGAATCCGCAGAACATCACGATGGTTTCAAACGTGTACATCGGTCTGGCGCTGACCAGCCACAACAACGCCGCGACGTGTACGGCCAAGTTCTCGAATGTCCGGACGACCGGCACGGTCGGCGCGCAGTGGGCGAACCAGGACATCGGGATCGCCAGCAACGCGCCTGAGCCGCTGTATGTGGCGGTCTCCAACACTGCGGGTCAGCCGGCGGTTGTGGTCAACCCGGATACCGGTGCAGCGACGCTCACCACCTGGACCGAGTGGGTGATTCCGCTTCAGACGCTTGCCGATAAGGGCATCAACCTGAAGAACGTGGACAGGATCGCTATTGGCCTGGGCACCCGGGGCAACATGACGACGCCCGGCGGTTCAGGCAAGATGTACTTCGATGATATCCGCCTGTATCGGCCGAGAACTGCTCCTTGAGAGGGTACTGGACTGACGTCGGGACTTGCATCTGTTCGGGGCCTGTACTGATGACGCGGTATGGGCCCTGGTTGTTTTCACAAGCAGCAAGGTTATCGCCTATGAAATTACGCCGTCCACCTATGAAGAGGTCAAAGTCAAACACTAAGACCCATGTTGCCACAAGAATTTTCTTTCGGGTATCCACATTGCAACCTCTCAGCCATACTGCGTAGCTTATCTGTACAGCCCTTCGACTTCACGATGCATTATACTGGACATCGTGAATCTACCTATGTCACGGTCAATCGTTGCAAAGACGTTGCCATACACCTATCCGGAACCTGCCGAACACTTGCCAATTGACGAGATGGCACCGGGATCATCTATCGATACGTCTTATCATCGACCCGCGATAGATCTATCCCGTCGGAGAATACGCCGATGGTTGCCACGGCGAACGTGAATACATTTGTCCCTTTTTCCAGGTGGCCGCCGAATGCCTTGTCATCGTCGGCCAGCGTCACGTGGGCATGCACGCGACCATTAATGACATAGCCGTTTATGCCCAGCAGATCTGCCGGGTGTTCGGGATCCTTCATGTAGACATTTTTTGACGGGAAATCTCTATTGCTCACTGCATGAACATGATAGCCACGTACAGATCCGATTCCAGACAGGATTACGGCATTGCTAATCTTCTCTTTGTCGAAAGCTTTCTCTAAACCCTCAAGCAGGTCAGTATCAAACTTGAAACGGACTACCACTGTCCGTTCAAATTGACCGCTTTGTGTAATCACTTCCGGTACGTCCTTGCTGTTTGGTTTGGAGTCATCGTACGCCGTGGTGGGCTTAGTTACCTGGATCTGGGTTTTTTGTGAGCATGCCAAATTGACTACGAAAAGACAGGTTAATATCAGGACTGGTTTCTTCATAATATCCCCTTGTAAAAACAATCGAAGTCGATACTACTTGGAGGAATCACACATATTCCATGGAATAGAATCATGGCTCGACTCTTTTCATTCTCAGTGCCCAATCAACATTAGACCACTTCTTACCACCTGGAAAGTCAGGTAATTGTAGTATCCCATTTTCATCGACCCTTGATGTGCATCCAGTTTCGTTATTTAGCGGAGCTCTGCAAAATGAAGACTGGGTATCTATTGTCCGGAATTTATCATATCTTTCTCAGCCCAACCGATTCCGTGCAGGGTCATCGCCGGAAACAGGACCGATCACGTATACTCGCTGAAATTCTGCCATTCGATCTTGCGGAGCTTCTTCAGCGCATAACCAACCTCTCGCAGGTAGTCACCATAGCAAACTTGTACATGGAATCCCTGCATCTCGTTGAGCAGCTTGCGAGAGTCCCCGTCGATCGCTATGTCGATCTGGGACCGGCAGGCGGGATGAGAAGGACAGCCAAGGACTTTCCCGCGGAACCCCTGCCACTTCGTGCATCTTAGATTCGGGATAATGACTGTGACGGTCTGTCCCTTCGTGTACTCAACCTTGGTCGCTGCTCCGTAGTCCGATTCGTAATGCGTCATGATTATGGCCGGCTCGTAATCCCGGCCGTTCATTCTCCTGGGGGCAGCACAATGCGCTACCGTAAAGATACCATCGTGGGGAAAATGCGAATTGCACACGAAGGTTGGCCTGCTCGCAATCCAACGCAGCAGCACACCGGGAAAAGTGTGTGTGAGATCCGTGTGACAGTAGGCTGTATATCCTTCGTCGTTTGCCAGGCTCAACACCAGACAAGGCGGGGTATCGAGCATCTCAATCACAGACCTTCCTATGCAGTGGGCAAAGCCGAAGTTTGTCGCTCCCGACTCGTCCATGAGTTCCTTGCAGACCTTTAGAGCCAGAAATGAATTCACGACGAACTTGCGATCGGTCTGAAGAGTGATACTGGGCAGCGACAGCAGTTCATCGGTCTGCCGCCTGACGTCCCTCATCACATGTTCATCCGCCCGGGCTTTCCCCAACCGCTGGGCGAATTCCTCCTCGGAGATTATCTTGATCCCATAACCCCACACGTCCTTTGCATGAGTGGGTCCGAGCTCTTGGCCAGATTCGCTATATGCAGCCAACCCTCCTATGGCAAGCATTCTCGTGCCCTTGGCATTTTTCAGCCCGTACAGCGCCCGCAACCGCCAGAGAACCTCGTCATAATTGTCGACCACAATGTCATCGACATCCATATTCGGCTCCTCAAAGGTATCGCCATTCTTACGCAAGAGCCGCCAATGAGCAATTTCATACCAGAGATAGTGGTGATCGGATTTATGCCGCAGAAACATTACCTTTGGCTTCTCAGAATTAGCAAGCTTATATACCTGCGAGCCGCCAGCTGCGTACACCAAGAGTACATCACATTCGGCCCTTGCGGCTTCGTCGGCTTTCTGATCGCTGTCCACCAGAGCCAGAGGCAAGACCTCAACAGTAAACTCTGCCCGGGATGCCAGTTCCTTCAATTCGGTTCTGATTCTTCTGGCCTCCTCATCTACCTTCTCTTGAGTTTGGAGTCCACCATAACTGCGCCAACTGCTCTTGTCTTTCGGTTTCTCGATCTGGTAGGTAAGAACAGGCTTGACTTGCAGCGCGGTGCCGCAGGGCAGCCCTGTGCCGAGAGCGAGCGGTCCGGCCAAGACCGATCGGACCTGCAACGTTGCAGCTGAGGTTAAGCCGCTCAGCGCAACCGTGCCGACAAGTCCCCGAAGAAAACCTCGCCGGCTCATATCTGTAGCGCTCGTTTCAGAGTGCCTATTACAAGAACAACGGTGCGTGCGGAATTGGGAATTGTATGGATGTTCAAGGTGTTTCATGGCTGAAGCTCTCCTACTTAACTGAGATTCTTCATTAGCAACCCACAGCAACATTGCGAACAGTCGTATTTCATGTAAGATAGCAAATCTTGCCAACTCAGGCAACGTCAAGAGACAATCTCCCCCACAAACCATTTGATTCTGTGTACGCCGTCGCATATACTGTCCCATGCACTCTACAGCAATCAGGTTTGAGGTCGGCTGATGGCAACAATATCGATTGACTCGGTACGGGCCCCGTTCATTTCCACAAGTAGTAAGGGTATTCCCCAAGAGGTCGCGCTGTGCATTGAAAACGAGAATAATAGAAGATTCCCATAAAATATTCGCTATTCGGCAAAAAATGGATGTCAATCTCTGCTCGAATTGGGCAAAATCAGTATCTGTGGTGTCATTTTGGTGACATACATTGTCAAGGAAATCTGACGTTTTGCAGCTTCCGAGAAAGGGGCCATCGGCAGTGATTGGTGCGCGGCTCGGTGCGCCGAAAGGCTGGTTGGATTGGTCCACGCATTTGAGGAACATATTGACATCTTGGACTGGCTAATGCTTCGCGACCATTTACTGATGATGGCATCATTTTTACTGGTCTTTCAAGTGTTGGCAATTGCCTCTAGCCACTCGGGAATCAAAAAGCGAGTTTTCGGGAGGGAAAGCCCAGTTCCGCCGGAATATTTGGGTGCACACTGTCTTTGGATTATGCTGTCAGTGCTTGACATCTGAACTGGAATACGGAATTATGTGTCATCAATGATTGACGTACGCTCGTCTGATCCGACTTGCGCAACAAGATGCAGAGTCGCATTGATTCACGAGATGAAACGAGCAAGCTATCAGGTTTATGGGAGGCAGATGTTATGAAGATCAAGGTTCTTTCGGTGTTGTTCGCGATCTCTGCAGGTGCGGCACTGGCAGCGCCGATGAGTATTCAGGTGCGCAACTGCAGAGTGCGGGCGACTCCATCGCAGCTTGGCAGTGTCATCGCCTCGGTGGAGTACGGTGCAGTGGTCCAGGCCGGGGCCCTGCAGAAGGGCTGGTACCCGGTGACCACAGCGGACGGCAAGACGGGCTGGCTGCACGAGTCGGCACTGTCCAGGAAGCCCATCGCCATGCGTGCGGGGACGGCCGACGCGGCCACCGGTGTCTCGTCCGATGAGGTCGCTCTGGCGGGCAAGGGCTTCAACGAGCAGGTCGAAGCAAAGCTCAGGAAAGACGGGAAGCTCGACTACACATGGGTGGACCGGATGTCGGCGTTGGAGGCCGGTGCGGACCAGATTGTGAAATTCCGGGCCCAGGGCAATCTGCCGGGAGGTGCCCAATGAACGAGAGATACATGCTTGCGATGATGCTGGCCTTGGGCTTGCTTATAGCATTGATGTTCTGCGGTTGCGAGGGACTCCCCGAGGCAGGCGCTGAGATCGCGAAGGTGACCGGAGTGATATCCGCCGATGAGGCAGAGTCGATCACACGCGGCGCCAAGGCGGTGCAGAAAACGTGGCAGGATCTGACCCCGGAGCAGGAGTACTATATCGGGCGCGCCGTGGCGGCGCAGGTGTTCCAGACCTACCCGCCGCTGGATCGGCCCCCGGCGAACACCTATCTGAATCTGCTCGGCCAGTCGCTGGCCATCTTCTCCGAGCGTCCCGAGACGTTCGGCGGCTATCACTTCCTGCTGCTCGACTCCGATGAAATCAACGCGTTTGCCGCACCGGGCGGGTTGATCCTGGTGACGCGCGCGATGGTGCGCTGCTGCGCGAACGAGGATGAGCTGGCGGCGGTCCTGGCACACGAGATCTGCCATGTCGAACAGAAACACGGGCTCAGCGCGATCAAGCAGGGCCGTCTGACTGAGGCGTTCACAATCATCGCCGCCGAGTCCGCCAAGCAGATGGGCAGCGAGGAGCTGGCATCGTTGACACGCGAGTTCGAGGGGTCCGTCAGCGATGTGGTGATGACCCTCACGACGAGCGGCTACTCGCGCAAGCAGGAACGCAGCGCGGATGCCGCCGCCGTGGAGCTTCTGCGGCGCGCTGGCTACCCGGAAACGGCGATGATCGCCATGCTGCTGCGCATGGATGAGCGACTGACCGATTCGGGCGGGCTCGGGTTCGCCAAGACGCATCCTTCAGCCAAGAGTCGCGCAGACGCACTGGGTACGATGATCAGGGGTGCGGGGTCCGCCCCCGATGCCGTCAGGCAGGAACGCTTCTCGGCGGCCATGCGGTCGGTGCAGGCTGGCGGGTAGGGTCCCGCACGCAGAAAAACGGTATGCCCAAAACTGGCTTGAAATGTTTGCGCGGAGTGGTGATTGGGGTAACTGCCGGGGTGACGGCGTTGCTTGTGTGGCAGTTGGGCTGGCTGGAATCCTGGGAAGCCCCGACGTGGGCGTGGCGTGCCCGATTTTTTGCACAACGAGAGAGCCTCTCGCCCCAGGTCAAACTGATTCTGCTGGACCAGGCCAGTCTCGATTGGGCGCAACGAGAAAACCCTGATTGGGGTTGGCCGTGGCCCCGGGAGGTGTATGGCGCGATCCCGGCGTTCTGTGCGAGAGCCGGCGCCCGGGTCCTTTCCATCGACGTGTTCTTCACCGAGCCTTCTGCGCGTGGAGTATCGGACGACGAGGCGCTGGGACAGGCCCTGAAAGCCGGTACGCCGACGGTCCTGGCTGTCATGCCGGGCGGGGACCGGAAGGCGTGGCCGGAGTACATGCCTCGCCCGAACCTGAGGACCGGTCTGGCGACCGTGACCCAGCCCGCACATCTACTGTTTCCCGTGCAGGAGGTAGCCTCCGGCGCGGTAGCTGTGGGCCACGTCGTGGGCACGCCGGACGCCGATGGCATATTTCGGCGGATATCCCCTTTTTGCCGCTTTGATGGCGTCGATATCCCAGCCCTCGGCCTGGCGGCGTGCTTGACCACAGGCACGGAATCCTTACCTGTCGCGACTTCAGCCGGGCAATTGCGGGTGGGGAGCGCGATTATTCCTCTGGATCGCCGCGGCAATGCCATCCTGCGATTCAAAAGCCGCGACGGTTTGCCGGAAGCGGTTTCTGCTGCGTCGGTCATCCAGTCCGAGCTACGATTGCGCGAGGGCGACACAGCCCCCTTATCGCCGGAGATCTTCAAAGACTGTTATGTTTTTGTCGGGTACACCGCGCCGGGCCTGCTGGACCTGCGACCGATCCCGGTCAATCCCAAGTGTCCCGGAGTCGTCCTGCACGCGACGTTCGTCGACAACCTGATCACGAATTCCTTCATCGCCGATTCGCCTTCATCGATGGTCATCCCAGGCGTGATGGCAGCGGCCCTTGCCGCCGCGATCTCCCTGACCTACGGGGGCAAATGGTGGCAGGCGGGACCGCTGGCCCTCGCCTGGCTGGCGGCGCCGATCGTCATCGGGTTTGCCGCCTACGCCAAAGGACAATGGTGGCCGGTGGTCGCCCAAGCGAGTGCCTCGGCGCTGGGCATGGTCGGCGCACTGGCCATGAACTACTGGGCCGAGGGGCGCCAGAAGGCGTTCATCAAGCAGGCATTCCGGCACTATCTCAGCGGCGAGGTGATCGAGAAGATCATTCGCGATCCCAAGCATCTGCAATTGGGCGGCGAGAAGCGGGAATTGACGATCATGTTCACGGACCTGGCCGGATTCTCGACGTTCTCCGAGAGACTCGGCCCAGTCGAGCTGACGGCTTTGCTCAACGATTACCTCAGCGAGATGACGGACATCATCATGGACGAGGGTGGCACGCTTGACAAATACGAGGGCGATGCGATCATTACATTCTGGAATGCGCCACTGGCGCAATCGGACCATGCCGTGCGTGCCTGTCGTGCGGCGCTGCGCTGTCAACGGCGGCTGGCCGAGCTTCGGGAGGCCTACTTGAAACGCGCGGGGGCGGCGTTGCGGATGAGGGTGGGGCTCAACACCGGAGATGTCGTGGTCGGCAACATGGGGTCACGAAAACGCTTCAACTACACGATCCTGGGTGATGCGGCAAACCTGGCGTCCCGCCTGGAAGGTGCTAACAAGGCGTTCGGCACGGAGATGATGGTTTCCGAGAGTACCTGGCGACAGGCGTCCAGCCACTTCCGCGGCCGCAAGCTGGCAGACCTGCGTGTGGTGGGCAGAAAGACCGCCGTGGAGGTGTACGAGCTGACGGGATTCGCGACGGATGCCGTGCCGGGTGGCTGGGATGTATTTGCCGCCGGACTGGCTCGTTTCCGGGAAGGCAATTTCGCCGCGGCGAAGGATGTTTTCGAGCAACTGCCTGACGATCCGGCGGCGAGGAGTTATGTGCGGCGCTGTGCGGAACTGTGTGCTCATCCTCCGGCGTCGTGGGATGGCGTATGGGGACTGACGGAAAAATGAGCCTGCGGCTTTTCATTGGCGGAATGCGAGGGAGCCGGCCAGCCACCGGGGCGGCCTTCGAGGAATTCGGCGGCGACACGTCGTCGCTGCTGCTCGTCGGGTCGCATGGCGAACGCCTCGTGCTCGATGCCGGGACCGGCATGCGTGCCATTGCCGAGCAGTTGGCCCAGACAGAACCGGGCAAGGTGACCGTGTTGTTCTCGCATTACCATCTCGACCACATAGCTGGGCTGATGATGAACCCCTTATTCCACAGGCGGGACTGGTCTTTCAACCTCGTGGGCCCGACCTTCGCCGACGGGGGTGTTCGCGACGCCGTGACACGGCTACTCGCCCCCCCGTATTGGCCGGTATCCTGGGAGCAAATGAGCGCACGGCTCGATTTTGCCGAGTTTGCGGCGGATGAAATCCGGATTGGATGTCTGCAAGTGTGCGGATGTCCGGTGCCGCATCCGGGCGGGTGCATGGCCTATCGTATCGACGACGCCGGCTGCGGGGCATCCGTGGTCTTTGCGACTGATCTCGAATGGCGGAAGCGCTCGAGCGCAGATGAGACGGCGTTCATGGCGATGTGCCGCGAACCCAGGCCCGCCGATATGCTCATCATCGACGCCCATTTCGCCGAGGCAGATCAGGCTGCCTTTGCCGGGTGGGGCCACAGTTGTTGGGAGGATTGCCTGGAGATTGCGGAGTCCGCAGGCATCAAACAAACGATACTCGGACATCACGCCCCTGACGCAGACGACAAAGTATTGCGCGCCCGGGAACGGCAAGTGAAGAAACGCAAGCCTGGCAGCCTGCTTGCCCGGGCGGGACAATGGTTGACTATTGGTGGCTGAGGAGTAATCATGCTGGACCGGCTCGAACCTATACTGCCCCACATTCAGAACGTCACCTTGGCGATGGGGGTGCTGTTCGTTGCGTATCTGCTGACCGTCCCGCTGCGTCGCCGCTACCCCTCCTCTGTCGGCGTCGAAACGGGACGGCGCTCCGGTCGGCAGTTCGTCGGCGTGGTGCTGAACTACGTGGCGTTCTCATTGCTGGTGCTGTTACTTTCCCTTCCGCTAACCCACTGGCTCGATCGCGCTGACCAGTTGCAGACTTGGGCGAAGTACTATCAAGCCTGGCTGTCGTTCTGGGGCATTTATGCGCTTGTACGCCTTGTCGAAGGACTGCTGGTCGAGACGTTCGCGCAGATGGGGCGGGCCTGTCCCCTCAGCCGTCTGACTCGGGGTCTGCTCCGTCTGGCGATCATGTTGGGCGTCACCTTCATGCTGATCAGGTACCAATTAGAGTTTAAGATCGGCGTGTTGCTCACTTCGACCGCAATTGTAACCGGCGTCATCGGCTTCGCGATGCAAGGAGTGTTGGGTAATCTGCTGGCGGGCATGTCCCTGCACGCCTGCCGTTCTATGGCGGTAGGCGATTGGCTCGAGGTGGATGGAATGATCGGGCAGGTGATCCTGGTCAACTGGCGCGAGACGCGGCTGCGCACCCTCGGCGGTCACATCGTGATTATCCCCAACGGCAAACTCGCGGACACGACCCTGCGCAATTTCTCCTCCCCCACCACTTTGCGCCGGCACGAGGTGCCGGTGTCGGCCAGCTACGGAGATGCGCCGGGCGACGTCATCGCTGCACTGATCGAGGCCGCACAAAGCGTGCCGATGGTCGAGACAAACCCGGTCCCGGATGCCTACGTGACCGGATTCAAGGACTTCTGCATCGAATACGTGCTGCGGTTCTGGTCGAAGCAGTACGAGCAGCGCATGAGGATCGAAGGCGACGTAATGAGGATGATCTGGTACAAGTTCAGCCGCCGCGGGATCGAGATCCCGTTCCCTATGAGCGGGCGCCTGCTCGACAACTTCATGCAGGCGGTTCATGCTCAGCACTTCGAGAAGCCGCTGGCATCGGAGATAGGGCGTATTGTGGATGACCTGCTCCGCAGCGACTTCGGGCGCAAGCTCATGGCCGGCCCCGACGGCCTCTGTATGCTCAGCCGCGACGAGCTGAAGGCGGTGGCGAGGGATGTGAAACGCGCCCGCTTCACTCACGGTGAAACTCTGATGCGCCAAAATGATGACGGAGAGTCGTTCTACGTCCTGGTTCAGGGAAAGGTGCACGGCAGCATTGCGAGCTCCGACACCGCCCACCCCGTCGAATTCGAATTGCAGCCCGGAGCGCTGTTCGGCGAGATGAGCCTCCTGACCGGCTTGCCGAGAAGCGCGACCATGACGGCCGCCATGGATTGCGAATTGCTCGAATTCGATCAGACTGCCTTCACGCACCTTCTGTCCCTCCGGGAAGAGATCCCGCGTGTGCTCTCGGACCTGGCAGCGGCCCGTGCAAGGGAGAATGCGGAGTCGCTGCAGAGGCTGCGTGCCTCCGCGACGGTTCCGCCGGAACTGGCGCGTGATGGCATTCTGCATCGTCTCAAACGTATGCTTGGCGAGTGGGGGGCGAGGCGAGCAGATTAGACAGTATGCACATCCTCTGTCAACTATCGTTACAGTGATCCATGTTGGATAGATGTGACCTGCAAGTGGAAAGGGATATCACTTGCCGCGCTGAAATCGGACCACCGTAACACTGTGGAGTTTCCCACACATACTCTCCTGCAAGAAGAAGGCAGGCGCACTTCAGCGAATACCTACATCGCATCATATAGCGGTATCTGAGTACCAGACGCCTATGAAGAACTCAAAGTCAAATACCAGAATCCGTGTTGCCACAATTCTTCTCGACGCATCCGCGTTGCGCCTATGAGCCACATGCACCCACCAGCCGACAGCGTTCATTGAATACGATAATAATAAGAAAAATTGTGTCCTTGGCCCAAAATCTAACATTTTTTAGGACTTGATACGGCAAAAATCGATGTCTGTGGAGACATTTCGGAGACACGCCAAGTCAAGGAAATCTGACCTTTTGTGCGTGAAAAAAAGTGGGGTCGTTTCGAGGCTATGTCACTTCCTTATATTCTTGACTTGCGGCAGTTCTGCTCGCCACTGCTGAGCCTTTTCCGGCTTGTTCCAGGCTTCGTAGAGTTCGATCAGAACATGCCATGATTTCAATATGAGTGGATGGACGTACGGACGGTTTGATGCTCCGCCGGGCGGCCTTGATCTCGAGCTGGATGTGTCGAATGGCGAACCTTTCGGAAGATGAGTGAAATTTAAATGAAATCTTGGTACTATATTACTTGAAGTGTACAGGTTTTTTGAGCGAAATGTATATAGCAAATCCCAGATTATGTAGTATAGGAAAGTGATGTCGAATTCGCCTACAAAATCTTCAGGGCGGATGTCTGTTTCGCGATCTTGTTCACAAGATATAGTAAAGCAGCATTCAAGCCAAGGCTTGGAGAGGTTGCTACAAAGCTTTCTCTTTTTTATTCTTTTCTATCTGTATCTCTGGCTCTATGTGGATCTGCGACTAATATACCATGGGGCTGGCATTATTACAAATTTTCCAGTCTTTTACAAAGGCTGGACTTTTTTTCTGCCGTTTCTATCATACCCAGGCGGACCTCTCGAATACCTCTCAGCTTTCTTGTCTCAGCTCTTCTACTATTCCTGGATCGGAGCTCTTGTTGTAACAGTGCAAGCCTGGTTGCTCAGCGTATGTATAGACTATCTGTTGAAAGCAGCAAACTTATCGCGAATTCGCTGGATTTGCTTTATCTTACCGATTCTTCTGCTTGTTCTCTACACCCGGTATGCCTATCACTTTGCCACAACAATGGCTTTTTTAACCGCGTTGCTAACTGCATGTATGTACCTGAAAATAACTCGGTCACGTGATAAGACTTTCAATTGTGTAATCGTCTATCTATTCCTGTCTGTCATTCTCTATTATCTTGCCGGCGGAGTATTTCTTCTTTTTGCAGTTATATGCGCAATTTACGAACTGATTTTCAGGTTCCGGTGGAAGATGAGCCTGTTCTATTTTTTATCCGCTGCTGCTATTCCCTACGTCTTGGGCCGTCTGATCTTCCAGCTCAGTATCATCGATGCCTTTAGTAATTTATTGCCCTTCTCCTGGAAAATTCTGAAATATAATGCTCGCAAAAGAGCAATAACAATAGTCTATGTGCTTTATCTGCTTCCTCCTGTGACACTTCTTGTATTTGGTCTTTTGCAGATCCTCGGCAAGAGACTCCATTTCGAAGAAAAGCGGACCCCAAAAGGGCACCTAAATGAATCATCTAACCTACTGTTAAAGATATTTTCTTGGTATAAACACTCGCCAAAACTCAAATGTGCCATCGAATCGCTGCTTTTGCTTGCTATTGCCAGTAGCGCCGTTTTCTTTTCCCGAAATGATAATCTTAGAACGAGGTTTAAGGTTGATTACTATGCCTACCACAAGATGTGGCCCGAATTGCTCACGTCCGCTCAACATCATCCTGACGATCCCTTTATCGCTCACGCCGTTAACAGGGCGTTGTATCATGAGGGCCGACTCGGCTATGATATGTTCTCCTGGCCCCAACATCCGGATTACCTGTTTCTGTCTGATGAGAAATATAAGTGGATGTACTGGCAAATCTTCGATGTCTTTTTAGACATCGGCGTTATTAACGTAGCTGAAAATGCCCTGACTGAATGTCTCGAAGGGCTCGGTAGTCGCCCCATGATCCTTCAACGACTGGCCTTGATTAATATGGTCAAGAATAATTCGGATTCGGCCAAGATCTATCTCGGCGCGCTGAGCAAGACTCTTTTTCATGCCGACTGGGCCAAACAGTATCTTGACCGCCTTCGGACCGACCCGAACCTCTCTGGGGACCGTTATATCCAGCATTTGCGCTCGTTGTGCCTGGACAAGGATTGCCCTACTTACTCCCTTTTCAAGGAGAGGACTCTTTCATGGCTCCTGGAGAAGAACGGTCAAAATCGCATGGCGTTTGAATATCTCATGGCCTGGTACATGCTCAACAGATATTTAGGCAAATTTGTCCAAAAAATTGAACTTCTGCCGGACTTAGGCTATGCCGAGCTGCCAACACATTATGAAGAAGCGGCTCTTATTCATGCATTCGCAGCAAAACCCCCCCTCTCCCTGAGCGATTATCCGTCAAATCCTCAAGTGCGTCGACAGTTCGAAGACTTCAGTCGGATTCTAAGCGCTTATGGCGGAAACAAACAAGCAGCCTTGAATGATCTGTCAAAAAAATTCCGAAACACTTACTTCTTCTATTATATCTATGCACCTAAAAGCCCAAGTAAATAGCCCCGTCGAATAAGCGTATGAAGGCAAAATTACATAAGACCAAGAAAGCCAAATTCTTTTATGCGACAATTGCATGCGCACTTTTCACAATCGTCCTGCTTCATGCCTGCCGCGCCCCAAAAACCACAATCACACAATACAGTCTCATCGATCAGCCCGCAGCAGTCCTGCCGGATTACTCCGGTAGTGTTATCCCGCCGAACATCGCGCCCCTGAACTTTCTCATACAGCACAAAGGGACCGGCTACTTCGTGAGAGTATGCTCCGAAAAAGGAAACCCTATCGAGATATTCAGCAAGACGCCCGGGATTTCGATTCCGAAGCGAGCCTGGCATCAGCTTCTTGATTTGAACCGGGGCCGGCCGCTTAGTCTGGATATTTTCGTCAAATCCCCAGAAAACACATCATCTCCTGAAGGACAAAACGAACGCTGGTCCCGCTTTCAGACTCTCACCTGTGAAATTGCGCGTGAGGACATAGATCCTTTCCTCGTATATCGAAAGATTCAACCGGCCCATGGCACCTGGAGAAATATGGGGATCTATCAGCGTAACCTGAATAGTTTTAATGAATCAGTTGTGTTGGACAATGAATATTTCAAGCACGGCTGTGTGAACTGCCACGCCTTTTGCGGACATCGTCCTGAAAAAATGCTCATCGGCATCCGCAGCGCGGATTATGGCAGTTCGGCCTTGTTGCTTGAAAGCAACAGAGTGCAGAAGATCGGAACAAAGCTCGGATATACCTCCTGGCACCCCAGCGGCCGGATCGCCGCATTTTCAGTCAATGAGGTCAGGCAGTTCTTTCATGCTGTTGCCGACGAGGTGCGGGACGTGATAGACTTCGACTCCTTCATAGCGTACTACCTGGTTGACTCAGAAATCGTTAAGACCACAAAAGACCTTGCCCGAAAGGACCGGCTCGAAACGTATCCAACCTGGTCCGCCGACGGCCGATACATGTATTTTTGCAGCGCACCGATAACGTGGTCTGAGCGGAATGCCGTTCCCGAATCTTACGACCAAATAAAGTACGACCTCGTCCGCGCCAGTTACGACCTTGACCTCGACCAGTGGAGCCCGCTGGAATCGGTGCTTTCCGCCCGGCAGACGGGCCTAAGTATCCTTTTGCCGCGAGTCAGTCCCGATGGGCGCTGGCTGCTGTTTTGCATGTGCGATTACGGCTGTTTCCCCGTTTATCAGCCTAGCAGCGACCTCTATATAATGGACCTTGAAGCCGCCCAACAAACGGGTGAGTACAAATACCACCGGCTTGATATCAACAGCGACAAGAGCGAAAGCTGGCACTCCTGGTCGAGTAACAGCCGATGGATCGTCTTCAGCAGCAAGAGAAACAGCGGCGTATTCACCAGAACATATATCGCATACGTCGATAAGAACGGCAAGGTACACAAACCGATACGGCTGCCTCAGAAAGACCCGGCGTACTATGAGTCATGCCTTTGGACTTACAGCGTCCCCGAGCTGGTCACTGAGCCTGTTCGGATTACAAAAGAAAAGCTCGGCAGGGTCGTTCGCAGTTCCCGGAAAATACCTATCGAGATGCCCATTACGATGGCGACTCCCAAGGCCGGCGGGCTCCCGGACTATCAGGAACCTTGGCAGACGGAACGCGAGTAAGAGGGGAGATATGCAAAATAAAGCCGGAAACATACAAAAAAACAGACTTCTCAGACGTACGAGGCGGCCGAAAATTGTTGACATTGAGAAAAAATTAAGCTATTATGAGACTCCAAGCGTTCAGGAGTGTCTTTATGAAGTGTAAATGGTAAATCCCTGTATAATCTGCTTCCTCGTCTCGGCTATGACCAAGCACCGGCATTAAATTTTTCATCTTTTCGGTCATTATGCCGAAATGCTGTTGAGTCAGGCACAGAGTGGAAGGCGGGGTCTGTGAAACGAATGTTGGCTTTTTCTCTTTTTAGTCGGTTGTTGGATTTCCAGGGAAAGGAGGTGGCAGTAAAATGTGAGCAGACATCCTGAACCAAGGATGGATTGAATGTAGTGCAACGAAAACTATTATCAATCATTATCTTTGAAGGAGGCGTATTATGTTTAGACAACTCATTTATTTATTTTCAGTTGTTTTTGTGCTGAGTTGGGTTAGCGGGGTCTCGGCTCAAGACGCGGTCATCCCCAGCCCGGGGACCATGCCGGTGCTCGATGGCAATATCGATGAGGTATGGTTTTTTTCGGCGGAACAGAAGATAGAAACCAGTCAGGTCGGAGCCGCCCCCAGCTCGCCTGCAGATTGCTCCGGCACCTGGCGGGCCCTCTGGAACTGGGAAGCTCTATATGTCCTGGTCGAGGTGACAGATGATTCTCTGACTAACGACTCGGGGGGAGGAGGCAATAAATGGAACGACGACAGTGTCGAAGTCTATGTCGATGGTGATAATAGCAAAAGAGCCAGCCCAGACACAAATGACCACCAGTATACCTTTTGGTGGAATAACGAAGTATGGGAAGAACCCAGTGCAATCCACAACGGAGCTCCAAGCTTAGTGGGCGTGGAGTACGCTGTCGAGACAACCGCTAAAGGCTATATGCTGGAAATCAAGCTGCCGTGGATGAGCATAATGGGTAAGGCAGCAACGCCCGGCCAACTGATTGGTTTCGATGTATGGATTAACGATGATGACAACGGCGGGGATCGAGACTCGCAGGTTTCCTGGCATTCAACGGATGGAAATGGCTGGCAGGATCCGAGTGTGTGGGCCGTTGCTTTACTCGAGGCGAGTAACAAGGCAGCGAATCCCAGCCCTGCTAACGGAGCCATCTATGGGGATACATGGGTGACTCTCAGCTGGTTGGCGGCACCCTCTGCTGTCTCGCACGATGTGTACTTCGGTGAAAGTTTTGCGGATGTGGAGGCTGGAACCGGCGGTACGTTCCGGGGTAATCAGGTCACAACATATTATGTCCTCGGTTTTCCCGGATTCCCCTATCCGGACGGTCTTGTACCGGGCACGACGTATTACTGGAGGATCGACGAAGTTAGTGCCGATGGTACGAAATACACAGGTGATGTGTGGAGTTTTATCGTTCCCCCCCGATCGGCTTATGAACCTAACCCCCCGGACGGGTCGAGATTCATAGATCCGGCTGTTACTCTTAGCTGGACAGCAGGTCACGGTGCAAAAATACACACCGTGTACTTCGGGGACGATTTTGACGCTGTGAGCAACGCGACTCAAGGAGTCCAGACAGGAGTGGCAACTCATAATCCCGGCACACTTGAGCGAGAGAAGACTTACTATTGGCGGGTCGATGAGTTCGACGGTTCCACCACATATAAAGGCAATGTCTGGAGCTTTAAGACCGCAAAAGCCGGTGGAGGCGTGCGTGCAGATTACTACAAAGGCAGGGACTTTAAGACATTCGTTCTGACCCGTATAGATCCTCAAATTAACTTTAATTGGGGCAATCCCGGGGGGCCGGATCCGGCGGTCGGCGATGATGACTTCTCAGTCAGATGGACCGGCGAAGTAGAGGCCGGATATACTGAGACCTACACCTTCTACCCCAAGACCGATGACGGTGTGCGACTATGGGTAGACGGTAAACAGCTTGTTGATTCCTGGGAATCGGTTCCATTATACCCAATCGAACACAGTGGAACGATCGACCTTGTCGCCGGGAATACCTACACCATTGTCATGGAGTATTTCGAGGATACCGCGAATGCGATAGCGGAGCTGCGATGGAAAAGTGCGTCCACACCAAAGCAGATCATTCCGCAAGCTGCATTGGCGCCGCCTATAAAAGCCAGCGGCCCGAATCCGGGCAACGGCGCGACGGGCACGTGGATGACGCCGGTTCTAACCTGGAATCCGGGGGATTTCGCCGCGTCGCACGAAGTCTATTTCGGCATGGTTGCCAGCGCCGTGAGGAACGCGACCAAGACTTCGCCCGAGTACAAGGGCAGTAAAGCGCTGGGCGATGAGAGCTACAATCCCGGCAAGCTGGCTTGGTACACGACGTACTATTGGCGCGTGGATGAAGTCAACAGCGTTCATCCCGACAGCCCGTGGGTCGGCAACCTCTGGAGCTTTACAACGGGTGATTTCCTGCTCGTCGATGACTTTGAGTCCTACGACGCCGGCGACAATCAGATCTGGTACTCGTGGCACGATGGTCTTGGCTATGGCGCGCCGGGTGCACCGCCGTACTTTGCCGGCAACGGCAGCGGTGCGGCTGTGGGCGATGAGAACACCGCTTCCTATACTGAGGAGACCATCGTCCACGGCGGCCGTCAGTCGATGCCGGTTGCCTACGACAACAATAAGCAGGGCTTTGCGAAGTACTCAGAGGTAGAGCTGAAGCTGACCGCACCTCGTAACTGGACCGAGGAAGGCGTCGGCGAGTTGTCGATCTGGTTCAGAGGGCTTCCAGGCTCCGTCGGCAGCTTCACCGAAGCGCCGGCCGGGACCTATACGATGACCGCCTCCGGGACGGACATCTGGGACGTTGGCACCGCAGGTAACTATCATGACGAGTTCCATTTTGCTTACAAGACGCTGACTGGCGCCGGCTCGATCGTCGCGCGGGCCCAGAGCGTTCAGAACACCAACGCCTGGTCGAAGGCCGGCGTGATGATTCGTGAGACGCTCGATGCCGGCTCCAAGCACGCCTTTGCGGCGATTACGCCCAGCAACGGCGTGGCCTCACAAGGGCGCGACACGACGAGCGCCGCCAGCTTCAACACGAACCAGACCGGCGTGACCGCTCCGCGTTGGCTGAAGCTGGAGCGTGACGCAGCCGGTAACTTTACGGTTTCGCACTCGGCCAACGGGACGGCCTGGCAGCCGGTCACAGGCGCTACGCCGCGGAACATCCCGATGAGCGCGACGGTCTATATCGGTCTGGCGGTGACGAGCCATGATGCCGCTCAAACATGTCAGGCTGTATTCACCAACGTCACGACCACCGGCACAGTCAGTCCGCAGTGGGCGCACCAGGATATCGGCATCGCCAGCAACGCGGCTGAGCCGCTCTATGTGGCGGTTTCGAATGCGGCTGGCCAGCCGGCCGTGGTGGTTCATCCTGATCCGGCGGCGGCGCAGATCACCACCTGGACGGAGTGGGTCGTTCCGCTGCAGAGCTTGGCCGCTCAAGGCATTACCTTGACGAATGTGGACCGGATCGCGATTGGCTTAGGTACGCGGGGTAACATGACAACCCCCGGCGGCTCAGGCAAGATGTATATCGACGACATCCGCCTGTATCGGCCGAGAAGTGCTCCTTGAGCAGTATGCTGGACTAACACCTGGATTTGCTTTGGTTCGGGGCCTGTACCGATTGACTCGGTATGGGCCTCGTTCATTTACACGCGCCATGGTTATTGCCCAAGAGGTCACCCCGTTCATTGAATACTTTGACGATATAAAAAAATGCGTCTTTGACCTAATTTCTTACATATTTTAGGGCTCGATACAGGAAAAATCAGTGTCTGTGGAGACATTTTGGATACATGAAATGTCAAGGAAATCTGACGTTTTGTAGGTCGGAAAATCAGGGTCGTTTGGGGGTGACATGTCACTGCTCTACAGTCTTTGTTTCCGGCAGATTTGCTCGCCACTCGCCGGGCTTTTTTGGCTTGCCCCAGGCTTCGTAGAGGGCAATTAGGTTGTTCATCGACTCTAACGTGTGGGTGGGTGTCACCGAGTTTGAGACGCCAGCCTTCGAGTGCCGTGAGCAGCAATGTCTCTGCGTCATCGTACCGGTTTTGCAGTCTGTAAAACACCGCCAATTCGTGCATGGACTCCAGCGTATGCGGATGGCCATGACCTAACGTGGCTTGTCTTTTGTTAGCCGGGTCCTTGTATCGTTTCTAACCCTTCATCGAGAATTTATCGAAAGTCCTGCCGTTCTTGGTCGATTGTGTACGCCAAACGGCGGAAGAGATTCCTCCCTTTGCCTTGAATTTACATTATTCGTGGTAGGGTTGGATTTCGAGGAAGTTGAAGGCTTGTTCCTGGCCGAAGGGGGCAGTGGATTGGTTGGGGTCCTGCCAATCGCTAACGGTCAGGGTAGCGGTGGTAGTTTTGGCGCGGAAGATTTTCCAATGGTAGGTGATGCAAACGGGGACTTTGGGCTCGGGACTGGAAGCGTAAACTTCGGTGAATGATCGAGTGGTGTCGACATCGGCGCCCTCGATAAGGACGGTGGAGATGGATTTGGTTTCTTCGATCTTCCTCGGCTTAGGTGTGATGAGATCGTTGTAATCGCAGACGAACATTTTGAAAGAATAAAGCCTGCCAGGCTGAAGGTCCTTGATCGTTTGTGAGAACGTGTTTGGTCCTTTTTCACTCCGCTTCATCCAGAGGAACGTGTCGCCGATGTGCTCGGGATCAGCGGGACGGCCAAGCCCCATGTATCTGCCTTCGATCCTGCCGTATCGAGGAAAGCTTTTGGCGGCAATGCTGCCGTCTTCGGCGGGATGGAGGATCCAGCCGTCCGTACCGCGCTCAAAGTCGGCGTTCTGGATGTGCGTCAGGAATAAGGGATCGTTGGTGAGTCTGTCTGTCCTGCCCTCGATGGCATAGTGGCGGTAGAGCTTGCCGACGAAACGAACTGTTTCTTCGTCAGCCAAAACGGAGGTCCACCAGTTCAACCCCGCGATGTTCGCGAGCGTTGGGTCATTGGCCACGAGGTTCATTTGTTGGTCCATCCAGACGTGGTAATCGACGTTGGGCTGTTTGTTGATGCCACCGGGAGGCATGGAGAAGAGGCCAAAGGTGATCACCATTTGCTTTTTGACGCCGGGTTCTTTGGTCTCCCAATCGGCGAGGCCATCAAGGAAGGCTTGGAGGGCGTCCTGGGAGCCTTGTTCGGTGGACATTTCGTGGAGGTAACGTTCGGGGGCGACGAAATAGCCACAGTTGACAATGGTTCGGATGACGTTGGTGCCGATGATTTCCTGGTTGAGCTTCTTGCCGCTGCCGCCGACGTAGGCATAGATCGATTTGTTGGCGAAACGGCTGTCAGCGCGGATCTTTTTGAAGGCCTCGGAGTAGCATTCATATGCTGCGCGTTCCTGATCCATGCGGGCGAGGCGGTCTGGAGTCATGGTTTGGACCCATTCTGAAACGGGCCTGTTGACGATGAATTCGTTGATAATGATCCCATCAATGAACGGGGCGTTGCGGAAGAAGCTGGTCCAGAATGTTGCGTGTTCGTCAGCAGTCTTGGCCTGGGAATTGATTCCAACTTCGGCGACGAATCGTTTTCCCTGCCGGTGCCAATCCTCGATGACCGAGTCAGAGAGCGTGATATTATTGGGAACAATCAGCGTGGTGACGTTTGGCAGAATGTCGCGCTTGAGGAAATCCATGTCGTAAAGGCCGTAGGATTTGATTTGGGGGTTGAATCCGAGCCCGCAGTGCATGAGTTCGGGGATGGTTTTGAGGGTCAGGTGTTCGAGGGAAATTGTTCCGGTGCGTTCGATCTGGAGTGTGTGGCGGCCTTTAGTGACGTAATGCATTGCCTCGTGAGTTGGGCCACTTCCTGGAGCAGGGTTGATCGGGGTTTCTCCTGGTGAAGCTTTGTCCAACGTGAGGCAGATGGTGCCTTCGCCGTGCGTGGTAAAGGAAATGAAAACCCAGCCATCGCTCGGACGAACAAACGGAAAGGATTCTGTGGTCGGGGCCGGAACGACATCCAGCAGTAACGCCACAAGGTTGTTCAATCTCCGACCTTCAGGAACGGAGGTGTTGCCATACGGCGCGGCCGCAAGACCACGAGCTAGAACCAGAGCGGACGCCATGCACATTGTGAGCATTCTTCGCATAAAACGGACAGGCTGTTTTGTTCCTTCTCCTCGGGATTTCCCATTTAACTTCATAAACGGCATTTCTGCACGCGTTGACAATTTTCCTGGGACACTCCTGTTCAATTCAAGCCCTATACTGCCAAATCACAGTTCATTTGTCACGAACTACTTGGGAAATCCGGGTTGAGTTTGACACGCCTGAATGAGGAGCGCAACGCCCGTTGGCAACTCAGGGCTACCGCTCCGGCTCTCTCACCCAAACCGCCTCTCGGCTGTCGCGGGGTCGGGGGGGGATGATTGATGGTTGGCGACGTTGGCACCGAGGGGGAGACAAATTCCTCCGGCGTTAATCGACTATATTGAAAAAATGGTGTGAAACGACCTTTGCCGTCTTCTTTTATAGACTTCGCAATCTTGAGTTGTGTTTTGGAGGGAATACTGTGTTCTTTGACCGCCCGGCGAAATGCGTTCGCCTGTTGTAACGTCGGTACTGTTTTATAGCTTCTTTATCGAGAGTTTCATCATTGATAATAGCCAGAGCCGCTTCAACTTTATATTTAGGTCAAGGTGTTTTTATTTGAGGTGGCGGTTGAATGGCGATTTTTGTCTGGATTCCCGAGACGGCTTCAAAGCGTTTTCGCCAGAAGGGATTTGCAAATAGCGTGACCAGAAACGGCAGGAGGCCAGCGTAGTATATCAGGCTGCTAAAGAAAGAGGTGATAAGTACGTCGGTAATCTGGGTCTTAACCGGCATATTCTGAGATGGATAGAATATGAACATGATTGCCGAAAAGATGATCAGTAATGAGCTAAACAGGGCGGCTCCGATATATATGACGAATCGAGCTGTATTGAAGGGTATCGGTGAGCAGAGTGCTGCCATAATGAACGCGAATACAATTGCCGGAATCGAAATTGCTGCCAGAGAGGTTATTGCAATCATATCTTTGCCGAATCCACCGCTCAGCAGGTTTACTCCGAGGAAACCGAAATAGATCAGGGTTGCAAGCAGGAAAGTGACAAATCGGTTGCGATTGCCGATGCGTTCTGCCAACAGCCAGACCATTGAAAAGCCGACGACCAGAATCGTAAATATTACATTTAACTGGACAGTGCTTCCGGAATCCATCTGAAATAACTGCATGACTGCCGAATAGATCAGTCCCAACAATGCGACTGGTGCGAGGATCCATGCGGCTTGTGGGGTTCGATTTTCCTTGAGAGCGACAAATGCCAACGGCAGCAGCAGCCATGGGATGATGCCCTGTACGTGATAGAGCGGATTGAAATGATAGGTGACAGGCTTGCTGTCTGTGGGGCCGAATTCACGGATATCCGCTGAGACTACGATTTGTAATTCACCGGATACATTGTAGGGTACTCGCCACGAGTACGAACACCATGAGCCGCCTCAGCCGAACTCGAATGTGCCGCCGCCTACCTTGACATTGTCTTTATAGACTGAGAAAGTGGGTGTGCTTCTATCCTGTATATCCCAGCGATCATACTTTTCCCCGTCGGTGCCGATGAGTTCGTAGTTGAGCTTGAGGACGCTGCCTGTCCTTATGATTTTGACGGTGTGATTCAATGGAGATGCTGCCTTGTATTTTGCCGTCGTATCGGCATCCATGCCGGATTGCCGATTTGCTCCGTGAGTTTTCGGAGTAAAGATCAGAGCAGAGTGCAGAAGAAGCGGAACCATTAAAATTAAATGCAGTTTGGATTTCATGTTAACCGGGATTTCCCATATACGTTTCACTGAAACAGTCCGGCAAGCTTCGAGTTTCATAGTAACGTAATTCCATCTTAATTTCCACGACATTCCGGCAGGTTCAGCATCCCATGTCGCAACAAACAAAAGAATAGCGGCATATTTGTGTGTCTGCTGAACCTATTCTTGATACCCACACCACTATTCTGAACCATTATCCACGCCCAAGGGAACAACATTACGACACTTACGGAAGAGTGGATTGGTGGTAGATTTCAAATTGAGGTTTAGCCAATTGATCGTTCTTTGCTGGAACTTCTCGGATATGGGGGCCGCACGAGAGAAAGCCGAAGCCGTGGTTGCCAAGCTGGAGATGATGAAGCTTCGTGCGGCCACTGAGAAGGTCCGTGAGGGTGTTGAAGAGACGCTGACGTACTATGGTTCCCAGACAAGCACCACCGCCATGTCCGCACGAACAATCCGTTGGAGCGGATCATGTGTGAGATCCGCCGGCGGAGCCGTGTGGTGGGCTGCTTCCCGGACGGCAAGAGTGCTTTGATGCTGGCGGCGCGACTGAGATACATCGCGGGCGGCAAGTGGGGCACACGGCGGTATATGAACATGGAGCGCTTGAAAGAACTCAGGTGAGAAGAGCAGAGGGCCGAAGAAGACGCGGCCTGAACATCCGATAACATGCGGCCCCCTTAAGGGGGCCAGAGGACAGAAGGTTGACCACAACCATCGACCAGAGTGACAGGTACCAGAAAATGTGCGAATAATCCTTTACACTTCCCGGTTGACAGTCAGACCGGCAAGACGTACCTTTATGCGTATATAGACCAGGTGCAGCCAATGTGTTTTGACATAGGGAACTACAAGATGCATCAAGCCCAGACCCTGAGTCGCCGTGGGTTACTTGTCAAGGCCGCCGGATTTACCGTCGCCACTATCGTCCCATCCCATGTCCTTGGCGGTGCAGGACGAATACCGCCGAGCGAGCAATTGAACGTGGCTGTTGTGGGTACGGGCGGGCAGGGGATCACGAACATCAAGACCCTGCTCACGCACCCTGACGTCAAGATCGTGGCGATCTGCGATCCGGCCGAGTTCTGGGACAACAGCAAGCTCTATTACAAGCATCACGGCGGGCGTGGGCCGGCACTGAAGGTGATCGAGGAGCACTTCAGTCAGAGCGGTTCCGCCGGGCATCACGGCTGTGCCGTCTATGTGGACTATCGCGTGATGCTGGAGAAGGCGGCGAAAGACATCGACGCCGTGCTGATCGCGGCTCCGAATCATGTGCATGCGGTTGCCTGCATGGCAGTGATCCAGGCGGGCAAAGGCGTGTATTGCGAGAAGCCGCTCACGCACTCGATCTATGAGGCGCGCCGCGTGGCCACGGCGGCACGCGAGGCCAAAGTCGCCACGCAAATGGGCAACCACGGCCATTCGTCGGACGACATCCGCCGGGCCGTCGAGTGGATCCGTGACGGGGTGATCGGCAAGGTCCGGCAGGTGCACGGCTGGCAGGGCGGACCCCCGCGCATGAGGTTGACCGAACGCCCGAAGGAAACGCCGCCGGTGCCGGAGGGCTTGAATTGGGACTTGTGGCTGGGCCCGGCTCCGCAGCGCCCCTTCCATCCCGCCTATGCCCCTTTGCTCTTTCAGTACTGGTGGGATTTCGGCAGCGGGACGTTGGGCAATTACGGTTGTCACACGTTGGACATGGCGGTTTGGGCCCTGGACTTGGGACATCCGACGATGATCGAGGCCAGTTGCTCGGAGTTAAGCGAGGAGACCGCACCGGTAGTGGCCCTGTATCACTACAAGTTCCCGGCCCGCGGCCCATCCCCTGAGGTCGATCTGTTCTGGTACGACGGCGGGCCGATGCCGCCACGCCCCGACTGCCTGGAACCCAACCGGGACCTGCCCCGGCTGGGTGGGTCGCTGATCGTTGGCGATCAGGGGGCCATTCTGTCGGGGTCCTGGAGCGAATCGCCGCGGATCATCCCCGAGCAGAAGATGCGGGAATACAAACAGCCGCCCCAGACCATTCCCCGTTCCCAGGGCCATCATCGTGACTGGATCAACGCCTGCAAAGGCGGTCCGCCGGCCAGCTCGAGCTTCGACTATGGTGCCCATTTGACGGAGCTGGTTCTATTGGGGACGATAGCGCTGCGGACCGGTGAGACGATTTACTGGGATGGCCCCAACATGCGGGCGGCCAATGCACCCAAGGCGGAGCCTTTGATTCACGGCCATTTCCGCAAGGGATGGGAGATCTAAGCCCTGACCGGCGGAGTCGGGATTGACCAGGAGACACATATGATGGGGGTCAACAACCCCGTCCGCGCGAAGCACGCTCTGTTCCTGCTGTTGGCTCACTGTGCAGTCTGGGCGACGGCGCCACGGACTTGTGCTTGTACGACGGTGATGACGGGCAGACAAGCCACCGCCGACGGCTCGGTGTTGATGGCGAGCTCTTGTGACGGCGATGTGATGGGTTTGATCTATGTCATGCCTGCCCAGCAGTATCCCCCGGGTACAAAGCTGCCCATGTATTGGAATATGCCCAGACCCACGACCTACCGGGAGTACCAGGCCAATGTGAAAAAAGGCTATGACCTGGTTGGCTACCTGCCGATTGACAAGACCTATCGCAGCATCGTCTTGGCCGGCAACGTCGAGAGCATGACGACCGGGGGAATGAACGAGTTCGGGGTGACCATCGCCATTGAGTTCATCCCTATGCGTTCCGGTTTGGCTTGCTCCAAGGGCGTCGTGGGGCCCAACAGCAATCATTGGACCACGTCGCTCATCGCCAACGGCCTGATGCGAGCCAGGACGGCTCGCGAGGCCATTCGGGTCATTGGCTCGATGGTTGAGCAGTATGGATTTCAGTATTATCGTGCTCCCTTCGCCGGGGTGGCGTTGCCAATTGCCGACGAGAAGGAAGTCTGGCTCATGGAGATATTCGGCCCGGGGGCCGATTGGACGCCTTCCAGCAGCCGGCCCGGTGGTGTTTGGTGTGCCCAGCGGATTTCGGATGGCGAGGTGGGGTGCAGCGCGAACCGAAGCCGCATCGGCAAAGTGGACCTGAACAACTCCGACTCCTTCATGGCCTCTCCCAACATTTCCTCTCTGGCGGAGACACTGGGCTTCTGGGAGAAGGGCACGCCCTTTGTCTGGAGCGAGGTCTACGGAGCTCCCGGCAGCCGGGAGAACTCGCTGCGGGAATGGCGGGCCCTGAGTCTGGTCGCTCCGTCGCTTGAACTGACAGTCACGGGCGATCCTCTGGCAGACAGGTATCCGTTCTCGGTCAAGCCGGAACGGCCGGTAAGTGTCGCGACGCTGATAAACCTCATGAGGGACGGCTATGAGGGAACGGAATTCGATGTGACGAAACATCCGGCCTTCAATCCCGGTGGGAAGAAGAGCCTTCTGGCCCGCCCCTGGGGGCCCCCCGAACTGTTTGAGCTGTTAGGTGTCCGACCGGAGCGCGCCATCTGTACACCCACGAGCGGATACGTCTTCGTGGCTCAATTGCGGGATGGGCTGCCTCGCGGGATCGGTGACTGTCTTTGGTTTGCCTACGGGCCGGCCTACACCAGTTGTTTTATCCCGGTCTACAGCGTGGCTACGGATCTGCCTGATACCTGGGACCATCCGGCGGATTTCACCAGGGCCGACAGGACACAAACGCAATGGAATTTCCGGCTCGTGTACAGCTTGGCCAACAACCTGCGATACCAGGACGTCATGCGAGACATCCAGCGTGTCATACGACCGGCAGAAGAGAAGTTCCTTGGCGCGCAGCCGCAGTTGGAGAAAGCCGCTGCCGAGATCTTTGCGAATGACGGAACTCGTGCGGCCGAGATATTCGTTGCGGCGTATACAGAGCGTTGCATGAGGCAGGTGGGGTACGCTTACTATGAGCTCGTTGACTACCTGATGTTTCAGTATCTTCTGGGCGATGCCGATGTCTCGCCGCCCCACCTGCCGGAGATTGCAGCGCCGGCCATCCCGGACAAACCAGTTCCTGCCCCCAGTGATCCAAAAGGAGTCTCACGGTGAGAAGACTGCTTCTACTGATTGCCTTCGTTGTTTCTTACTCATCCGCCCTCCTTGCCGCGCCGATTGGCTGGCCCGTTCAGGTCAGCCCGAACGGTCGTTACTTTGTGGATCAAGAAGGCCAGCCGGTGTTCTGGCTGGGCACTACGCAGTGGGAGTTGTTCCGAGGCTACACGCGGGAGGACGCCCAACTGATCCTCGACAAGTCCAGGGACAAAGGGTTCGTGTTTGTCCAGACCATGCTTATGGGCGTGGGCGATGGAACCGGCACCAATGTGTACGGACAGAAGCCTTGGCTTAATGACAACCCCCTGACGCCCAATGAGGCGTACTTCCGAAATGTGGACACGGTGATCCAGGCCGCGCGAGAAAGAGACATGATTTTGTACGTGATGCTTTACCACCAGACCTGCCGCCAGCGTATCACCGTTGCCAATGCTGGCGCCTGGGCGAAATGGTTGGCGCAGCGATACAAGGAAATGCCCAACATCGTCTGGTCCCTGACGCCCGAGGCCAAACCGGAGTTTGTCCCCATTCTGCGAGAGCTGGCGGTGGGGCTTCGGGAAGGCGATGGCGGCGCTCATCTGACCACCGTTGAGCCTGATCCTTCCCCCTATTCCTCCAGCTTCATCCACAGCGAACGCTGGCTTGATTTCAACTCCCTGCAAACCTGGAAGAGCGTAGAGCTGATCTACCCGATGGTGACGCACGACTACAGTCTCAAACCGGTCAAGCCCGTGCTGATGGCGGAAGGGGCCTATGAGCAGGGATCGGAATACGGCTTCGAGGTCAGCCCCCTGTGGATTCGCCGGCAGGCCTATTATTCGTACCTGGCGGGCGGCCACCACACCTATGGTCACAACGATAGCTGGCGGATCCTGCCCACCTGGAGACAAGCCCTCGACGCTCCCGGGGCGGTGCAGTTGGGGATTCTCAAGAAGACCTTCTTGGAGCTCAGCGAGTGGTGGTATCTCGTCCCAGATCAGTCCATCTTCGCCACCGGTGGCCGGACGCAGGGCCAAATCTTGAACCTCGCCGCCCGACACAAGGACGGCAAATGGGCTGTGGTCTATCTCGGCAGCAGAGCATCCTTCTCCATCAGTATGGACAAGCTTGCCGGGGCGAAAGTGGACGCCCGTTGGATCGATCCGAAGACTGGCAACGCCACTGCGGCCGGCAGCTTCTTGAGTACAGGCACTCAATCCTTCTCCACCCCTGAAGGTTGTGAAGACGTGATCTTGATCCTCGAGTCATCGAGCTCCTGATAAGACTCACGTCCCGCGTGGGAATGACCTTCGCAAGCTCAGAGCTACCGCTCCCATTCTCTCTCCCACACAAACCGCCTCCCGGCAGTCGCGGGGCGGGGTGGTTGGTCTGGTAATTCTATGATCGGGTGGGTGCCGAGCACCTAACCCAGGCTGCGCAAATCTCTAAGAAGAGACCAGACGCCCAGACTTCCTTGATGCATGGGGGCTATAACAGAAACTCTACGAAATCGCCCCTGCGCCAGCTTCAGCTACTGTATGGTCGTTTTCCACAGTGCTACCGGAGACACCAATAGCCCCGATGATTTCATTCTTGCCGTTCTTTAGCGGCATGCCACCCGGGAAGGTAATCAGCCCACCATTTGAGTGCTCAATGTTGTAAAGCGACCCACCTGGTTGTGAGAGCTTTCCTATCTCGCCTGTCGGCATATCAAAGAAACGTGCGGTCTTGGCTTTCTTGATGGCGATGTCAATGCTCCCGATCCATGCTTCATCCATCCGAATGAATGCCTTCAGATTTGTGCCCGCATCCACTACTGCGATATCCATTTTCGTATCGACTTCTTCGGCCTTGCTCAATGCAGCCTCAAGAACAGCCTGTGCCTGTTTCATTGTGATGTCTGCCATGGCATAACCTCCCGTAATTCGATATCTCCCATGTGATCCATGCCCAGCTATGGCGCTGGGTTTACTGATCCTGATCATACCCATATTTATCACTCGATGACAATTCATTTCGTGAACATTTTTCGGCTGTTCTTCAACACTTCTTCCCACAGCCGGTGTGCTCGAGGGGAACCGTCGTGCAACTTAGGGCTACCACTCCAGGTCTCTCCCAACGAGCCGCCTCCCGGCAGTCGCGGGTCGGGGTGGAGTGGTTGATGGTTGGCGGTGTTGGCACCGAGGAGGGAGACAACTTCTTTCGAATGACGGTGACCGACGCCGGTCCCCACCAGTACGATCTCACACGGTGGGAAGGGGAACTGATCGGCAGCCGGTACGAGCGGACCCTCGCCGTTGATGCCAACCGCGGTTTCTCCGTCTACTTCGCCCCTTATCCGGGGCATTATAACGATGCCATGCGGCGACCTGACGGCGAACCCTCCGGTTTGTGGTGGCCGATGTGCGCGTCAGTCAAACCCCCGCCCATGATCTACCTGAAAAACCCGTCAGTTTGAGCAAGAAATGTTTGACAACTGCCGGGGGGGCGGTAGAATACCACAATGAGCGTGTGGCCGGCCGTGTCAGCCGAGCAACCCGCTGAACAGATACCAGTTGCGTTGCGACAATTCAAACCGGAGAACTCCAATGTTAGAATCTACAAACGCGAAAAGTGATGGCTTGGCAGCTTCGCCAATGGATCGTCGCGATTTCCTCAAGGGCGCCGCCAGTGCGGTAGGCACCGTCGTGGCCGCGTCGGTGAGCGAGACGGCCCGAGCAACCCCGGCATCCAAGCCGGGCGTGCCGTGGGGTCCCAACAGCCGCATGGGCATCGGCATCAACCTCGAATACGTCCGGCACGCCGACAAAAGCCTCGCTTACGGCATCAAGCGGGCGGGTCAGATTGGCTACAAGTGGGTCGAGCCTTGCTTCCTGGATGGCCGTTGCCTGCTCTCCAACTCCGGGTATTGCCACGTGACGAGCATGGACACCGACCCGAAGCTCATCAGAGACCTGTGCGCGGAAGCCGGCGTGAAGATCAGCGGGCTGTCGTCGCACTCGGACCTGCTCAATCCCGAATACGGGGTGCTCTATGCCCGGCGCGGCATTCGCTACGCCCGGGCGCTGGGCGTGAATGTCGTCCAGATCACCGAGGACATGTATCCGCCCAAGTGGATTGACGAATTCGAGGCTTACAATATCATGCGCATCACGCTGCGGGCGATTGCCGAGACGTGCGAAGAGAACGGCGTTTACATCGCCGTCGAGCAACACGGGCCGTACACCGCGAAGATCGAGCGCATGAAGCGCATCCTCACGCTGGTGGATTCGCCGTGGATCAAATGCAACTTTGATTGCGG
>CAYWZW010000017.1:0-76701 GCA_964462945.1 uncultured Pirellulales bacterium
AGAGCAGCTGACTCTTAATCAGCGGGTCACAGGTTCGATTCCTGTATCGCCCATTCAAGAACGCGGACTTTTGTAGGACCCGCCCGACGTATGGAAGCTGAAGTCCAAGTGAAAGCAGAGAGAATACCGTATGGCACAGCGTGTTCGTGGGAGTCGTTATCATGATTCACCGTTCGATCCGGATCACCCTTGGCTTTGCCCTGCTGGCGGGTCTGGCCGCACCCGGCGCGGCGCAACGGCAGATGGAAAACCTCACTCGCGGGATTGTGGCTGTTAAACAGCCTGATGGCGGCGTCTATATCGGCTGGCGGCTATTCGGGACCGACCCCGAGACAGTCGCGTTCAACCTCTACCGCATCACCGGCGGCAGCGCACCGGTCAAGGTCAATGAAGCACCGATCACCGGCGCCACAAACTGCGTTGATCGCGGCGCCGACACCGGTCAGACCCTCCAATACTCTGTTCGGCCGGTTTTGGAAGGCCGGGAACTGGCGTCTGGCAAACCGGCACGAGCCTGGGACAACAATTACCTTGAAATCCCCATCCAGCGCATTGCTGAGTATCAGCCGGGCGATGCCTCGATCGCCGACCTGGACGGCGACGGCGAATACGAGGTCGTTCTGCACCAGGTCTCTCGCGGCCGGGACAACGCATTTGCCGGCGTGACCGGAACGCCCATCTTTGACGCCTACGAGCTGGACGGCACGCATCTATGGCGCATCAACTTAGGCATCAACATCCGCGAGGGCGAGCACTACACGCAGTTCACGGTCTATGACCTGGACGGCGACGGAAGGGCCGAGATGGCCTGCAAGACCGCCGACGGCACGACGGACGGGACAGGACAGGTCATCGGCGACAAGAACAAGGACTGGCGCACCCGTAAGGAGGGCGACCGGACCCACGGCCGCATCCTCGACGGCCCGGAGTATTTCACCATCTTCGACGGCCGGACCGGCGCCGCGTTGAAAACCGTTGACTATATACCCAGCCGCTACCCCATCGACGGCTGGGGCGGCATCGGCGGCAATGGCGGCAACGACAACTACGGCAACCGCTGCGACCGCTTCATGGCCTGTGTCGCCTACCTGGACGGCGTGCGCCCGAGCGTGGTGATGTGCCGCGGCGTCTATGGCCGCACTGTCCTGGCCGCCTGGGACTGGCGCGACCGCGAGCTGACCAGCCGCTGGGTTTTTGACTCCGGCATCAGCTACCCCCCTTTCGACAATGCCTCACCTTACTCGGGCATGGGCGGCCACTCGTTGTCAGTGGCCGACGTGGACGACGACGGGAAAGACGAGATCGTTTACCATGCGATGGTCGTCGATGACAACGGACAGGGCCTCTACTCCGCCGGGCTGCGGCACGGTGACTCGATGCATATCAGCGACATGTATCCCGACCGTCCCGGCCTGGAGGTTTTCACTGTCCACGAGAACGAGGACGAAACAGTTCGCTTCATGACCCCCGGTGCCGCGATGCGCGACGCACGCACGGGCGAGCTGCTCTGGAAGCACAGCCCCGGGGTGGACGTCGGCGGCGGCGTGGCGGCCGACATCGACCCGCGCCATCGCGGGTACGAGGCGTGGGGCGGACCCGGAGGTCTGCGTGACTCACGCGGCAACGAAATGGGTCCTTGTCCGCGATCGAGCGGTTTTGTGATCTGGTGGGACGGCGACCCACTGCGAGAGCTACTCTCTCGTTCAACCATCACTAAATGGAACTGGCAAGCAGGCGCCGAACAGTCGCTCTTCGCAACCGAAGCTCGGGGCGGCGGACGCGGCCCCAACCTTATGGGTGACTTCATCGGCGACTGGCGGGAGGAGCTGCTGATGACCACCCCCGACGGTCAGGCGCTGCGGCTGTACACCACGACGATCCCGACGGAGCATCGCATCTATACGCTGATGCACGATCCGCAGTACCGGCTGGCAATCGCCTGGCAAAACGTGGTCTATAACAAGCCCCCGCATCCGGGTTTCTTCCTGGGTGACGGGATGGCTCCGCCGCCGCGTCCCAACATCCGCCTCACAGGCAAGGGCGAGGCGATCGCCGCCGCCCAGCCGCAGTAGGCAATCCATCGCAAAAGCTGCTTTCCAATCCGATTTCCTCAACTCGCCCCTTCTTATCGTCCGCAGCAGATCGCTCTCTCCACCGCCCTTCACAAACGTGATCGGATTGCACCTCACTGCGTCTTCTGTCCGAGAATGGCTATGATCTCGCCGGCTGTTACGGTTCTGTCCAGTCTGCCATTGGCTGCCTTGGACGATCCGCCGCCTTTTCCGCCGGCAGCACTCTGAATTCTTCTAAGAAGCTCGCCGGCGCTGATCTTCTTGGAGCTTATCGCAATATTGACACCGCTCACGACAATGCCCGCCCCATCCACTGCTTCCGCAATCAAAGCAGCCAGCTTCGCCAAGAGATGATTCGGCATGTCGGCGACCTGGGTGCCGATCTTCGACGATTCCACTTCGGCTATCTGAGCTGATTGCGATAGATTGGGCAACAGTGAAGACCATAATCGGTCGATTTCTTTACTGAGCTCATTGGCGCGGCCCAGCGCTTTTTCGAATTGTGCGGGCAGCTCGGAGCTCGAACAGCCTGCGGCTTTTCTAAGCTCTCGCAGGATACATGTCTCAACCTGTGAGTATTCAAGAGCCTTGCTGCCGGCCAGAAAGACCATTCGTGTGCCCTGCTTTTTGCTCTCGATACTGAGTATCCTGATGACGCCGATCTGGCCGGTTGTCCGAAGGTGGGCCCCGCAGCAGGCCGACTTATCGCAATCGCCGATTTTCACCACGCGGATCATATCCGATTCAATTTCATCGAAGTCACTGCGGATTCGAACGTCCTTATCATTAAACACCGTTTCAACGGGAATATCGCCGGTGACAACCTCCATCGCCCGCCGCTCAAGGTCTTCCGCCACTTCCCAATCGACTTTCTTGTCAAAATCCACAGTGCTTCTCTCGGAGCCAATATGCACACCGGTCGTCTTCAGACCGAACTGCTTTTCAGCAATTCCAGACAGGATGTGCTGAGCCGTATGCTGGCTTGCCGTGTAGAGCCTGTGCTGCTTATCCAATCGCGCGACGTATTTCCCATCGGCGAGCGGTCTATCAAGTGTGTGGACGACCCGCCCGTCGACTATTTCGACATTGCAGACAGTCGCCCCGCCGATTGTACCCTTGTCGGCCGGCTGTCCTCCTTCGTCGGGATGGAAGATGATTGGATTGATGGTGACTTTGCACTCGGCAATCGCTTTGACTTCGACTTCAATTTCAAGAATATCAGGATTTGTCCAGTACAATCTCTTCATTCAAGGAATTCTAACACGCAGCGCACATGTTCACGACCAAATTCACGAAAAAAAGGTGACAGCAGTTCAGCGAATTCGGATAATAACCTCCAATCGGTAACATGAAGATGAGTTCTGCAAAATTGAAGTTAGGCATGCTTTTGGAAAGAAAAAAACTTTTCTTTCGATTTTTTCTTTCTAAAACACGATGCGTAACGTTTTATTCGATAATGTGTTGTCCTACGGTACCCGATTATTTTTAGAAAATCGTGAAACCGATTTTCTAAAATAATATATGCCTAACTTCAATTTTGCAGAAGCCTTTAATATGAAGGAGTTGTACGTCCATGAAGTTGAAAATCTGGTTCTTAGAGACGCGGCCGCAATTTCTTGTGCTCTCGGTCATCTTGGTTTTGCTGGGCACGGCTATCGCCTGGAACGAGGGACACTTTGACTGGCTGCGATTCGTCCTGACTACTATTGGTCTGGTCCTGGCTCATGCCAGCGTGAATGTCCTCAACGATTACTCCGACTACAAGAGCGGCATCGATTTGGAAACCACGCGAACGCCCTTCTCCGGAGGAAGCGGCATTCTTCCTCAGAAACTTCTGGAGCCGGAGCCTGCCTACAGATTCGGCGTCGGCTGCCTGTTGGTTGCGCTGCTGATTGGCATTTATCTGGCCTATGTCTCCGGCTGGCAGCTTCTGCCGCTGATCATTCTGGGTGGGCCGGTCATCTATTTTTACACTTCGCATCTGACCAAATGGCTGGTCGGAGAACTCTGGGCCGGCCTTGGCCTCGGGACCCTGCCCGTCCTGGGGACCTATTTCGTTCAAACCGGCCACTACAGCGTCGGGGCGTTTCTGGCGTCGCTGGCGCCGGGATTCCTGACGGCCAATCTGCTTTTTCTCAATGAGTTTCCCGACGTGGCGCCGGACACAAAGGGCGGCCGCTGGCACTTAGTGATCGCGCTGGGCACAAAAAGGGCCACGCTATTGTATGCCGGATTGATGACAATGACTTACTTGTCCATTCTCGGCGGCGTCATCTCGAAACTCATGCCGGCATCGAGCCTCATCGCGTTTCTTTCGATTCCCTTAGCCTTGAAAGCCATCGGCATAACATCCAAACATCACGATAACCCGCGGGAGTTGGTCCCCGCCTTGAAGGCGAACGTGCTCACGGTCCTGTCAACGGACGCCTTGCTGGCCCTGGGCTACTTGCTGAACAGCTTTCGCACGTGAATCGGCCGCCGTCAGCTCTGCTGGCCACCTATCAAATGCGGCAAGCCCTCCTCCAGCTCCATCTTCTCCGTCAGGTTCTGTTCGATTTCGGTCAGGAAACGGCTCGGTTTCATCATCACCAGGCTGCGTGAGCGGTTGCGATAAACCTGCGGAACGATCAAATATACCTCGTCCTTGGCGCGAGTGACGGCAACGTGAAAAACGCGCCTCTCCTCCTCGCGGTCTTCTTGCGTGTTCAAGGCAAGGTCCGTCGGAAATCGCCCGTCCGCCAGC
This sequence comes from uncultured Pirellulales bacterium, assembly GCA_964462945.1. Taxonomy (GTDB): domain Bacteria; phylum Planctomycetota; class Phycisphaerae; order Sedimentisphaerales; family Anaerobacaceae. Next base: position 4,816 of record CAYWZW010000017.1, read on the forward strand.
CAGGGAATGAAAACTACGGGCCATTCCAATCCTTTGGCCTGATGAATTGTGCTGAGCGTGACAAATTCCTGCTCCGTCGGCCCGGTCACGACCGTTTCGCCGGAGTAATCTCCCGCAAGGGCGATGTCAGCTAAGAACGCCTCAAGGTTGTTGTATTGGGCCGCAAAATTCGCCAAGGCTCTGAGGTCCTCCCGCCGCAGGTCCGCCCCGTCATAATGAGAGACAAGATAGTCGCCATAGAACCGATCGAGCGTCATGTCAATTATCTCGGCGGGAGCGTCCAATTCCGCCAGCTTGCTGATAAGATTCACGAGGTCCAAATAGAAAGGTCTGGCACTGGCCGGAAGAAGATTCGCTGTGTTCGATTCGCAAGCTACCTGCAAGGGGTTGTCCACCCGGCTGATATGCTGCCAGATCTTCTGCGACAGAGCAGAGCCCACCCGCGGCAGCATCTTGAGCACGCGCAGCCAGGCCAGCTCATCGTATGGATTCTGCATGATACGCATGTAGCAGAGCACGTCCTTCATGTGGGCCTGCTCGAAGAAACGCAGTCCTCCCCGCACGTGAAACGGAATGTTCCGGCGCTGAAATTCCAGTTGGATTTCGAGTGAGTGCCAGTGGCTGCGATACAACACCGCTATATCGTTGAGATTGCGGCCCTCATCCAGAAGATGAAGCGTGTACTCTGCAATGAAGCAGGCCTGCACAAAGTGGTCCTGGCAAGGGACAACCGCCGGTTTGAGGCCGGACGGCCGTATGGCGCGGAGGGTTTTCGCAAGCCGGCGGCTGTTGAACGATATGCTGGTATTGGCAACCGCGAGTATTTCAGGCGTCGAACGGTAATTTGTTTCGAGCCGATATTCCTTCGCATCCGGATATCGCTCTTTGAAACCAATGATATTCTCGAAACTTGCTCCCCGAAAACTGTATATGGACTGCGAATCGTCGCCTACGACGGTAATGTTGCGATGCTTAGCGGCAAGAAGATCGACTATGGCGCCCTGAATGGCGTTTGTGTCCTGATACTCGTCCACCAGGATGTGAAGAAACTGATCCGCAAGCATCTGCCGGATGTCATCGTGGCTCATCAGTAGCCGCAGCCATGCACTGAGCAGATCGTCAAAATCCAGAAGCTGTCGCTCGGCCTTCCTGGTCGCATAACGGACAAGCACTTTCTCGATTTCCGCGGCCTCCTGGATGAACATGGGATATCGCCGGGCAAGCACGGCTTCCAATGGTTCGAGTGTGTTCTGGATAGCGCTGGAGATGCCGATCAACACCGACTTCTGAGGGAACCGTCTCTTGCGGATATCTACGCCGGCTTCCTGAACGCAAGAAGCTATCAAATCCTTTGCATCTTCCCGATCCAGGATTGTAAAGTCCGGCGAGATGCCCAAGACTTTTCCGTACTGACGCAGAATCCGATTTCCTATGTGGTGGAATGTGCCGCCCCAGATTTCGCGCGTCCTCTGCTTGACCAGTAATTCGACCCGGCTGAGCATTTCGCGGGTGGCCCGGTTAGTGAAGGTAACAAGCATAATCCGTGATGGATCTACGCCATTGTGGACAAGCCAGGCGAGGCGGTACGTCAAAGCTCGGGTCTTGCCGCTTCCGGCACCAGCGATCACTAACATCGGGCCGCCCGGCGCAGCAGCCACCTGAAGCTGCTCGGCGTTCAGTTCGGCGGCAAAGTCTATCTCACCCGCCCCGGTTCTCGATTTTAGCGCGAATTTTCTTGTCATCTTTCCAGGCCGTGAAATTGACCGCCCCTGATCTCCATCAAAAACATCCGGTTGCCTGCAAGTATAGCACAAAGCCGCCCCGCTGTCAGTCCTCCTCGTTCACCAGATTCCGGAGTCTTGACGCTCGTGCTGGCCACAAAGTCAGGAAGGCAGAGAGGAGCGCCCCCAGAGACCGCCAATTTCTAACCTCCCGCGACCAGAGCTTTGGCCCACACGGGCTCAGCAGGAACACGAAAGGTGGCCCCCTCTTGCCTCCTATTTCCAGCCCAGTTTTTCAATCTTGGCTTTGAGCTTCTTCAGTCTTTTAGCCACCTTCATTATGTCAACACTCTGTTGGCGCGCCTCTGACTGCATCTGTTCTGTCCACTCCTTAACTTGAATGGAATTTAGAAATTTCAGGCAGGGATCATAAGTATGATATTCTCCCAGGGATGCCACGTTATTCTGCATAGCCACTAGCCTTTCGCGTGTTGCTCTCAGAAAGACTTCCGCTCTGGACACGCATGCTTCTCGAATGAATTGGAGGGCCTCGTCTGCACCTTCCAGCGCAACAAGCGATTCCTCTATTTGTTTCATTGCAGCGCGCAGGAGCTTATCTCTGAAAGCATCCATACCGAATCTCGGGTCTAAGTAGCGCGCGTGGTAGCCATCGCAAGACAAAACAGCATTTCTTGCCTGTGCAGTCAAATTCGACAGCATATCTCTTCTCGAAATTGCTCGCATTGCGCAAATTATCCGATAGGCTAATGCCAGCTGTTGTTGGTTCAGATACCCGCACCGATATGTTTCGGTAATGTGGTGGGTCCCGTCCAACTTCACCTCCTGACGTGCCTTTTCTTGTTCTGCACCATTAAGCATGAGTTTGCCAAGGCCGAGGAACACCGCTGTAATGTCTGTGAATACTTCGTTCTCGTACTCATGGGCGATCCCCCGACCTCCAGCAATACTATGAATGTGCATGTACTTGTGGGTTATCTCATGTGCTAAGGTTGCCAACACAGCATTCTCGAAGTAGACCATATCGGTCGAGATTTCGACAAAGACCTCGTTGCCCGAGTAACTAAGCTCCACGAGACCGGCAACATTTTGGCCCTGTTTCGCTGCCGACACGATAAACGTTAAATCAGCCAACCCAACAAATTCGGCGATCTTCTTCGCCGCGCTCTGTAGTCTGTGGATGTCCGCAAACTTTGCATCTTGTCCCCCAAATGGCTCCAAGGGCTTATATCCGACTATTGCGCCAATCTGCTCTTCTAACGTCACAATCTTGCTCAGATAATCTCCGATAAATTTCTCGATCTCTACCACTACCACACCTCATTTCCTTCTGGTGATCTACGCAACATGAAGGTCCGCGCTTTCTTTGTCTGTAGCACGTACCCTTGCTTTCAGCAACCATTCACTCGCTGTCCCAACGAATTGACGCCGTCGGCTACGAACTTGGCCATTCCTCCAGCTAACGAATAGATCAGGTGCCAGTGAGATGGCGGAGTTCTTTCATTGACTTGTGACGACTATTCGTCCACTCTGTCCAACCGTTTGAACTTCTACCAAGAACATAAGTTGAGGCAGGACTTGGGGCACCAAAATACATATCCTCTTCAAGAGATTTGCCATTCCAACGAGTAGAACCAGCCAGCATTCTCAAAACGCCATTGTCAAGCCAACAAGCCGCAGCTCCTTTACAATACACTACTCTACTGAATTCTTCTGTTTCTTCGAGAAGATGCATAAGCTCGAACGACAATCTCTCAAGGCGTTCTTTAACGACTCCTTTTTCGTCTTGTCTTCCATTCAAGATTTCCAAGCAATGTTTGATCCTCCGTTCCGAGATGGTTATCATGATATTTTGCCCTTTCTACTCAAAGGATCTCTTGGGAAGGCAGATGACCGTCTTACCCGTCTGCCCCAAAGAGTGCCTGTTTGCTCCTTGGTTTGCTACCATGTCCTCATAGCCCAATGTAGAAGTCGTAGGGACAACAACTAAGTACAAATGCTTTTCCACAATCCGTAAAAGGTGTGTACCAAGCGATTTGATCGAAGCCACAGCGAAGATAACTCAGCGCATTTTCCAAGAGCGTTTTCGCTACATATCGACGTCTTTGCTGCTTAAGAACCCAGATCAGACAAACGCTCCAAATTGGGGGGTGGTCAGGCAGTTGTGTTGGCGGCTTCTCGTCTTCAATATCCTTCCAGTTTGCGCGCCACACGTGCGCGCGTTTTTCCATTAGGAGCAAACCTACAGCACGATCGTTCTTATGCAACAAGAAAACACACGCCTCCATTTCACCGAACAGTACTTCTGCTTGGTATGGTGTGTCTCTTCGCGCGTATTTCGCGATTTCTTCTGCGCGTTCACGCTGCTCTCGTGGCGAGAATCGATTTATTACTGTTATGCGCTCGTTCTCATGTGACCACACAACACAATCGCTCGAGGTGGGCAACACGAGCACACCATTGACCACCGCGTCATGGTATCTCTTGTGCTCAAGGACATTATCCTCTAATTTGGTCGAATACGACATACCACATACGTCGCACGTTACGCCAAATAGCTTGGTCATGGAAGGCTCGGAAACACCATATTCCTCTCCGTCCTTTCCTACCGCTCTTTCGGATTTCTTGTCTCGCATAGTAGTCTCCAAGCAGATGCGTTAATCCCATGGACTCGGTCGGCATCTGTGGACATTAGCTTAGCAGGCCTTAGCCTCTTGGTCAACAAGAATAACTACGATTCTGCTCAACGAGTATCGAGTAACTTGTATCGAGTCTCCTGCATTTATTTATGCGGCGGTGCCCCAGGTTTGACATTCGACGGCGGTGGAAGATAGATGGCGGGTGACTTTGCCGCTGACCCAGACGGGGCCGGAGATTCGGCAGATGCCGTGGTACTTCTCCAACTGGTCAGGGAAGAAGGTCACTTCCGCCAAACCAGAGGAATCTTCGAGCGTCACGAAGCCCATGACTTTTCCGTTACTGGTTCTGGCCCGGCGGGCGGCGGCGATAAAGCCTGCCACCGTGATGCGTTTATTGATGAACTTGTCCAGCTCGGCGGCGGGCACGTGCCTGGTCTGAAACAGCACCGCCGGGTGTATGCTGAAGGGAATCCCGGTAATCTCCACCTCGGCTTGTAATTTCGCCGTCCTGTCGTATTCAGGTAATTGCGAGAGATTATTACACACGTCGAACAGCAGCAACTGATTCGGATTCGAAGGGGCAAAATGAAATTGCGCCATCATCGCGGGCCGGCTTTTTCCCAACCCATCGCAGGCGCCAACGTGAATGAGGCTTTGCAGCTCCGGCTTTCTAAATCGTACTCTCGTCCGCAGGTCCTCGATATCCGCGAAAAGCCGAAACTGTCTTTGTTCAATAATGGCCTGCATAGTTTTATAACTTAGACCTTTGATTATATTAAGGCCCGCTCTGACGGCCTTTGCCTCCGGCGTCCATTCCATATCGCTTCGGTTTACGTGCGGCGGCAGGATTCTTACGCCGTGCCTTATGGCATCCCACACGTACACCCTCAGCGGATACATCCCGTGATGGTTGTTGAATAGCGAGGTATAGAACGGCTGGGGGTAATTCGCCTTCAGGAAAGCCGTCTGCCAGGCGATGTTGGCATACACGGTGGCGTGGGCCTTGCAGTATGAATAGGCGGCGAACCGCAGGATGTCGTCCCAGATAGCCTCGGCGCTGTGCCGGTCGATACCCGCCTGCTCGGCCCGCGAATATACAAAGTCAATATATTGATCCTGCAAGCGCGAGGCGGAAACTTTCGTCGATACTTCCGATCTGAACCTGTCGGCGTCGGCAACGCTGTAGCCCGCAACTTCCACCGCTATCCGCATTACATCTTCCTGATACAGCATGACGCCGTACGTGTCGCCGAGCATTTCCTTCATCTTCGGGTGCAAATACTCAAACGGCTTTCCGTTGACGTGCCGCTCGATAAATTCCGCCTTCATCCCTCCTGAAGCAGGACCCGGCCTTATCAATGACAGGGCAATCGCTACGTCTTTTTTGGTTTTGACGCCAAGCCCTCGGAGCAGTTGCCTCATCCCCGGCGATTCACACTGAAACACGCCAAGACTATCGCCGGAGGTCAGCATCCTTCCCGTCTTTTCGTCTTCCGGACTGACAATATCGATATCCAAACTGTTTTGCATCTTGCCGATAATATTCACCGCTCCATTGACCGTCGAAAGCGCCCTATTGCCCAAAAGGTCGATCTTAATCAGGCCCACCGCTTCGGCGGCATCTTTATCGTATTGAGTTACAATTACGCCTTTCGCTGCGCGCTCCAGCGGAACAATGTCCCTGACCTGAGATGGAGTAATCACGATCCCCCCGCAATGAACGCCCAAATGCCGGGGTACGCCCACTATTTTCCCGGCCAGCTTGCATACGGCCGAATCTGTGTGACTCGCGCGATCCCTGACAAGCCGGTTTATTTCCGCCGGCGTCAAACCAAACGCCCTGGCGGTATCGCGGATAGCGCTTCTACGCCGGTACCTGTTTATGTTTGAGATCATCGCGACATGCTCAAACCCCCAGTTCTCGTAGCAATATCTTATGACCTCGTCGCGCCTTCTCCAGCATAAGTCAATGTCGATATCGGGACAATCTTTCCTGCCGGGGTTCATAAAACGCTCGAAATAGAGGTTGTTCTCTATCGGACAGACCCTTGTAAAACCCAGCACATAGGCTACAAGTGAGCCGGCAGCCGAACCCCGCACTTCCACGGGAATGTTATTCTGTTTGGCGAAGTTGACTATGTTGTGGACCACAAGAAAATAATCGCTGAATTTGTTCTTGCGGATAACAGCCAACTCATCCTCCAGCCGCTTGATCACTTCTTTGCTCACCGGCTTGTATCGCCTGGCGAGGCCGAAGTGGCAAAGCCTGGCCAGCTCGCTATCGCCATTTTTCCCTTTGCCAAGCTTAACCGCGGGCAGGTAATATCTCCCGTTCAACAACTGAAAGTTGCATCGCTGCGCAATCTGCTCAGCATGACTAATCGCTTCAGGGCAATTGCGAAATTCCTGCCTAAGCTCCTCTCCAGATATGAGCTTGTTAAATCCACAGTTATCCTGGGGGCCTGATCCAGCCACACTGAGCTGTCTTATTTTGCTTAAGAGCTTAGCTGTGACTATATCATCGCCGTCAATGATATTGAAAGTGGTGCATACCACAGGCTCTATTCTATGGGCTTTTGCCCGTTCAACGTGACTTGGTCCCTGACAACCTGCGAATAGATAATCTCTATCAAAAACTTGTTTCAGCTCATGGAGAAGCTCCGGCTGATCACAGATGCAGACCATTCCCTGATTGTCGCATTTTAGCTGCTCTATCAGGTCGAAGTTCGGACACAGATTTTTTGCGGTGGTTATTCTGCACAGATTCCTATACCCGGCCCTGTCCTCAGCGAGCAATACGGCCCTCTGGCTGTCGGTTAGAATCTCCACACCGAGAATGGGTTTGATATTTGCCTGCTCGGCTGCCTTGTAGAAATCCACCGCCCCATAGAGTGAGTTGACATCCGCCAGAGCAATAGCACCGTAACCGTATTCCTTAGCCTTCTGGACCCATCGCTGCACGGAGACCGAACCTCTCAAAAGGCTGTAATAACTTCGGCATGTCAGGGCGGCAGCGCGCATATCGTCTTGACTCCAAAAGATGGCGCCTCACATTCATCTATTCATCCAAGGCAATCCCTTGTCGGCAGGCAGGGTGGGGCTTGCCCCACCTTCTCGATCTATTGCGAAGCAGCCGCTTCACTTCCGCCCGCTTAACTCAAATTCGAAGGGCGATTCCTTGTACCCCCCTCTCGCGAAAGCAGGCATCAGTCGGAGCACAGTGTATTCAGGATCATCCACCCCCCCCTGCCAAAAGATTTCCCAGCCGGCCTGCCAGAGCTGTTTTTTCAGTTGCAGATCCGAGACCTCTTCAATTTCTCCGCAAAGCATCAAACACTGAAAATCGCTTGGAACTTCTGTATAAACGGCAAAAAAAACGGACGCTTTTGGATTAGCTCGGATCTGCTGCATTTTGACGGACGAACTACCGGTAACCATATAAATCAAAAAATCCTCTTTGTGCTGCTCAAACATCTTGGCTAAGCTGGGGTGCTGTTTCCTATCTCTCAGGTTGGACATAATTCTTGTATGAGGAAAACCATTGATGTCAACGGTGCTCAAATATACTACACCAACCTTTTCCATCAGATTCAAACATGCTTGTTTTAGTTCTTTTTCTTCCATTCTTATCGCTCCCTTCTTATTTGATAAGTATTCGGATCAACTCGGTGGGCTAAAGCCCACCCTGCAGTTATTCATTTAAGGCAATTCTCGCCAAGTCCGGATAGGCCTTCAAGAGTCCTTCAGGAACAGGCTGTTTTCGGCCGCTGATGAGGGCCTTCAGCTCGAGCGCATTGGCAAGCTCAGCACCGCGGTAGTGATTGTTGGCGATCACAGTGAGCGTTTTGTAGGCATCGCCTAACCCCTCGACTCTTTTCTTTATTTGAGAAAGCTCATCATCGTTGTAATAGTAATCATACGTTTCGTCTCTGCCCGCTTTGCTGAACCATTTTTCTTTGTTCCTTCCGTGCATCCTGAAATAGCCGTGCTCACCTATAGTACACTGCTGCAAATTAAACGAATTCCACGTGGTCGGATAATCAAGATTGCAGACGGTAACGCCGAGGTCCTGCAGAAAATTCAAGGCTTCCGGCGACTCCCATGATTTGTGCCTTAACTCGACCGCGAGGTTGAAAGCGTCGCGGAAATTTCCCACTATCCTCGATAAATGCCGGCGATTCTCGGTATTGTCGGAAAAATCGTATCTGAATTGAATCAGCAAATGCCTTAACTTACCCTCTTGCAGCAGAGGCTCAAAACCCGTATGAAACTGTTTTACCGCGGCCGGGTCAATCTTACCTTCATGTGTAAAATCGCGGTGGAGTTTGGCGGTAAAGAAAAACTCAGGCTTTGCCGCAGTTCTTCGCAGCCATGATTTGCTGTTTTGCTCGACAGGCGGCCGATAGAACGTGCTGTTGATCTCCAAACAGTCCACAAATCCGCTTACATATTCAAGCTGGTCGATTCCCGAACTCATATACACAATCCCTTTCCAGTCCGGATAAGACCACCCTGCTATGCCTATATAGATTAGAGAGGACATCTTTTCCCTCATTTACATTTTTCTAATACAGCCGACGACCTTGCCGACGATCCGAACTCTTTCGCTGCCTCGTCTTATGTATTTGGTTCTGTACCCCGCCGCCTTATTGGCCGGCTGCAAGGCTATCCGGCCCTGTTGGATATATATCCTTTTTACCGTTGCCTCATCATCCAATAAGACCACGCCAATTCGGCCGTTCTCAATTCTCTCACCGGACTGAACCGCCACAAAGTCGCCATCCATAATACCTTCATCGATCATGCTATCGCCGGATACCTTTAACAAAAATACATCCTCAGAAAGACCAAGAAGCTCTTTAAGGTTTGCGTATCCTTCTATATTCTCCTCCGCCAATATCGGCTCACCTGCGGCAACCCTGCCCACAACGGGGATACCTTCGGCCTGTCTTTTCGCGTCAAGATATTCTTTGGACAATCGAAGTCCCCGGTGACCGCCGGAGTCCATCAAATAGCCCTTTCTCCTGAGATAGTTGATGAGCTGATATACGGCGTTTTGGGCCAGGCTGAAATGCCGGGCGATTTCTCTCTGGCTCGGCGGATTGCCTTCTCGCAGCCGGCTTTCAATAAACGCGAGTACCTTTTGCTGTTTTTCCGTTAAAAGCTCCATAGTTCAACCATCTAACAGTATATGGTCAAATAACCATATCTGCAAGAAAAATTAATAGTTTTTTTTCAAAACACCCCTATGCAAATATAACTCATTCCAGCCAAATCACTTATAAAGCCTCTCTGGACGTGATTGTGCAAAAACAAAGAAAAACATCCACGTCATTCATGCAAACGTGAATGGAAAACACGGCTGCGGCACCTTCGCTCAAAAAGTCATTGCCTGACTGTAGTTCGAGAGCCGCTCTTTCCATCTCCTCCGTGCCTGAGCCGCCGACCTTCAGATTTCTGAAAAAAACCTTGCCCGCTGCAAGTCCTATACTGTATCATATTTTTTCTTGAAGTTAAGAAAGGTTCTTTTTTGCCTTTCAAAGTGGGTCTGCCCCTTTTTGCAAAGATTTCAGTTAGATTAGAAATAAGCTATTTTGGAGGCTTCAGAAGTGGCTGATACCGGCGATATTCGTAATGTTGTTCTCTTGGGTCATGGGAGCAGCGGCAAAACCTCTCTGGCTGAGGCGATGCTCCACAAAACCGGGGCGACAAACCGCCTGGGAAGCGTGGACGACAAGACGAGCATTTGCGACTACTACGACGAAGAAAAGGAGCACCAGCACTCGATCCTCTCGGCGACCGTCCACGTCAAGCACGCCGGCAAGCTCATCAATATCATCGACACGCCGGGCTATCCGGATTTTATAGGCCCGGCCATCAAGACCATTTCGGCCGCCGAGACGGCCGTCCTGGTCATCAATGCCGCCGCCGGCATCGAAACCAACACCCGCAAAATGTTCGAGCTAACAACCGCAGCGAACATGCCGCGGCTCATCGTCGTCAACAAGATGGACGCCGAGAACATCATCTGGCCCGAGCTGATAAAGAACATTCAGGACACCTTCGGCCCCCGATGCCGCTGCGCCAATCTGCCCGCCGGGGACAAGGCCTCCGTGATCGACTGCATTGAAAACGACAGAGGCGACTCGCCCGTGATGGACGTCGGCCAGGCCCATACCGAGCTGATCGAAAACGTCATCGAGGCGGACGACGAGCTGATGGAGAAGTACCTTGGCGGCGAGGAAATCGCCGCCGAGAAAATCGCCGCCGTGTTCGTCAAGGCCCTCATGGCCGGAACGCTGATCCCCATCGTCTTCACCGACGCCCGAAAGGAGATCGGCATTCAGGAGCTTCTGGACATGATCGTGAAATACACGCCCTCGCCGCGCCAGGCAAAGGCCGTTGTGCTCAAGGACGGCGAAAACGTCACGGAGCTGAAGGCCGATCCTGCCGGCCCGCTGGCGGGTCTGGTTTTCCGCATCGCCTTCGACCCGCGATCCAATATGAAGTACTCGACCATCCGCATTTTCAGCGGGACGATCAAATCGGACGCGAATCTGATCCGCAACGACGAGAAAAAAGGCATTCGCCCGGGCCACATCCTCAAATCCCAGGGCGGCGAAAACAATCCCGTCGATGTGGGCGTCGCGGGCGATATCGTTACCTTAGCCAAAATCGAGGAGCTGAAAACCGGTGACCTCGTACACGACGGCAGAGTCTCCGGCAAGTTCACATTGTTGCCCGCGCCTGAGCCGATGTTCTCGCTGGCGATCGAGCCGGCCGCAAGGGGCGATGAGCAAAGAATCAGCTCCGCACTGGAGCGATTATGCGAGGAAGACCCCTGCTTCAAGGTCACGCGAGACCAGCAGACGAAAGAGCTGGTCGCCAGCGGTATGGGCGATCTGCACCTGCGAGTCACGCTCGAGAAGATGGCCAATCGCTTCAAGCTGGCGGTCAACACGAAAGAGCCGAAGATCCCCTACCGCGAGACCATCACCGCCAAGGCCGAGGGCCACTACCGCCACAAAAAGCAGACCGGCGGAGCGGGACAGTTCGGCGAAGTCTATCTTCGCGTCGAGCCGGCCGAACGCAACTCCGACCCGCCCTTGCAATTTAGCTGGGACATCTTCGGCGCCTCCATTCCCGGCCAATTCGAGCCGGCCGTCTTCAAGGGCGTCAATGAGATCATGCAAAACGGCTTCGTCGCGGGCTTTCCCATGCAGGACGTCGCCGTCTCCGTTTACGACGGCAAGTATCACCCGGTCGATTCGAAGGAAGTCGCCTTCCGCGCCGCGGGCAAGGGCGCGTTCCTCGACGCCCTTCAAAAAGCCAAAACCGTTTTGCTCGAGCCGATCGTCAATATGGAAGTCACCATCCCCACCGAGAACGTCGGCGACATCACCGGCGACCTGGCCTCTAAGCGGGGAAGAGTGCAGGGACAGGACATGCTGCCCGGCAATTTCATCACGATCAAGGCCCAGGTCCCGCTCTCGGAAGTGACGCAGTACAACAGCCAGCTCAAGAGCGTGACCGGCGGGCGCGGCAGCTACTCCATGACCCTCAGCCATTATGAGCTGGTCCCGCCCAACGTCCAGCAGCAGATTATCGCCCAATACGGCAAGAAGAAAGAAGCCGAAGAGTGACACGGACATGCAGTCTTTCAGCAGGAAAATGACCGCGATCGCGGTGACGCTGTGCGTGCACGTTACCGTGTTCGTCCTCGCAGCGGCTGGAGCGCAGGGCAATGGACCTGGTCCCGCCTATTCTTTCGTGTATCTTGGTGACATGCACTTCGACAAAAAATCGCATCACGATTTCGAGTGGGTGCAAGCCAATATGCCCGGAGACATCAGGCAGATAGAGGAGTACGTCGCGAGCACAGAAAGATACGCCCCCGGCCTTCTACGGCGAATTCAGACCGCCATAGAATCAAGCGACGGCCGAATAAAGATGATTCTCCAGGGCGGCGATCTGACCGAGGGACTGTGCGGCAGGCGCGAGCTCCAGGAGACGCAATTCAAAGAGGCCAGAGCCTTCATTCGCAACTACATCCCGCAGACCCCATTCATCGCCGCCAAGGGCAATCACGACATCACCGGCCCCGGAGCGAGGGAGGCATTCGACGGCGTGATGCTGCCGTGGCTGTCCGACGAATGTGGAAAACAAATAGATTCCGCATCTTTCTATTTTATGAAGGGGCCGGATTTGTTCGTGTTCTTCGACGCCTATCACAATAACAACCTCGACTGGCTCGGCAAGACGTTGACGCAGAACGCTCATCGCCACGCGTTTGTTGTCATGCACCCTCCGGCTGTTCCATATAATGCAAGGTCCACGTGGCATCTTTTTTCACGAGAGAAAGAAAAAGAGGCTCGCGAACGATTCCTGAATATACTAAGTGCAAACAAAGTTGTGCTGCTGACGGCGCACCTGCACAAGTACAGCGTCCTGGAAAGAAGAACGCCGAAAGGCACTTTTGTGCAGTTCAGTGTCAACAGTGTTATCAGCTCGCCGGAAATAGTGGTGAGGGACCACCTTGAAGGGGTTGAGAATTATGCCGGCCGGCTCGTTGAGCTGGAGCCGGAATTTCAGCCGGAGACGAAAGAGCAGCGGCAAAAGCTGCTCGAAGATGAGAAACCGTACATAACCCGCTTTGAATACGCGGATTTTCCCGGATATGCTATCGTTAACGTTTCCGACGCGGGCGTCGGCGCGGATATTTACACGGGCGACTCCGACAAAGTATGGAACAGCGTATCTCTCAGCCCCGTGCTCAAGAACTGAATCCGCAACAACAGACTGCCCCACACACCCCCCTACCGAACCGGGGCCTGTTGCTGTTTTGCCTTCAGGTCTTCGTTGTAATAGTACGTTTCACCTTTTTGATAGATCCATTCATTCTTTTCGACGTCAAGAATTTGTCCGACGCTCGCCACGTGACCTAAATCACAGACTATATAAATGAGTCTATCATTGATCCATTGGACGGTCATCGTCCTGAATCTTTCACATTTCACGTACCTCTTTTTACCATCGTATTTCTTTATCACAATCGTTGCTTTTGTTTTATCGTATGGTATGGTGCCCGTGTCGGATCGGACGATTTCCGCCCGCCAGATACCCGTGGGAGATTTTATCGACTTCAACTCATACACAGGGTGATCCTTGGGTAATACGAATTCCTTGCCTAAAATCCCGGCATAATATTCCTTAAAAGAGTCCGTATATCTTGTCAGGAACTCAGGCTCATCCGTCGGCGCCGCACCAGCGCCAATAACAAATGCAGCTACAAAGCATATTAGTCTCTTCACTCTAAGAATCCTTCCATGAGCGTCTAACTACTCAACATATGGCTTCCCTACGTAAACATCCCGGATTCATAACCGCGTGACATTCCTGGAAAGGTGGGGCAAGCCCCACCCTACGCCTATTTTCGAGAAGCGCTTCGCGAGATACGATTTCATTTGCAGCTTCGGCTTCTGTTTTCATCTTCAGACATCCGGCCCGGCCGGAGCGAACCCCCAAGTAGTAAGCGCGCCTAATCATTCACACTCTTGATTTCTACCACCAATTGAGTTCATTCAATCGGGATAGGATCGGTTCAGAAATTGCCTTGAATCGTTCAATATCCGATTTGAACAAACCTGCTTGTATAGGCGGCCACCGATTTCCTTGTTTGCTGGCATCATCCATGAAATCTTTCACAAATGTACCTCGTCTGCTCGAGTGTTTCCACCCAAATCTTCCGATCGGTCCCCTGTCAATATTTAACAAGTCAGCAAAAACGAGCATTTGGAGCAGTTCATAGGTGTCAAAGAGATGTTCGTAGCTGTTTCCAAGCAGGAGTAGGTCTTCTAAGTCGGGCTGAAGTCTCTTGAACATATATTCACTTATCGGAACGTAGTTTTTTTCATGTCCGGGGATTTTCTTGAATACGTCGTTAAGCACTGACATTGCGTCACATGCCAGTACTACGACGGTTTGTGTCTTGCCCCGGTATTCTGGATCCGGTGCGGGTGCCGTGAGCAGCGAGACTAAATGCTGATACTTCTCTGCCGCTATGGAGCTTATCCCGCCTGTGTAGAGCAAGAAATATATCGGATACCAACGTAAATTTACTAACCACTCTGATCCTGACTGAGGCGTATTTGCTTCGGCAATTCTTGAGACAATCTTCTGAATCAACGGCGACTGTCTTTCGTTGCCCCAATAGCAAAGAAGTGAGATTATGGCACAAAGCGGCTTAATCACTTTCTCGTACTTCGAAAGCCTGTCAACTATGTCCTCAGGTGTAATACTCTGCATGCTTAAGGGAAAATTATCGGAAGAAGTGAGGTTCAGCACTTTCCGTATTTCCTTCACGACCAAATCATCCAACTTGATTCTGAATCTATCATCTCCTATGTATTCCTTAACTTGCTGGACGACCTCGTCGTTCTGAGTTTTGTCATCTACGAACGTAGCAGGTATGGATACCAAAACGTCGTTGTCCTCCTCTTCTTTTTTACTTAGTTCCTGTAAGATATCGGCCTTAAAGATGAAATCGCCGTCCCCGTCAATAAAACCGTAGTGAGGAGTCTGTCGAGAATGCTGATCATTTGCAACTTTGTTGTAGACATACGCCATGACGCCGTTCGCTGTTATGATTCCGTTTTCCGTTTCGGCTTTCCCCTCAAGGGCCTCGATGAGATGCCCGGTAAAGACCGAATGCCCTGGGATTGGCCCGCCGGAGTCAGACACAACTTCATTTGCTTTGCCCGCAGCCAATACTTGCCTTACCATCCGCTGGCACATATCTTTCAAGAACCTCTTAGTGCCTGTCGGCAACGCTCTACTGATGGCAAGCCCACCGTAGCACGCATCCATGATAAATAGGATATGCTTTGCCTTAATCAATTCTGAATTCCTCGTTAGTTCGTCCCATCGTATCAAAGTAGCTGTCTTAACTGGGTTCCCATCCACCGGCACCAGGAAGCCTGTTTCACCCCGATTGCCTGATATTGTGTGTCCATGCCCAGCAAAAAAGATAAGAAGTCTGTCATCCGTCGAAGTTCCGTCTTGCGTGTATTTGTGAAATGCCTCAAGGATATCGTTTTTTGAGGCATCATCATCTTTCAAGTGAGTTATGTCTTCTTTTCTAAAGCCATATTTCTCTTTGAGTAGGTTAGCAACGGCGTGCGCATCCTCCGCAGCATAATTAAGGGGAGGCGCATTTCGATATTTGTTTATCCCGACGATAAGTGCTTTACTCTGATTATATCTCGGTTGATATTTCATCTTGATCTTCCTTGTACGCTCATAAGGGATTGTTCAGACCACCCGCCATTTTCTGTACACTGTCTCAAAGCCATTGTTGAAAAGCCCGAATCCAAGATGTCTCGCTTGATAAGTCGTGAAGCGTGCAGCGTATCTCACATGCAACTGTATCTCATATCTCCTATTTCACTCCCGGCTGTCCCCGTACCACCTTCGAGAAACGGAGGATAGCATAAGAGCACCAACAAAGCAAGAAAAATCTTGGAAGAATTGAAAATGGAGGAATGGCAGTTTTGAATAGATTCCTCGGCTGCACTCGGAATGACCAGAAAAGAAATTGCCGCGCCCGATAGGTCGGGAATCGCAAGGCCGGCGGGAATCTGCCTTGGGGACACCTGACGGTGGAGTATCCGGGATCGACATTCTCGAAATTCGGCGAGGATTCTGATACGATGGCCGGATAGAAAGGATGCTGGAAGCATTTCACGAATGGAAAATGAGCACGGCCAATTAGAGTTGGGGTTAGAAGCCTTTGCGGGACTGATCGAGGAGTTTCGCCGAGGCCATATCGCCGACAGACGGCGTGAAAAGGCGGCCTTAGACCGACACCTCGCAGAACTCTCCAGAAGATGGGACCTGGACAGGTATTTGCGTCTTGTGGAAAACCAATACAAGGTATGGTATAAAGGCGAGCTATTCGTTGCCCGGAGAACCGCCGATGGGGCGTGACAGAGGCAGGTGACTATTATGACGGTTGAGTCAGAAACAGAGAATGTGGAATGCAGAGGTGATGTCCTCAACGTGCTCATTCTTGTTTCTATCGCCGCTGCGCTCGGGATTTACCTGGTTGCCACGACCGTCCTTATTTCCAAAGACGGGGTAACGTATATCGAGCTGGCGAGGAAAATCTCGAGTGAGCCGCTGAACGTCGTCAAAGGGCTCACTTTCGGATATTCGTTTCTCATTTTTGCCTGCCACAAGCTTGCCGCTGCGTTCAGCGACAGCACATCGGCGCTCACCTGGACGTACTCGGCGCAAAGCGTCACGCTATTGTGCAGTGTGCTCGCATTGATCCCTCTGTATTTCATTGGCAAGCTGCTGGTCGGCAGCCGTAGAAGCTTCTGGGCCGTTCTGATCCTCATTATCCTGCCTTATCCTGCACAGTTTGGAAGTGACGCATTGCGAGATTGGCCGCACATCCTGTTTCTGGCGGCGGGTTTTCTGCTGCTGCTTTGGGGGGCGGAGCGAGGCAAGTGGTGGATGTTCGCAGCAGCGGGTTTGGCTGCCGGGATCGGACATATCATCCGGCCAGAATGCGCACAATTGGTCGTGTACGGAGTCCTATGGATATTGATCGGCCTCTTCGTGCCAAAACGTAGTGTGAACAGACCTGCATTGCTCGGTGCATTGACGGCTCTCCTGCTGGGCTTTGCAATCCCCGCCGCGCCGTATATGGCGGTCAGAGGTAAAATCCTGCCGGAAAAACTGAAAACCTTGATCGGCGATTCCGCGGGGTGGGAGCCGGAGAAAATTCAGGAACCGCGAATTCACGGCGGCCATAGCGTGTGGACAGCGTCCAGTCTGCCGGGCAAGACAGTAAAGGCAATGGGCAGACTTGCGGGGGAAATGAGCGACAACTTAATGTACTACTTCGTGCCGGCCCTGGTGATCGGGGTCTGGGATCGTGCTCGCAGAAGGTCGGCGGCAAGTGACATAGAGAGATTCTTTATCCCCGCGTTTGTCCTGCTCAATGTCCTGATGATGATCATGCTGTACGATCACTGGGGATACATAAGCAGGAGGCATTGTCTGCCGCTGGTTGTGTTCCTGATTTTCTATGTGCCGGCGGGTATGGAAATGCTGGCGCAGTGGCTTGAGGAACGACTCTCCAGAAACCCACCACAAGCCGGCCGACATTCGCAACTATGCTTTTTCGTGCTGTTGGCAATAGGGGCGGGTATCTGTATGCCTAAATTGCTCAGGCCGTTGGGCGCCGACAAGCACGGCTACAGAGAGGCGGCCCAGTGGCTGAAGGAAAATACGCGCCAAGAGGACGCGGTCGCTGTTCCGGATTTGCGTATCAGTTTCTACGCCGAACGCAAAGGCATAGGGTATACAACGGAAATACCTGAAGGAACCGAATACATCGTCAGGATTGTGAGAGATGAAGACGAGGAGGCCCTCTCCGGCGCAAGCGCACAGAAAGAATTTTCGGCGAGGGTGGAGAAGCGAAAAAAAAACGAAAAGCGAGTTGTGATTTATCGAATGACGTGACCGGCGAAGGCACGCAGGCCTCCGGCGGACCACAAGAGCCCATAAGGGCGGCAGCGCGCTTACCAGCCCCTTCGGGAGAAAATGGCGGGGATGGTCAGAAATAGTATGTAGAGATTCAGCAGCAGCGATCGTCTTTGAATGTAGAGGTAGTCGTATTTTATTTTATGCGTGGGTTTCAAGTCATAGAAGCTGCGAATCTGAGCGAGGCCCGTCAGCCCCGGCTTGACCGCCAGGCGCAGCTCATGCAGGGCTTTGTGCTGCTTGACAAAGTGCGGCCTTTCCGGCCTGGGTCCCACCAGGCTCATGTCCCCTCGCAGCACGTTGAACACCTGAGGCAGCTCATCCAATCGTGTCGCTCGTAAAATCCTTCCGACCTTCGTAACGCGGGGGTCGTCCCGGCTTGCCAAGACGGGTCCAAGCTTCTTCTCGGCGTCTTTCACCATCGTCCTGAATTTGTACAGGGTGAAGATTCTGCCGTCCTTGCCCACCCTCTGCTGCTTGTAGAAGACCGGCCCGGCAGATGAGATCTTGATAAGCAGCGAAATCAGAATCGCCGCAGGCGTGGAAACGAGCACGATAAGGATGCTGCCCACGACATCGAGGCTCCTCATAAGGAACTCCTCGACATCCCGCTTCTCTCCGACGAAGGTACTGAGAAACTGGAGCGAATCGTCCCCATTGATTCGCCCGGACAAGAGTTCCACGTAGATCGAGGGGCTGAAAACGACGTCTATTTTCAGCTTTTGTATAAGGTAGATCAAAAGGTTCAGGTCCTTTTCATGCTGGACTCTCTCGCAGATAACCACTTCGTCAATATCGTTATGTTTGAGCAACTGCCCGATCTGGCCGCTTCCGATTGTTTCAACCACGGCCTTTTTTCCGACGACGCCCTCTGTATCGTCCCGGCCGATGACTATGACTCTCTTTCTGATCTTCTTTGCGGCTCTGAGCACGTACTGATTCAGCTTGAAAATCAGAAGAAGATTGATGAAAGAGGAAAGGACAAAAACGCTCGTTGGGAAAGCACCCCATCGGACTCTGAAGACATAAACAAACGCTACGCTTAATAACGTCCCGAAGAAAAGCCCCAAAAAGACCCTTTTGAACAGGTCCCACGAAGACTTGAACCTGTTTTTATAGACCCCGAAAAATGACAACGCCGCTATGTATATAATCGTCAGAAATATGAAACTGTTCTTGTAGGCGGAAAAACAATATGGGGGGATGTTGTTCCCATATCTGATAAGAAAAGACAAAAGGAAGGCCGCGTTCAATGCGAGCATGTCGGCAAAGAACAGGAGAATCCGGGTCGCCATGATTGAACGTTTATCTGATTGCACTGGCAGTTAATTCCGACACAGGTTTGGGACGCACGTCAAATGCCCTTCTCAAAATACGCATGATTCTGCGCTTATCATCGCCCTTCGGGCGCATCGCTATCTGAGCCAAGCCAAAAACTTCCTGAAATCATCAAGCAACGCCGCAGGCTTGTTCAGGTACAAACCACTTCGGGCCCTGGCGCGTTTGAATATGCGGGCAGGGCTGCGGTTATATTTGTGGAACGTGGTTTTCATAAACCGTTCAATACCCCTGAATCGGTCATCCGTCATCGTGTCAATTCTATTGTTGAGATCTGCAAAGTAATAGTATTTTGGAGATATGGCACAATACTCCTCCAATGTTCTGCTATCAGTAACCTCGCCGGCGGCCAGGCCAGCATCAAATAATTGAGTCCCAGGGAGCGGCTCATACACCGAAAGTGAGGCGAAATCAGGTTTGATCTGCCGCATGAGCTCGAGCGTTTGGAGCATCTCTCGTTCCGTTTCCGTCGGGAGCCCCATCATAAAATATCCCGTCCAGTGTATTCCAGCTTCGTGTATAAGCTCGGCGGCATGTCTGACCTGTTCAACAGTTATGTTTTTTTTCATCACATCCTTAAGGACACGGTCACTGCCCGATTCTATGCCGATTTTGATGCCGTTGCAGCCGGCGGACTTCATCTCGGCCAGCAGCCGCTCGTCGATGAGATTGACCCGGGCATTGCAGTCCCATTTGACATTGAGTTTCGCGTCCTTGAGCAGCCTGCAAAACTCCAGGACTCTATTGGGGTTGATTGTAAAAATATCGTCCTTGAAACCAAATTGAACAGTGCCGTACGCAGACCGCACCTGTTGCATCTCCCCTATGACATTTCCTATAGACCTGAACCTGACGCCCCTGCCCCACACTCCGGCGGACGAACAGAACGTGCACTCAAAAGGACAGCCCCGCCCGCTCATCATCAGTCCCATATCTTCGGAGGTATATGTGCTCTTATTCAAGAGCAGATCTCTGGCCGGATAGGGCAAGCGGTCGAGGTCCCGAATGAACTCGGCGGGAGGGTTGTGACATATCTGCCCGTCGGCCCTGAAACTGAGACCCTGGATGTCACCGTAATTGCCTTTCGCCTCAACCGCCTGAACGAGCCGCAGAAAAGAAGTCTCTGCTTCTCCTCTGACTGCAAAATCGACAAAGGGTGCTATCTTCAGCGATTCTTCGCTCCTGACCGACGGATGCGGGCCACCTACTACAACGGGGACGTGAGGGTTTGAGCTTTTCACAATTCGCGCCGCCGTGAAGGCTGAAGCCACTTTCGTTGTAAAAACGCTTATGCCGACCAGGTCGGGCTTGAAGTCGTTCAGCACATCTCGCAGCTCCTCCCATATCGGATGCGAGAGATTGTTCACACTTTCGATGTAGTCCGGGTATTTCTCTTCCAAGGCGGAGAAGTCCATCTCCTCGGCCTTCTCTTTGTTGGCATCGGCATCATAGATGAGCGCCTGATGGCCGCTATCACGCAAAACGGCGGCCAGGTACGCAAGGCCCAGAGGGAAGAAGCGATTGTAGTACTTGATGAACCGGTAAAAGGGAGGGTCGATCAGGAGTATTCTCATCGTCGCACCGCCGCGATGACCTTATGCAAGCCGCTATTTAGCACAGGGCTTCTTTGAGCCCACAACCTTTTCTCTTCGCAAGGCATTGAGGCCCAGAGCCGCCGCGGCTTTCAGCCATATTCCAGCATACACGATCGAGTTTACGGCAAAGGTGTGCCTGGGGGCGTAGTGTTTGCGGTAGAAGATCACCATCGCGCGGTAAAACAATACGATGCACCTGCCGGACAGGCGCCGGCTGCTCTGCCCTCCAAGATGAACAATTTGAACATCGGGCACATAGCAGACCTTCCAGCCGGCCTGCTTGATTCGGTAGCACCAGTCCAAATCATCGCCGTACATAATGAAATTTTCGTCCAGGACCCCGACCTTCTCGATCACCTCTCTCCTGACCATCAGGCAGCACCCGGAGACCGAATCCACCTGGCCGCCCTCATCACAATCCCGATGGGTCATCAAGTACCGCCCGAACCGCTCGCTTGCGGGAAATAGCCGGTGCAGCTTCAAAAAGTAAAAAAGTGACGATGATATAGTGGGAAAGCTTCTCCTGCATTGGTGCTGAAACGATCCGTCTTGATTCAATACCTTGGGGCCGCACACGCCGACGTCCGGATGCTCGTTCATAAACCGGACGAGGCCGCCGAGAGTCCCGTTTCCAATAACGGTGTCGTTATTCAAAGACAACACGTACCGCCCTTGAGACGCTCGGATACCCTGATTATTCGCGCTCACGAATCCCCGATTCTCCGAATTCCCTATGACCGTCGCCAGGGGAAATGCCTGCCTGACAAGCTCTGTGCTTCCATCGCATGAACCGTTGTCAACAACAATAACCTCGAAGCGTACGTCTGGAGCGTGGATATAGATGGACTCCAAACAGGCCGCAAGACATTCCTTGTTATTATGGTTCACTATTGAAATCGACAAATCCATCATTCGCAAAGTTCGGCGTAGAGTTCCTGGTATTTCAGCCACATCTTTCGGGCATTCAGATGATTCTCGATTATACTTAAACCGGCTTCGGATGGCTCCGAGCATCCCGTGTCTGCCATGTCTGAGAGTATTTCTGACAGCGCCGCCACATCGTTGGCGGGAAACATTTGTCCCGCTCGCTGGTCAAAAGCCAGAATCTCACGATGGGCGGGTATGTCAGACAGGACCACTGGAAGACCGCAGGCCATCGCTTCCATGACGGCGTTCGGGCAGCCCTCGGTCAGCGAGGCGGAGACGAATACATCCACCGCACCGAGGTAATCTTCCACGTTCTCGACGAAACCAGCTATCCGGCAATCCTATACCACAACTGTATTTTGCGATTATCATCGATAACGCGGTTCAGGTGACTTTCTTTCTCGCAACCACCAGAAACTGCCTGGCAAAATAGTTTGTTAACAAGCCAAAAACGGAGCAACTTTTCAATATTAGTGCTACAGCTCTATGGTCGGAATAGTTTGGTCTTATAATCTGTATTTCAAAGCTGGTATCACGCAGAAGTTTTTTAAGACTCTTCCTTGTAAAAAATCTTAAATGCGTTTTATCAAGAATACCCGCTTCTTTATAATTCCAGTTCCCGAATAGCAAGGATAATATAACACCTATAAATTGAATGTTTGGAATGCTAAGTACTATTATTCCTTCTTGAGAAAGAACTGCTTTATGCTTTCTGAGAGTGGTCCATGGGTCTTTCAAATGTTCCAATATATCGGCATAGATAATACAATCAAATTTTTTGTTTATGGCACCTAAATCAATTTCTTCTACATCCCCACATACAACACCATCGACATACTGTTCAGCTCGTTGGGCATACTCAGGATTTATTTCCACCCCATAAACTTCAACATTCTCATTGCGTTCCTTCAACGCTTTCCCTAATAACCCTGCTGCACACCCCACATCCAAATATATTTGACAATTCTCAGGAATAAGGTCAAATAAATTTCTTGGAAAATGCTCAGAATAGCGTTTGATTCTCATGTCTTTAGAGAACAGAAAGTCTCATTAGGCACGCAGAAGGTTCTCATAAAGAGCTTGATATTGCCCCGACATTCGTTTCGCATTTAAGTGTCTTTCGATGATCCATAAAGCAGCTTGTCGCTGAATCTTATAGGATTGATTTATTGTCCGGCGGATTGCTTCTCCAAGGCGCTCCGCATTACCGACGGGAAAGACCGTTCCGGCCTGCGGTTGGTAATCAAGCATTTCCCTGTGCGCTGGTATGTCCGACAGAATGCACGGAAGACCACAGGCCATCGCTTCCAGAACTGCATTTGGCATCCCTTCAGTATGAGAGCCGGATACCAGAAAATCTGAAGCTTGCAGATAGGCTTGTACGCTGGTGACCCTTCCAGTCAGAATAATTTTGTCTGATTTACATAAGCGGTTTAGTTTTTTCCGCAGCACGCCGTCCCCGATGAAGATCATTGTCGTATTTGGAATTGCCGCCTTCAGAAATCCTTCCGCAACGCAGACAGGATCCTTTAACGGCGACAGATGTCCCGTAACAGCAAATAACCGATGTTCGAGGGGGAGTCCCAATTGACTGCGAATTTGCCGTTTGTGTGCGGCTTCTACAGGGAAAAACACCTCCTGGTCCACCCCGTTTGGAACAAAATCGCAGGCAAACCCATACTCTCTCGAAAGCCTTTCACTCAAAGCACGGGATACAATGACTGGTTTTTCGATTCGCCGCAACATTTTCAGATGAAGTGGTGCGATTACGTGCCGACCGATCCATCCAAAATCATAGGCATAATTTTCAAAAGGAGAACCACGTATCGTCGCCACCGTATGGACGGTTTGATTGACCCTGGCGGAAAAGAAATCCGGCCGGAAACCACTGCTATGAACAATGTTGGGTGTATGTTTGGAAATATAATCACGAATACAATACGGGGCATGGATAAAACTGGAGAATCGCCCCAGTCGCAAGCTGGAAATAGGAACACCCAAACGCTTAAAATCTTCTTCCATAGAATCCTTTGGTTCTGCGGACAAGGTCAGAATCTGTGGCAGGAAACGTTGACGGTCTATGTATTTGATCTGATTGAACAACTGCAGCGCGGGGCCGCCTTCTAGAAGCGTAGGTACTATGTATAGGACTTTAAACATATTGACATGCTCACGTTATTAGTACTGCCATAACTCGCCAACTTAAGTATCAGTTTTTTCAGCGCTGACTATAGGTGACAGCGATCTGTCATTCGCGCCGATGTAAACAACCATCAGAGACAATATCAGCGTTTGTGACTTGTGCCAATATAATGCGGATTGCGTTATACTCAATACCAGAATACCCAGCAAGAATCCAAAACAGATCACCGCCCGCGTATCATAGAATCTGCCATGGGTTAACCTCCACAAACGACGGCCAAGGTGTGCTAAAGGCCATGTAAACAGCAACAATCCCACGAGACCTCCGTCAACACAAACACTCAAAAATGCATTTTGCGCCATTCCGCCCCCAAACTCCGCCTTGTATAAGCGAATTTCCTGTCCAAATCCGTGTCCTATAAGCGGCGACCTGGCGATTAAATCCAATGCCCTGCTCCAATTTATGTGATGGTCTGAGAGTCCTTCACCGGTTGACAGGTTAATGCGAACCGCCGAGCGAATCAGCTCTCCTTCGTATAGTGCAAGACATGTGAACATGCCGACAAATAGCATGATAATCACGGCTTTTGCAGGACGGTTCCCGCGTGCCAACAATATGAAAGTCAGCCAGGCTGTTCCGATGCCTCCCGCCGCCGCACGGGAAAAAGTGAACAATGGAATCAAGCTAAAGGCACCTGCCGCCACCCAGAATAGTGCCTTTTTTATCCCCGACATCTCATAGCTGATTAGAGCCATGACAAAAGCGAGCATAATGGCATAGCTGGCGGAAGTGTTAGCATTCCATGTCTTGAAACTCAAAGCCGTTTTGAGTCGAAATGAATATGCCAAAAGTGAAATCTGAGCCGCTTTACTATGCCATGTAAGTAAGATTTGCAGCATAAGAATGCCGCCGCCAAATAACAAACCCCACCCCAGACACACAAGTAATCTTGGAGATTTTAGAATTGTAGAAAGTGTTACTAAAATAAGCATGCAGCCCAGCATTCGGAACGGCGAATAGAAATCAAATGGCAAATCCAGGATGAGGGTGACGCACAAAGATAATAAACAAAAGACTGCGAAGAGCCCGGCAAGCTTGAGGAATTTGAGCTGGCTCTCGGTAAACCGATAGGGACGGTATAGCCCGTTTATAAAAACGCAAAGAAAAAGAATCATCATGATGCCGTCGTCTATGCGCAGACGTGTATTGTAAAACGCAATCGCTATATCCGGCAGACCGATGGAGACGCCGTAGGAAAACAGCAGGATGCCTATTATCTTCATTCTTGCATCGCTTATCGGATGGTCCGCAACTGGTTTCTCATCTGTTTGCTATGCAAAGAGGAGTAGCTATTGAGCCAATTTTACAACCCTAAGCACAAATCGAACTGCTTTGAGCCTATACCAGTGCACCAATCTGCATATCCATAATGGCGAATAAAGCATGAGTAAACACAAAAACCACCCCGGCCCTATTCCATAGTTCTTTCTATATTCGTTTAAAATACCTTTTGCGATACGACATTTTCCTTTTATGTAGAATTCTCTTGCATCCTTCAATCGTTGTCTTGACACATATAAACGTACTTGTCTCTTTGTCTCGATTGAAGCTTCGGCATCTTTTTCAATAGCATATAAGCTTTTTTCTAACGGGGAGTTGATTTCGGGTAATTCTAATAGGCAGGCATTATCTGGAAGGTCACAATGCAAAATAGCCTGAGGTTTATTAGAAAAAGCAATAGCAAAATATGTTGCTATTCTCATCCATAAATCCAAATCCTCGGCTCTCTTAGCTCCGATTCTAAATGTGCCTATTTTCTCAAAAACTTCTTTTCTCACAGCTACTGCGGAGCTACAGACCAAAGAATATTTGGGTCTAAAATAATTTGGAATAACACCTTCCCACAGTTTTTTCCTGTATCCTTTTATCTTACGATTACGCTTGAGGTTGTTGCCCTTATCGAATTGGTATGCAGTAGCAAAAGCTCCTGCCTCCGGATACTTGTCTCTAAGTCTTATCACAGTTTCTAAGAATTCTGGCAACCATTCATCATCTGCATCCAAGAAGGCGATCAAATCCGCTCTGGCCTTGGCAATACCTCTGTTACGTGCTGCAGAAACGCCGCAATTTGGCTGAGTGATTAGTCTGATTCTAGGGTCATCAAATTGCTTAACAATTTTAGGACCGTTGTCTGTTGAGCCATCATTAATGACAATTAATTCAAAATCCTGAAACCTCTGGCTAAGAACCGATTCAATAGACCTTCCGACATACTTCTCTTTGTTGAAGAGAGGAATAACAACACTAACCTGTAAGATATCCGGAACCGTTTTTAATTCTCAAATATTTTTTTAAGTTGAATGCCCGCACCCCAAGCGAGGTTCTGAATGCCCGGTATGGTAAATTCTAGAGTTTTTCTAATCTGACTTTCCTGATGTAGAACCGTTGTGACTTTCTTCAGTATCCTTTCAGGATAGAAATCCTCAGGTCTCACTACAAAAAGCGTATGGCCAAAAAGCATTTTATTGATTCCATAGGCCTTGGCACTATATGCAAGACTCACCGTCGGCACAAAAGTTGAAAACGCGGCAATTGTAGCATGTGTTCTCGATGCAACCAGGCAAGCTAGTTTAGAAATTATACACTTGACCTGTGCCGCATTGAGATTACCGGGAAGCAGATATATATCGTTCTTAGATTTCAGTTTTTTGTAAATTTCATCCAGTAACCAATGGTCGTTACTATGGGGAGAAGTAACGTGCGGTATAAGAACTACTGACATCTGCAACTTGCTTCTCAGCCCTTCAACCAGATCAACGCCAATCTTAGTCAGAGCTTCACGGCTTTTACCAGGGATATGCCTAGCCATTAAAGGACTCAAATTAAGGCCGATAGCCTTCTGGGGCATTTCAAATTCCAACTGTTCGGAACTAATCGGTTCAGGCTCCATCAGGAACGCCGGATCTGCCATTAAGTAGACATTATCTTTAATCCCATTTGAGTGAAGATACTCAAATGATGTCTTCTCCCTGACAAAAATTAAGGTGACATTATCCCTTAAGTGCCGATGTATTGCATCAGCAAATTTGGGCTTGCTGTCAAATGGTCCTATGGATGCCCCCCATATAATCTGAGGCCTTTTATGTTTTAATACAAATTTATCCAGTCCCATGAAAAGCCAAGGAATTGAATAATCCAAAGTATAGTTATCCCCCCCCAAAGATAGTACAGCATCAGCCTTTCTTATATGTTCGGACAGAGATCTAAGATAAAGACGACAAGAAAGATCGTTATTTAGTCTTTTGAGAAGCTGCCAACAAATCCATTCAGGACTCCACCTCTTCGGCGGTTGAACTGGCCTATGTATTATATCATTATCTGATTCGCTGTGCACCAGATGGTGTATTCCAGCCCCAAAGTTGGCATTGATAAAATTACAATCCCCGAAGGCTCTTCTTAGTATTTTGACCGTTCCCCTTACAATCGCTTCACAACCACGATTTGAATAGGGGCCATTGCCAACAAAAAGAAAGGTAATTCTATCTCGCAAAACCGATCCTTTTTAAGACTCTGCCTGAAATTGCTCGGGGCAGTCTTGTTATGCTATGATATTTCTTTGCCCTAACAAGTGCGCGAAAAAGATCATTCATTCTTTCATTAAACACAGTAATATCTTTTCCCGATTCAATCCAGGCGCGAGGACTTCTTAATACTATGTCACTAACTAGCTCAACACTCCGCTTTCTGCCGAATTCAACGCTATCAGATAAGAGGTTTTTCCTTTTAAAACCGCATTGGCCCAGATCAATTCCTTGCCTTCCGGCCCTTATCTTCATTTCATCTCGCTTAACTCTAATCACTCCAATCTGGGACTTGATAACATCATTAATCTTGATTGGTCTAAGGCTTGCATCGTTGAATCCCGGATTCTGATAGCACTCAAAGATCTCAGAATTTCGAACTAAGACTATGCTTGTACCTCTAAAATCCCTCTTGTATGCTGGCAACCAGGTGTCCATAAAGCACACATCGGCCAACTCGGCAAATATGTCGTCGCAAAAATTGCAGGCGTTGGGCGTAAAGTAGCGGTCTCGCCAGACTCGGTTCATACCCTCGGTCGAAAAGACTATGCCTTCGCTGGCTCGATTAGATCTATCTCTACAGACCCACTTCATTCCAAAGTCTGAAGCTGGCCGGTTTGAATCCTTAATACGGAAAGTTACTCCGCTGAGAGAATATGGATCTCCGCCCCCCATTGCGCAGATATATTCGACGAAAAATTTGCTTTTGGTCTGGCTACAGACCAAGCCCAATACGAACTTTATCCTGCGTTGAAGTTTTAGACTCAACTGCGTTGCCAGACGAATGGCTTTGCAAACACACGGCAGGCCGATAATTGCATATCGACCTTCGTGTTGGAGAATATGCCTGATAACCTCGCTTGTTTCAACAGGATAATAACAGGAACGGGAACATCCGCGCACTTCCTCGGGAGTGTTACATATCTTAAATTTAAATAATTTTTCCGGGTCATCATTTGGCGATACGCAAGCAACATGGTCAACAAGGTTGTCGGTCATTAGCTCCTCCAGTGTCCATGTTGCCACACCACCCGATGAACCATTTTTGCGGTGACTCTTAACATTGGAATACCCGACAAAGGCATCCATATAGTAACCCGTTTCCGGCGTATGTTTAATTCCACGTGTCCCGGCAAAAAGCTTCTTACCCAATGTGTCCTCGTTATCTTTGTTGCTATAGAACGGGCACACCCTCAAGCACAGGTCGCATTTTTCCCCGCATCTGTTACCGATTTGGAAAGCATTGTACTCCCCGAATCTGCTAAATTCGATCTTCAGATCTTCGCGTGGGCATATCGCGGCGCAAAGTCCGCAACCAATACAGAGATTCTTGCCGACAACCTCGGTACATACATTTTTATGACCTGTAATATTATTCACTGTTTCGGACATGCAGAATCATAGCTGCCCCGTATAACCCCATGGATATACTATGCGCAATTAGAAGCGATATCGCCGCGCCTATTCCCCCTAACTTCGGAATCAACAAAAGGCATAACAAAACACTTAGAATACCGCCTGCCATAACACTAGCAAAATAAAGTTTTTCCATTCGGGCGGAGACAATGTAATGTGAGGCGACAAGACCAAGAGAAAAACACATGACGTATATTCCGAGAATTCGCAAGGTTCCTGCCGCTGAGGCATACTCAGGACGGAATAGAGTTCTCAGGATTAGTCCCGGGCAAAGCAGAGAACTGACAGCAATTGGAGAAGCGGCGGCAAACATCACGGCAGAATATTTCACCACGAACCTTCTGCGTGTATTTTTGTCCGTTCCTTCTCGGGTGATTCTGGCAGTTGCCGGTCCGCCGATCCTTGCTACCTGGTTCAATAGGAGCGTTGCAATCGCAACTATTTGCCAGGCCGCTGCATATCCGCCAAGTTCGGCATTCCCCTTGTAAGATTTTAACACAAGTTGATTTAAGACACCGAAGGACAGACAACCTATGCTGGCCGCCCATACTAAAAGATTGTCGTATCCAAGCTTGATAGCTCCCTTTGCCACAGACTCTTTTGCCTTATGAAATTCGATTCGCTTAAACGCCCATCGTTGCTGCATGAACAGGTACAGAGCCGCGGATAATATGGTCCCGGCGCCAATCAGGCCGATGCTCAGTTCGTCCGGAACGAACAACACCACAATCCAGATGAGCGCATAATAACAGAATCTCTGTATCAGATTATAAATTGCGTCACGTGACATTTCATACCAACTGTCATACACGCCACGCAAGTCCAATGCCATCAGGGAGGTGCCAAATACTACGGCAATCACGCCCCAGGTAAGCTCATTATCGCCGAAAAGCAACTTCCATATTATCAGCGCGAGTGTTATCAGGATCAGAAGAAAACCTCGCAATACGAGACTTCCTACAACTAATTTGGCAAAGCGGCTGGGGCAATGGACGAGGTCACGCACAAAAGTCCGCTCCAGCCCGAAACGGACTACGACTGCTCCATAGCATCCCAATGCCAGCGCATATGCGAATAGACCAAAACCTTCCTTTCCCAAGGTATTCGCAATTTTTACTGTCGTTAGAAAGCCAAGACCGGCGATAAGAAAATTCACAAAAACCAAGACAGACAGGTTCTTGACGTGCTTCCTTTGAGAAATGACAAGCGCCCACAATCTGCCGGACAAATCCGGTTTCAAGAGCGGCCACTGCTCGGGGATCGTTTCGAAGTCTTCCGTGTCTATCGTGTCAATTTTAGGTGGCATATTTTATCCTGCCGGCAGCCAGGAATTGCCAGTTACCGTTCAGAGTCTGTGAGTCAGGATTTGAGGCCAAAGAATAAGTCCTGCGCCGGGAAGCCGGGGCCGGCTGCTCGCTTCTATTGGCTACGGCTCTCCATAACTGCATTCGGCGGCTCGCGGTCATAGGTCATAGTAGAAAAGTAAGTTTTCTCAGACTCCGTCCCCGTGGGTCGCAGCCAGCCTTTTTCCAGAAGGTACACAAGGCAAGAATTGGCCGCAATCCTTAAGGCCCCCTTTTCGCTAATGGACCAACAGGCACAAACGGTCAGTCCGTTTGTCTATGAATAAGAAGACTTCACGAACCCGGGCCCCCGCTCTTTCGGACGGCCTCTAATAAGAAGGCCCCAAACGTTGTTATCATCAGCAACGCGACGAACACAATTACGGTTTTCTTCAGACTACCCTTCGGAACCGAGTATATCCTGGGTTCTTCCACGATGGGGGTATTGGCAGATATGGCGTTTTCTATCTTCTTAATGTACGCATTCAAATAGTGCATCAATTCTTCTTCGCCCTGGTATTCGCCCACCAGACCGGTCGCAAACAAGCGAAAATCACTGATGCCGTAATATGAAGATGTCTTGTTCTTTATCTGGTCAAGTAACTTCTCATTCAGGGTCAATAAGTCCTTGTAATAATCATATTTTCTCTGATTTGCCGTAATGGTCTCTTCGATGCTGATTATGTTCGCACCGGCGGCTTGTATCTGGTAAGCCAGAGGCAGATATTCCCTGTCTTCACTTATGTTGTTGAACTGCAAGATGATACCGCCCGGGATCGTATTTGAGTCGGCAGGCCTCAAGTTCTTCAATTTTGCCGAAATCGCCCTTTTTCTCTCCAGCTCAAGCTCCAAACTGAATTTGCCTTCCTCGATAGCAGCCATTTCAGTCTTGAGCGCAGCGATATTACCGCTCAATTCCTGCTTGACGGAGTATATTGGCAGGACCCGTTCAAAGTTGTCCCTCACAATCGAAGATATTTTCTGCATGTCTTCGCGGGGCCCGCCAACCACGGTCATGGTCAACAAGGAGTCAGAAATCTCCAGTTGAATCTTGGCTTGCGATAATCCCTGTGCATATCCGCCAAATCCATTCTCTCTCAGCTTGTTGGCGAGCTTATCCAGATTCTCTGTACCGTAAAACCTGTCCAGCAGTATTCGACGTTCTTTTTCAGACAACTCGTCTTTCCCCGATATGGCCGCCAGTCCATCTGAATTCTCTGCACCGGCGCGCTGGCTGAGCGGCACTTTCGAGTCTTTTTCATCGCGAGTGATATCGTAGGTATAGGCCGCCCTGTAATTGCTCGGCGAAAAGGAAAATCCCAGGTAAACAAGCAGTGACGGCAGCAGCGTGCCAAGCGCAATCAAGTATTTCCGTCTCCAAACGACTTTGAGATACTCCGTTAGGTCTATTTCGTCCTCGGAAGTATTGGGTTTGCCCTTGGGATTCCTGGAAACCGGCTGGCTATTTGGAATGTCGCTATGTGAACTTGCCATCCTCTTAGGCTCCTTCCGAAATTTGAAAAGAATCTTCAAGACCCCAAAGCAACAAGCAAATAGGGCATTAGTACTCGTCCCTGTTTTTCCACCAACTTACTCGCGTATCATTCCGGATTATTACCGACAGTTCCACGCGCCTGCACTTGACTTTGGATGATAACGCGGCCACAATCGGCGGTCAAGCCTTTTCCAGAGGCCATACAGGGCACCTACACCAATCCGGACAAGGGTCATGGGAGTCGTTCCGGCAAAATAGACGGCCGTGCTATTTGCCAACAATCTGTTGTTGACGGCTCCCTACCGGCGAGGCATCAGCACGTGCGGAGCGAATCGTGGACGCCCCTGTAGGCATGTAACAGCACGGGCGTGACTTTGCAGTCTCGGCACGCCCAATGAAACAGGACCTTCTGCTCCTCGTCCGTCAGGTTGTTTGGGGCGTATGGTTTGTGGATATACTGCTCTACGCAACAAGATGGATAACCGAAGAGAAAACCCTCGAACCGCTGGGTCCGGGCGGATTTATCTATCGGCGTGTTTCCGAAGGCTTGTTCGTACAACTGAATGTAGGCCGGCGTCCGGCTGAAAACAGTCTCAACAACCTCCTTGCCGGTCTTGACTGTCCGCCGGATCTGTTTTGTCAACAGGCCCATCTCCTGCAACAGTCCAAGCCCGGCGCCATCTAAAGACTTTTCCCATCGGCTTAAGGGCTTGAGCCCCTCACAGGTAAGCAGCACAAGGTATGCCAATTCGAAGTCGATCTCTTTAAGAGCGCGGAGGTGGTTTTGAAATTCGGATGAGTCCGGACGCAGATTGCCGCCGCACCGCTGATCGCCCATCTCATTGGCCCCGGCTGGTCTCGGCATCCTGAAGCCACCGCTCGATGAATTCAAGAAAGTCGGCAGAATCGACCCGGCAGTCTCTATTCAAGTCCGAGGGAAGATAGATCGTCCCCAGATCGCCGCACCGGCGCGGCATTTCCAGAATCTTCACCAAAAGGGCCACGTCCATTCTGCCCTTTCCGTGAACGTCACCCGCGTAGCTGAAAGAGCCGTGCCCCATATAATGCAGCGTCAGGACAGGCACGTCGATAGAAAGGCCCAGCTTGAGATTTGTGAGCCGCCAGTATCCCATGTTGACGGTCGTGCCGCAGATATCACAGTATTCAAGACCTCGCTGCAGGAAGCTCAGCTTGTACAATGCCTGTACTTCGGGTCCATTCGGATCGAAGACGGGCAGAGAATCTATCGCCTGTGCGCATTGACCGGCAAGCTCGATGCCGTCGGCGGTCAGGTCGTCGTCCTGATCGGCGTCGTAAAGATTGTAGCCCGCGGCCAGCTCTTCGGTGTCCTTCAATAGATCGCCGTCGAGGTCGCCGCCGTCAAGCGGCAGCCGATGGTCGTTCGGGTCCTGTGGATACCGCATCTCGACCACCCGCAGCAATCGGGCAACATCGACCCTGCCGTGATGAACGTTGCCGAAGCAATCGAACGAGCCGTGCTCCATGTAGTGCAATGCCAGATCGGGCAGGACCGCCCCATCCAGAGGGTCGTTGGGGTCGGGATACTGCAATTCGACGCGGGGGTTGAAAATCTCCACGCCGCCCATATTCACCTTCTGGCCGCAAATATCGCACAGCTCGCTGCCGAACAGCACACGCTGTACTTTATACGGCCCGTATGGTATCGGCATCATCGTTCCAGGAACATAGAGATACAGTTTGTCGATGACAGCGGCACAGTGCTGCGCCAGCTCGACCCCGTCAGAAAGCGCATTGCGATTCTGGTCGGAATTGAAGGCAAGGTAGCCAATTGCCGTTTCTTCAGCGCCGGCAAGCAAGTCGGCATCCGCATCCTGACTGACGGGCAGTTGGTGTCTATCCGGCTTGGTCGCACCGAGGCCCTTCGTCAGATTCGTGCCAACCCCGAGCGTAATGACTGCCGCCGCGCCGGCTGCGATAGCCCGCTGCCTGAACTTGCTGCATTTGCGAGTTTGTCTCTGACGCGCTCTTCTCAATCTTCTCATATTTCCTCCAGCCCAAAATCCGGCTGCGCTCGACCGATATTCCTCCTTGATTATACCAAATCCATCGCGTTTTCGTCCAGAAATATCACGCCCATCCGGCGTGTGAAAAAGGCCGAGCCAATTCGAGGCCCGCCTTTTTCTTAACCAAGGTAATCCCATACAGCTAATTGCCGGAGATCCTTTTCTTGACACCCTTTCGCCTTCTAAAGAATCAAGCTATGCACGGCTCGAACACATGACCGGTCGCACTTCTGCAATTATAGAACGGCTTGATGAGACTTCGTTTACAAAAAAACAAACGTTCATGTCAGACGGGAAAATTTCGCATTTTTTCGGGCCTGGATTCGCCAATGCCCAGGGTGGTTTTATTGGACAGTTAGATTACAGGCGAGGTTGTTCACTGGACGTGCTCTATATGTGGTGGTGTCTTCGGGATGGACTCCATTGTGTGGTGGTTTGGTTATGGGGCGTTGATTTGCCTACTGCCTGGTTGACTCAAGAAAAGATGTTTGGCCTGTCGATATTCGGTAGGTTGCCAAGGATTTCTACCCGTTTTGAAGGACGTTGACGTATGACGAAAAGGGAGCTGATCGACTACATCTGCAAAATCAACAAGACCGCTAAGCCGGAATTTCTCGCCGGTTTCGCAGAAGAAGAACTGAACGCCTACCTTGAACACCTCATGGAGCTGGATTTGGAAGAATTGGCTGTCTGCAGTTGACGCCTTGCACACCGGCTGCGGGGCGTGGCACGGGCTTCAGGCCCGTGAAAACCATGTCCCGAGCACCGTCGAGGGAATGGCCGTGCCACCGAGGCTGGTTAGAAATTCAAGGGGAGGCCAATTCCAAGTAGCCAGCCTGCCAATACGATTCTTATTCGTCGAGGTCAACTCCCGTGACGGACTTGCTGGCGCCGCTAAGGCCGCGTCTGCCGGGAGTAGTCTGCTGCTGTTCAGGAGGACTTGAAGGTTGCTCGGCAGGTTTCGCTGTATCCCTCTTTCTTTCGGGCGCCGGGCTGAAGAACGCCGGCGCGGGGGCCTGGTCGGCAGATACGATTGCACTTCGCGGTATCTCGACAATGCTGTTGAGCTTAAGCTCGACCAGCACAGGGTCAAAACCGTTCGGCACACAGAACACAAAGTCGATGTATTTCGTGCCGGCATTGTCCTGGAAATCATCGGTTCCAACCTTTATTTGAGGGCTCACTTGTATCTGGTCTGCCGATTTCAGGTGTCCGATGGGATAGATATTTGTCGCTGTTCCGGCGAGCGGGTCATCGCCGTAGCCTTTTCTCTTGCAGATCACTCTCAACTGGGACGGTGTAAACGCCCCGCCGTTCACCGTGGAGGCTCCTTTGATCGCCTTTCTCTTTATTCCTACCCGCACGATTGTCGGAATGTAGCCGCTCTCCGGCGAGACCGGCAAAGATACCGACGCGCCGGCCTGATCATACGCAACTTTGCCTCCACGCGTCCTGAGCTCCCCAACGAAGGCATCGACCTGCTCGGCTATCGCTTGAGAGGCGGGCCAGACCGCGGGCTTTGGCACTTCTATGGCTGGGGCCGTGCTGCTGACGATCCCCACCTCACCAGCGCCAAGGAGCCGGTTCAGAAAAAGCTGATCCAGATAATCCGGGTGGAGGCTGGCAAAACTTCTTTTTCCGCTGAAGCTGCCGTTGCTCAAGAGGCTGAACACACCCGTTGCAAAGCCGTTCGCGTTCAACAGGACCCCCTTGGGACGTTTGACGTCCAATTTCATCGGGTCAAAACGCTGGTACGGATAACCGAGCGGCAACGGCGCCATCTCGAAGGCGGTCACCAATAGGCCCGAAACGATAAGGCCCACGATAAGCCCGCAGATTACCCGTCCAATGCGCTCGGGCAGAAATCCCAAGTCAACCGGATGGCGGGTCAATAGGGTGAGGCCCGTTTGCAAAATGGCAAAAGTCAGGATGAAAAGCAGCAGAAAACAGAGCGTCTGCGCCCAGGGCACCAAAGAAAGGAAGCGGCTGTTGTCGCCCCGGCTGATAAAGACATTGGCCATGACCTCGAAAAAACCAAACGCAACCATGCTCGCACAAACAGCGATAATGATTGTGGCAAATGCCCTGACGACCGTGCCCTTAAAATACTGAATGGCGGCACAACCCAAGATTATGAGCACCACAGCTAAGCTGGCCATTATGAGATCTCCGGTTTCTCAGCAATCCACGATTCGATTTTCGACCCACGATTTACTGATGATCATTTTGATTTTCTTTTTTCGCACTCGACCCTGAAAGCGATCGAATCATCTCGTTGATGGCGACCGTTCCGGCAATGACTTTTCTCATCGCCTGTTCCTGCAAATAAAGCATCTTTGCACGTCTGAACTGCGTGCCGATTTCGGGCAGCGATTTTGATTGTCTGAGAACCTCCCGCAGCTCATCATTCAAGGTGACAATTTCGAAAACTCCCGTCCGGCCAAAATACCCCGTTCCCTGGCAGTTTTCACAGGTCGAGGGCTTGCCGTGCTTGTCATACTGCACCTTGCCGGCGCGATAGAGCACTTTTGTTTTCTCGGCGCTGATGTTGAACTTTCGCAAAAGCTCTTTGTCCGGCGCGTACGCTTGCTTGCACTCGTCGCAGAGTATCCGAAGCAACCGTTGGTTACTTGCTCCAAGAAGGGTCTCGGCCACAACATTCTTATTACCGACAAACTTCAGCCATTTGCCTAATGCCTGGATCACGCTGTCGGCCTGGAGCGTAACGTACATGAGCTTGCCGTCCCTGGCGGCTGCACAGGCAATCCGGGCCGTCTCGGCGTCTTCGCAGTCGGCAACACCCACGATATCCGGCCCCATTCTCACTACGGCCTGGAGCTTCTTGGCAAACGTCGTCGTGCCGGTGTCACTGAGCGTGAAGACGTTTTGAGTGATGTTGGGCAACTGGCCGGATGGCTGCCTTTCGAGAGTGTTTACGCTGTTCATGAAGGCATCATGATTTCGAAGCAGCGCGTAAAGCGTGGTCGTGACGCCGCTCTTCTGGGGCCCGCTTACGATGAAGACACCCTGTTTTATCCCTCGAAATTGATCGAGCTGATCGCGCTGCTCGGGCATCAGACCGATTTCGGTCAGCCTGGCCATACCTTCCTGTGTCACGTGTTTCAGTCTGACCTGCTCTCCGGCCGTTGATCCGGCCGTCGCCAATTCCCACGGCGTATCTTCTTTGTTCTTGCGGATCTTGAACCTTCCTTTTTGCGGCTTGCGCTTTTCCTTGGTATCCAGATCCGCAAGGCTCTTGACAAAATGAATGAAATACTGCATCTGGTCTTTGGCAATACTCGGCTGTTTCAGCGAGGCGCCGTCCACATAGTAGGCAACCTGATAATCCTGGGCCGTCGGGGAAAAGACAATGCTGGCGGCCCTTCGCCACATCGCATCGCTCAGAATTTCATAGGCGATCTTATATCCGAAAAACTCCGGCGTTCTGGGCTCCGGCACCGGAACTTCGTTCTTGTTGGCCGTGATGAAAGCGAAGCTCTTGAGAGCCCCAAGCTTCTTTTCTTCGCTGACCAGCAGGCTCTTGATGTGGTCAACGGTCAGAACGCGATCGAAATCCAGAACTCTCGAATTGCGGTGCCTGACGTATGCCAGCGATGTCCCTCCCACGGCGACCAGATAGACCAACATCCCCACGATGAAGACCGGGACCAGCAGCCAGAGGACGGCCCCGGCCACGCCCGCCCCCAAAACGACACCCGTCCAGAGATCGCCTTTGGTCTCGATCAACTTGGCGTCCTGATGAACCCAGCTAATCAGAGGCAGCCATGCAAGAAAAAGAATCAGATAAGCAATAAGTTTGATGATGGAGATGTAGCCACCGTACTCGACTGTGGCTGAAAGTAGGTCCGGCATAAGCTGCTCCGTTAAATCTCACAAAATGCCACTGGCCGTGGTCGTTATTCCCTTCAGAGCCATTTTCAGCTCCTCCGTATTCGGTGCGTATCTATAGGCGTCCTTCGGGTCGATCGATCCATCCTTGACCAGGTCACAAAGATTGTATGTCAGGTCCTGCATCCCTTCCGGCGTAGAGCTTCGTATTACGTTGGGTAAATCCGCTTCGCGGCCTTCGGAAATGAGTTTTCGCGCGGCCGCATTCGAAATAAGAATCTCCACCGCGGGTATTCTGTCCACCCCGTCCTTCAGGCACGGCAGCAGCACCTGGCTGATGATCGCCTTGATCGCCAGAGTCAAGGCCTGCCTCATAAGGTCCCGTTCGTTCTGCGGGAACAGGTCCAAAAGCCGGTGGATGGCCTGGGACGCATTGGCAGAGTGCATCGTCCCGAAGACAAGATGCCCCGTTTCCGAGGCTCTCATTCCCGCCGTGACCGTTCGCGCGTCCCGCATCTCACCAACGAAGACAACGTCGGGGTCTTGTCGCATCAGATACGTCAAGGCCTCGTCATAATCTTTCGTGTCGATCCCGATT
The DNA here is from genome assembly GCA_964462945.1 of uncultured Pirellulales bacterium. Classification (GTDB taxonomy): domain Bacteria; phylum Planctomycetota; class Phycisphaerae; order Sedimentisphaerales; family Anaerobacaceae. Next base: position 43,075 of record CAYWZW010000017.1, read on the forward strand.
TCCCTTTGTGACACGATCCCTTTTTGGTCCTTGAACAGATACTCGATGGGGTCCTCGACCGTGATAATATGGCAAGAGCGGGTACAGTTTATGTAGTTTATCATCGATGCGATTGTCGTTGTCTTGCCACAACCTGTGGGCCCCACCACGAGAACCAGCCCCTGCTGGCTCTGGCATATCTTCGCCAGGACGGGCGGCAGGTGCAGCTCTTCAAACGGCGGGACGACCGTGTTGACGCGTCGGGCCGCAAGGCTGATCATCCCCCGCTGCCGAAATACGTTCATTCGAAAACGATGCTCACCGTCAACTTCGTGCGCGAAGTCCACGGTCCCATGCTCCAGGAAAAACTCCCTCTGGGCCGGGCTCAGGATCTCGAAGACCAGTTTTTCCATCCTCTTGGCGGTCATCACCTCGCCGGTGGTTCTCTTCAATTCCCCAAGGAGGCGCAGTTTCGGCGGCTGTCCCACCTTCAGGTGCACATCGCTCGCCCGAGTTTTGATGGCAGCCCGGAGGAACCTGTTCAGCTCAGGCTCGTGATCGAGACTTGATTGACTGTCAATAGGTTGTTCCTTGGCCATAACGACAATTGGCTCCGAAGCCGATATCCCGGCCTCCCAAGCGACGATCCGCTCGATCATTGTTCAGAAGGACATTTTATCCTGCCATAAGATTTGCAAAGACATACCCTGATACTACTATATTATAAGATTTTACGGCGGGCTGTCAACATCGAAGCCAAAACAAGACTTATTTTCAGCCCAAATCTCAAAAGAATCTCTTCCGGCTGTCGCTGCTGAGCTTTGACACGGCTGGGTGCCGGCAGCGGCCGACGAGGCAGAAAGCCAAATCGACTTCAGCAATTCATACCTGCCTGCCGATATATTACCGGGTGTCTTTATGGAGTCAGAAAGAAGGAAATCTTCAGGCCGGGAAAAGGACGAAGCGGCCGTAAAGCTTCTCGAGAAACTGCAAGAGCAGCTCCAATCGTCTGACGCTTCAAGCAGACGGCGGGCAGCTTTCAACCTGTCCTGGCTGCAGGAAGATGGACTGGAAATCTTGAGAGACGCTTTGTTCGGCGACGCTCCTATAACCACAAAAAACGCCGCCTCCTACGGCCTGCGAAAAATGCGAGGCAGGATGAAGAAGATGGCCGTAGGCATCCTCAAGGAGGGACTCAAACAGCGTGACGGCCCCACCAGGGAGGTCTGCAGAAGCGCCCTGGAGCTGTTGGGAGAGCAGGTGCCCAGGAAATCCGCCTCACAAAGGCAGGCAGCGAAAGGCTTGAGAATCACAGAGATTGTGAGAAAAAGCAGGCCCAGGGGACAGGTTGGCATGAGGCGCGCACGGGGATAGACGTTCGCGGTAAACCAGCCTGCTGCCCCCGGAATCCCCGGAAATCAGAGCTCTCATGGGAAGCGGCCCACAATTATGTTGCCTGTAGCGGTGCCAGGGTCATATAGAGGGCCTGGATCATGGGTACAGACGCCGCAGCCGCGACGAACACCACCAAGTGGTGACTCGTGAAAAAGGTCATCGCCATCGCCGGGACGGCTGTACCTGTCAGGCACACCAATCAGGTCGTTCGTGCTGAATGTGTTCTTCTCTTCATCCTGGTCGGTATCGGCAGTGACATAAATGGTATCACAATCTATGAGGTCGGGGATTATCGTCCCTTCGGGGCCACCGTGGCGTCATCCGGGTCGAGGTGCGGTAGAAGATCGCTCAGAAATCAGCAGCAAAATGTTCTTGGCTTTGCGACCGCTTTGGTGTAAAATATACATTGAAATGCCCGCTTGGGTTTCACGAAAAGAAAAGCATATTGTTTTCTGACGAGGGCTGTACGATGAAAAGGTTCTTCTGTGGGATATCAGGAATCTGGGCAATAGTAGCCTGTGCATGTCTGGCCGCACCCGAACCGGCTATTCTGCCGGCGCCTGGAGAGTGGACTGTGGATATGGAATTCAGCCATCCGCAGCAGTTCGTTCTGCAGCGAAGTTCGGATAATAAGCCCGTTCGGTTCTGGTATGTGATTGTGACGCTCACCAACAATACAGGCAGCGACGTGGATTTCTATCCGAAGTGTGACCTGATGACCGACACTTTCCAGATCATACCGGCGGGCCGTTCTGTAACGCCGGCGGTCTTTGATCAAATAAAAAAGCGTCATAAGAGCAGATACCCGTTCCTCGAACCTTTGGACAAGGCCGGCAATAAGATCCTTCATGGCGAGGATAATACGAAGGACATCGCAATTATCTGGCCTGATTTCGACACAAAAGCCAAGAATATAGGACTATTCATAACAGGTCTGAGCAATGAGACCGCCGTCATTAACCATCCCGTCTCGAAGGATGAAACGGGCCAACCACTGCGAGTTTTTCTTAGAAAAACCCTTGAAATAAGCTATGCCCTCAGAAGTGATCCAGCTTTGAGATCCAATGTCAGCCTGGACTACAAAGGAAAACGCTGGATTATGAGATAAAGTCTGAAATCTGGCTGGGAATGAACCGGCTGAATGTGTCCAGGCAGGAGGAGGCGGATCTAAACCGAAAGCAACGTCAGTCAAACGCAGCAGGCAAGAAACAGCGATCTTGAACAAGATTCGCTGGATCGTTTTTCAGGAGAAACATTCCGCCCGCCGGGGACTACGTATCGGGCCCTGAAAGCCCGGCGAGCACTTTCAGCCGGTGCGAGCAGGAGGAATTCTATGCCTTGCTGGCCGCGATGTCGTCTTTCTGTCCAAATTCTTATCGGGCCGCTTTCTTTACTTGGCAATACCCATGATCTAACTAATTTAGCGGCTTACCGCATCGACTTTCGGAGGGGCAATAATGTGCGAATTCTCGGGTTTTCTTTGGAAAATGATTCCCTTCTCGCTGCTTGGCTGCCTTTGCGAGCTGTGCCAATTCCAGGCTGAATTTTCCATCTGGCCAGCTTTGTAAACAGGGATTCCATGTAGTCTGAATAACTAACTGTCCAATTGATAATTTACTTGCCAAACAGGTTTTACTGTCGTATAATAACTTAGACTTGGAAGCCATTTGGTTAAAGGTGATACCCGATGGGAAAGATACGAACACCAGAAAAAATGCCTCCCGTAGAGGAACTTAGGGGCAGGACCCTTGGGAGAATACTTATAAAGATGGGCCTTCTGAGCAGAGACAAAGTTCATGAGTGCCTGAAGATTCAAGGTCAGCGGCAGGGAAAGGTACAAATAGGGCAGATTTTCCTCGAGCTTGGCCTTGTTGATGATGGACAGCTTCAACTGGCATTGGCCGCCCAGCGCGGAATGGAATATGTGAACCTGGAGGGCCTGGACATCTCAGCCGATGTAGTCGATAAGGTGCCGGCCCAAATGGCAAAAACGTACCACATCGTGCCAATCGAATACAACAGGCAGGCCAATGAATTGACCGTTGCGCTTGACAATCCGGAAAATTTCAGGGCCACCGACGACTTGAGTACCCTGATGGGCTTCAAGGTTTCTGCAAAGATAACGGACTCCGATGCACTGGAAAAGGCCCTGGCCAAGCACTATGAGACACAGCAGGACGATAACATCAACGAGCTGATCGATGAAATACAGAGCGACACGTTCCTGGCGGAATTTGACGGCAGGAACCAAAGCATCGACCTGGATGAGCTGAAAGAGCTGTCCGAGTCCAACCCGGTCAAAAAGCTGCTCAACCTGGTCCTTCTGCAGGCCATTCGAGACAAGGCATCGGACATTCATTTTGAGCCGTTTGAGGATGAATACAAGATGCGCTACCGCATCGACGGCGTGCTTTATGAAATGGTGCCACCCCCAAAATACATTGCTGCGGCGCTCAGCTCGCGTATCAAAGTTATGGCCGACCTGGATATCGCAGAGAGGCGTCTGCCGCAGGACGGCCGAATCTCGTTGACCGTCCAGGGCAATCCGATCGACTTGCGCGTCAGCGTTCTGCCTACAATGTTCGGGGAAAGCGTTGTCTTGCGTGTTCTGGACAGAAGTCAAGCGAATTTCAACTTGGGAGAGCTTGGCTTGAGGCCGGAAGCTTGTGAGCTGGTCCGCAAGCTTATCCACAAGCCCAACGGCATCATAATCGTCACCGGCCCGACCGGATGCGGCAAGACGACGACTCTGTATTCAGCCCTGAATGAGCTTAATGACGTTGAAACGAAAATAATCACGACCGAAGACCCCGTAGAATACGACGTGGACGGCCTTATCCAGGTTCAGATGAAGCCCGACATTGGACTTACGTTTGCACGGTGCCTTCGCTCGATTCTGCGTCAGGACCCCGATGTAATACTCGTGGGTGAGATTCGTGACCTCGAAACGGCACAAATTGCCGCACAGGCCTCGCTCACAGGTCACGTCGTGTTTACGACTTTGCACACGAACGATGCTCCCAGCTCAATCGCCCGCCTTCTGGATATGGGGATCGAGCCGTTTCTTATGACCGCTACGCTCGAAGGGATTGTCGCCCAGCGGTTGGTCAGAAAGATATGCGAAAACTGTAAGACGCAATTCGAGCCAAGTGAAGCTCAACTGATGGAGCTGCAACTCACGCCGGATGATGTCAAGGGCAAGAAGTTCCTTTACGGTCGAGGTTGCAGCAAATGCAATGCTACCGGCTACAGAGGGCGAACGGGCATCTTCGAGATTATGGTATTCAATGATGAAATACGGGACTTGATCATGAATCAGGCTTCGACAAGTGTTTTGCGTGCGGCTGCCCAAAAAGCCGGCATGAAACTGCTGCGAGAAAACGGCCTGGCTACCATTTATGACGGCGTCACGACTATAGATGAAATTGTAAAAGAGACCATGATGGAGGAAGTGTGAGAAAGGATTGCCTGCTATAAAGTGGAACTCGATAGTTAATTGCCGGTACAGTGGAGGTATTTGAGATGCCCATTTTTCAATATTCAGCGCTGGATTCGCAGGGCGTGGAGATAAAAGACGAGATCGAAGCCCTCAGTCAGAAGGAAGCGATCAGCAAGATACGGAATATGGGATATTTTCCCACGAAGGTCCGCGCTCGTGGTGAGTCGAGGAAGTCCGGCGTGAAAGCGGCGGCCGCGCCCAGGAAAAGACCTGGCGCCGGCGGCAGGGTCAAAGTCAAAGCGATCACGCAATTTGCCAGACAACTCTCGACGCTCCAGGATGCGGGTCTGCCCATTCTGCGGTCATTGCGGATTCTTGAAGAGCAGCAGCGGTCGGGCGCGTTCAAGAGGATCATTGGTTATGTGGCCGATGACATCGAAGGGGGGTCCACGCTTTCCGAAGCGCTGGGCCGATACCCGAGAGCTTTTGACCGGCTGCTGGTCAGCATGGTGGCCGCGGGCGAGACCGGCGGTGTGCTGGACCTGATTCTGTCACGCGTTGCGGACTTTATGGAAAAGGCCCAGAAACTCAAGGGCCGGGTCAAGAGCGCGATGATTTATCCGGCCGTCGTTCTGACCGCGGCGTTTCTTATCCTCCTGGGGCTGATGCTCTTCGTGGTGCCCCAGTTTGAAAACGCCCTTACCGAAATGACGGAGGGCAAGGAACTGCCGAAGATCACGCAGGTCGTGCTGGGGATCAGCGGCTGGATCGCGATGGGTCCCATCCTCCCCGGCCTGGACATCCGCCTACCCGTGCTGGGATGGCCGCTCGGGGGGTGGGCGATTCTACTTGCGACGCCGTTTTTAATCATTTTTCTGCTGAAGTCCGCACGCCGATTCCGCACGGGGCGATATGTTCTGGACGCCGTCAAATTGAAATTGCCGGTGATGGGCCAGCTCACCAGCAGGGTCTCGGTCACACGCTGGACAAGAACGCTCGGAACACTGATTAGCGCCGGCGTGCCGATTCTGGATGCCATTAACGTCACACGCGAGACGGCGGGAAACGAGGTGTATGCCAATATGCTCGGCAACGTGCATAACTCCATCCGGCAGGGTGACACGTTTGCCAGCCCGCTGCGTCAATCCAAAACCGTGGACTTGATTATCTCCAATATGGTCGCCGTCGGGGAGGAAACAGGCGACCTGGACAAGATGCTCCTGAAAGTGGCCGACAACTACGATGAGCAGGTTGACGTGCTGGTCGGCTCACTGATGTCGATGCTCGAGCCGCTCATGATTGTCTGCCTTGGCGGCATGGTGATGACAATCGTTTTGGCCATTTTCTTGCCGATGATATCGATCATTTCAACCCTGAGCTCCGCGGCGTAGAAACCGTACGAATAAACCGAACGTTTAATTAAGAAGAAATCGAAGGATAAGGAGAAAAAAATGAAATCGAACGTCAGACAAACCAAAAGAAATGCGGCATTTACCATCGTTGAGCTGCTGACCGTGATGAGCATTATTGTCATCCTCATCGGTCTTCTCGTGCCGGCGCTGAACCAAGTCAAGCGCTTCGCGTATGGGGTCAAGCAAATGGCGCAGCTCAATAGCATTGACACGGCAATCGAGCTTTTCAACAGCGAGTTCGACGGCTACCCGGACTCCAGCCCTACAGGCCCCGACGGCGCGCCGTACTGCGGCGCGATGAAGCTGTGCGAGGCCGTGATGGGCCAGGACCTTCAGGGTTTTCATCAGGATTCGATTTTCAGAAGCGATGGTACCGACGCCACGAAGGTGCTATATCCGGACGCTAACACCGTGACTCCAGCGGCGTACAGGGACAATCTGAGCATGAGGAAAGGACCCTACCTGCCACCCGAAAACGCCAATGCCTATCGGCTGCGGGATTTGTACGCCGATCCCGGACCTTTCAACCCCAGGCATTTTGTCCTGTGCGATGTGTTCCGACGTGTCACGCATCGCGCCACCGGGAAAAAGATCGGGATGCCTATTCTTTACTACAGGGCCAATACCGCCAACACAAGTCATAATGCCGCCAATCCCGATGATGCCCAGAACATATACAATTACCTTGATAATCAGGCATTACTTCTGCTCGGAAAGCCGTGGGACCAGGGGGCTACCGCGAGCATTCCCCACCGGCTTGCCGTCGAGAACGGCCGACAGGGCGTGCGGTTCTACATGAATACCAGGAACGACAAAGTGACCACGGCGTCCAGACCTTACCGGGCCGATACCTATATCCTGATTTCCGCCGGATGGGACGGTGAGTACGGCACCCCTGACGATATCTGCAATTTTGAATGGAAGTACAGAGAGTTGCCGTAGCGAGCTCCTGAGATGCAACCGAGGTTGTGGGTGTACCGACTGTATTGCCGCAGGTTGTGAGATCATCAACGGCGGTTTTGAAGACGACCGGGAAGTTGTTGCCGCAACCGGTCATGGATATTAAAAGGAGTAGCCGTGGAACGTAAAAAGACGGGTTTCACAATGGTAGAGCTGCTGGCGGTTCTGGGGATCATAGCCCTGCTGGTCGGGCTGCTTTTGCCGGCTCTCAGTGCGGTGAGAAACATCGCAAAAGAAACAAAGCAGAAGGCCCAGTTTATCGCCATCGAGTTGGCTCTGACCGCCTTCAAGAACGACTATGGCGATTACCCGCCATCGGACCCCTTCTCTCATGCTGTTGGAACCAATGCGAATGACTATTGTGGTGCTCAGAAGCTCGCTGAAGCCCTTTTAGGCTGGGACCTGCTGGGATTTCACCCGAAGTCCGCATGGAGAGCCGATGGACTGGATGCGGCCGGCGGGCCCGCGACATACGACCCTTTGAAGACGAGAGACCTGGACGGCAACGGCGCCCCGGACACGCTGGACGAAAGAAAGGGTCCCTATCTCGAGCTTGCAACCACCAGCGCGTTCAAACTGGGCGATGTGTTCAGGCCCTATTCCACCGGCCCGCTGGCGCCGGATACGTACGTGATCTGCGACGCATTTCACGCAAAGAGGGTCACCATGATCGATCCGGTGACGGGACGCCCCAGCACCGTTACCGAAAAAGCGGGAGCGCCCGTTCTTTACTACAGGGCCAAGACCTCCGAGAAGGACATAACCAGAATTTACGATGTATTGGACAATGCTGCCCTTGTTGAGGCGAAACAGCAGGCCGACAACAGAGTGCATCCGCTGGCCGACCCGGCATTTTTCTATGAGAAGTATATCAGAAATCCGAAAATAACCGCGAGGCCCTGGCCCTACAGGAGTGATTCTTACATATTGATTTCAGCGGGGTCGGACGGTCTTTATGGGACAGGCGACGATATTTGCAATTTCGGCAACTAAGTCCCCGGCGACAATTTGCCCGCCCGGCGGCCTGTCATTCTGAGCCACGCGAAGTATCCGGCGAATTCAGGAAAAGCAGACCATCCGCCGTGCTCAGCGCGACGTGAAGGTTCTGATTGAGCGAGCCAAGACTATGAGAACTCGCAAATACAAGCACGGCATGAGCCTTGTCGAGATGTTGATCGTCGTGGCGGTCATTGCACTGTTAGCGACAATGGTCATCGGCGTCGCCAGCCGGATCGACACTCAAGCCAAAGAAAGGGGCGTCGAGTCTATCTTTGTGTTGCTGGATAGCGCGCTGCAGGAGTACCGCGAATTCACGGGCCGCTTTCCTGAGCAGACCGAGAAGAATTACGCAAACGCCGCCGTGCATTCCGAGTACCTCTATAAGGAGCTTCAATCGGTGCCCGGCGCGCAGAAGATCCTCGAGCGAATCGACGAGTCTCTCATTAAGAACCAGTACAGTCCGGCTGGCGTGCCTTCGGCTCAAACGCCGCCCGAGATATACGACCCGTGGGGAACCGTCTTGGATTACCAATACGTCGCCGGCGATAATTTCCCTCGTTTGATATCGGCCGGGCCCGACAAGAAATTCGGCACGGCTGATGATATGGACAGCAGAAAATGACAACGAAGTCCAGACAATCCGGTCTTACCATGACTGAGATGGTGCTCGTGGTTGCAACCATAGCGCTGCTTCTGAGTCTGGGATTGCCGGCTGTCCGTATTCTGGTTCATTCATTCGAGTCCGGCAGCGGGGCAACGAGCATGATCAGCGCCGCCCTGTCCGGTGCCCGTGCCATCGCCGCCAGAGACCAACGCTACGCCGGCGTACGCTTCCAGCAGGATTCGACCGGCAGCCAGTACATGATCTTTATCGTGCACGACTTTGAGAAGACAGGTTTAAGCTCGGGTTTCCGGGCGGTTGAAGGTCTCAAGCCGATCAAGCTGCCCGCCAGCTCAGGCATCATGGATCTGATGGTCAGAACAAATCACGGTGCCAGTCCGGTGGGGGCGGCAGACCCGCTCGATGAGCCTCTCAAGGTGCAGTACCTCGACGACTCGAATCCGGCGAACCGCGGGCCGGATGGAAAGAATCAATACGTCCGGGACACATCCACTCTCTCGATTGTTTTCTCGCCGAGCGGCAAGCTCGTGGTCCGCCCTGTCAGGGTCAGAAACCGGGACGGAATTTACCGTCCGGACAACACAGTTGCCAACAAGACCTCCATGGACGATATCTTTAATTCTCCCGAGAACATTCTTAATTCCGGCGTGGGCATGTTCGTCCAGGATGATTATGCCGAGCTGGGGTTAGGCGCCGAACCGAGCCGAAACAGATTTGTTATCTATGATGGAACCCAGTTTGACAAATTAGGTGCACAGGGAAGATTCGACTATCTAAGTCGTCTGGAAGCGGTCTATATAAACGCCTACACGGGGACGATGATCTCGCCGGATTGACAGGTCCATGATAAAGAAGCCGCAACATGATGGTTTTTCTCTTACCGAGGTTCTGCTGGCCGTCGCCACGCTGGCCATTGGAATGATGTTTATCGGCGGGACCTTCTTCACCGGTATTCATTTTGCCACAATCGCCACGGAGCGAAGCATCGCGGCAGTAGTTGCCGACGAAGCCTTTGCAAAGATCAGGTTGTACGGCATCAATTTGACCGACGCGCGTCTGGCAACGGACCGGCTCGCCTCGTTCGAGGCGCTGAATCCCATCGCCTCCGACGAATTCGCTTATCCTTCTACAAAGACCTCGGGCGAGAAGCAATACTGCTGGTCTGCTCTGTGCAGGCCCGTGGCTTCCGGGCCGAATAACCGGCTTGTCCAGGTGACCGTCTTTGCCAGCAGGAAGGTCAGCAGCAGCACCACGTATCCGGGCGGGGCGACCAGGCCGGCTCCCGTTCAGGTGAGCGTCTCGGCTGTCAGCGGCCCCGGCAATCAAAATAGACTTGCGATAACGGCACCCGGCGAGCAGGCCTTCATCGACGGCGGCTCCACGATCATGGATAACCGGACCGGCCGGCTGTACCGCGTTGTGCAGCGCGACCCCGACGCACCCGACACCATCGTGCTCGACAGGGTATGGCAGGGCGCTGCAACGGATTCAGTGTGGGTGGTTCCGCCCCCCGTCGGCGGCGGCAGATATCCCTGCATAGCAGTCTATCAGAAGCTGATACGTTTTTAGTTCATATGAACAACGAACAACGAACAACGAACGGTTTTACGCTCATCGAGTTGATGGTGGCTATTGGAATTCTGGCCATCGTTCTGTCTTTTGCGAGCGTCATCTTCAAAGTCAGCATTGGCGCCCATCGCACGGCCATGGCGAACGCTGAAATCATGCAGAAACTGCGAGCCATCACCAACCAGCTCAACGCCGACTTCAAGGGCCTCGACAAGGACGGCGAAATCTTCGTGGCCTGGGTTGCCAAGCCCCTGCCGGCGACGGCCGGCTATGAGGATAACGACTCTGACGGATACGAGAGATTCGATCGCATTATGTTCTTCGCAAACGGCGATTTCCAGTCCTATGGGGTCAGCCCGATGATTCGCGGCAACATGGCATGGGTCTGCTACATGATTGCTCGCAAAGGCCAAACAAGAGCCGAAGGGCAGGACCGGGCCGAACGAGTGCTCGCCAGAACCCAGCATATCCTGACGGCCGATCCGGCGCTGCCCGGCTTCCTGGACCCGAACAGCTTCACCGGCCCGCAATGGTTCCAGTGGAACAACCTCTATGAATATGACAAGATATCCTGCGAGGCATGGAAGAGGATTCCCTGGGCGAACAAGCAGGACATGCTGTCCGTGATTACCGATATCAAGGTCGGGACCAGCGCCGTCAGCGACCAGGTCAAAGGCGCCATGGTGGACCCGGCGGACGCCAATTCGATTCACATGCTCTTGTGTGAAGGCGTGGGCGAGTTCAAGATTCAAAGCTGGTACGATGCACAGCAGAAATGGATTCCGGAGGTTGACCCGGATGGCGACGGGAATCCCAATAATGACACGCATTTCTACCTGATGGACCCCACTGACCCCAATACCGTGCCGGGTGTCCTGTATCCTTATCCGCCTTACGGCGGGGTCGCCATCAACCATATCAGCTACCCGAGAGACCAGGTCGATAGGGCCCATTTTGACGCGATCCCGGGACTTGGACGCGCGCTGAAGTTTACTTTCACGCTCTTCGATTCTAAAGGAATTATAGCGCAAGGCAGAACCTTTACGCACATTGTTTACATAGGCAATTGAGTTGCTGAAAATGAAAACGGCAGACAAGAAACTCGCAGCAGACGCACTTTCCGGCGGCTCCGCCCTCATCCTGGCGGTGGTCCTGACCAGCTTGCTGGCCATCGTGGGCGTGCTGTTTGTCATAGCGTCCCGTGTGGATAACATGGCAACATCGGCCGTCTCGGAAACCAAGGAGCTGGACTTCGCCGTCGAAACGGTCGTGGCCGAGATATCGCGGGAGCTGGTCTTGGACGTCCCCGGTGTGGCCGGTCAGGAGTACGGCGACTATCCTGATGCCAATGACATCTGGCTGGCGGCCCTTGAGCCTTATCAGTCGGGCGGCAACTATTACCGGCGGCAGATAAGTGACCTGTACAACAACCTGGACCCGAATTTGCAGGCTGTAGTTGTCCCGGACCGTCAGGATGCCGGCGTTATGGGTGAGGCCGTAGCCGCAGATGCCGATGGCGACGGTGTGGCCGATTCGCGATGGGCCATTATACCGGACATAAGCAGCACCAAAGGCAAACCCATCTACGCCGCCATCAGAATTGTCGATAACGGGGCCATGCTGAACGCCAATACGGCTTTCAAGTTCTATCCGGGCGATCCGAACACGACCATATTGGCCCTGGGCGGCTCCAGCCAATTGCAGATAAACCTCATGGCCGTAGCCGGCGCACCGGGACAACCCCCCGCCGCAGCGGATGAGACGAATCTGCTTATGGCCAGGGCAAATTCAGGCGCCGGCGTTGACCCGTTCAATCTGCGCGCGTACGAGCAGAATGTAATTTGGCGTTACGACGAGCCCAACGGGCCTTACACGCCCTTCGATATTTCCGATGAGCTGGAGCTTCGTTACAGATTCCTGTTGAATCACAGCGACATCGACACGCGCCTGGAGCAATGGGGAGGACACTTCAGGAGCAATGCACTGTCCACGCCCATCACCTCCGCCGGAGGACCGCTGGACGCCTGGTTCCAAAGAGCCGGCGACAGCAGCGGCCTGGACCCGAATTACGCGTATCGACATGTCACCACCACCCACAATATGGATCGGATCATCAATCCCGCCGGGCAGACCTTGAACGGCGGAAAGATGATCAACGTCAATATCGCCGATGAGAATCTGCTGTATGAGGCGATACGGGAAGCCCTGCAGGGCATCGACCCCAACCTTGCACGCGGCGACGGGCTGGCCGCCCAATTAGCGGTCAATATCGTCGATCTTCGCGATCACAATACAGACGTGACCGTTCTGCCGGCGGGCGCCACCACGTACTACGGCTTCGAGGCCCAGCCGTTCATCAGCGAGATAGGCTTCAGGATCAGCCGGACGAGCGCGGACGTTCCGGCGAATAACTATTTTGCGGTCGAGCTTTACAATCCATTCGACACGGATATTCCGCTGGGCTCTTTCAGGCTGGAGCTCCGCCGCCAAACCGGCGAAGTCGTCGGCACGATCAACCTGGCGGGCTACGCAATAGCGGATGGGAGCCGATTTGTAATCACCAACGGCGCTGCGGCCTCAAGTGCTTTTGGCGTCTCGGGTTTAATGTCCACCGGCGGCGGCAAAGAAGACCCCGGTTTGGTCCTGGCGGTATATAATCGTGTTGCGAATTCGGACCCGCCTGCGTATGCGTTAAGAGAGAGATACGACCTCTGGCTTCTGAGGAGGATATCCGTTTCAGACATCTATCTCGACCGGCAGCAAACGGCAGATTCCTGGTTCACTTGGGATAGTGCTGCGAATGTTTCGCAGTCCTACGGCCGGGCAGACAACAATTGGAATGTCGTGTACCAGAATTTGACAGCCGCGAGCAACACATTGGGCAACGCGAACGGACTAAACGGAACGCGAAAGAACTACAACTTCTACGATTTTGCAAATGCCATGGGCTCCTTTGTGTCGGTGGGTGACATAGCAAGGGCGTTTATCGTGGCGCCGAGCCCTGACCCATGCGATATGATTGGCGTGACGCTTGCCCCGGAGCCCCCGGAAGAGCAGGTCCGGCTCGATTTGCGGAATCCCGCGTTTGCAAAAATCTTTCAATATCTGACGGTCATCGACCCGGCCGAGCACGGCCACCCACGGGAGGAGACCCGGGTAAAAGGCCGAGTCAATATCAATACGGCCCCATCGTTTGTGATCGCCCAGTTGCCCTGGATGGAGCTTCAAATTGCCCAGGCGATAGTAACGTATCGAGACGCGATAGCGGGAGCTTTTGAAAGTACGGCTGCGCTGATGCAGGTTCCCGAGATGGGTTACTATGCGCTGGACCCGGCGTACGCCGCCGTCGATTTGGACCGGCTGCCCGATCTTACGCCCAGCGACGGAGCGGTGAGCGACTTTGAGGAACGGGACGTCATTTTCGCACGGATCAGCAATATCGTCACCGTGCGAAGCGACGTCTTCACTGCCTACATTCTCGTTCGTATCGGCGCCGACGGCCCGCAGAAAAGGGTCTTAGCCATACTCGACAGAAGCCAGGTGACATCCCCCGGCGACAAAGTGAAAATCGTCGCCTTGCACGCGGTCCCCGACCCAAGGTAGAAGATTTTCGATTGCCGATTGCCGATTTCAGCTCTTGTGCTTTGCGGTTTGACGGGACTTGGCCATAATCGCGGTCAGCTCATCAGCCTCGGCATGCAATCCTGCCACCTGTCTTGACGATTTTAGCTTCAACAAGCATCTCAAGCCAGTATGCCGATTCATCAGCTTCTTCTTCGACTGTTCCAAGTTTAGCAATGAATTCTGCTTTCGACCTGCCACGGCACGCAGCGCGGTAATTTGCGCCCACCGACGTCCCACAACGTAGTAATTGACCACCTGTCGTTGTAGCGGTCTTGGTGTTCGGAAGGCTCTCTACGAGCCGGATCACTCGAAGACCAAATTGCTTCGTTCTATTCTTTAGTTCATCAGGGGTCATGGGCTTGAATTCTCCTGCTGGATTATGGTTTCTTCTGTTTAAAATCGCCAATCGCCAATCGGCAATCGAAAACCGAAAATCTTCAATGTCTTAGCATCTCTATGATTTGGCCGTGCACTTTCTTGTTGGCTGTTACGACCTGGAATCGGCGCCCGTCGTAGCGGTCCAGATCGACGGGAAATACTCTGCCCCCCTGCCAGTCCGTGATGACGGCTCCCGCCGCCTCGGCGATGACGGCCCCGGCTGCGATGTCCCAGAGCTTGGGCGTGCCGGCGATCGTCGCAATCATGCCGCCCTTTGCCACGTATGCCAACTGCAGGGCCGTCGAGCCCAGGTTGCGAAATCTCGTCCGCTGCATAAGCTCACAGGCCCAGCCCGGCACGCCGTCGTCAAAATGGCTTTCCAGACCCACGCTGGCGAATCTGTCTATCGTCTCTTCGCTGGCGTTTATTCGCCTGCCGTTCAATTGTGCCTCGCCGCCCTTGACGGCGGTGAACATGGACTCCGTAGCCGGCTCGAAAATCACCCCCACAACCGGCTCGCCTTCGTACACAACGCCGATACTCACGGCAAAAAACAGCATACCGTGCGCAAAATTGTTCGTCCCGTCTATCGGGTCGATAACCCACCAGAGCCGCTCTCGCCCCCGTGGGGGCTGTTTGAACATCTTGCCGTCATCGCCTTCCTCAGCGATGAAGCCGTGATCGGGATGGCTCTCTTTGATTCGGTCGATGATGATTTTCTGACAGTGGGCATCGGCCTGGGTGACCAGCTCGGCGCCGTTCTTAACCGAGACCTTGACATAGTCAATTTCTTCCATCGCCCGCCGGCCCGCCAGCCGTGCCGCTACGATGGCCGTCTCCAACATGTCGCTCAGATCGCTCTGCCCTAATGCCATATCTTCTTATCCGCCCCTGACCTTGACATAACCGTTACGCCGCCCTATTCTAACGCCGTGATTCAAACGAGCCAACAGCAAAATAGGCCGAAATGTTCCTGTCGGGCATCGTTTCAGCAGCGGATTGTCGCGGCCGTTATCTGCCTTGCCATCGCTGCTTTTTTCGGCGTCTTTGCCCTGGCGGGACGCTACAACATCAACGTGGGCCGATGGCTTGGCTACTGCGGGTTCCAGCAAAGGACCGGCCTTCCGTGTCCGAGCTGCGGCATGACCACCGCCACACTCGCCTTCGCCCAGGGCAAAATCGTTGAGGCGTTCTACATCCAGCCGGCGTGCGGCCTGTTGTGCTCCCTGATGGCCGTCACGGCATTCGTGGCGTTCATTGTGGCTGTCTTTGGAGTGTATTTCGGCTTTATCCGGCGTTTTTTCGCGGAAGTCAAGCTCAGATACATGATTTTGGCCCTGATAATCATCGTCGCCGCCGGCTGGGCGGTCACGTTAGCCCGAGCCCTGGCGGCACGGAGTTGAGAATCAGCGATTGAAGAATGGGGACTTAAAGAGTCCGTATTCTTGCAGGTGTTCCTTCTTGCTTCTCTGACCAGCCCATAGCAATCCGATACGGGGCGATTTTTCCTTGACGAGCGGCCCTCTAATCTGGTATAAGTAAGCGTGTTGCCATCTGAAGATTGTCTGTCTTCATCTTGTGGCTTTTTGACCGGGCCTTCATGTCGGTCCATTTGGAGAAAGGAGGTGTCGAATCGCGAGGAATCAGCGTAGGCGAATGATGACCAAATCTTGTAAGGATCACCAACCGTTTTAATGTTAACTTTTTGAAGGAGGATTATCATGCGTAAACAATTAATTTGCTCAACGTTTTTCGTTCTGGTGTTGGGTCTGGTTCTGACAAGCACGGCTAAGGCAGATCTGGTAGGTCGCTGGACGCTCGATGAAGGTTCCGGCACCACGATATCGGATTCGAGCGGTAACGGCAACAACGGGACTATCGTGGGCAAACCCACATGGATCGCCGGTATCCAGAAGACAGCCCTGGAGTTCCATGGCTTGGGCGCCGCCGGCGGTGGCGGGGACTATATCAATTGCGGCAATGGCGCCAGCCTGGATATCACTGGTCCGACCTCCATAGCCCTCTGGATAAGACCCGACGCCGATGACCCGGAGGGAAAGGGCACGGAGACGGCGCCGATGGCCAAGGCGATGAGCGGGATGAGTCCCAGTTGGAGCTTTCAGGTTCGATACGGCTGGGGCGGCCCTCAGCCCTACATGGCGTTCACATTCAATACGTCGCCCAGGGCCTGGGCCTTCGTCGGCAAAAAGCTGGTTCGCAACGAGTGGTGCCACATCTCGTGCACGTATGACGGCACGACGCTGACCACCTATCTCAATGCAGAGGCAACCGAATCAACCCCAATGGGCCCAATTACCAGCAGTCCCACTCCTGTCCTCATCGGCTCCGACGGGTGGGGCTGTGATTGGATTGGTGCAATCGACGATGTCAGGATGTACAACCATGCCTTGTCGGAGGGCGAGATACTGGGCACCATGGCAGGCGAGGTATGGCCATACGCCTACGGCCCCAATCCCGAAGATGGCGCTCTGCTGACCGACACGTGGGTGAATCTTTCCTGGAAGCCGGGAGGCTATGCGGTCTCACACGATGTGTATCTGGGCGATAATCTCAGCGACGTAGAGCAGGCAACCCATGACTCAGCCGTGTTCCGAGGCAACCAGACGGGACTGTTTTTCGTTGCCGGCTTTCCGGGTTTTGCCTATCCGGACGGGCTCGTCCCGGGCACAACTTACTACTGGCGAATTGACGAAGTCAACGCCGCCGAGCCCAACAGTCCATGGAAGGGCGACGTTTGGCGCTTCTCGATTCCGCCCAAGACAGCT
This sequence comes from uncultured Pirellulales bacterium, assembly GCA_964462945.1. Lineage (GTDB taxonomy): Bacteria > Planctomycetota > Phycisphaerae > Sedimentisphaerales > Anaerobacaceae. Next base: position 60,238 of record CAYWZW010000017.1, read on the forward strand.
TATAATCCCAGCCCGGCCGACGGAGCGCAGTTCGTAGGGCCGGATGATGTGACGCTGACCTGGACGCCGGGATTCGGCGCAAAGCTGCACCACGTGTACCTCAGCACGAATCTTGCGGATGTCGAAGCCGACGCGCCCGGCGCGTACAAAGGACCTTCGGGCGTTGCGAAGTTCGGACCCACCAAGCTGGAAGCAGAGAAGGTCTATTACTGGCGAATCGATGAATTCGACGGGACCTCGACATATAAAGGGGGTATCTGGGCCTTCACGACGCCCGGCGCCGCGGGCAATCCGCAGCCGGCCAACGGCGCTGTGGGTGTGCAGATGGTCGCGAAGCTAAACTGGACGCCGGCAACGAGTGCCGCGTCGCACGACGTTTACTTCGGCACGGATAAAGAGGCTGTCAAGAACGCCACGACCGCTTCGCCGGAATACAAAGGCAGCAAGGCCAAAGGCTCCGAGAGCTACGATCCCGGCAAGCTCGCCTGGTACACGCCTTACTACTGGCGCGTCGATGCGGTCTATAATACAGGCACGGTGAAGGGCCTTGTCTGGAGCTTTACGACGGCCGACTTCCTGCTCGTGGATGACTTTGAGTCCTACAATGACCTTGATCCACCGGACCCGGCGAGCAACAGGATATTCGACAAATGGATAGACGGTTTTGCGACTCCGACGACGAACGGGGCTCTGGTGGGCAATGACATGCCTCCTTACGCCGAGCGCACGATTGTTCACAGCGGCAGCCAGTCGATGCCCTATCGCTATGACAACACTAACAAGACTTCCGAGGCGACCTTGACGTTAGTCTATCCGCGTGATTGGACCGAGGAAGGGGTTGGGCAGTTGTCGCTGTGGTTCAGAGGCGCCGCGGCGAATGCCGCTGAGCGGATGTATGTTGCCCTCAACGGAAATGCGGTGGTCTATCATGCCGATCCGAAGGCGGCGCAGACCGCAACATGGACCGAGTGGGTCATCGACCTGCAGGGATTCCAGGGTGTGACCCTCACGAACGTCAATACGATCACCATTGGCTTCGGCACAAAGAATAGTCCCGCGGCCGGCGGCTCAGGCAAGATGTACTTCGACGACATCCGGCTCTATCGCCCGACAACAGCACCTTGAGACGACGATGTGATTGTGAACGTCTCTTGCAGCTCTTGGGGCCTGTGCCGATTTCTTCGGCACAGGCCCCGTTTTCTATCAGCCCCGCCAAAGGACAGAAGGGCTGAATACTTTGGCTCTTGGCGCTCTTGCTATTTCCCACTACGGCGGCTACAATGTGCGTTCCAAGATTGAGAATCATGGTTTTTTTGGAGTCAGGAAATGATCAAGGTTCTGATTACGGACAAATTGGCACAGGAAGGGATTGACCTGCTAAACGGGATGGACGGCGTCGAAACCGTCGTCAAGACGGGCATAAGCGAGGATGAGCTGGCGCAGATTATCGGTGACCATGACGGCCTGATCATCCGAAGCGGCACAAAGGTGACCGCAAAGGTGCTCAGCCGCCCCGGTAAGCTCAAGGCCATCGCCCGGGCCGGCGTTGGGATCGACAACGTCGAGGTCCCCGAGGCCACGCGCAAAGGCATCCTGGTGATGAATACGCCGGGCGGTAACACGCTCAGCGCCGCCGAGCACACGATGGCCCTCATCCTGGCCATGAGCCGGAATATCGTCTCAGCCTGCAACAGCCTCAAGGGCGGCGCCTGGGACAGAAAAAAATATACGGGCAATCAGTTGAACAATAAAGTGCTCGGCTTGATCGGACTTGGCCGGATCGGCATGGCCGTGGCCGGAATGGCCAGAGGTTTCAATATGAAAATCCTGGGGCACGACCCGTTTGCCGCACCAACCGACGCGGAAAAACTCGGCATTGAAGTGACCGACGATATCAACAGGATTTTCAGAGAGGCGGATTTCATCAGCGTCCACGTGCCGAAAAATGAGCAGACGCTGAACATGATCGGCGCCGAGCAAATTCGCATGATGAAGCCGGGCGTGCGATTAATCAACTGCGCCCGGGGCGGGATCATTAACGAGGACGCCCTCTACGAGGCCCTCGCCGAAAAGCGTATTGCCGGTGCTGCCCTCGACGTTTTCCCCAAGGAGCCGCCGGAGGACATGCGTTTCGCCGGGTTCGAGCATTGCATCGTTACGCCGCACTTGGGCGCCAGCACGGAGGAGGCTCAAATCGAGGTCGCCGTCGAAGCGGCCCAGATTCTCGTTGACGCGATCAAGGGCGGGCCGGTGAGAAATGCCCTGAACGCTCCATCCACGGCCGGGGCGATGCCGCCGGTTGTCAGTCGGTACGCCGAGCTGGCCCGGCGAATCGGCACCCTCGTCAGCACCATTGGGCCGGGTCAGATCAAAAAGATTCAGGTCCAGTATCGCGGTTCCATCGCCGAGGCGGCGGTCGAGCCGGTTACGCTCAACTTCGCCGTTGGCCTGCTGCAGAAGCATTTCGAGATGCCGCTGAATATGGTCAACACGCCGGTCCTGGCCAAAGAACGCGGCATCAGCATCGATGAGACAAAGAACGCCGACGTCAAGGACGTTGTAGCGAGCTTCAACGCCAGAGTCGTGACCGACAAGGTGACGCGCACCGTCACCGGGTCGATCTTCGGCGGGGCCCTGCTGCGCATCATCGAGATTGACGGCTTCAATATTGAAATCACGCCGCAGGGAACCGTTTTGGTCATTTTCAACGACGACAAGCCCGGCGTGATCGGCGCCGTCGGAACCGTCTGCGGCAAGCACAACATCAATATCTGCACGATGGGCGTCGGGCAGAAGCCTGCCGAGCAGAAGGCCGTGCTGGCCGTCAGTCTCGATAAGGAACCGGATACAAAAGCGATTGAAGAGCTGGCGGGCCTTGATTTCGTGAACGAGATCTATGTCTGCAAGCTCGATTGATTCCGGACGCCGGACGTTCCACGGCCAATACCAAACAAGAAGTCGCCGAACGCCTCGAAAAGGCCCTCGATGAGCAGATCATGCGCCCGACCAATATCACCGTCCACATCGAGCCGGACACGCCCGAGATGAGAAACAGAAAATAGCCCACGAATCGCAACCGCTCGACGAAGTGCACCTTCAGCCCCACAAGCGTTGTGCGTTCAAACCGCCGATAAACGCCAGTAAACGCGGATAATCATGCTCTCACCGGGGTCTTTCCTTCGACGTTCGCTATTCGTTATTGGATATTCATTATTCAAACTTGAGGGTCGAATATCGAACAAGGAATATCCAATGATGAAGTAAACACACGGACACGGCTTTCAGCAATGATCGAGTCACGACATTCAAGCCTTTTCAATCAGCGTGCATCTGCGTTAATCTGCGGTTTCAAGGTAGTCTTTCGTCGCTCATATCTCGAATGAATGATCTGCGGTTCCATTTTATTCCGGTGCGGCTTGCCACCACAGACGCGGATAGTCCTTCCCTTCTAAGATCCACCAGATGTCCTCCGTGCCGTTGTCCGTCTCATCAACGAAGTCCCACCCGGCATCCAGGAACGTCTTGGCCGTCTGCATCTCGGCCCTCGTCTTGGCCGTGCCGCCGAGACCGTCGTTCACATCATCAAAATTGTCACCGAAGTACAACTGCTGGCGCAAGGCACCCAAACCCGCCTTCCAGCTAAGGATTACATAACAGTCCACAAACCGCGCGCCATCAGGCGGCTACGGGTCGTAGGCCGTCCGGGAGGCAGTCGTAGAGCTCCAAATGTTGCCCTTATGTTTCGTCCAGGCGTTAGCCTCGGCGTCGTCGATACGCCAGTAGTACGTTGTGCTCGGAACAAGGCCATCTGGATATGGACATCCGGGTAGGCCGACGGTAAAGGATGTCTCGACTTGGTTGCCGCAGAATGTGCCGCCAGTGCCGCCTTCCACGTCCGCACGGTTGTCCCCGAAGTACACGTCGTGCGAGGCCGCAGTTGCACCCCTCGTCCAGCGAAGTCTTACCCATGTGCCCGTCTATAGCGCACCATCAGACGGAGAAGGATCACCTGCAGGTAGACCCAACCCCAATAGTTCAACTTCGGCGATCTGCATACTATTCACCATCCCGCCCGCAGGGCCCCGAATAGCAGTGAATATGAGCTGGTAATGATTGTATGCAACGCTATTACGGAACGAAATCGGGGTCCGGTTCTTTGTGAAGCGCGGCCACTCCGTTCTTTGGTTGAAATCGACGATTTCGCCGCTGGCAATTAGGCTGTACGGCCCATCTATACTCACATTCGATCCGGAAAGCTCGAATGCGACTGGATCGCGAGCCGGATAGTCATTCGCTGTCGTGAAAGTCAGCCCAAAGACAGTGGTCTGGCTGATTGACGGAGTGACTCGGAAACCAGCACCTCCCGTTCCAGGATCAGGGTAGAAATCTCCCTTGAAATGTAGGTACTTCGTAGCAATGTTGTCGTCGATTGCAAACCGAGGCGCTTCATTGCTCGGCCAGTCTCCATCGTTTGGAACACCCTTGATCCTATCCCCTGGCTTGGTAATGTCAGCGCCTACGGCCGGCGCAATTTCACTTAATTCCCACGACAGATGAGGATAATCCTTCCCCTGGTCAATCCACCAGATATCCTCCGTGCCATTTGCCGTCTCATCGACGAAGTCCCAGCCAGCACGGAGGAACGTGCTATCCGTCTGCATCTGAGCCGTCGTCTTGCCTGTTCCCCCGGCGCTTGAGGCCTGCCCTGATGTCTGCATGTCCCAGAAAGACAGGAGCGCCTGGCTATAAGCATAGGCATACCCCACGAGGCCGCCGACACCGTTTCTGCCGCTGACCGCACCCGCGCTGTAACACTCGGCCACAGTATATGCGTTTTCCCCCACAAGCCCACCGACATTGCTGCTGCCACTGACCGGACCAGTGCTGTAGCACTGCTGTACACGCCCACAACTGTACCCCACCAGCCCGCCGATGGACCACCTGCTGCCGCTGACCTTAACGGTACTGTAGCAGCAGGTCACCGGGCCGGCGTTGTACCCCACCAGTCCGCCGACATAGAAGTTGCCCATGACCTCACCGTGGCTGGAACAGTTGGCTACGGTACCGTTGTTGCTTTCTCCCACAAGCCCGCCGACACATTCGCCTGAGCCAACCACGTTGACGCCTACTATCTGCAGGTTCCTAACCTCGCCGACAGTGGCTCCCAATTGCCCAAACAGACCGAGATAGTCCTTACCGCTGATTGTCAGACTCCAGATTGTACGACTGTTGCCGTCGAAGACGCCGGTGAAAGGAATCCCCTGGAATCCGTTCTCCACATCGTTAGCGTCCGGCGCGATGACGGCCCTGTCGAAGACTTTGCGGCCGGGGAGGTTGGGATCCAGGTCGATGTCGGCGGTCAGGATGAAGTGCTTGTCGTAATCATCGGGACTATCGCCCAACAGCATCAGGTCCTCCGCCGTAGCGATCTGGTACGGGTCGTTCGGCTCTCCGGTCCCGCCGCTGTATTTGGCGTATGCAGGCAGTACAAACAGACACGTGATCAAGGTTAGAAATAGAGTTCTCATGGTCCATATCCTCCAATACCGAGCCAAACCGCAATCACTTATGAAACCGCAGATGAACGTGGATAAACGCTCATAACCAGCTACGCGATGTGATTGGCAAGGGATTGCGCGCCAATTTCGTGAATTGCCCGCCGTCGTCATGTTTATATCCTCCGTCCCCCCTGTCTTAGCCATAGTCCAGCGCCATTCACCGCACGCACCTCGCCCGGAAGGTTACGCATCAGAAAAATCCGGCGTGGTTCTTATAAAAGTGTATCAGTTGTAGGTGATATTGTCAATTGTGGGAAGTACGTACTTTTTAATAAATAAGCCGTTTTCCGCAGATTTTTAAGCATATTGGCAAATTCGTTCAGAAGGCTGCCACAAAAATATCTAAAACCATCGGGTTTTTTGACCGACATACCCGTTATGGCACAGCCGCAAAACAAGATTCTGGCCGTCGATGACGATCCGGTCGATATTGCGAATCTCCAGAGACTGTTAGGTCAGGACTACGACCTTCGAACCGCGACGACCGGCGAGCAGGCTCTTCGTTCGGCGGCCGGTTTTCGGCCCGACATCATTCTGCTCGATAATATGATGCCCGGTATCGATGGGGCAGAGGTCTGCCGGCAGATACGGGCCGATGCACACCTGCGGCATACGAAAATCATCATGGTCTCCGGCAAATCCATGGTCTGCGAGCGAGTCGAAGCCTATCGGGCCGGCGCGGACGATTATATCATCAAACCCTTCGACAAAGACGAGCTGCTGGCCAAGATACGGGTCCATTTGCGTCTGAAATCGGTCGAAGAGCTGGACCAGTTCAAGACCGACGTCCTGACGCTGCTCAGCCATGAAGCACGTACGCCGCTCAACAGCCTTATCGGGCCGGCGGAGATGCTGATGTCCGAGGAGCAGATGGATGCCGAAGAGCGAAGGTTACTGACCGAGATGGTGTATTCCGCGGCCAAACGCCTGCATCGCTTCTTTGAAAACACCCTACTGCTGGCCTCTTTAAAATCCGGAAAGTGGCAGCTCCACCCGGCACCGGCCGATCTGTGCGATATCGTCCGTGAGGCGATTTGCGAGGTGGCGCCGGCGGCAGCAGAGCGGCATGTAAAGATCGAGACCCAATTTGATGCCGGCCCAACCGCAACCGCTTGTCTTGACCGGCACGAAATCAAGAGGGTGCTGGCCGCGATTCTCGATAATGCCATCCGCTTCAGCCCATCGGACGGGACCGTAAACGTCTGCGTTTCCAGCGACAACGCCGATGCGTATGTGGCTGTGAGCGACCAGGGCCGGGGAATCGATCCCGATTACCTGCCGCATGTCTTTGAGGAGCTCTCGGAGCCCGACATCGACCACCATTCACAGGGCCAGGGCTTGAGCTTAGCCATAGCTCGCCAAATCGTACAACAGCACAACGGCACTATCAGCGCAGAGAGCATAAAAGGCTCCGGCGCAACCTTCACCGTGCGATTGCCCGTGATGGTACATTCCGAAGCCGCACTTTGTGAAAGTTTACCTCATTAGATAGCCCCCTGAGACGGCGCCCGCCGGCCTATCTGACGGGGTGAACAGCCGTGAAATCCGTCGGAATGCTCATCGAAGTAAACAATCAGGTTATCGGAGCAAGGCTGCAAAATCTGAAAAAAAGCTTTGCAATTGCAAGAAAGACCTAATATCCTATAGTTTTTGTTGGTCTTGGCTGCGAAAAATCAGCCGGGGTTTGCAGACCTCTATGATAACGATATGAGTTCTGCAAAATTGAAGTTAGGCATATATTATTTTTGGAAAGTCGGTTTCACGATTTTCCAAAATAATCTGGGATACTGTGATAATGTATTATCAGGTAAGATGTTATGCATCTCGTCTTAAAAAGAGAAAATCACAACGGAGATTTTTTCTTTTCAAGAGTATGCCTAACTTCAATTTTGCAGAAGCCTTATAACGAATGAAAAGGAGATACATTCATGGAAACCAAGAGGTTAGAAATTAGCCAGGGACAGTCCACTGCCAGTCAACTGAAAGAAGACAAGCCAAAGAAGAAATGGCAGAAGCCAAGGCTCGAGGATGTTTCCGGAAAAGTGATGGCTCAACCTTACATTAGATTCACTTAACGGCCTATGCCAGGGGGCGGGGGGATAATATTCAGCTAAATGTTCCGTGGGGGACTCTGGTTGTGAGGAGCGCGCAGTCCGTCTGTAGCGTACGGCAATCGTATCGTGATTCTCTCGCTCCTGCGGGGTACCTTCTCGACGTTGCGCGGATGCTGTCGCTTCAGCGGCAATGACGCAATTGGAGACTGACAGAAGAAAGTGAGGCTCGGATGAATTTTACCGAACATACGAAAATCAGAAACGAAAAATTCGGAACAGTGCTGTTTGACACGCTGACCGAGAAAATCTTCATAACCGACCAGGTGGGCGGAGAGATTTTGCAGTTGTTAGAACAGGGAAAGGATTTGCCCGAGATAGTGAGGGCGCTCAGCAACCGCTACGACGGCGATAGGGAAGTGATGGAAAGAGACATCGTCGAATTTACCGAGCAGTTGAAATCAAACAACATGATCAGTGAAGGTGCATAGGAGCAAGCATGGATATTGTAACAGAAGATAAGCAATTGAGCCGTTTGACCAATCCGGGGCCGGATGATGAATTGCGAGCCATGCTCAAGGGCACTCATTTCGAAGATTATGACGCCCCGCTTTTTATTGCCTGGCAAATCAATTCGGCCTGTAACCTTGGATGCCTGCATTGCTGTGAGGAAGCCGGCCATAGCATGCCCGATGAGATGACCGCAGAGCAGTCGCTTGAGTTCTGCCGGCAGATTGCGGACCTGGATATTCCCTACGTGGCCATTTCGGGCGGAGAGCCGATGCTTTGTCCGCATATTTTCGATGTCTGCACGCTCATCAGGGGCAACGATATCAGTCTCAAGATAGAAACGAATGGCGAGTTCATCGACGAACAGATTGCCAACAGATTCGCGGAGTTGAAAATGCGCTCGGTGCAGGTAAGTCTTGACGGGGCCACGCCCGAGGCGCACGAGAGCTTACGGGTGGCTGGAAACTGGGAAAAAGCGGTAGCGGCCTGCAAGCATCTTCTAAAACGTGGTGTAAATACTGAGATTGTGTTTGTGCCCACGAGGTTCAATATTCACGAGATCGGAGATATTATTGACCTTGCCTATTCACTGGGAGTTTATGGTTTCTATACGGGCAAAACGATGCGAATCGGCCGAGCGGCAAAGAACTGGGATATTATATGTCCATCGGACCAGGAGTACGAAAAGTTCTTTGACGTGGTGCAGGAAAAAGCCGCCAAGTACGAAGGAAGAATGAAGGTCTATTACTATCCCTACGATGTGATTGAGGAATTGAAATACCGCCTGGAATGTCCTTCGGCGAGCCTGTTGGTCGTGCCCAATGGAAAAGTCAAGCTCATAGGTCCGTTACCTTTTGTTTGTGGAGATCTAAAAAAGCAGCGCCTGAGCCAGGTTTGGGAAGATTATAAGAAAGCCTGGAGGAATCCCGAAGTCATTGAATTCACCAGAAGGGTTATTGCCGAGCCGAAACTTCTGGCTGAATCAAACAAATGGAGGCAAGTTAGTAGTTTGTAGTTCATCGTTCACCGTCTATGAACTACGAACAGTAAACTATGAGCTTATTCAGGCTGATACGATATCGGTTTTTTCTTTTCGCGGGTATGCTTCCTTACGTTTTGGGGCAGGCCGTTGCTTTTGGTTTGCACAAATCGCTGAGCTGGAGTTGCTCTTTGTGGGGGTTTGTGGGCATTTTTCTTGTCCTGGTTGCGGTCGAGTTGTTCAACGAGTATTTTGATGCCAAAGAGGGTGGGGATAGAATCTTTTCGCGGGACGACGCCACCGTTCCAAAATACTTTTTCCCCTGCGGTATTTTGGCTCTTGGGCTTGCTTTCGTTGTCGGTGTCTATCTGACTCTACAGATAGGCTGGCTGATACTCCTGTTTTCCTTTTTAGGCTTTTTGGGCGCTTATTTTTATGTCGGCCCGCCGATCCGATGGGCGTATCGCGGTTTTGGGGAGCTGACGATAGGCCTTTGCTATGGCCCGTTCATGGTATTGGGCAGCTACTATCTACAGACAAAAACAATCGAATTTGTGCCTTTTTTTGTTTCTTTGGTCGGAGGATTGTCGATATTCTGTTTGGCTGTCCTTAACGAAATACCGGACTATTATCAGGATAGGCTGGTGGGAAAACGGAATCTGGTGGTCAGACTTGGGAAACAAAAAGCGATCGTGCTGCTAAAATCATGTTTGGCAGGACTGTTCATACTCCTGGCTTTAGGCGTTGTCCTGGAAATAGTCCCTTTATTTGCGATAGCTGCTGTCGTGACGATTCCGTGGATATTGAAAAGCGTAAAGTCCGTCGAGAAAAACTATGATAATCCCAAAGCATTTCTTCTTGCAATCAATACGACGGTAATTACGCACATTGTGGTTATCTCGTCTTTGGGTGTAAGTTTCTTGACCAACTAAATGCCCAGGATGAGGAAAGGATTCTGCTCTCATGTCATTCGCAGAGGACGTGCTCAATCAGACCAGGCCGGACAGTGTGCATGATATTGCCCGCCGGCCCGAACGCCAGTGTTATACCCCTTCGCCCGTGGACTGGAGAGACCACGTGCTCTATTTTCTGTTAGTGGATCGCTTCAGCGACGGCCGAGAGAATACGCGCCCGCTGCTGGAGAAGACGAATCTCGAAGCCGCCCGCCGGAGATGGCCTGACGGCCGGCCCTGGCGATGGGATGAATGGGCCGAGTCAGGGGCCTGTCGCTGGCAAGGCGGCACGATTAAAGGCGTGCAATCGAAGCTCGGCTATTTGAAACGGCTTGGCGTAACGGCGATATGGCTCAGCCCCGTGTTCAAACAGCGCAGCCATCTAAATACCTACCATGGGTACGGAATCCAGGATTTCCTGGATGTCGATCCGCGATTCGGCAACCGTCAGGACCTTGTTGATTTGGTCTCCGCCGCACATTGCGAAGGGCTGTACGTTATTCTCGATATCGTCTTCAACCACTCAGGCTGCAACTGGCTGTACGGGCCCGATACACCCGGCGGGATGTATGAAGCGCTCTATAACCCAACCGGCAGGTATCCATTCGGCGCCTGGCGGAACGGTCAGGGCGAGCCCGCCCCCGAAATCGCTGCACGAGAGGACGGCGTCTGGCCAGCCGAATTGCAGCACGGGGACTGCTACACGCGGGCGGGAACGGGCGATTTGAACAACGGCCGGATCGACGATCCAAACGCCGAGCACAAACGCTGCGATTTTTGCGATCTGCGGGATTTCGACCTCGACCAGCCATACGTCCTGAGCGACCTGTCGCGGTGCTACAAATATTGGATCGCCCTGACCGACTGCGACGGATTCCGCATCGACACGCTCAAGCACATCACGGAAGAACAGGCCCGGAATTTCTGCGGCGCCATCCAGGAATTCGCGGCCAACCTCGGAAAGCAAAATTTCTTCTTAGTCGGCGAGGTCGCCGGCGGAGATGATGCCCAAGATTATTATCTCGACGCCCTCAGCCGGAACCTCACCGCCGTGCTGGATATCGGCCAGATGTGTCCAATCCTGAGCGGCGTCGCCAAGGGCCTGCGGTCGCCGAGAGACTACTTCGGTGGTTTCAACCCGAACGCCAAGGGAATGGGTTCGCACCGTAACCTGGGCCAACGCCACGTCTCGATTCTCGATGACCATGACCAAATCTACGGCGACAAGATTCGATTCTCAAGCGAAGCCTCTTGCGACCACCAGGCCGCCGGTGCCGTGGCTTTGCAGCTTTTCACTTTGGGTATTCCATGTATCTACTACGGGACAGAACAAGCCTTTGCCGGTCCTGAGCCCTCGGAGCGAGAATGGCTGCCACAGTGGAAGTGCTCAGACCGGTACTTGCGGGAGGCCATGTTTGGTCCGCAGCATCCCCGCGCATCGGGGACGAACGGGCTGCACCACGTGGACGCAGATCTACCCGGTTTCGGCCCCTTCGGTACAGCGGGCCGGCACTGTTTCGATGAGAACCATCCGGCGTACCGACGGATTGCAGCAGCGGCCGCCGTTCGGGAGAAGTATCCGGCTCTGCGCTGCGGCAGGCAATATCTGCGCTGCATATCCTTTCTGGACAAGCCGTTCGACGTTTACGGGCCGGGGGAGATCGTCGCCTGGTCGCGCATCCTGGACGATGAGGAGCTGCTCTGCGTGCTGAATCCCAACGGTACCGAGCAGCGAGGCGCCGATATCGTCGTCGATACCAGTCTGAATGCGGGCGGCGCGGGCGCCATGACGGTTGTTCTGAACACAGCACAGGTTGCAGAGCCCCGGGGATTTGCCCATTGCCATCCTGTAGGCTCAACCATCCCGGTGAACACGACGGCAGACGGCAGAGCCTTTGTCCGGATTCGAAACGTCCCGCCCGCAGAAATTCTTGTGCTCGCAAACCATCCATAACCAATTCATAGCAAGAAAGCTTTACAGGTGCACGTCGAATAGGGTAACATACTTGCTTTCTTGGATACTCTGCTGTAAAAGTTGGAAAGGCCGCCCGTTGTGGCATAGGCCATCCCGGTGATTATGAACTTTGAAAGTTTTTTCAATCCGAAATCCGTTGCGATAGTCGGGGCCTCCCGTCAGAAGGGCAAAGTCGGCTACGAAATACTGGCCAATATGATCCGGGCCGGCTATCAGGGCCGGATATTCCCGGTCAATCCCCGCACGGATATCATTGAGGGACTGACGTGCTATCCGGATTTGCAGTCTATCGGCCAGACTCCCGAACTGGTGGTCATCATCGTGCCGGCCACGATTGTCCCTGCGGTGATGCGGCAATGCGCGAAGATCAAAGCCAAATCCGTCATCATTATCACCGCCGGCTTCAAGGAAGTCGGCAAAGATGGAAAAGAGCTCGAGGAGCAGGTCGTTCAAATCGCAAAACAGGGCGGCATCAGAGTCGTCGGTCCCAACTGCCTCGGAGTGATCGCGCCCGCCAACAAGCTCAATGCCAGTTTCGCCAGCGACATGCCTGCACAAGGCGTAACAGGGTACCTTTCCCAATCAGGAGCACTGCTGGCGGCTGTTCTGGACATGGCCAACGCAAAGGACATCGGCTTCAGCAAGCTCGTCAGTCTGGGCAACAAAGCGGACGTCGATGAATTGGACGTCATAAGGGCCTTGGGCGAAGACCCGGACACCAAAGTCATTGCGGGGTATCTTGAGAATATCAGCAACGGAAACGCCTTCGTGACGCAGGCGGAGGCTATTTCGGCCCAAAAGCCGATACTCCTGATGAAACCCGGAGGCACGGAAGCAGGTGCAAAAGCGGCGGCCTCGCATACCGGCAGCCTGGCCGGCAGTGACACCGCTTACGAGTGTGTGTTCGAACGCGCTGGGATTATCCGCTGTGATTCCCTCAAATCGCAGGTGGATTACCTGCAGGCCTTCGCCAACCAGCCGCTCCCCGTCGGAAATAAAATTGCCGTAATCAGCAATGCCGGCGGAGCGGGAATCATGGCCGCCGATGCCATTGAGCGGCAAGGTCTTACGTTCGCAGACCTGTCTGTTGACACCATTGCCAGGTTAGCCAGCAACCTGCCGCCCGCCGCCAGCTTGCACAATCCGGTCGATGTCTTGTGTGATGCCGTCGCCGGACGGTACGAGTTCGCACTCAGCGCGGTTCTGGATGACCCGAACGTGGACATCGCCTTGGTGCTTTTGACCCCGCAGGCCATGACGGAACCGGCCGCAACAGCCAGGGCCGTGGTAAAAATCGCCAGCCAGAAAAAAGGCAAACTCATCCTTGCCTGCTTCCTCGGAGCCAGCAAGATGGAAGAGGGAACAACGATATTACGGGAGGGCAAAATCCCCTGCTACGATTCCCCCGAAACCGCCGTGACCACCATCAAGGTGATGACGGATTACGTCCGATGGCGCGCAAGGCCAAAACGGATCGTGGAACTCTTCCGCGTAAACCGCCGAAAGGCCGAAACGACCATTGAAAAACATCTGCGGCTGGGAGACTATCAAATTGGCGAGGTCGGCTCCAAAGAGATTCTCGAAGCGTACGGCTTCGCCATACCAAAAGCCTCTGTCGCAACCACACCCGAGCAGGCGGCCAATATCGCCCAACAGTTGGGATTCCCCGTCGTGCTGAAAATCTGGTCCACGCAGATCGTGCACAAAACGGACGTCGGCGGAGTCAAGCTCGGTCTTGCGACCCCTGAAGAGGTTATGGACGCCTTCGATCTGGTGATGTATAGAGTATCCAAGAAACTGCCCAATGCCACGATCCTCGGCGTCCTCGTTCAAGAGATGGTCAAGAAAGGAGTCGAGGTGATCCTCGGAATGAAACGTGACCCGCATTTCGGCCCCCTCATGATGTTCGGAATGGGCGGCATCATGGTCGAGGTGCTCAAGGACGTGTCTTTTTACCTGGCGCCGCTGACAGCCGAAGAAGCAAAACAAATGCTCATGAGCACCAAGACGTATCAAATGCTCAAGGGCGTGCGGGGCCAGCAGGGCGTAGACATCGAGACCATCGCCCAGGGCCTGCAGCGGCTCTCACAACTGGCCACCGAATTCCCCCAGATTCAGGAGGTGGATATCAACCCGTACGTTGTCGGCCCCCGAGGCACCATGCCCATCGCCGTGGACGCCAGAATGAGCCTGGCCCGCCTTCCGGCCGGCGGGGTGGCGCCGCCGTCGGTTTAGGAAGGACCGTTGGTCACGATGAGTCTTGAGAGCTTCTTTAATCCGCAATCCGTCGCTATCGTGGGCGCCTCGCACCAGAAGGGCAAGGTCGGCTATGAAATCTTAAAGAACATGATTGACGCCGGCTACGAGGGCCGGATCTTCCCGATCAATCCCAGGGGTGAACCCATAGAGGGGCTGCCATGTTATCCCGACCTCGGATCTATCGGACAGGCCCCCGACCTTGTGATCATTATCGTTCCGGCAAAGATCGTCCCTGCGATCATGCAGCAATGCGCAGAAGCTGGAGTCAAATCGGTCATCATAATCACGGCGGGTTTCAAGGAAGTCGGCAAGGAGGGCCGAGCACTTGAGAAACAGGTTACCCAAATCGCCAGACAGGCCGGCATCCGGCTCATCGGCCCCAACTGTCTCGGCCTCATTGTCCCGGCAAACAAGCTCAACGCCAGCTTCGGGGGAAGCCTTCCGGCCGTCGGGGCCATAGGATACTTGTCGCAATCAGGCGCTCTGCTGACCGCCATTCTCGATATGGCCAATGCAAACGACATAGGCTTCAGCAAGCTCGTGAGCATAGGCAATAAAGCGGACGTGGATGAATTAGACGTCATAGAAGCTCTGGCCTCGGATGGGGATACCAAAGTCATCGCCGGCTATCTCGAGAGCATTAGCAATGGGAATCAATTCGTAAGGGAAGCAGAACAGATTTCACACGACAAACCCATATTGCTGATCAAGGCCGGCGGAACGCAAGCCGGTGCAAAAGCGGCGTCCTCCCATACCGGCAGCCTGGCCGGCGCTGAAGCCGCTTATGAGTCCGCATTCGAACGCGCGGGGATTATTCGCTGCAGCTCGATAAGACAGCAGTTTGATTATGCCCAGGCGTTTGCCAATCAGCCGCTCCCCGCCGGGCCGCGAGTGGCCGTGATTACCAATGCAGGTGGCCCGGGGATTATGGCGGCCGACGCCATCGAACAACAGGGGCTTACCTTTGCCAAATTGACCAAAGAAACGACAGAGAAATTGTCCTCCAAGCTGCCCCCGGCGGCGAATTTGCACAATCCCATCGACGTTTTGGGAGACGCCCTCGCCGACCGGTATGAGTTTGCTCTTGATGCCGTGCTCGACGATCCCAACGTGGACACGGTGCTGGTGCTCCTGACGCCCCAGGCCATGACCGAACCGGCTGCCACCGCCGAAGCAGTCGTGAGAATCACACGGCAAAAACCGGGAAAGCCCGTGCTCGCTTGTTTCCTCGGCGCCGGCAAGATTGAAGAAGGAGTAAGGATTCTGCGACAGGGTGGAATCCCTCAAATAGATGCCTCAGAGGGCGCCGTGGCAGTAATCAAAGTGATGGCGGATTATGCTCGATGGTGCTCCAGGCCAAAACGGGTCGTGAAGCTCTTCGCGGTGAACCGCCGCAAGGTTGAGAACATCGTCGAAAGACACCTGCGGCAGGCCATTCGAGAAATCGGTGAGACCGAGTCGAAGGAAATCCTCGAAGCCTACGGTTTTGCGACGCCCAAAGGCTCCATCGCCACCACAGCCGAGCAGGCGGCCGGCATTGCCGAGCAGCTCGGATTCCCTGTCGTGCTGAAGATTTGGTCGCCGGACATCGTGCACAAGTCGGACGTGGACGGAGTTCAGATTGGCCTCAAAAGTGTCAAAGAAGTCAAAGATGCTTTCGACCTGATGATGTATCGGATACCGAAGAAACTCCCCGACGCGAACATTCTCGGCGTGCTTGTGCAGGAAATGTGCCGCGGCGGAAAGGAAGTCATCCTCGGCATGAAGCGCGACCCGCATTTCGGCCCGTTGATGATGTTCGGAATGGGCGGAACAATGGTCGAAGTGCTCAAAGACGTGTCTTTCTACCTGGCACCGCTGACGGGCGACGAAGCCAAGCAGATGCTGATCAACACCAAGACATACCACATACTCAAGGGGGTACGCGGCCAGGAGGGCGTGGACATAGACGCTATCGCAGAAGGGTTGCAGCGACTTTCACAACTGGTGACTGAATTCGCTCAGATTCAGGAGCTGGATATCAACCCATACGTTGTCGGTCCTGAAGGCACAACACCGATTGCCGTCGATGCCAGGATCAGCGTGGAGCAGATTTAGAAATAAGAGTTTTGCAAAATTGAAGTTAGGCATATATTATTTCAGAAAATCGGTTTCACGATTTTCTGAAAATAATTGGGCA
>CAYWZW010000018.1:0-71142 GCA_964462945.1 uncultured Pirellulales bacterium
TATGCGACCAAAGATGAATTGTTGCTAAGGGGATATGATCTACCCTGTTATCCCTGCTCTCCGGGTTTGACAGCTTCCTCCACGTCAAGAGAAGGGCGAATTTAATATGGAGGACGGTTTGTCTATGGCCGAATAATTTGTATGTTTTGTGAAGGAGGTTGACATGAATGAAGTAATGACGCCACGCGGGGTAGAACCCGCAAAAATCCTGCAGATCGCAATCGCCAACAAAGTGCCCGCCATTATGTCGTATTTGTCGAAAGACAAATGGCACGTTGCGAAGGTGGTGCTGACGGACCTTGTCGGGGACAGACTAAGCGTTGAGAGCAGCGCCCCCAGAAAGATACAGCGTCCGATAAACATACGTGTGCAACAACCGGTCGGCCTATCGTTCAAGTACGAGTACGGCAAGTTTGTTTTCGACACGACTGTGATGGGCCTTGAGCCATCCCGCGGCCCGGAGGGCCATCGAGAGGGAGGCGGTACGATAATCTTAGCGGTGCCGGATAAGATTGAGGTGGTCCAGAGGCGAAGCTACTTCCGTGTCAGCGTGCCGGAATCGCTGAAGGTGCAAGTGCTGCTGTGGCATCGCAGCGGCAAGCGTGAAGAGCCAGACCGGACACAGGATGCGGCCGAACAGATGCACAACGGCTGCCACGGCAGGCTCGTTGACATCTCTGCCGGCGGCGCGCAGGTTATCGTGCCGCAGGAAAATTCCGGCTCGCCGGGACAAGGGGCGGAGCCTTCGACGGCACTCGGCACAGGCTTCAAGAAAGGGCAGTTTGTCGGCATGCGATTCACGCCGTTGCCTTACGAAACGCCGCTGATGCTCAGCGCTCAAATCAGGAACGTCCTACCTACCGCAGATGGTGCAAATGCCTCGCTGGGATTGCAGATTGTCGGTCTGGAAGCAAGCCCCGAAGGGCGCGAGGTTCTGACCCGGCTGATCGGCATTGTCGAGCGGTATTATCAGATCAACCAGTCCGGCGTCAAGCAGCAGGATGTGCAACCGGTCGCGAATGCCGTGTAGAGTGCGGGTCCGCTGCGCACTCATCAGGAAACACTATCGTCCTGCTGGTTAGCCTCGGCTTGCTCAGCAACCGCCAAAGCTGAATGCGGCTGGGCTGCCGGGACAAGATTCCCCTCGTCGTGGACCGCTTTGAGCCCCCATTTTGCAGGTAATCGCGGAACGAGAACCCTGAAGTAGAGCCATTTCACAAAACTGCTCGCGGCGAAACCGCAGAAAATCACCACTAAAGCAACCTGTATGTTCCACCAGACAAAAGCCAGTAGCAACAGGACTCTGATGAGGTAGGTGAATGGTTTCTTACCCTTGAGGTACTGATTCAGGACATGCGGATATCGAATCCTGCTGACCATCAGTATGGATATCCCCAGAGCCAAAAACGGCAGGATGTAAAGAATGGCATTTGCCGTCGGAAGTGTTTCCTGATGGAGTATGATGAGGCTGACGATGACGCCCGCGGCGGCTGGCGTCGGCAGGCCCACAAAGCTCATGTGGGCGGATTCATCCTCTTCATTCTCGACATTGAATCTGGCTAACCGGATGGCCGCACAGCTCATATACGCCGCCGCCGACAGCCAGATGGAGCGATGCAGGAAACTGCCATCGCCGAAGCCGATCGATTCCAGAACTGTAAGCATCAAAAACGCCGGCGCCGCGCCGAAGCTGATAACGTCACAAAGGCTGTCGAGCTGCCCCCCGAAGCTGGACGTGCTCTTGACTTTTCGCGCGACCCGGCCGTCGAGCATATCGGCAACCATCGCCAACAGAATCATATAAGCGGACATCGCGTACGTGGTGGACCCGAACATGAAGAAGGGTATTCGGGAACCTTCCGCGAGCGGCTCGATACTGAGCTTTGCGCCTTTGCTGGCGAGAATAATAGCCGTGAAACCGCATACCCCGTTCAGAACTGTAATCAACGATGGCAGAATCGTGATGTACTTGAGCCTCTGCCTTCGCATTCGCCGCAGCAGCCTCTTGCCGGCAGCTTCAGTTTTTGATCTGGGCATCTTTCGCATCTCGAATTTCATATCTTATCAGCGGCGTCAGGCCCGCTTTCACCTTATCGCCTATTCGAACGAGGCACTTCACATCTTCCCGGGCAGGCACATAAAGTTCCGTTCGGGACCCAAACTTTATCATCCCGAATTTCTCGCCGCCAGCCAATTCTTTTCCCGGCGCTGTCCGGCACACGATTCGCCGGGCAATCGCTCCGCTGATTTGACGGACGATCAGTCTGTCTTGGGGACTTTCGGTTCTGACCAGGCCCAGGTCGTTCGACTCGTTGACCCGTCCCGATTCTAAATTCATGGCGTTCTTATACTTGCCTTTTTTGTAGCTGACCGTTTCGACCCTCACGCTGCATGGAGCACGATTGATATGGACGTCGAAAATGCTCAAGAATATCCCGATCCGCAGGGCGGATTCGCCGATGAAAGTACTTTCCTGCACCTGCTCGATGTCGGTAATCCGGCCGTCAGCCGGCGCCAACAGCAAATTGCCGTCCGAAGGACTGCGACGCTCGGGATCGCGAAAGAACATCAAAGCCCATATCAACACGGCTGCCGAGAGTGCCTCAACCACGAGGATGGCCCAGGGCGCCAGAAACGCCGTCATGCCCAGCGGAAAGGCCGCCATCATTACCAGCACCGCCGCGGGGTAAATGACAACCTGCGGCCAACCATATTTGGTCAGGGGAATTCTCATGTTCGTAGTTCATTGTTCGTAGCTCATACTTCGCAGCACTATGAACTATCAACCATCAACTATCAACAAAAAAAGGCCGACCCTGTGGGTATCGGCCTCTTGAAGGAGGGTGATGACGCATGATTTCGTTTTCACCGCCGCCCGCCGAACCCGGCAGGCTGACTTGTCCCAAGCACTGACTTCCGTGAACGGCCTATCATGTGTTTCTATATTTATAGACGCAGAACCCCCAAGAAAGTTACAGGATTTTTCACGATTTTCTCAAAATTTGGATAAAAACCAGCCTCCCCTCGCTGCCGAGAATAAACTTCTCTTGTGGCGTACCGTAGTGAGTGATATAATATGGCGCAGGTTATAACTGGACTTTTGCAAAACTCTTGTTATAGGGAGGATATGGGTATCGGGAAGCGAGTTTGAAAAGTGAATACGGGGGCGAATGGCTTCGACCGGATGGCGGATAGATAAGTTGCATGCTCAGGACGCCGGTTGGCCTGGCTAATCATCCGGCACTAAACTTAATTGGCAACTACCAGTTGCGCATGGCTGCCTAATTAGGCAGCCCGTCCTGCCCGATTTTGCCTGTGGGTCGGGTAAGGGCGTCACACAGCAGGCTGGCCGAGCCGGTTGTTCGGGCCGGCAAGGTGAGAACTCTCCGAAATAGCCGAGTCAAGAGCCTGTCGTTTGGCGTTTGGCAAAGCGAAAAAGCAATAAAGCGACTAAGCATGTAGATGCTTATCTTGAAACATCTCGGGACGGGGGTTCGAATCCCCCCGCCTCCATTTTCATTTTCTGCCGCTAACGGCTTGTGCTCCAAGAGCTTACGCTCTGCTTCTATGGACTCCACGGGCTTGGAGGGCACGCTCTTGGCACACTTTGGTTCAAAAAGGACGGTTTCGCCGATCTTCTCGGCCAGTTCTGAAAGCCGTTCATTTCGGTTCTTGGCATAGACATTCATGGTCAGATTTGGGGTTGAATGGCGCGCTAAGGTCTGCAACTCCTTGACGTTCGCTCCTGCTTGATTGGCCGGCCGCAACAAGCTGCGAACTAACTTCGGATTGAAAAGGTATAGCCATATTTCCAGCCTTTGCCGCTGGTATTGTCCTCATATCCCTGGGCCAGCATTCTCCTTTCCCATTGCCGGGCAGCCGTCTCGCAAGTGAATTGCTGCATAACTCTGAAGTCGCGAGGATTTCCCTGCTCCCGTTTTCTTCGTTCCGGCTCATCGGTCAGTCCTGCATACCTCATACACACTCAACCTTCGTAGGATTCTTTTCTATCATAATTTCTCTCCTGTTTACCTTATCGGCCAGCCTTAAATCGTGAGCCTTGTCGAACGCCCGCCGGGGGCGGCGATTATTTCGTCGATTTGCTTTCCCTATATTCCACACAATAGGTCAGGAACATCAGACGGATCATGGGATACAGCCCACGACCATTTGCCAAAGCCGCCTTGTTGGTTCACGGCCTTGACCCATTCATCCAAAAATGAACGCTTCGTCTTGTCCTGCTGGGTGTCTTGGCCTTTGGTCTCCAATACCAGGAAATCACCCGTTTTGAGCTTGATCAAGAAATCAGGGCGATACTTCCTGACAATGCCCTGGAACGTGTACAGAATTTCAAAGCCCAGGTGGTCGTTTTTCACCCACGCCTTCACATTCTCATTCTGGTCAAGCTGGAAGGCTTCGGACGCTTCCCACGTACTGTCGAAGACACAGAAGTTTACGTGCGACTTCTTTGCGCATTCGCACGGTTTGGCCGTGTACCAGGTTCTCATATCGCCCGTAGAGCGAATTGGACGGTCACGGTCAAATACAGGTTCCAGAGTCTCTACATTGTCATGGTCGATTGCGTTCTTGATGTGCTGAACGACCTTGTTCATATTCAGCGTGATTAGGATTCGGCGTCTCAGTTCGTCCTGGTGAAACAGAGAGGGCATGATCTGAATCTTGCCGGCGGAAATGAATTGTCCCACAATGCGAATCAACTGAGCGAGAAGAACCTCCTTGTTGCCCTTCCAGTTCTTCTGTATCTGGTCGTAGTTGTCTCTGGCCACCTCGAAGATTATCCGCTGCATCCGGAACTTCCGGCCCAGCTTCTCAAGGTCAATTTGAGAAATCTTCATAACATCGGGCTTGCCGTCCACCATCGGCGCTAATTCCGCGATTTGAGGGTTCTCGAAGGCGTTCAATTCAAGCGGCTTGACACGCTCCATATCGAGGGTGAGCCGGGGCCTGTAGGTCTGCTCAATACGAATGACGTTCGGCCAGCTAATCTCAAACTGCTTCTTCTCACCCACCGGCTCAATAGCCGTCTTCCATACGGGCGGCGGGGGTGGACCGTTTTCGTCAGTTGATTCGTGCGGAAGAAACGTAAACGGCACGCCGAAGATGTTCACGTATTCCGGCGTGAACATATCGCTTCCCGGCTGCATATCATACGAAGTTCTGCGAAGCCCTCTGCCGACAACCTGTTCACAAAGCAACTGGCTGGTGAATGCTCGCAAGCCCATAATGTGCGTCACGGTCTTGGCGTCCCAGCCCTCCGAGAGCATTCCAACCGAAATGACCTTCTGGACTTGCTCGCCCGGCTGCCCCCGCTTGCCTACGGTATCCACAGCCTTGCGAAGCTGCTCCGCCAGGTCCGCTTTGGTCAATTTCTTCACCGGCTGTTCACCTTCTTCGGATTCTTCACCACTATCGGTCTCCAAGGAACGCGCCTCGTCCTTAGCCTCGGCCATTTCCAAAACCTTCGAGTCTATGTGGAGTATCCGTTCCGGGATACAAAGCTCCTCGATTCTAATCTTCTTGTGGTCGAAAGCGTACTTGATCCGCGCTGCCGTGTGAGTGGTGTTGGCAACGGTTATCATTACCGGAGGCGTCGTCAGATATTTGTTTTCTGCCCACTTCTCAGCAGTCTCTAACCAGTCGCTCCCAAGTAGGTAATATGCGTTGACAATCAGATCAGGGAGCGGCTCGTGCGGCTCAGCCTTGCGGTTTATGTCGTCCTTGACGGTCTCGTCTTGATAGATATGGTACAGCTTCGACTTGTAGGTCTTCGCATCGGGCAAGGCGTCATCTCTGACCACCACGCGGGGCGTCTTGACAAGGCCGGATTCGATAGCATCGTTCAGGCCGAAATCGCTAACCACCCAGCCGAAGAGGGTTGCTTCCGAGGACTTTTTGCCCGACGGTGCAAACGGTGTCGCGGAGAAATCAAAGCAGTTCAGGATGCCTCGCGCCTTGTGGATTTTATCAAGCCCGCCTACCCAAACGGTGGCTTCCTGGGCGCTGTCCTTCATATCCCGCTGTCGCAGATACTTGCCGATGGCTTCGACATTGACGCGCCAGGCGTGGTGGGCCTCATCGTTTATGACAACGATATTGCGAGCACGGGCCATCTCGCCCAATACTTCCCGAACGTATGCTTCGTCGCTCTTGACGCCTCTTTTGTCAACGCTGCGTTTCTTGGCAACCTGTTCTTCAGTGTCCCAGCCCAGCTTGTGCCAGTTATGGATTAAGACCCTGCCCTGACGGAGTTTCTCCATAAGCCCGCCGGGGACTAAGCCGAACTCATCGTAGTAATTGCCCACTCCAAACGGTTCCAAGACCTTGAGACGCTCCTTCACAGTGAGTCCCGGCGCGATAGCCAGAATATGCTTTGAGAATCGGGCATCCTGTGGATATGCGACCTTATTCAAGACCTGCCAGGCAATCAGCATTGCCATAACAACGGTCTTGCCGGAGCCGGTAGCCATCTTCGAGCACAGCCGGCCGAAATCACCATCTTTCGGAATGCCAATTCCCGTCTTCTCGGCTGCCGGGGCCTCGATGAGCCAGATCAGGGTTTCTATCGCTTCGAGCTGGCAGAAGAACAGCGGATACTGCCTTTGCTCTCTGTCGTGCCAGTGCTCCAGAAGCCGCTTGGTTATGCCTGTGACGCCCGGATAGCCGTTCTCGCGCCAGGTCTTCACGCGAGAGCGGATTTGATTGACAAGCGGCAGCTCTACGAATATGCCGGGGTCATCGAAGGACTTTGAATCCGGCGTAGCCACCACGTAACCGGCGGGACGGCGGCCATTGCGCTGGTCGAAGGTTCTGCTTTGTCGGTCATAGTGCCAGTGCGACTTCGGCTCCTCAAAAGGGGAATTGATGATTAAATGGTCTATTGAAGTGCGGCTCATACATTATCCTTCAACAGTTTTCGGTCCTGGGGCTGCTGCAGGTAGTTTCGCCTTGAAACTACCTTTTTGCCGGTTCTCGATTCGAGGTCTTTTCGGGCTTTTCCCGCGACCTCGCCGCCTTCGCGTGCGGCGTGTTTGCTTTCGGGGAAACCCTGAGCATCTTTGGTTCGGGTGATTTCAGTCGTAGCGGCCTCGCCTAACATCGAGAATATCTGCTCAAGGTCGTTCAAATGGTCGCGGAGATTCTCGCGTTTCAATCCCTTGAGTTTTTTGTATTGGCTGGGCGTCAGGCCGAATGTAGCCTTTGATATTTCAGCCGTCAGTATCGCGTATTCCGTGTCTTCCTTGACGCCGCGTTTCCTCCATTCGTCGGTTAATTCTTCACGTATGGCGATACCGCGCATACGTTTTTCAATCCAGCCGTCCGAGTAGCCTTTGGCCTTGTACAGCGCGCGGGTTCTCTTCGTGCCGAGTTCGGGGTCTTCGATTTCCTGGATGCGTTCGTAGCCGACCCTCGCCAGCCACCGTTTGAACGGTTCGGCCTTGGGGCTGGGTATTGACTGGATAATGCGAAACATCGTCTCTGTATCAGCCATATCCGTCAGACGCAATTTGCCGTCGGCAGCGGGCATTTTGAAAGCGTTACATTTTGTAACGGTTTGGTCTGCGCCTTCGTCTTTGAGTCGTTTTTTCAAAACCCGCCAGTAAACAGGCGGGTTTTCGCTGTCAGTCAAAGCTGAGACAACGTCCACAACGGAGAAAAACCAGCTTTGCCGGTTATCGTCCCAATGACGTCGGATTTGTTTACCCCTGAATACCGCTATCTTCGTCGTTTCCATCATAGCTCCATAATTTTCAGGCTCTCGATGCCTCTATCGTCGATGATCTTGACGGCGACACGCTTGTTATCGCCGGGCTCGAAGGGCAGAGAGACAGTCCCCCTGTACGATTCTATCAACTCCTCGTCGATTTCAGCCTTGAGGTTCCTTGCGAGTTTCGCCCAGCCTTCATTTTCGCCGGCCATCGGGAAAAAGACTTGTCGGGGATACAGGCTTCTGCCGTCATAGTCCGTATCCAGCATCCACATGGCGATATTCTCTGTGCCGCCTGAGTCGATGTTGCCTGTTCGCGTGTTGTAGTAATCGAAGCCGAGCACCTCAACCTGATATTTGCCCTTATCTTCGCCCTCCGTGATTTGGGCGAGCTTTACATCCGGCTGGCCGATGAGCCAAAAGCTCTCGTTGCTGGAACGCTTCTTCTTGAGGTCATCGGTGAGCAAATCGGCGTTCATTTGCGCCTTGAGCAGTACCACACCCGGCCAGTCAGTCTCGTCTATATCCTTTGCTGCTTCCGGGTCGAACTGAAAGGCTGCAAAGATTACAATCTTCGGATTTGGAACCAAGTGCTGGGCTTCCTCTATCGCCAATTCAACCTGCCGTTGCTCAAGCGGCGCGTGTTCCGGACCGAAAGAGATCACCACCCGCTCAGCCTTTTCGCCTTTGGTCTCGGCGTCCGCGTGGAGCCAGCGGGTCCCGCCCATAGGCTCGACGCGGGAAAAGTCGATATGCTGGCCTCCTTTGCCCCGGATACCTGTCTTGAGAAGCTCGTCCCGCCATTCACTTTGTCTCAGCGTCTCTCCTGAACGGGCTACCGAAACATCTGCGGCTACCACGTCATTGCGAGCCGAAGGCGAAGCAATCTCATCCAAAGCTTTGACCGCCTGGGCCGGGACCGCTTCTACGGTAAATGGCCCTGTCACCCGCGCCTTGGAATTGTCCGCTTTAGGCTGATCGTAGAGCGTTTCTTCTCCGGCTGGCTCGTTGTTGGCGATGGATTTGAGGGTAACGTGAGGAACGGTTTTGTATTTGAAGCCACTCGATACGCCTTCGGCAGGATGGGAAAGCTCATAATAATCAAAAAGCGCCGTCATGAGCCGCTGCTTGGCGAGCGTAATAGCTACACGCGAAGTGTCGCAGGTAATCCAACGCCTTCCCCATTGCTCAGCCACATAAGCCGTTGTCCCGCTTCCGCAGGTCGGGTCAAACACCAAATCGCCGGGGTCGCTCGCCATCAGGAGGCAGCGTTCAATTGCCTTTGTCGTTGTTTGGACCGCGTAGATGGGGTTCATTTCCCCTCTGGTATCGGCCCATAGGTTTGGTATTGATTGAACTGGGTTTTCATCAAAATAGCTGACGAAATAGAGGTTTTCATCAGTGCTATAAAGACGCCGTTGCCGGATCAACACATCAAGCCCGGCCTTGTTGGTTCTCCAACTCGTTCTTTTTGGTGGATATACTTTCCCCTCGAACTCTATGTCAAAGAAGCAAGTCTGAGTGTATCCAGAAGACGCAAGTTTCTCGCATTGGAAGATTCGTGCTCCGCGTGGAAGAACGGAAAGGTCACTTCTTTCTTCTTTGTTTAGTCTTCTTCTCTCCCCTGTTGGCAACTCCACATAGGTATAATTTCCTTCGCCGGGGGTCTTTGGCACAAACAGTGTTCGGTATTTCACCTTGGATACATCTTTGGCGTACCATAAGAGGTAGTCGCTTATACCAGGCATTCCTGCTGTGCCAAGGGGTCTCGTCTTTGTAAAAGTGATTAGTGCAGAGAAATTCCCCACCCCAAACACCTCATCCATCAGGTTTCTTACAATGTGGACATTTTCATCGGAAATCTGGACAAAGATACTGCCTGATTCGGTAAGTAATTCTCTTGCCAGAAGTAATCGGTCTCGCAAATAGGTAAGATATGAATGGATGCCGAGTTCCCATGTGTCCCGGAAGGCTTTTATCATCTCCGGTTCAGCAGTCAGGTCTTCGTCTTTGCCGTCTTTTACGTCGCGTTTATTTACAAAGGGCTGAAAGTTTGAGCCGTACTTGATGCCGTAGGGCGGGTCGATATAGACCATCTGGACCTGACCAGCCATGCCCTCTTTTTCCAAGAGCGAGTTCATCACCAGGAGCGAATCGCCGGCAATCAGCCGATTCGACCAGTTGTGGGCGTGCTTATAGAACTGAATCGCATCTCGAATAGGCGGATTTTCTTCAAGCGAATCAAAAAGCCCCGGCTGATACTGCGGGCCATTTTTCTTTCGTACTGCCTCGATGATCGTTCTCGGCTCTATCCGCTCATGAACGTGCAATGATACCGTAGGGACTTCAAAAGACGTATGCTCGGCCTTCCCCGCCCAGACTAACTGCGGATCAAGATGCGGGTCGTATTGATATTGCTTCTTCTTGCCCGATTCCGGGTCGGTCTGCGGCGTAACCAGCCCCACCGGCGGATTATTCAGCCGCTGCTTGCCCTTGTGGTCGTATTGCTCTATGGGTTTTTTCTTTGCAACCTTCTTGCTTGCCATTCCCTATCCCTCTGAAAGGTTATTCTGGCGTGCGCAGGCCACTATACACGTTCTGTTGTCGCCCCGATTGTCTATTATGACCGGCAATTTTTCCGCCATTTCGCCGTTTCCCAACATTATTTCTTCGTGATGCAGACCGCTCAAAACGCCAATTTAGCACTCCAGACAGCCGAAATCAATTAGTTTCCTGCTGCCAAAACCCGTAAACTCCGGCCAGCAAGCGAATTAAGCCAAAGGCTTATAAAAACGACGCCAAATTATCTGCTTCCTATAGAACAAAGCGTATCTCAACCCCGAAATGTAGATGCCTTTTTTCAAAAAATTTCACTTTTTTTTCAGGTAGGCAAAACTCACCCGCCTCATATCCCCTCGCGCGCACGCGCGCGTGGGCGCGCGTCACGGTGTGCAAAAACTCGTTTTCAGACCCAAAATCCCGGTCAACATGTTAGGTTTTGTTAGGCCATCGGTGCTCAAGATCCATTTAAGGCATCAAGTACGATGGGTCGCCGGGTTTTTGACTACGACTTGACCTTCCCGAATTTCCAATACAAGGCCGGCATAAACAGCAGATTCATTATAGCGGAGGTCAACAGCCCTCCGAGAATCACTACGGCCATGGGGTGCTCAATTTCGTAACCCGGCCGGTTACCTCCGAGCACAATGGGAATCAGGGCCAGCGCCGTGGTGAGCGCGGTCATGAGTATGGGCGCCAGGCGTTCCAGGGCGCCTCGCAGAATCAGCTCCTTGCCGAAGGACATGTTCTCTTCCATTTCCAAATGGCGATAGTGGCTGATAAGCATAATACTGTTGCGTGCCGCGATGCCCAAGACTGTTACGAATCCTATCATCGAGCCGAGGGAGAGCACGCCGCCGCTGCAAAAGGCGCTCAGGATGCTGCCGGTCAGAGCGAAAGGCAGGCACAATATTACCAGCAAAGACAATCGTAACGAGTCAAAATCGGCGTAAAGGATAAGAAATATACCAATAATGGACAAAGCCGCTACGGCAAGCAGGCGGTTTTTCGATTGCTGCCTCTCAGCATACTCGCCGAGAATCTCCGGATGATACCCTGAGGCAAAATCAACCGCTTCGACTTTGGCGGCGATATCACGGGCCACGCTTCCGAGGTCTTTGCCCCGTACGTTGCAGGAAACGTCAATGTGACGAGAGCTGGCTTCGCGGGTGATCTGATTCGGTGTGGGAGCCACGTAAACATCCGCGACGTCCGCCATGGGTACGTGGCCGCCGCCTGGAACATCGAGCAATAACGTTTGTAGAGCGGCGACATCATGACGCACGCTGGGTACCCCCCAAACCATCACGTCAAATATTTTTTGCTCCTGATATATTTCGCCAACCTTCGTGCCTTTAATCAGGGTGGTAGCGGCTCGGCGGACGTCGCCGGGCGTCAGACCGAACTGGGCCGCGGCCTGCGGTCGGAACCGAACTTCCACCTGGGGCACCATCGTTAAAGGTTGTACGTGCAGGTCGGCAATCCCTTCGACCTCGGCAATGGTCCCAGCAATCTCTTTGGCCTTTTGCTCCAGCACCGTCAGGTCGGGACCGTAAATGCGCAAGACAATGGTCGCGCTGGTTCCCGTAAGCACTTCCTTGATGCGTTCCCGCAGGTAAGTGAGCACGTCCCGATAGAGACCGGGGTAGCCTTCCACCGCCTCTTGGATCTTCGCTACAGTAGCATCATAATCGACTTGGGGATCCACACTGATCCAGAGTTCGGTGAAGTTCGATCCGACGACCTCGTCGGCCACTTCGGCCCGGCCGATATGCGAGCCGAAATTCCGCACTCCCGGTATCGCCCTCAGCTCCTTGCTGGCGAGGATCGTGATTCGATCCATCGCTTCCACCGAGGTTCCGGGCTTTTCCACAAAGTGCATTAAGAAGTCATATTCCTTGAAATTGGGGAGGAACTCTTCGCCCAATAGGGGTGTAAGGGCCAAGACCCCGCCGAGAATACATATTAAGACAGATATAGTCCATGCCGGACGTTTCATTAAGCCGGGGATGATGGCGCCATAGCCGCGTTTGAGCCAACTGACCAAAGGGGCGTCTTTTTGGCGCGAAGAGGCGCGCGGCAGGAGGATTAAACACAGCGCCGGCGTCAGGGTCAGGGCAACAAATAGCGAAGCCATAATGGCCAGGATATATGATAAACCCAGCGGCCTGAAAAACGTCCCCGTCAGACCCGGCAGAAAGAATACCGGCAGTAAGACCAACGCAATAATCAGGCTTCCGTACAAGACGGCGCTGCGTACTTCCAGCGAGGCGTCGAGCACGACCTGAAAGGATGATCGAGGATTGCCCATTGCCCGATTGAGCCGCAGCCGGCGCATGATGTTCTCCACGTCGATAATGGCGTCATCGACCACTTCTCCCAGGGCAATAACCAGACCCGCCAGAACCATCGTGTTGATCGTGCCGCCCCGATAGTGCAGTATTAAAGAGGCCACGATTAAGGAACAGGGAATAGCCAAGGCACTGATAAAAGCCGTACGCCAGTCGTAGAGGAAAAGCACCAGCACAACCACTGCCAGGATGCAACCGATTAATAAGGCGCGATTCAGGTTTTTAATGGAATTCTCGATAAAAGTGGCTGGACGGAAAATGGTTGGGTCGATCTGCAGGTCCGGCAGACCGGGTCGCAGAGCGTCCAGGGCCATTTCCACGTTCCGAGTCACTTCCAACGTATTGGCCCAGGGTTGTTTCTCGACAATCAGTAGAAGACCCGGCTTATCATTGATGATGGCGTCGCCGATGGGGGCGGGAAAACCCTCCACTACCTCCGTCACATCGCCCAGATGCAGCGCAGCGCCGCGGCGGTAGGCGACGACGATCTGGGCCAAATCCTCGGCGGTATTTATGACTGAGGTGTGGGTAACAGCCAATCGTTGATTGGGCGTATCCAAAAAGCCGCCGCCAGCCAATTCAACAGCGTCCCGAGCGGCGGATTCCACCTCCTTCAGCGTAATGTTGTGGGCCCGCAGCCGTTCCGGGTCCACCAATACCTGGAGCTGCCGATCTCGCTGGCCCCAAATGGCCACATTAGCTACTCCGGCGATGGACATCAGGCGAGGGCGGATGGTCCATTTCGCCAGCGTGGTCATTTCCACCTGCGATAGTTTGTCTGAGGAAATCCCGATTTTAAGCGCTCGGCTGG
The DNA here is from genome assembly GCA_964462945.1 of uncultured Pirellulales bacterium. GTDB lineage: Bacteria > Planctomycetota > Phycisphaerae > Sedimentisphaerales > Anaerobacaceae. The sequence goes on from CAYWZW010000018.1 coordinate 13,448, forward strand.
TCGAAGACAGCGGTGAAAGCATGACCGGCGGTTCGGCGATACTGGGTAGGGAACCGGACGCCAGGGTGATGCGTTCCTGCACCAGTTGCCGGGCGGCGTGCAAATCGGTTCCGGTCTGAAAAAACAAAACGACCGATGAAAGACCTAATACTGACTTGGACCGAATGGTTTGAACCCACGGTGTGCCGTTCAATGCGTTTTCCAGAGGGACCGTGACCAGTGCTTCGACTTCGGCAGTTGACAAGCCGGGAACCTCGGTTTGTACTTCCACATAAGGAGGCGCGAATTCCGGGAAAACATCCAGCGGAGTTCTGCGTATGATGCGAATGCCCACGATTAATATTACGACCGTCAGGACAACGACTACCACTCGAAGCCGCAGCGACGTTGAAACCAGCCATTTCATCATTTTATTTGCCTACACCAAATTCAGTGCCGAACAGCTCGGCGGCGCCGGCGCTGACCACGCGGGCTCCAACGGCCGGGCCTCGTGATAAAATGGCAAGCTCGTCGAGCACATAGTTCAGCTCGACTCGCTGCCGCACATAAACCCGGGGTTTGGCATTTGTGTAAACCCAGGCGCTGCCGTACATGTCGTAGAGAATAGAAGAGTAGGGCACAGTCAGGTTTTCCTCGGCACCTTTTAATGTAAGAGTCGCACTGACTTTCTGGCCGGGCAGATATGAGAGATTGGCGTTTGACAATTCGTAGAACAGATCGACAGTCGCAGCATCCGGATCGGCACTGAAGGGCGCTGCAATAGGCTCAGCGGCCTGCGCCTTGGCCCCGGCGAAATCGGCCAAACTGTGCACTCTTGCCGGCTCGTTCATGTCGATGGCAGCCAGATCGCCGGCATAGACCGGCACTTTGATCCAAACCGGGTCAGCGCCAGTGATTTCCAGCAGGGCCGTTGTCCCCGTAACCGTCTGGCCGCAGGCAACATGAATCTCCTGGACAATGCCGTCAACGGGAGACTTGATGATCAATGAGGACAGCCCCTCATCGGCCAAGTCGAGATCGCCCTTCTTGAGCAGCTCCAAGCGAGTCTGAGCGGTTTCCAGACCTGCCTTGGCGCCGGCCAACTGAGCTTGTGCCTCTTCCAACTGTCTAACACTGCCTGCTTTGTCGGCAAGCAACTGTCCAGACCGTTTTACCTGTGCCTGAGCTAAATCAAGCTCCACTTTCCGCAGCGAAATCTCTTCTTGTACGCTCAACAGGTCCTTTTGAGGAAGTGCCAACAACAAGCGATACAAGGCCTGGCCGCTCTTGACTGGTTTGCCCGCTGTGACCGGCGAGCCGGATTCCGGCGGCAGCAGTGTACCTGACACGGGAGCGGATACGGTTATCGACCGGCCCGAAACGGCGACCACCTGACCGCCAAACGTCCGTTTCCTTCCCAACGAACGGTATTCGACCGCCGCGGTCTGAATTCCCAGTCTGGCCTCGGCTTCGGCCGTAAGGGTGATCGTTGTGAGGTCCGTCTCTTTGACGGCATTTTGGACTTTCGCCGGGGGCGGCGGTTTTTCTCTCGATCCTGCCTTCTTGCCGCACCCCCAGATTGTCGCGAGTGCCGTTATCAGGCAGAGGTATTTAAAACAAGTATTCATGCTGTCGTCGTCCTCTGTTCGTGCTCTTTTGGAATTACACTCAAACGATTTTCTTTCCAACGCGGTAATTGAGTTCTGCTGCGCTGCGGTGCAGATGGGCGATCAATTGCGTTTGCTGCATACGAGCCTCAACGAGCTTTCCCTTAGCTTCCAAGACTGAAAGGTAAGACACTTCGCCGGCCGCAAATGACTTCTGGGCCCGTTTGACGGCTTCCTCCAAAGAAGGGATGATATGGTTGCTCCACAGCTCGACCTGCTCCTGGGCCGAGACGTACCGGGTGTAAGCCTGCCGTACCTGAAGAATGATGTCCTGACGGACCGCCTCATATTGTCGAGCCGCCTGCTCCAGTTCTGCTTTGGCCCGGGCGATTTGGCCGTCATTTTGATTGAGAATCGGGATTTCGATTGAAAAGCCTGGTCCGCTGTTTAGAGAGTCTTCACCCTTATCTTTGGCGTCGATGATGGCGATGAAATTATAGATTTTGGATTGTTCCCAGCCAACGCGTTCGCCGGCCGCTTCGATCTTAAGTTCAGCCGCCCGCAGGTCCGGCCGGGCGACAAAAGCAACCTCCAGCAATTTATCAATCGACACCTCCGATCGTGAGGTAATATCCGATGACATGATATCGAATGTCGTATCATCAGGGATAAGCCCGAGCACAGCATTAAGCCGTTGCCGTGAGATAACAATCTCCTTCGAGAACTGTTGGGTGGCGTCGTCTGCTCGCAGCGAATCCACATAGGCAACCGATGTCGCCAGCTCGCTCATATCGCCGGCTCCGAGACGTGCCTTGGCAAGCTCAGCCATCTGAAACCGCAATTGAGCATCCTCTTCGCCCAAGTGGGCCCGCTCCTGGGCCAGCCAGAGGTCGGCGTATGTCGTCTGAACGTCTCGAATAAGGCCCAGACCATGCTCGATGAGATTTTCGGAAAGACTCTGAGCATCAAGCCTCGCCGCCGCGATGCGGTGGGGACGCTGCCAGAGGACGTCAATAGGCAGGCTCAGCTTTGTTTCGAACAATTTGGGGCCGACGGGGAAAAGAAGGGACAATACCGGGTTGGTCAGCATATTCGCTTCGATCAAGTCGGCACGGGCGAAACCCAGGGCTGCCAAGTCAGCTTGAAATTGGGCATTATTCCAAAGGGCTATAGCCACCGCCTCCTCCTGCGAAAGGCCATCGTCAAGAGATACCCCTTCAGGGAGATTGAACGTGCCTGGTTTTGTTACTTGCCCTAATTCATAATCGGTGCGCTCTTTAATACCTTTAGCAACGTAGGAACGATCCCAAGGGGATTGGACCGTGCAGCCGGCGGCCAGGAGAATGAGCACACCCATGTAGGTTTTTCCAATCATGTCCTTGTGTCCAGACAACTATGACTCGTACAAGAACCAGCCCGGGTCCGGGTGGTTCTCGTTTTGGGCATAGACAGCCCTTTGGTCCTGTTCCTTCCGGGTCGCACTGAGTAGATACAAGAGAGGACTGGGCAAGAAAGAGCGATCCTTGCGATTGCAGCGGACGGCTCTATTCGCGTAAGCTCTCTTTCTCCGTGCCTACGACTATAGCACAATTTCTTTGCGGGGTAGATCCGAAAGCCAGATATAATTATACTCTCACCGAAGCCGAAAATCAAAGGGAAACCGGGCCGGTCTTTCTGGCTAATACTGCGCATGCCTGTCCTGAGGCCAAACTATATCTCGGCACCCATCTCTCGACGATCAACCCGCACTTGTGGACTTCTTTGGCAAAAGCACTGCGACTGAGACGGAGGCGATGTTGGGTTCCGGGCTCATGAGATTTCCACTTCTGACAACGTGGGGTATCATAGATCATTGAGTTGCAGAAGAAGGAAACAACAATCGGTCCGGAACATATCCTTCGAAGCTCTGTCAAAATCAGTTGACGTATTTGAGATTCGGGCAGGCAACACAATTGATTTACGATTGCCGCGCCAAAGCGATCGTCTTCAAAACCGGTCTGGAAAATGTCCACAACTTGGAAATTATCTTTGTCATTGATGCAGTCTTCACCAAGCACACCGCCATACAGGTGCATCCGCGCAACTACATGAGAAGAGGAGTCTGCGGACGTGACCCTGTAACCCAGCTTTTTTAGAAGTGGTAAAAGCCGGCTGCATCCACAGGGCCAGTTTAGTACGGACGTGCCGCGAGGCACAGCTTTCAAAGCCTTGGCGACATACTTCTCTTCACGGCGTTTCTCTGCCGTGCCTTCGAACGGTCCAACAGGCTGGCTGAGTCCACGCTTACCGCCAACACCACCAGCACGCCTGGGAACGGAGTCATCCCTCACGGGGGTAACCACAGGTGTCTCATGCCGTTTCAGTGCCCGGTTCTTCTCAGCGTCTTTTGTTCTTCCCATTTTCAAGAGCAGGGACAAAAGTCAATTCTGTCTGGCCAACGACGCCATTCCGAATTTACTTATGATAACAAATCATTCCTTAAAATAAGCTGAAGACCCACTCAAGAAGTAATAGTCTCCGAAAGAGCTATTTCACAGGACCATAGCATCTGGTACAATGGCACGGCTCAGATTGTGTGAAGAAACTGGACGCATACAAATTAGAGGATATGTCCGAGATAGATATGCGTGTGCTGATCATTGAGGATGAGGTCAGAATAGCTCGCAACATAACCAAGGTGCTGGACGAAGAGTATTCCTGGGCTGCGGAGATTTGCACCGATGGAGAAGACGGACGGCACATGGCTATGACGAATCCCTATGACCTGATCATTCTTGATCTGGGCCTTCCCAAAATCGGAGGCATTGAGATTCTCAGGGACCTTCGGGACAGAGGTATGACTACTCCTGTACTTATCTTGACAGCAAGGGACGATACCCGCGATGTCATTCAAGGGCTTGAAACAGGCAGCGACGATTATGTGGTCAAACCCTTTGATATGAAGGAGCTAATGGCTCGCTGTAAGGCGTTGGTGCGCCGTTCGTACGGCCGGGCTGCCTCTGTAATAGAGGTCGGAGATATAAGTATAAACACGGCCAGGCATCAGGTCATGTTCCGCGGCAAGCCGGTACGGCTGTCCGCCATGGAATACCGCCTGCTGGAGTACCTGGCAATGCGAACTGGAGAAGTAGTATCTAAAGCTGATATTGCCGAACATCTGTATAGCTCCTATGCAGAGAACTTCTCCAATGTTGTGGAGGTGTATATCTGCTCGCTGCGAAAGAAACTTGGGTCGGGATCGAACCGTGAAGTGATTCATACCCTCCGAAATCAGGGTTACGTACTTGGAGAGCTACACGCATGATTTGCCTTTCCCTGAAGTGGCGTGTGTCGCTGTGGGTCTCCACCGTGCTGGTGGCCGTTATCGCCACTGTCTCCATTGTGGCGTATGTCGAGTTTGAAGAATCTCATCTTCGGGAGATTGACCGAACGCTGCTGGCGATGGCTAACGGCATCGCGGCAAGCTTGGATGACCATGAGAGCAAAGAGGAATCGGCAGAGGAAATTCGTGCAGTCACAGCAATCTCAGACCCAAACACTCCCAATTTCCCATATCGCATTTGGATGGAGGGTTCTTCCACTGATTGGCTTGCCAGTGATGCGCCAGACAGCGAATACGGACGCTGGTTACGCGAGCTTCCAGGCCGGAGCAGCGCGCCACGAGAAGAACCTACCTTTGTGAACATCGGACGTCCTCACGATGAATGTAGAGCTGTTTGGATGCGTCACAGGATTGATGAGGAGGGGATCGTGAATATCGTGGTGGCGGGCTCCAGCCACTTTACTTACCACGAGTTGTATGAGTTTCTGCGGTTGCTGCTCGTTCTGGGGGCAAGCCTTATCGCAGGCTCAGTGGTTGCAATTATGTGGACCGTTCGATGCGGCCTGCGTCCTATCGATGTGACCGCAAAACGATTGCAGGACATAGCACACCCGAATGTCAAAGAGGCTATCTTCGACGAAAAAAAGGTGCCGAAGGAATTGCGTCCCTTCGTGCGAGCACTAACCGATATGCTTGACCGTCTGAACAGCGTCTTGCGGCAGCAAAAACAATTTACCTCCGACGCCGCCCATGAGCTGCGCACGCCTCTAACTTTGGCCAAGAGTACCCTTCAAGCGACCCAGATGCAGCAAAGACAAGCAGATGAATACAGTCACGCAATTGGCGATGCGCTGGAGGATATTGCCCGCATGGAGCAGCTTATAGGACAACTGCTGGTCTTGGCCCGTATGGACGAAGTTAACGGGCAGACCGCCACTGCGGAGGTCGAGTTGGATGTGCTGCTGGGCGAGCTTGCAGAAACCTATGACAAGAAGGCAAGGCAAGCGGGAGGCAAAGTGATCCTTGCGGAGCCATCTGCTACAACCGTTCGGGGCGATTTGGACGAGTTGGCCCGCCTGTTCGGCAATGTTCTCGACAATGCGGTCAGATATGGGCCGTCCGGCGGGACCGTTCGCATAGCCTTGAGATGTGGACCTGACGGCTATGCCACCGTGTGCATTCATGACGAGGGAGGGAATATCCCCCCTGACGCGATGCCGCACCTGTTTGACCGCTTCTACCGGGTGGACCACTCACGTTCCAGTTCGACCGGCGGAGCCGGCCTGGGGTTGGCTATCGCTCGGCAGATCGCCCGTCGCCACAACGGAGATATTTCAATCATCTCAAGTCCTGACTCCGGCACGCTTGTTTCCATCGGGTTGGCCCGCATATAGCGGACCCAGGCCCTATCCAAACCAAATTCCCCATTTTAAATTCAGCCGGCTTTCCTGAAGTCTTCAGCCTATCTTAAGGTTCCGTAGTTATACTTGGACCAAATAATCGGGGTCTGTGTATGTCGAGGGAGATGTGAAGGACCATGTAGTCGGCAGTCAGCCGGGGATCGTAGCTCTTGAAAAGTGATTTGACAGGCAGCAACGATATGATCTTTATCAGGAACGGCTGGCCGGAGGGCTTGCTGCTCTTGGTAGGCGCTTTGGTTCTCTTATTTTGGGGGATTGGAGACCGCAGCTTGTGGGCTTCTGAAGGGCGATGGGCCGAGATCACGCGCGAGATGTTTATCAGCGGGGATTTTTTCCATCCAACCATCGGGGGCGAGCCTTACTTTGACAAGCCGCTACTGACGTATTGGCTCATTGCAGCATTTTCGGCCGTAACCGGTCGATTGGACGAGTTCATCATCCGGCTGCCCAGTGCGTTGGCCGCACTCGTGACGCTGGTCTGTACCGTGTATCTGGGCCGGCGTTTATGGTCTCGGCAAGCAGGCTGGCTGGCCGGCGGTCTCTTGCTAACCAGCTATGGCCTGCTGATGTATTCACACGTGGCCAGTGCTGAGACGGAGAACCTGGCCGCAGTGATGCTTGCAGTGACTTGGTACTGGACCCGGCGGCAACGTCCGGGCTTCGTGATGTTTCTCGTCTTCTACCTGATTATGTTTGTTGGCTCTCATACGAAGGGATTGACGGCGTTCGTGGTGCCGGTGTTAGCGGTACTGCCGGATCTTCTGCGGCAGCGGCGTTGGCGATGGTTGTTGCGGCCGTCGCACTGGCTGGCCCTGGGAATCGGCGTTGGCGTTTACTTCGGGCCGTTTGTGTGTGCAGCCCTGAGCCGGCCGGAAGGTTATCAGCAAAGCGGGTTGTCCCTGGTGTTTCGGGAAAATATCCTGCGGTATGTGCAACCTTTCGACCACAAAGGCCCGATTTACCTTTACCTGGGTGCTGTGCCTTTACTAACCTTGCCGTGGGTGCCGATCTTGGTTGGTGCATTGGTCGCGTCGATTAGCAGTTGGAAAAAGCTTGATGCCAATACTCGCTGGCTGATACAGGCGATACTGATAATCTTTGTCTTCTTTACGCTATCCGGCTCCCGGCGGAGCTACTACATACTTCCCATTTTACCTTTTTGCATGCTTCTGACGGCGGTGTTCCTGGTGGAACTGGGCCAAGAGTGTGTTAGAACGCATCGAGACCGGGGCTTGCGGATCCAAAAACACGCTTTGATCGTTGTGGCCGTCTTGGAATTGGTCCTGGGGCCTGTCGCTGTGTGGTTCCTTGTGAGCAGGAGGGGTTGGGAATTGCCGAGTCTCTTGGGCTGGTCGTTCCTATTTGTCGCATTGGGGGCCCTGCTTGTGGGCGCCGTCGCATACAGGGTGGCCGGAAGAATGCTGCGGGGTGGTCAGCCGCAAACCATCTGGGCGTTGATCCTGATGGCGGGCGTCCTCCAGGGTGGCGTTTTTGCCTGGCAGTACAACATTCTGGACTCCTGTCGCACCGAACGGCCGTTTGCCCTGTGGATGAAGGTGGCAGTTGCATCGTTGCCACGTGAGCGAGTCGCGTTCGTGCATCGATGCGAAGACAGACTGCTTTTCTATATGGAGTGGGATCCGCCCGTAACACTCCTGACCGATGAAAATGCCTTGCGGGCATTCCTCGAAAGTGACGAACCTGGCATAGTAATCTCCCAGGGCAGATATGTTACTGAAACGGCTGCGTCAATGTTGCCCTCCCAGCCGGCGTATGCGGAGACCCGCTACACGTGGGAATCTCCAGATGTATGCCAAAAGAAATTGAAGGCGTGGCTTATCAATGCGGACCTTTCGCAGATCGCCCTGGAGAGTCAGGAGGCGAATCGTGCGAAGTGACTTTTTGCCTTTTTCCCGGCCCTCCATCAGTGAAAAGGATATTGCTGGTGTTGTGGAAGTTCTTCGTTCCGGCTGGCTGACAACCGGTCCGAAGACGGCCGAGTTTGAACAGGCATTTTGTGACTATATTGGATGCCCCGGGGCTGTGGCGCTGTCCTCAGCAACCGCTGGAATGCACCTTGTTCTCGAAGCGCTGGGCATTGGCGCTGGAGACGAAGTCATAACGCCATCGATGACGTGGGTTTCTACTGTGAATCTGACTGTTCTTGCGGGCGCCACCCCCATTTTCGTCGATGTGGACCGCGATACACTGATGGCTTCGCCCGAATCTATAGAGGCGTGCCTGACGGCCAGGACACGGCTTATCGTCCCGGTGCATTTTGCCGGGGCGCCGGTAGATATCGAGCCGATTCGCAAGCTGGCTGCAAGCAAGAACGTTTTGCTTGTTGAGGATGCCGCCCATGCTCTGGGCACGCAATATAAGGGCGAGCGGGTTGGCTGCAGGGGAACTTCGATTTTTTCTTTTCACCCGATCAAGAACATCACCACCGGCGAAGGCGGGATGTTTTGCTCGGATGATCTGGAGCTGGTAAATCGTATTCGGCGGCTGAAGTTTCATGGTCTTGGGGCGGACGCTCATGATCGCCACACCCAGGGCAGGTCTCCACAGGCCGAGGTGCTGGAGCCGGGCTACAAGTACAACATGACGGATATATCGGCTGTCCTGGGGACAAGTCAACTGGCGCGAGTGGATGCTTTCAACAATCGCCGGGCGGAGCTGGCCATGAGATACCGCGAACGTCTGGAGCAGGTCGATGAGATTCTGCCGCTTTGCGACCCACCGTACTCGATAAAGCACGCCTGGCACCTTTTCATTGTGCGCCTGGACACGGACAAAACCAGGCTGAGCCGGGATGATTTCATGCGGGAGCTTAAACAGAGGAATATCGGAACCGGACTTCACTTCCGCGCCGTGCACCTTCAGAAGTATTACACCGAATCAATGGGCACACGCCGCGGCATGCTGCCGAACACCGAGTGGAATTCAGACCGGATCTGCTCGCTTCCACTTTTTCCGGAGATGACTCTTGATGATGTGGATGATGTCGTGAATACGATCAAGGAGGTTTTGAGTAAATGAATGAGGCAGATGTGATATCCATTGTTGTCCCTGTTTTTAACGAGCAGGAAAACCTCCATGAGTTGATTCGGCGATGTACAGAATCCTGCAGCGGGATGGGAAGGCCGTTCGAGCTCATTCTTGTGGACGACGGCAGTGCAGACTCCTCGCCGATGATCATCACAGAAGCGGCCGAACAGGAGGGCGGCAAAGTTGTAGGGGTTTTGTTGAATCGAAATTATGGCCAGCACGCTGCGGTTATGGCAGGCTTTGCGGAGTCAAAAGGCGACATTGTTGTGACCCTGGACGCTGATTTGCAGAACCCCCCGGAGGAAATTCCCAAGCTGGTCAAGAAGATGGAGGAAGGATTTGACGTAGTCGGCAGCGTTAGGGTCCCGAGGTGTGACAGCTTTTTCCGCAGGCTTGCTTCCCTCATAGTCAACAAGGTCGCCCAAAAGGCCACGGGTGTGGTTATGCACGATTACGGCTGTATGCTGCGTGCCTACCGCCGGCACATAGTGGGTGCCATGCTTCAGTGTGACGAGAGAAGTACATTTATCCCCGTGCTGGCCAACAGTTTTGCCCGGCAGGCGACAGAAATTGAGGTACGCCATGAGACGCGTTCCAACGGTCAGTCAAAGTATAGTCTGTGGAAGCTCATTAACCTTCAGTTTGATTTGCTAACCAGTATGACAACGTTCCCCCTGCGGGTCCTGAGCGTCCTGGGCGCCGTGATATCGACGGCGGGCGTGGGATTCGGCGTCTTCCTGCTGATCATGAGGTTGATTCATGGACCGGCATGGGCCGCCGAAGGCGTCTTCACGCTCTTTGCTGTTCTCTTCATTTTCGTGGGTGCTCAATTCGTTGGAATGGGCTTGCTCGGAGAATATATCGGTCGAATCTACCACGACGTCAGGGCCAGACCCCGCTACTTTGTACATAGGGTAGTTGGGCGAGGCGAGAAGCACGAAGACGCGATGCGGACTCAAATAGAGTCGGAGGTCATGATATGAAGTCTGTCGTTTTGGCCTATCACAATATCGGTTGTGTCGGAATCAAAGCCCTGCTGCGGAACGGCTTCCAGATCGCCGCCGTTTTTACCCACAAGGATAACACGCGGGAAAATGTCTGGTTTGATTCCGTGGCGGAGCTTGCCGCATCGCGGGGCATTCCCGTTTTCGCTCCCGATGATATCAACCATCCGTTGTGGGTAAAGAGGATCAAAGAGCTCGCCCCGGACATCATTTTCTCCTTCTATTACAGAAACATGATCAAACAGCCCATTTTGGACACGCCGCCTGCCGGGTGTCTCAATCTGCACGGTTCCCTTCTGCCAAAATACCGGGGCAGATGCCCGATCAACTGGGTTCTGGTCAAGGGGGAGAAAGAAACGGGTGTGACCCTGCATTACATGACTCCGAGGCCGGATGACGGTGACATCGTCCATCAGAAAAAGATCACGATTACCGACGACGATACGGCCAGGTCCTTGCATGACAAAGCCGCTCAAACGGCTTCCATTTTGCTTGACGAGGTACTGCCGCAACTGAAGAATGGAACGGCACTGCGAGAACCTCAGGACCATTCAAAGGCAACGTACTACGGCGGCCGAGGCCCGGCGGACGGCCACATCGACTGGACCACTGAAGCCGAACGGGTCCGGAATCTCGTCCGTGCCGTGACCCGACCATACCCGGGCGCTTTCAGTTATATCGCCAACGAGAAATGCGTGTTCTGGACGGTTTCTAAAGTCCCTCACTACGGAGAAACATTGGACCCCGGCACCGTCGTCTCGACAGATCCTCTTGTGATTGTATGCGGCAGGGATGCGGTGCGCGTGGATTTTGGCCAGACGGAAAAAGGGGTGTATGTGAACGGCGCCCAACTGGCTCACGAGTTTAACTTGGCTAAAGGCATGAGATTCGGCCCCAGTTCAAATAGTCGGATTGAAATGACCAAGAAGAAGCACGTCCTGATTCTTGGAGCCAACGGCTTCATCGGCAGTGCCTTGAGCGAGCGCCTGCTCCGCAACGAAAAATACGAGGTCCACGGGATGGACCTTCGGTCAGACTACATTGGACATTTGATTGGCAGGCCTGGATTTCATTTTGAAGAAGGTGACATCTCAATCCATCGCGAGTGGACGGAATACCATATCAGGAAGTGCGATATCGTGATTCCTCTGGTGGCTATTGCAACGCCGATCGAATATACGCGCAATCCGATAGGTGTGTTTGAGCTGGATTTTGAAGAGAATCTGCGAGTCGTCCGGTATTGTGTGAAATATAAAAAGCGGATCGTTTTCCCGTCCACCTCTGAAGTGTATGGCATGTGCGACGAGAAAGAATTTGATGAAGACAACTCCAAACTGGTTCTGGGGCCCATCCGGATGCAGCGATGGATATATTCGTGCTGCAAGCAATTGCTCGACAGGGTCATCTGGGCCTACGGACAGAAAGAGGGACTCCAGTTCACTCTGTTCCGGCCGTTCAACTGGATCGGGCCCAAGCTGGATAGCCTAACTTCTGCGCGAATCGGCAGCTCCCGTGCCATCACACAACTGATTCTCAATCTTGTGGAAGGCACACCCATTCTGCTTATTGACGGTGGAAAGCAGAAACGCTGCTTCACGGACGTCTCAGATGGCATCGAGTGCCTGTATCGAATAATCGAGAATAAGAAAGGCGTCTGTGACGGCAAGATAATCAACATTGGTGATCCCGATAACGAGGTCAGCATCAGGGGGCTTGCAGAGATGCTGTTAGCCAAATTCGAACAGCATCCGCTTCGTCCGAAGTTTCCTCCTTTTGCAGGTTTTCGGCTGGTTGAGAGCAGCTCCTACTACGGAAGCGGCTACGAGGATGTACAGTACAGAAAACCAAGCATCCGGAATGCAAAGAAACTGCTTGGCTGGGCGCCCGCCGTCAATCTGGAGCAGTCTGTCGAACAGACACTCGATTTTTTCCTGCGGGAGAGCATAGAGTGTGCAGAGTTTGTGCAGCGTTCGGAGTCGAGGCCGCCAGGTCCACATAAAATAGTTTCGGTGTCCCACGATGGTGATAAGAAGTCCCCGGAGTTGAAGGTTCATGAAAGTGGGCTTGAGGATTGACGTCGATACTTTCAGAGGGACTAGGTACGGCGTGCCGAACCTGTGCAAGCTTTTGGCCGGCCATTCCATAATCGCGACATTCTTCTTCTCGGTTGGCCCGGACAATATGGGCCGGCACCTATGGCGGCTGCTCCGGCCCGCATTCCTCTGGAAGATGCTCAGAACGAGAGCTGCAAGCCTATACGGATGGGATATTCTTCTGAGAGGCACGTTCTGGCCGGGACCCGTCATCGGGGAAAGGCTCGGCCCCATAGTACGCTCGACGTTTGAGGCCGGCCATGAGGTCGGCCTGCATGCGTGGGACCACCATGCGTGGCAGGCCCGCATCAATGCCATGGACGACGATGCCCTCTACGGCGAACTTAAAAAAGGCTACGATCTGCTCGCAAAAATTCTCGGAAGACCTCCTACCTGTTCGGCTGTACCCGGATGGAAGTGCAATGAGGCGGTTCTTCTGGCCAAGAGTCGTTTTCCATTCGAGTATAACAGTGATTGCAGAGGTCAGAGCATATTTCGGCCTATCGCAGGCGGCAGAGAGCTTCTTCAACCGCAGATTCCTGTTACCCTGCCGACATACGATGAAGTGGTTGGCCGTAACGGCGTGACGGATAGCAACTACAATGACTACATGCTTTCCCTGCTTGACCCTGCGAAGCTCAATGTGCTGACAGTGCACGCTGAGGTCGAGGGCATTGCCTGCCTGGAGATGTTCGAGCAATTCGTGAAGAGGGCTTCCTCAAAAGGCTTCTCGTTCGTTCCTCTGGGAGTCTTGCTCGAAGAATACCCACAAAGTGACCCTACTACCATCGCTGCAAGAGAAATCCCCGGGCGTCAAGGGTGGGTTTGCTGTCAGTCAGATTCCTCCGTTCTATCGCCAGAGAACCGAATTCTAGAGATGCGCTAATGGTGACGTTATATCCAAAACTGCGAAGACAAACAGGGATTGCGTGGTACTGGCTCCGAAATTTGACCTTCAAGGACCAGATTTATCAAGCGTCGCTGTTTTATCGTGGACCAAAACCGAAGGAATCCTGCCGTTGGAAGTCGAATCTTATTATTGGCTTTTAGTCGTTGCTTCGATTTGCCTGGGGATGAAAACTAAACTTGTCGCCCAAGACATTATTGAACCGTATGAGCATTACAGCTTTGTCTCAAACGAGTCTTCAGACAAATCTTATTCCGGCTTGGAGAAAAACGGCTCATTTTTCAGTTCTCTACTGTCATTTAACGACTGGCCGCGAGAAAAAAAGGTAATCGCGCTGAACGCGGCGACCGTGGGCGCCATCACGGCCGCTGGCGTCGCACGATGGGACTACGGCAGTCATGCGTTCCGCACGGCCAATGAGGGCGGGTTCGACAGTGACACCCCCTATGGGGGCGCGGACAAACTCGGGCACGTCTTCACCTGCTACGCTCTGGCGAGTGTTTACAACCGGATCTACAAGGGCTGGGGCTATTCCGAGCACGACGCTATTCTGATGGGCGCAGCAAACAGCTGGCTGACGATGACACTGATCGAAATTGGCGACGGGTTTAGCGTGAGCGAGGGGTTCAGTTGGCAAGATGAAGTCATGAATACCCTCGGTGTGAGTATGGCTTATCTCCGCCATCGCGTCCCTGCTGTGCGGGAACGAGTGGATTTCCGCTGGGAGTGGTTTCCCTCGCCGTCCGTCCGCAGCGGGGAGCGTTTTGACGTTCTCACCGATTATTCCGGCCAGAAGTTCCTGCTCGCCTTCAAGCTCGACGGCTGGCTCCGAACGGGTAATCCTATCCTGAAGGCCACGGAGGTGCAGGTTGGTTACTACACGCGGGGCTATGTCTCCCGTGATGAGCTCCACTTCGATGGGCAGCATCGCTACGGCTATGTCGGCATCGGCCTGAACATGACTTACTTGCTGGACCAGCTCACCGGACACCGCGCGGGAGGGATTTTTGACTATATTCAGGTTCCCGGAACCTATATATCCTCGTCTTCGAAGTTGGACTGATCGCACCTTACACAACGGAGGTATTTGAAGGTCTGGTTCGTATTTGATCGATCATACGGCGTACACAATAGATGAGACGTCGCTCAGAGGCCGGTGAAATTCAATGTGATGAGTTTTGAACTATGGCGAAAGTCACAACAGCTATATTCGCGTTATTCTTCCTACTCTACATCTTGCCGCTGGGTGCGCGGCCCATGGTGATTCCCGACGAGACGCGGTACGCCGAGATCGGCAGAGAAATGGTTGAGACCGGGGACTGGGTCGTCCCTCGACTGAACGGATTGCGATACTTCGAAAAACCGATCCTCGGTCATTGGCTCCATGCATCGACTATTAAGCTGCTCGGTGCAAATGCCTTTGCAATACGTTTGCCTTCCGCTTTGGCGGTAGGACTATCGGCGCTTATGCTGTTCTTTCTTGTTCGCCGATTTACCGGCGACGCCTCAGCGGCGATAGTAGCAGCGTCCATCTTTCTAACATGTCTTGAAGTCTATGGTGTGGGAACTTTTTGTGTGCTGGACAGCATGTTTTCCATGCTCATCACGGCCTCGGTGATTGCCCTTTTCTTTGCCTTCATGGAGGCCCGTTTGTGGAGAAGAACGGTCTTTCTCATTGTTTCGGGCATTGCGTGCGGTCTGGCCTTTCTGACCAAGGGATTTCTGGCCCTTGTGATACCTATGATAGTCATCATCCCTTTCGTGTTCTGGCAAGGCCAGTTCAAAACCTTTCTCCGGACAGCCTGGGTGCCCCTCGTCACGACGGTTCTTGTCGGCCTTCCGTGGAGTGTCATGATTCACCTTCGGGAGCCCGATTTCTGGCACTACTTCTTCTGGGTCGAGCACGTCAACCGGTTCATTTCGCCTAACGGGGACCAGCATCCTTATCCTTTTTGGTTCTATATTCCTATCATAATTGGAGGGGCGATGCCTTGGACGCTTCTTGTCGGTCCTGTCGTTCAAGGCCTGAGGCACACAGGCTGGAAGGATCCGATGATTCGGCTTGCCATCTGCTGGTTAGGACTGCCTTTTCTGTTCTTCTCCGCTTCGAGCGGCAAGCTTGGCACCTACATCCTGCCGTGCTTTCCGCCTCTTGCAATTCTCACAAGTACGGGCTTGCTGAAGTATTCTGCGGACGGAAAGAGAAAGGCCTTCACGGTGCCCGTGTATAGCCTGGCGGCGGTCGTAGCAGCACTTGTGATTCTTCTGATTTTGAACCATGCTATGCCTGCTGGCTCCAGGCTCTATGAACAACAAGAAACGTGGAAAGTGGTGCTTGTGACTATAGCTTTTCTGACATGGGTCTTGCTTCTGCTTTGTGCCGGCAGGGCAGCGGATTTCCGGAAGATGCTGGCGTATTTCGCCGTCAGCCCCGCCGTCTTCATGTTCTGCGTACACTTTGTCATACCCGGACAATTGATGCAGAAGAAGACGCCGGGCGAATTCTTAAGGCAACATAAGCACAGGGTCAACCGAGATACCATCCTCGTCTCGGACAACTACCTCACGTCTGCTGTCTGTTGGAGTTACAAGCGCGATGATGTTCGTCTGCTCGGCAGGGCCGGCGAATTCGCGTATGGGCTCGCATACGACGACTCGAAGCACCGTCTGCTTGACATCGACCAGTTCAAAGATTTGATCGCGACGGATTCGGGAGAAGAGCGTATAGCTCTGATCACGAGCACCAAACGATACGTGGAATATAGGCAACTGCTGCCCAAACCCGTTTTCGAGGACATCGACCACGGCTTTGTGTTCGCCGAGTTTGCCGCGAGGAGTGCCTCGATTGCGGCGATACACGATCCTTCACCGTCACAACGCTGCCGACCTTAGGCACTATCACAATTCAACTGTATTTGCCCACTCCACCATCTGCTGTCAACACGATTGAGAGCTGTCAAGATTGCCGGGTTGAATTGTGGACATCCTTTCTCCGGGAGGAGCAAGCGATGCCTTCTTTTGACGCACGGCAACAGCAGATGAGAGAGGAGCGTAAGATGCAGTATCTCCTTCGAAAACTCATGTCGCCATTTTGTCTCCAAAGATGCAGAATTTGGTGACTCACGAAGAATCCAAACATCAAATTCCCGCCGAAAAACGAATATTTTGCGGAAATTTTCAGCAAATTTCGGATTCAATGGCCGTTGCTCTCATCTTGCCAGGAAAATCAGGAAAAGAGAACGTGTCGTAAATAGGTATCCAGTTGAACCGCCTGGCTTGGGAGTTGAATGTTGGGTAATTTCTTTTCTCTTTTTACCGCATCTGCCTTTTCTGGCTGCGGTTCTCGTCTGAGGTGGCGTTAGCTCTGACCTTATTCTAAAGTGTTAACTGCATCACAAGTCTTCACAAATGAAACACTTACGTCAATTCTGCCGATTCCCTGCGAGAAATTTCTCACGCTCGGCCAAGATTTCATCTTTTTTCGACGGCATTTTCTTCTTGTTCAGATACTCGAACTGGAACATGACGGGCCCTATCTTGTCTCTCATCGGTTCGAGCGTCTCAAGAAAGCGGCTCAGTAGGTCCACGTCCAGGGAATGCGGGTTCGGGCGGTTCGCATAGCCCTTCAAGGCCGGGGGCTGTTTGGCGTAAAAGTGGGTCAGCGTTATGGAGTTTGGGACCTTGACTGTGAACAGGAAATCGTCCGGGACACTCTCTGTGTAGAGCTTCACCGTCTCTGAATCGGGCAGCTTGGCCCCCTGGGGAAATAGACTCCCAAACCACTGGTCGATCTCGACGGTATTGAAGAATCTCGCGTAGTCTGTCAGGTAGGCGGCGGCAGCGTATCTCTTTTGCGGGTCATAGACGAGTCCTCTCCAGGAATCGTATTTCCACGAACACGTGCCAATTCTCAGGCAGGGCCGATACTGCTCTGGTATTTTCAGGTCGGAGATCATTCGTCAAGCAGTCTCCAAGGCATAATCCGTACTCTCTGTAATATACTATCTCCCTGTCGATATCAGTTCGATATCTTTCGAGGCGAATCAGAATGTGTCGGGCTAAATCCCCCTCTGGTCCCCCTCGCGCACGCGCGGGCGCGCGTTACGGACGGTAAAAATTCATTTTCAGCCCAAAAACCACGCCAAGTATTAGGTTTTATTAGGTTCACCCCCCTATTGTAACCCGTGAAAAAAACGTGCTACTTGGCATCCGGTCTCGGAAGCGCGCCCATCCAGAGATTTTATCCCCCCTCCCCCCTTCAGAGGCTGAACACTGGTCATGCAGGCCAGAGGTCATGCCCCAAGTGTTATCACTGGGTCACACCCCAGATGAAAGTATCGGTAAAAACGCACCGATCTCGGCAACATCATATTGACCTCCTAACTATCAAGCAAGAACTCGTAAGAATTTAAAGTACTGTAAACAACAGCAGACCCGCGTTCAGTAGGTGATTTTTTCTTGCACGCCGGTGTCTTGGAGCATAGAATCCGGCATTGACGCTTTCGGGAGCAAACAACCAAAACCACAACGAAAGGGCACGAAAATGATGAAAACCAACCTTGTTCCAAGACGCCAGTTCCTCAAATCGACCGCGGCCGCGGGAACCGGAATGCTCATTCTGCCCAGCGGGATGCTTCGCGGCGCCAACGCGCCAAGCAACAAGCTCAACGTCGCCATGATCGGCACCTGGGGCCGGGCCGATGCGCACTTCGACGAGATCTCGAGCGAGAACGTCGTGGCCCTGTGCGACGTGGACGAGAACCACATCGCCCACGCCGCCGAGAAATTTCCGAACGCCAAGCACTACACCGATTGGCGCAAATGTCTCGAACAGAAGGACATCAATGCGGTCATCTGCTGCACGCCGGACCATACGCACGCCTTCATCGGCAATTGGGCGTTGAATCGGGACCTGCACGTGTACATGGAAAAGCCCCTGGGCAACACCGTACAAGAAGCAAGATCGGTTCGCCTGAACTGGCTGAAGAAAAGGAACAAATTGGCGACGCAGGTCGGCACGCAGCGTCACGCCAAGCCGAACTTCGAGCGCGTTCGCGAGCTGATCAAGGATGGCGCAATTGGTGAATTGACCGATGCCTATGCCTGGGGCGATAGACAGATTCGCCGTTCGGGATACCCGCCGGCCAAAGGCGAGCCGCCCGCAAACCTCCACTACGACCTGTGGATCGGGCCCTCGCCCTGGCACCCCTACAACCCCGAGTACTTCTCCCGCGAGCCCGGCATGAACTGCCTCTCGTGGAACATGTACTGGGATTTCGGCACCGGCCAGGTCGGGGACATGGGCAGTCATACGATCGACCTGGTCTGGAACGCGATTGATGCGGGTCTGCCGACGACGGCCGAAGGCGAAGGGGAAAAGTTCAATCCCGAAGTCACGCCCGTCGAGTTACACACCGCGTTCGATATTCCCGCAAACGACTGGCGCGGGCCCGTTCGCGTCCACTGGTACCAGGGCGGCATGATGCCAAGATCGCCGAGAGATTGGGTCGATCTGAAGAGGATCGGACATGGCGCGATGTTCAAGGGCACCAAGGGATACGTCATCTGTGATTTCGATTCGCGGATTGTGCTGCCGTTCGGCGATGATGCGGACCTGACCTATTACAGGCGTCGGACGAAAGACGCGGTGATTCCGCCGCTGGGTCATTTCCAAAAGCAATGGGTCGATGCCTGCAAGGGCGATCTGAAGACGTCATGCGATTTCGATTACGGCGGCACGGCGATTGAGATGATGCTTCTGGGCATGGTGGCCTACCGCGTGGGCAAAAAGCTGGATTATGACGGCGCCGCCGGCCGCGTCACCAATAGCGCTGAGGCTAACGACCTGCTCAGCCGCCAGTATCGCCCCGGCTGGACCCTCAACGGATAAAGCAACAACCCGACGAAGCTCGTTCTTGTTCAGCATGGGCAACGAGTGCCTAAGGTACAAGTTGCCCATCCTGCGAGTTTTGGTGCCTATCCGCAGAACCGGGCGCTTTGGTCACTGACCTGACCGCCACCGTAGTCCCTGTCCCCAGCGCCGTTATTCTCGGTAGCATCGGTTTAGGCTTAGCAAGTTGGAAGCCGCGAAGGCGCAGAGAGTTGTAGCAGTACCCCCAGAATCTCCCAGAGTAGCCATCAGAAGTCCTTCGCGATCACAAGATCGACGACCTCCCCTCGGAGAGTATCATGGGCCACATTTCTTGAGGTCGCGCTCTAAAGCGGCTCGCATGGCACTTCAGTCTTGACTTGAAGTGGCCAGACAAGCTATAATCAACACATCAACTCAGCCTCTAAGCCCCTGCGGATATCTCGCTTTCTCGCCTCCCTCCGCTGCGCAGGGGCCTTTTTTCTGAAAAATACGTAGTTACCACAATAGAGAGGCTGCCCATTAATTTGATAAAATACAGGCTGCTAAAATGCGAGTGCGGAGGAAACTTCCCCAAGGCAAATCAAGTTTCCCCCACGAACGGTCAGCCGTTTGAAGGACGATTGCTGGGACCGGCTTAGCCACGGGAACATCCCGCCGGTGAGCCTTTGTTGCAGGGTTCGTTTAGACATGCGTACCCAGCGGCAAAGCAGATTCCCCCAAACACGGCATGAGGACCTTTCAGGGAGTTTCTGCGCTCAGATTCGCATTGAAACGTATGCTCTCGAAAAGGAGGACAACTGTGAAGAAGAAATTGACGATTGCTGCCATTGTACCGGTTCTTACTTTGCTCTGCGTGGCTGTGAAAGCTGGGCCGACCTACAGCTTCACCAATATAACAAACAACAGTGCCTTTGATGCCGCAATTGGGGAAGCGCAGTTGTTTGTTGAAGTGACTGATTCAGGTGCCCAAGTAGAATTTACCTTTACGAATATGGGACCTGACGCTTCGTCAATGACCGACGTCTATTTCGACGACGGTATGCTACTGGGCATTGCTTCGATTACCAACACGCCGGGCCTTGTGGAATTCTCGCAATTTGCAGCCCCACCGGATCTGCCGGGCGGAAACAATGCTGCACCACCTTCTGTTACAACAGCCGGCTTTTCTGCCGACTCTGATCCGCCTACACAGCCTTTTGGTGTCAATCCAGGCGAATTTCTTGGAATTACATTTGATCTGCAAGCTGGCGGAGTCTTCGATGACATCGTCAGCGACCTCGCATCGGGTGCCCTCCGTATAGGCATCCACGTTCAGGGATACAGCAGTGGAGGCAGTGAGTCGTTCATCAACAATGGGATCGTCGATGGAGGTAACGGAGTCATTCCCGCTCCAGGAGCTGTGGTGTTGGGTTGCATCGGGGTGGGTGTGGTGAGCTGGCTTCGCAGACGCAGAACGCTGTAAAGACATTTTGACAGATTCAGGTTGATGCAGGTCCGCAGGCTTGACGCTTGCGGCTCTGATATATGCCCCTGATTTCTCTATCAATCTCTCTTGGCAGCAGAGGCAGGGGCTTTCTTTCTGCGCCCAGCCTTGGTGATGGCCGAAGCGGCCCAAGAACAACCGGGGCCCATACCGAATCACTCGGTACAGGCCCCGAACAGATGCAAGCGCTGACGTCACTCCAGTGCGCCGCTATGGGGCACTCCGATACAGGCGGATGTCGTCGAAGTACATCTTGCCTGAGCCGCCTGGGGTTGTCATATTGCCCCGGGTGCCTAAGCCAATCGCGATCCGGTCCACATTCGTCAGGGTAATGCCCTGATTGGCAAGAGCTGACGGAGGAACGACCCACTCGGTCCAGGTGGTGATCTGTGCCGCCACCGGGTCAGGATGGACCACCACTGCCGGCTGGCCCGTCGCATTCGAAACCGCTACGTAGAGCGGTTCGGGAGCGTTGCTGGCAATGCCGATATCCTGATGCGCCCACTGCGGACTGACGGTCCCGGTGATCGTGACGTTCGTAAAGACCGCCTGGCACGTGCGAGCCGCATCGTGGCTGGTCAGCGCCAAACCGACATAGACCGTCGTGCTCATCGGGATGTTCCGCGGCGTAGCGCCTGTGACCGGCTGCCAGGTCGTGCCGTTGGCCGAATGCGAAACTGTAAAGTTGCCGGCTGCATCCCGCTCCAATTTGACCCAATACGGCGCCGTAACGCCGGTCTGATTCGTGTTGAAGCTGGCGGCGCCCGTCGTGTCGCGGCCCTGGGAGGCCGCGCCGTTGCTCGGCGTAATCGCCGCAAACGCATGTTTGGAGCCACCATCGAGTGTTTCGCGGATCATCACGCCGGCCTTAGCCCAGCCGTTGGTGTTCTGCACGCTCTGGACCTTGGCCACAATTGAGCCGGCCCCGGTGAGCGTCTTGTAAGCAAAGTGAAACTCATCGTGATAATTGCCTGCGGTGCCGACGTCCCAGATGTCCGTGCCGGAGGCGGTCATCGTATAGGTCCCGGCCGGAGCCTCCGTAAAGCTGCCGACGGAGCCTGGAAGACCCCTGAACCAGATCGACAATTCGCCGACGCCTTCCTCGGTCCAGTCACGCACATCCGTCAGCGTCAGTTCCACCTCGGAATACTTCGCGAAGCCTTGCTTATTGTTGCCGTAGGCAAGCGGCATGGCTTGGTTGCCTCCATGAACAATCGTCTCTTCAGTAAACGAGGGCGTGGCCTCGTCGCCTACCGCCGCTCCGGTGCCGTTGCCAGCGAAATACGGCGGAGTCCCAGGCACCCCATAGCCAAGCCCGTCATGCCATGCGTACCAGATCTGATTATCGGCGGCATCGTAATCCTCGAAGTCGTCTATCACAGCATAGTCAGCCGTCGTGAAGCTCCAGACCTTGCCTACCCAGGGACTGTCGGGATTGGTATCGTTGGCTTCATCCACACGCCAGTAGTAAGACGTATTCCACGCGAGCTTGCCGGGTTCGAAACGCTCGTCGCCAAGTGGCTTGGTCCCTTTGTATTCCGGCGACGCTGTTGTGGCATTCCTCACCGCTTCTGAATCGGTTCCGAAGTATATCTCATGTGACGCAGCGGGGACTCCGGCTGTCCAGGTGAGAGTTGGCGTCTGGATTACATCCACCGCCCCATCAACCGGATTCGGATTGGTGATACCGCCCTCCGTGCTGAAGTTCCAGACGTCGCCTTTATACGTATTGAGGCCGTCAAACTCGTCGATACGCCAGTAATAGAGCTTGGCCGCTTTGAGTGGACCGGGATTGTAGGTCGCCGTTCCTGTGGGAACTCCAACGGTCGCATTCGCGACGGTTTCAAAGTCATCACCGAAGTACACGGTATGCAATCTTGCTCCATAACCTGGCGTCCAGCTAAGCCGTGTATCTATAGCGACCGAATCGGTCCCATCGGCGGGGACAGGATTAAAGGCCTTCATGGGTGGAATCGTGAAGCTCCACACATCCCCTTTCCACGGACTCTCGGGATTGATGTCATTGACTTCATCGATTCGCCAGTAATACGTTGTGCCCGGGACGAGGCCTTCCGGATAGGCAAAACCCGGAAAGCCGGCGACGTAAAACGTTGTAGCCTGGTTGCCTCGGAACGTGCTACCGGTGCCGGTGTTCACGTCGTCAAAATTGTCGCCCAGGTACACATTGTGTGAGACCGCAAAACTTCCCGCCTCCCAGGAAAGCGTCACCCATGTATCCTCGTGAATGGCACCATCAGCCGGGTTAGGTTTGGAGGCTTTATTAGGACTCGGTGGCGGCTCCTGACCTAACCATATTCTATCATAATAAGCGTCTACATCACTGCCAGCATGGTCAAAACACCAATCTATGTCATTGTTGAAAATTCCGGTTCCACCCACCGTATCACCCGTGTGCTCGTATGCGAAAGTATATGTCTGCGGCTCGGTTGTCAGTTGAATTCCAGTCTGAGTCCAGAACGTCTGCCAGTTATACAACGTTCGTCCCATTAGCCTGACCGTAATGGTTCTCGGGGCGTCCGCTCTGGCCATGAAGCTGATCGTGTAGGTTACACCCTGCTCAAGTTTCAAGAATGACTGATAAACCTGTAAAGAGCCAGATGCGCCGGGAGGAATGGCGACCTGTAACGCATTTTCTCCCGACAGGGCTGCTCCGTGAACTACCGACAGACCGGTGAAATTGGCGGCTTCCCATAACCACCATTGGGTGTCCAGATTACCACCACCACCAGTCACGAACGGCTCATCAAACTCCCAATTGCGAATCTGATTTTGAGCGTTGGCCGGCATTCCGGACAGTCCTAAAACTAAAACAAAAAAAACCAAACAAATCAATTCTCTACACATAATGGTCCTCCTTTGAAAAGATATAGGTTCTAACAACCGAACATGATCTTTACGCTGACTGCCTTTCACGCGCATCAGACCGGACAATACCTTGTGATGTCACATGATCTCCTTGACGCTTACTTGCTCCGCTCCCTTTTGAAGAGCTCCACAAGAGACAGTTGAAACCTCACGTGTCCTGAAGCCAAAGATCTATAGACGCCGCCTCGCTTTTCAATGTACCAAATCCACCGCCCGCTGGTCAAGGAGAATCTCCCGGTCCTAATGGGGCGAGACGCCGCTGCACTGCCACCAGAACCTCCAGAATGGCTTACACGAACGAGCGATCGGCCGTACCTCGACAGGCAACGCTTTTTGGGCGTTTTTCTTAGCGAATCCGGCCATACCCGGCCTATGATGATACCCCCTCGCCAAATTCGCTAATTTTTTCGCGGTTTTCGGGGTCAAGAACGGCGATTTTGGGAACGCAAAAACGTCAGTTTAGACCTGTACAGGTGTGCTCTCTTTTCCAGTGCCGGCTTTGCCTCCGCCGATGGGAGATTTTCTTGTGTCTTTCACCGCACTTCTGACAATACCTGTATCCATGCTCGCGCTGTTCCCCACAGTCCGCGCACCGTAGGATAGGCTTTTGCTCAGCAGGTTCCTGCTGCGCACTGTTCTTTCGTTCGTGGTAGGCTCGCTTCTTTCGTTGCCGTTCCCGCTCTTGGGCGCAGTCGGTACAGAACTTGCGCCCGGGCAGACGTTCCCGGCCACAGGCACACCGGGCAATCTCCTTCTTGGCTACGGGCTTCCGTATCCCCGTCGGCCTCCTGAAGCCGAACGCCTCAAACAGGTCGAAGTCGTCGTTCGGGTCTTTGTGTCGGCGCCAGTGGCCTTCGCAGATTTGTCGTCCCAGGCGTTCAGTCAGAGGCCGCCAGCCCATGAACGTCGGCTGTGTGCATCCTTTCGCGTTGCATGTTCCGTCCATGACTCACCTCTTGCCCGTCGGGCATGTTCTCTGACTATCCTGGTGGCGGGTTCATCCGTTCAGCAGTTCCTTGAAGTTGAAGCCGTCTCCGCATTCTAGCGACCGCACCTTTATCCGCAGCCATTCCTCGCCTTGGGCGTGTTTCAAGATATCGCCCTTGAGTTGCTTCAGGGAGTCAGGTCTTGGTCTGAGCTTATCGGGGTCGATGGCCGGCAGCATCTTGAGGGCCTTTTCCAGCCGGGTCTCGCGTGACTGCCACGATTTTCGCTCCTCTCTGAGTGCTTCCAGCCTGATGTTGTAAAGGGCAATGAACGCGCCAAGCCGCATGTACGGACTTGCGAGCACACCTCCCTTGCCCGGTATATCCAGCCCGACCGCCTCTGCCGCCGCATCGAGGATAGCCTTAACGGCCAGGAACAGCCGAACATTCCGCTCGGCAGTATCCAGCCTGTCCCTTAGTTCAGCCCCCACGCTCTGTATGGACTTTCTTGGCTTATCGTCGTCGTTGATCAGCTCTAAGAACAGTTCTGTGCTCCGGGTAATCCATTGGCTGGGCTTTGCTGGCCCTTTGTAGTAGCCGTTCTCAGCCAGCCAGATTTCCGGGCAATCCTCCAGAACCGCGTAGGCGTGCCGGAAGCGCTCATCCTCATCACCAAACAAGTATTGATGATACCTGTTCACATAATCTTTCCATTCCGGCAATTCGTCACAGTCGTAGAGCTGCTGGCCGGTGATGAAGAGCATATCCACAAGCTTCATAGCCTCCTGTGCCGAAAGCTGGCCCTGCTTCCATTTAGCCAGGAGCGGTTCAGCCTCCGTCGTATCCTCTTTCTGGCAGACCGCCGGCAGCTTGCCGCTGGTGTGGAGATGGTGAATCTCGTCAACGGCCTGCTTGAAGAAACCCTTGCATTCTTCGGGGACGGTGGATGCGAAATCTTCGGCGGACTCTATGTCAAGGCAGAGTTCGTCTATCTCCTCTCTGGCCTCCGGGGGTGCTATCACATAGAACCGCTCCTCGATTACATAACCCAGACTATACTCGAATTCCAGCTTCTTCTGCCTCTGGGCCGCCACGATGTCCTCGTACTGCTTCCGTGTGACCACACGGGGGCCTAACGACTCGAACAACTCGACAGTCCGGCGTTTCTTGGCATCTTGCAGCACGTGGTCAAGGAAGCTGATTTGCAGGCAGGCGTCCGCGCACGTCCATTCCCCCAGCATATACCCCATGTGAAAGCCCCGGCACAAGGCCATGAACATGTTGTAGTCCCGGACATCGGCCCCTTCCATCGGCGCATTCCGGATGGCCGCTGTATCGGCTTCTGTGAGGACAGAGTCCCTGCCATGATAGGAGTCGATCAAATCCTGTAGAACGAGCTTCCCGGCCTCCCAGCCGGTCAGCCCCTTGGTAATGATTCTCTTAACCGCTGTTGCCGTAACCGTCCGTGTCATGCCACTATCTCCTTGACCCTATCACCGCGTCCAGGCGTTCCAGTTTGGCGGCCAGTTGCGTTTGCTCGATAGCCTTGAGCATGGATTGGAGCACTGCCTGCTCCAACTTGGCCTGAGATTCGTCGATCTCGCCGGCCCGGTAGCGCGTTAAGACGGTCTCAAGCTGCTCGCCGATATCGCGGCTGTTCAGTTCTGGACCAATTTTGGTTCTCTGGCCGCCCTTGACGTACTCGCCCTTGAGTTCCCCGAAGTACCGAAGCTGGAGTTCCAGCAATTTGTCCGTCTTGACCTTAGATAGGTCGCGCTTGCCGATCTCGGTCTGAATGGCCTTGAGTTGCTCTCCGAGAAGCCGGATTCGGCCCTCCTTGAGCAGGAAGTATTGCTCCTGTAGAGCTTCAAGCTCCACTGCCTTGGCTTGTGCTATTTGCTCTTGCAGTTCGTGGCTCCAGTTGCTGAGGGTTCCCTTTGAGACTCTCAGTTCGCTGGCTATCTTGGCAAGGCTATTGCCCTTCGCCCTCAGATGAATGAATCTGCTTTTCTGCTTTTCCTTGCCAAGCTCGTCCGTTTCATTCTCTTCCTCTGTGGGGATACCTTCGGGGGCGTCAACGTCGTTGATAGTCGCTGTCTGCATCATTCAACTCCCTCGTTATGGGTTCGGACGAGTGCTTTGATTGCGGCCTTGATATGCTCCGGCAGGTCCGGCCAGAGAGTTACGAGCTTGGCCAACTCAGGATCGTCGCCATCCTCGCGCACCATATTCGCACCAAATTCGTGTTGCGAAAGTGTATTGAAGTGTTCGGAACTGTCGTGACTCTGTTTTTCAGAACTGCCTTCTAACGGCTTCTCGCTGCAATCTGTGGCAGAATTGTCACTGATGTGTAGAGGTTCTGTTTCGGCACGTTTTGGGTTCGAATCCCCCCGCCTCCAGTCTCGTTTTTCTGTGGTAAAGGCAATCCGCATTTGGACGCTCGTGTATCGTCGGTCGATATACGACATGCGACATGCGAACGGGATGTCCTATTCTGTCTTTTCGCTGTCTTGTCCGGTGTCCGCGGCCTTCTTCCATATCTGCCGTGCGAGCCTCAGGTTATGAAAGCCTACCTCCTCGGCCTCGCCCATCATGCGTTCGAGCTGAAGTCTGCGCTGGTCATTGGGGTCCTGGATTTCCTTCAAAGCTCGCTCGGCCCAAGTGCGATTCTTATCAAAAGAGCCGGCCCATGCGAACAGCAGTCCGCCATAGTGGGGATTGTGACAGCTTGTGCACCTTTGTGCAAACTCATCAAAGTGCTGCCTGGCCTTGCGGACATCATGGCAATCAATACAGGACAGCCGTCCACTGTGGAAATCAGCGGTGCCCTTCACCGTCCGGGCCGTTCCTTGCATGGCCAGCTCTTGCGTCTTGTGACAATCGCCGCACTCATGAGGCAGGGGGCGGTATCGTTTCTCTTGTTGACCGTGGCAAGCATCACAGGCCAGCGACGAGTGAGGTCCCTCCAGTTTGAACGACGCCTGTTGATCGTGGGAGAACATCAGATTGGCTCCCGTCCATCCCGCTTGCGAATGGCACGTGTCGCACGAGGCGCGCATCTGTTCTTGATGAGGGTCAGGGTGACATTGTTCACACGTTTTGGGGAGCCCCGCAAAACGAGCCTGAGCGAGTTCTGCCCCGATGTGGCATCGGCTGCATTCGAGCGTTCTGTGCTTGCCCACAAGAGGGAAGCCCGCGCCTTCGCCGTGAACGTCGGCCACCCAGCGGCCCTTCCAGCCGTGCTCACTGTGGCATTGTTGACACGCCTTCTCAAATTGGCCGGAGTGCGGGTCGTCATGACAGAGACCGCAGTCGGCGGGCAGCTTGATAGACTCTATTTCGGCAAGTCTTGCGCCTTCGAACGGGACTTGATGACACTGATCGCATCTTAGACTGGTATGGTGCTTCTCGATCGGACTTGCAGTGTGTGCTATCATCCCGTGACAGGCAAGACACTCTACCTTGTCCTTTCCGGCGTGCAATTCGTGCAGGTCTGCGGCGTCAAGCTCTCCGTGATTTCGGAATTCGTGACAGTCCAGACATCGGACGTCCGGTATATTGCAGTCCAGGTCAATTTGTTTGGTGTGGCATAGCTGTTCGCAACTGAGCTGCAAACCAACGAATTTGTCGTGGTCAATCTCCGCTTGGCCTCGCTTGCGTGATTCGGCAGGGACGTCATGGCAATCCCGGCACTTTGTTTCCACCAGGCGAACACCGCTTGTCCTGACCTTTAGAAAATGGCAGATGAAGCACACCTGGATGCTTACCTTGAAATGCTCTTGGCCCTCGAAGTGACTGTGACAGGTCGTGCAGAGCAGCCGGATGCCGCCCAATTTTGCATCGACGTGCCCCTGATGGCTGAACTTGTATTTCTGGTCGATATAGGTCACCGGCTCGGACAACAAAGATTCTTTTGTATGGCAGCCCTCCCTGAGGCACGACACGTCCTCGACCAGGGCGTTCGGCTTGGGGCTGACTCGGCCAAGGAAACAGTCCACGGCCTGAGCGAGGCCGTTGAGCTTGGCTCGGACGATTCCGGGCAAGCCGGGCTGAACGTGGCACTCCAGGCAGTTGACTTCCGAGTGCCCGGAATCCTGCCAGCTTGCGTAATACGGGTTCATAATATGGCACGAATTGCAGAAACTGGTCTGTTCGGAAATGGTGATGAGCCCGCCCGAACAAGTTAGGATAAGGAAGACCAGCAGCACGGCAATCTTTTTCGCCTTGCTTCTTGGCCACAGCTTACCGGCTATCGAACGAAACCTCGACATTTCACATCTCTGAAAGAACTCTCTGCGTTTTGTGCCTATGCAATGATCAAGTTACGGACTGTCATAGAGAAAGCTCAACGTTTGCCAGCATAATAACATCTGTGTCTTGGTAAGACCGCCGTTGGAGCCGGACCACAGCCTTTGCGATGTCCGCAGGCACTTCGAGGTTCCAGGTCAGCATCCGGCGAGCGCGAATTGCCGTCGAGAGTTCAGGCGCCAGCTCGCGTTGTCCCAGCACAATCTCGCGCCCTTGTTTATCCACAGCGATCACCTGAAGATCGAGCACCCGGAATCCTAAATCACCCGTGGGCAGATCGTGGGGCAGATTATTCGTAATCCGCAACGTCAACAGAGAATCGTTTCTTGTGCCCCGTACGGTGAGGATTTTGCCGCTGATATAATCGCCTAAGATGGAGAAATCATGCCGTCTCAAAACCATCTGCTTCTCCATCGCGACAAGAAGGTGGGATATCCCTTCCGTCGGCTGGGTGACCTTTCGCGCGACCGCTTCCATGTGGCATTGTTGACAGGTTTCCTTCTTGCCTGCGGCGGAGTCCCATTCTTCGAGCGTTCCCTGATGGCACGTGCCGCAGATTTTGCCGCTGCGATAGAACTCCGGGCGAATGCCGACAGGATGCGGCGTCACGTTGCCCGTCGGCTCAATCGGCCCGGTGAGTTTGCCCTGGTCCAGATGGCAACAGACGCAGGTGATCCCTTCTTCTCTGTGGGATGCGCGCGCCCGTGGAGCCTGATCGGTAACCTCCGGCTCCGGGGCGTGGCAGCTCAGACAGCTCTCGAATGCATAATCATCAGTGGCCTGCCGGAACTCGGCGTTGATGTATGCCTTCGCGTGGTCGGACTGGGCCCACTCCTGGTAGATCTCAACGTGACATTTTCCGCATTCCTTGGCCTTAGGGATTTCGTCGGTGACTGTGGTGAGGTGCTCGAACGACGCGCAGCCGGCCAGACCGACGAACAGAGCCACCCCCCAGCCCAACACGCGGCAAAGGCGGTCCGTCATTGGCTGGCGGTCAATGCCGGATCGCCGCGCACTACCGGATTGTATGCAGGACCCTTTCAAATGCTTCTACGGCCTCCATAAGCTCATCTTCCCCGATCGTCAAAGGGGGCATCCACGTAAGGACGTTCCGGCCTGACCCTGTTTTGCCCAGGAGATATCCCGCATCCTTCATGCGTTCGAGAATCACGTCCGTACATTCGCCCGCTGAAAGCGGTTCGCGTCCGGCGACCTCGACGCCGACCATCAGCCCAAGACCTCTGACGTCCGAGATTATATCGTACGTTCCGATAAGCTTCTTGAGGCGATTCTTCAGTATCGCTCCGACCGCAGCGCTGCGGTCCACCAAGGAGTCCCGTTGAAGAATTTCCAGAAATTTCAAGCTGGCCTGGGCCGTTACGGGGTTTCCGCCGAATGTCGAGGCGCCGGGTCTGGTGTAGCTTGCGGCGATTTCGTCGGTTGTGGAAAAGAAGCCAACCGGTGTGCCGCCCCCGAGAGCCTTGCCGCCGGTAACAATATCGGGTACAATGTTCCAGTGCTCTATGGCGAACATTTTGCCGGTGCGTCCGAAGCCGGTCTGTACTTCGTCTGCGATGAGCAGCATTTTGTACTTGTCGAGTATTTCACGCAGCTTCGCAAAGAACTCCGGCGGCGGGACGATGATGCCTCCGTTGCCCTGGATCGGCTCAACGAACATCGCCGCCGGCCTTCCGCTCGTGGCCGTCAGGATCGCCGACTCGACGGCGCCAACACACTCGAACCGACAGCTCCCGTATGTCCGTCCGAAGGGGCAGCATCGGCAATAAGGCGGCGGGACATGCGTTATCCCGCCGACGGGATGAGGATCGGTCCGCCAGAAGGCGAGCCCCGTGAGACTCATCGCGAGCTTTGTGCGGCCGTGCAAGCTGTTCGCAAAGGCCAGAAACTCGTTTCTTCCGGTGTGGAGCGTGGCCAGCAGCGCTGCGCCTTCATTCGCCTCGCTGCCGCTACAGCAGAAAAACGTCCTGCATATTTTCCCGGGCAAGACCCCGGCGAGCTGTTCGGCAAGATTCACAATGGGTTCGGTCAGGTATATCGTAGTTGTATGTTGCAGAGTCCTGACCTGCTGACATATCGCTTGCACGATCTCGGGATGGCAGTGACCCAGGGCGTGGACGCTCACGCCGGAGTATAGGTCCATGTATCGGTTGCCCGCAGAATCGTAAACGTACAAACCCTCCCCGCGGACAATTTGCGGCGCCTCTTTGTAGAAGTGATACGTGCAGGGGATAAGGTAGCGATGCTTCTTCGCCAGGATGGACTGAGGTCCTATGAATTCATGTTCGGGCAAGCTTCTCCTCCCTGCCCGACCGATGGCAGGCGGGCTTATGTGCCGGGCTGATGGAACGAAAGTCAAAGGGACCGTCGCTCAGCGGGCGACCCGTCGCGGCAGAGATCTGTGACAGCGCCTCGGTCACGTCGATTGGCTCGCCCGCCTTCCGTCTGGCGGGCAAGCCTGCTCTAAGCCGGTCGATTGATTCACGGTAGATTCTCGCGATAAGTCCAATGGTCTCGGCTTTGTCCAACTGGCCTTCTATACGCAGGCCCGATATGCCGAGCGAAACCATTCGCGAAAGGTTTGGAAGAACGCAGACATCCGTCGCCGTAAACAGGTGGTTTCGACATCGACGGTCGCACTCCAGCGGATAGACTTGTGACGTGGCGTCCTCCATCGCGTAGGCACCGAGACGACATCGCATGGAGCAGACGCCTTGCGGGTTTTCACCGGCTGCGGCGGCCGGGACGCAGTGCTCCAGCAACATGCCGCAAATCGGCCCCTGTCCGGCGACCTCGACGGGCATCCTCACCGCCCCTGTAAGTTGCACCAGTTGCCTGAACGTCAGCTCGACTGAAGCTGTGATTCGGGCAGCTCCCATGGTGGACAGCTCGTCGGCTGCGACTGAGTTGGTTATATTCAGCGGATAATCGGCGAGAATATCACCGAACCTGCCGTCCCGGGCGAGCTGCAGACCGCCGAGATTAGACACGCCAATCGTGATGTTCTCCAGCTCAGCGAGTGGGCGCAGACGTTGCCCCCATTCACTCATGTCACGTTCGTCGCAAACATGGGGCATCATCACGCCTATGCGGGTGCGGCTTTGTGAGACCTGTTGGACGAAGTCCGCAAGTTGTTCCATTGTGGGGATTCCGCCGTGCAGGTAAAAGCCTTCGCCGCAGAAATAGATCGCGTCCGCCCCGGCCTCCACGGCCGCCTCGGCGCCCTTCAAGCTCGATACATGAACGATCAATTCGAGATTTCTCTCGGCCGGTTGCACATCCGGGTTGCCCGCCTGCTCCGGCAGGTTTCCGACGGTCAGCTCCGGTGCCGGAGAGGCATGGCTGAAAAAACGCGGCTCGCGCTTGCCGGATATGTCCACGCCCTCATACCCCGGATTGGAAAAAGTGTGTGCGGTCGTCAGCTCGCGTACCCTCTGCGCGAAAAGTCTCCGCATATCGGCGGCGTTTGTCGCATAACTTACAGGGTCCTCGAAATATCTATCAACGGCGCTGCGATACATGGCCACGACGGGTACGAGAAACTCAGCGGTTCTCATCCTGCCTTCGATCTTCAGTGCCGCGATGCCGTTTTGAACCAGGGCGGGGATGTGTTGAAAAAGGCACATATCTTTGCGAGCGAGCAGGTAGCCCTCCGTCCGGCCCGGCTCCGCCTGGGCATAGCCCCGCTTCGCCGAGGCGACGCCCGGCAATTCCGCATTGGTCTGTTTGGCCACGAGCTTCCATTTCCATCGGCAGGGCTTCATGCACCGGCCGCAGTTGGCGCTTTGGCCGAACAGAATCCCGCTGAGGTAGCACTGCGAGCTCTGGGAGATACATATATCACCGTGCACGAAACACTCCATCTGGAGCCCCGATTGTTCGCCAATACGGCGTATCTCATGGAGCGGTATGTCACGCGAAGGGATGATCCGTGTAAATCCGATCATTTTCAGGGCGATTGCCGTCTCGACATTATGCACGTTCATCATCGTGCTGGCGTGCAGAGGGATCTGGACGCATATTTCTCGCGCCAAACTGGCTACCGCCAGGTCCTGAACAATGATGGCATCCGGACCGAGACGATTGAGCATGGCAAGGATGTCGCGCACCTGGGCTATTTGGGAATCGAGGACCAGGCTGTTCAGCGTAAAGTAAAGCCTTTTACCCCTGCCGTGAGTAAATTCAATAGCCTGGCCGATTTCGGATTCCGTCAGATTATAGCTGGAGCGATGCTGCCTCATATTGAGACTCTTGCCGCCGACATAGACGGCGTCCGCACCGGCCTCGACGACCTTCAGAACGGCATCGAGTGTCCCGGCCGGAGCCAATATTTCCGGCTTCTTGTCAAAAACCATAATGCTTTTCCTCTATTTCACCCTCTGGCGTACCTTCCAGGAACTCGTCAACTTTCTGTGCAAGCATGTCCTCTTCTGCCCGAAAGAAGTGATCCGCACTTTCGAGGACTACAACTCTCGCGGCGGGGCCGAGCATCTTGCGAAACGCTTCGACTTGGGCATCAGAATAGAGAAAATCCTGCTTACCGACCAGGTACAAGCTTGGTTTGGAGCAGCAGGACAGAAACTCAAAGGAAACCTTACCCAGCGGTGGGGCTATGGCCACCATTTTGTGTACGCGGCTTGCTTCCTGGGCGAACATCATGCCCGTTACGGCTCCGAATGAATACCCCACAACGGAGAAAGCGACATCGAACGATTCTGTCGCACGACAGAGCGCCCGCGCAGCCGACTCGACATCTTCAATCGCGTCACGGTAGTCTCTTGTTTCTTCGATTTCGGTCCAGTAGTCGAAAACTGACAAGCCGGAATCCAAAGCAATTTCGCTCTCTCCGACGCCGCGGTAGTCGAATCGAAGGACGACGGCGTTTGCAGCGAGCCGGCGGGCGACTGCACAGACAACGTTGTTGTTCATGTCCCCGGCAAAGTGCGGGTGGGGCGAGCAGACCAGAACCGCTCGTCTGGGTGTCACTTGTTCGGGATAGGCCAGAACGCCCCGCAGGTCCATTTTCGATTTTTGATTTTTGATTTTCGATTTGAATCGGCAATCGGCAATCGGCAATCGGCAATGCAGGTGCCTTTCGTCTTGCGTCTTTCCCGAAAAGGTTATGTATTCCTCTACTATAGCCTGAGTCATTAGTACAATCCTATCACAGGCTTTAGAACGTCGCTGACAATCGGCTGGGGATCGCGAATGCCGTCTTGAAAAAATCCGTCGGCCACAGCATCACTATCGGGTTTGACCCGAATGGCAGTGTCCCTTTCGAGCACGTTGGCCAGGAACTGCATTTCGTCCAGGCGGTGCACCATCACCCGGCCCCGCTGGCCGTATTCGACGCGCATCGTGATGTCCGGCTCGCCGTCGTCCTGGGGTATTGGAACAAGGCGAACAGCGAGCCGATCACCATAGGCAAAATAGTCAAAGCCGGTATCACGCTCGTAATGCAGCTGAGGCATCATTCCAAAGAGCGTGTTGCCGTACCCCGATAATATGACGGCGTTGTGGAACAGCCTGTTCATTTTGTCCATGAACCCGGCGGAGGCCGACATTCCTCCTAAATGAATGCCGCGAATCGCTTGGCGTTTGGCCCCATCCATTTTCTCAGCCAGACTGCTCAGCACGGCCGGCGTGGCAAAAAGAATCTCGATGTTTTGAACTTCAAGGACGTGCAGCGCCTGCGCTTCGATATGTTGCAGGTAGCGCAGCGCCGCGAAGCTGCCTGCCGGAAGTTTCTTGGCCCAGCGAGGGTCAAAATCGACCGTGAAAACGTCGGGGGCCCCGAGAGCCCTGGCGCACTGCCGGGCCGCCCTGCCGATAATGTGCGGCCCGGTCGGCCCCACAAAAAGCCAATGACCGTGCTTGGGAAAGCTCACACGTTCGGCCGCTTTGACGAACGGTGTGACGAAAGCGGCCTCGAATTCATCTGCTCGGTGGATGGCGAATTTCGGTCTGTTTGTGGTGCCCGCCGTTTCGGCCAGGAGATAATCCCCGCCTGCCGGCTGCCGGGCAGGGCTGTTCCCAGGCAGTCCCGTAAGGGATGGCTGACGCCACATTCGAGGGACAAAATCTTCAACAGGCCGGCGTGCGAGTGCATCTTCGTCCATCGGTCCAAGGATGGAGAGATCTTCGATGGATCGAATATGTTCGGTGACATCGATCCCAAGCTCGTTTTGCTTTTCCAGCCAGTACGGCGTGCCGCGGTCCACGTCAAAGTGGATCTGGATGATTCGTTCGAGTCTTGAGATCTGTTGCATTGTCATCGCGTTAGCACATGCGTCGCCTGCCGATTCCGCAGATTCAGAGACGCAGCACAAAAAACATCTCCCACCCGGGCCGTGACCATCGTCACGCCCGCCGGGACCCCGGAATACTGGATAGGCTCGAATTCTGCAAGCCGAAGAAGAGCAAATCCTGAGATAGAAACAACCGACGTAAGAGCGATAGCCCGGCCGAGCAGGGGCCTGCAAAAGAACTCGTCAGTGCGAAGAATGTGCGTAATTCTATCGTGCATGACACATTCCCGAATGATAAGGCCACTTCCTGAAAAATGCCGCCAGCACCGTTGCCAGCCTCATGCCCGTTTCGATGTCCCCTTCAATATTGATGTTCTTCTCGAAAAACGCCTGTTGTGGGGCGAGCTGCCCGGAGACGATTGAAGAGAACACGTCGCTGGCCAGGAAGAACGTACACTGACAGTTCTCGCCATTTTTGGATATCTGCTCAAGCCGACCTCGGTCTATGCTCAGAGACCACGACCGTCCGGGTATGTCTTCTACGACGATTCCACACGTCGCGGAAAGATTCCTTAGGTTGGGCAGTAATTGTTTGTGCATCTGCTCCGCGAGGAAATGGCTGAAGTATCGCTCCACGAACCTTTGCCTGCTCTCGGCAGCCCCCGCGTCTTCTTGTCGGAAGACAGGAGCGGGGGCCGGCCGGTTAGTCCTGCCCCAGTTGACCTGGCGCGCGTAGCTCAACAGCATCCGAAAAAATGCCGCATTCATTTGCGGTATTCTTGCATTCGCGCCGTTGAGGGCCGTGTCGGTATTGGTGCGGTCAAATCTCGCCTCCGCCGCCAGATATGGTGCATAAGAATCTGCGGCTTTTCGGTACATCCATTCCAGCTTGCTGGGCTTTTTTCTGCGGAATTCTTCTTCGTCCGCAAGCCTCGCCCCGGGGATGGCGAACAGATCGACGAAAATATCTCGGAGCGTTGAGACCGGCATGGGGTCGGTGTTGGTAATATGATAGGTTCCCGGCGAGCCGGCCTTTAGGATATGCCATGCAACGTCGGCGACGTAGTCGGCCGGGACGAAGTTCTTGGTTGCATCAGGATTTGCCGCAACGCGGAATTCCTCTGTTCCAATCGTCCCGGCGATACTATCAAGAAGGCGCATAAAACTATACAGCCCGTCGAAGTTTACAATCCGTCCTGCTTTGGAATCGCCCACAATAATGCTCGGCCTGAAAACAAAAACATCGAGGCCCGTGCGAGCGGCCCAGTTCTGAATCACCATCTCGGCCTGACACTTGGATGATTCATAGGCGTTATGGAACTCCTGCCCCACGTCGATTTCTTTTTCGAATACCCGCCCCCGGCGTTTGCCTGCGATGTAGGCCGTGCTGAAGTGGCAAAAAGGAACCTTCAGCGCCTCGGCCAGTTGCAGAAGGTTTGCCGTCCCCAGCACGTTGACTCGGTGGTTGAGCTCGGCAAACTCCGGCCCGAATTCCAACACGCCGGCGCAGTGGACGATAAGCGACGCATCTCGACAGCGTGGAATCAGACGCACACAGAGATCGTCCTGGCAGATATCACCTTCAATGACCTCCATCTGACTTGCATAGTCGG
Organism: uncultured Pirellulales bacterium; assembly: GCA_964462945.1. Lineage (GTDB taxonomy): Bacteria > Planctomycetota > Phycisphaerae > Sedimentisphaerales > Anaerobacaceae. The sequence goes on from CAYWZW010000018.1 coordinate 50,183, forward strand.
CGGCCCCCACAACGTCCAGCGCATTGCGTGCCCTAACTCCGGCCGCAGACAGACTATCGGCCCGAACCAGGGCGATGACGCGCCAGCCATCGTCCAGAAACTTCCGGGTCATCCAACTGCCGATGGACCCGGTAACGCCGGTCACCAAAACTGTTCCGTTAACGGTCATATTATGACATCACACCTCAATCGCTTTTTGACTCTCAAACGTCTGCAATATTTCGTATTCGGTATTTCGCTGTGCGGGGGTCATTCCTGTCTCGGCGATCAGGGCAATGACCTGCTCGGCCGTCACGGCGAAATGGACGCCGGTCGCTTTGACCACGCTCTCTTCCATCAGGACCCCGCCGAAGTCGTCCGCCCCAAACGTCAGCGCCATCTGAGCCATCGCAGGCCCTTCGGTGACCCATCCGGCCTGAATATGCTCGACGTTGTCCAGGACCAATCGGGACAGGGCAACCATGCGAAGATAATCCACGCCGGTTTGGGCCTGTTCCGCAAGCTGCGTATGATTCGACTGGAAGCTCCACGGTATAAAAGCCCTGAAGCCCCCCGTGCGGTCCTGGAGCTCGCGTATGTTCAGGAGGTGCCGGACGCGGTCGGCCGTGGTCTCCCCGAGCCCATACACCATCGTGGCCGTCGTGCCCATCCCCAGGCCGTGGGCCGTCTGCATGACCTCAAGCCACTGGCCGGTCGTGATTTTCGCCGGGCTGACTTTCTGTCTGACCCGGTCCACCAGGATTTCCGCGCCCCCACCGGGCAGGGAATCCAAGCCGGCTTGCGCCAGTTGGACCAGGGTATCTCTGGTCGTCAGGCGGGACCGGCGAGCAAGCCAGAGGACTTCCGCAGGCGACAAGGAATGCAGCCAGACTCCGGGGACTCGATCCTTTATCGTGCTGAGCATTTCCTTGTACCATGCAAGGTCCAAAGCCGGGTTCAAGCCTCCCTGAAGCATAATCTGGGTTGCGCCGAGCCGGGCGGCCTCTTCCACACGCTGAACAATCTCCTCGATGGGCATCAGGAACGAATCCGAGTCACTGCGGTTCCTGTGGAACGCACAGAATTTACATCCGACCGTGCAGATGTTTGTGAAGCTTATGTTCCGGTCAATGATGAACGTAGAATACTCGGACCCCACGATTTGCCTGCGATGCTGATGGGCGGCATGCCCCAGCTCGTAAAACGGCAAGCTGTCGTGAAGCTGGACCGCTTCCTCGCCCGTCAGACGCCTGCCGGCCATCGCTTCACGGAGAATCTCTCGGCACAGCTTTGTCTGGCGCGGGGCACGCTGAAGCGAACACGCGGAGGCAGTATTGTATATGCTGCTGGTCAATACGGGGGTCAAGCCCAGTTCTTGTATGAAGGCCCTCAGCTCGTTGGGCGAATGGAAGACGGAGTCCTCCGGCGCGCCTGCGGAACGGGCAATCTGCTCGTCGATGCTGGTTCCGCCGACGTCATCGGCGCCGCTGAACAGCAGAGTTTGCAGCAGTTTGCGATCGAGGAAATTGGCCAGAACTCGAATGTGTGGAAAATTGTCGAGGAAAATCCTGGCCATCGCCACTATCCGGGCGATGGAGTGTCCCCCCGGGCCCCGGGTGACACCGACGCGCGTGCCGGCGGCGTGAAAAGGAAGAGGACAGAATGCCTGGAATCCGCCGGTCCGGTCTTGGAGACTCCTTAACCGGCTGAGGTGATCGATGATCTCCTCCGGCGTCTCGATGTGGCCGAAGAGCATTGTGGCATTACTTGGGATGCCCAGCGAATGCGCGGTTTGATGTACGTGCAGCCATTCTTCCGCGGAGATTTTCTTAGGACAAATGTTCTCTCTGACCCGAGGAGAAAAAATCTCTGCCCCTCCTCCGGGGATGGCGTCCAAACCGGCTGCCTTCAGAGAGGCCAACACCTCAACCACAGGTTTGCCGGCGTTTTCCGAGAGCCACCGGATTTCGACGGCGGTCAGCGCCTGTATGGTCACTGCGGGCAACACCTGCTTTGTGATGGCAAGAAGCTCGATATAGTAGTCAAGGTCCAATTCTCTGTTCAGGCCGCCTACGATGTGAACATCCGTAAGGTTCCATCCTTTTGCTTTATCCAGCTTGCGTTTTATCTGAGCGAGGCTCAGCGTGTATGCCTCTTGGGATTCGTCGTCTCGCCAAAATGCGCACAGCCCGCACTGGTTCTCGCACACATTTGTAGGGTTCAGATTGAGGCTGTGCACATAATAGACGTTGGAGCCGTGTTTTTGGCGACGGACTTTATCGGCCAGCGACATCAGCTCGGTGGTGTCCGCCTTCTGCAGCAAGTTCAGGGCCTGTTTGTCCGAGATGCGTCGGCTCACCTTATGCACCATCTTAACTCCACTCAAGGATTGGCGTACCTCGCTTCTTTCGGCTGCTCGCAATCGCACGTATAGAGCTGTGCATTCCCGGTTCCAGGAGTCCTACGGCCAGTTCACGGAACAAGTTCATCCCCTCTTGCTCGCTGGGGCCCAAGTCATAGTGTATGCAATCGGTCAGATACTCGAGGCAGCGATCTTCCGGGAGCCCAAGGCGTTTTGAGCAGAGTTTTGCCAACGCAAGGCGCGAGCGACACCCCATTTCCTTTGCCAGATGCAGGATTCGCGAGATTTCTTTCCGATGGGTACAGCACCGCCGAAACGCCCAGACGGCGAAGACAAACGGCAAGCCGGTCATTGTTTTCCATTCACCGGAAAGATCGTACGTCTCGTATGCGGGTTCGGTGCACAAGGCGCGGTCCCCAATGCACACACGCGCTGCCGTGTCAGCTCCGGGCGTCGCCTCGGCGAAGCCGGCCTGTGCCCTGGCGGAGCCGGGTGAGGTATATTTCACACGATCAGATAGCCGAAAATGATCGCGTATCAGGACTTGTGCCAGCACATTTGACGTTTTCGAGTCAGGATCGAGCTCGACGGTTCCAATCTCAGGCAATGGACAGCGGCATTGCAGAAGAACACTCGTTACATCACCGTCCGAGCAAATACCCAGTGTCGGAATCATCTGCAGCTCGGGATGGGTGAAACAGTCAACCACGGGAATGAGGGCGGCATCGACGCTGCCTCTCAGCAGCGCATCGACCGACCATCGAGGCGTACGGCACAGTAACTCCGCCTGCGGACATATCTCTTTGATGTAATGCACAAGCGGCAGCGCATTCACGTAAGGCAAGACCAAAAACCTGTACATGAGGTTTTCATCCTTGAACGGAGTTAAGTTTCGCACTTTTTCACTAACGAAGACCTTATGAAACAAGCAGTTACATACCGTATTTCTATTATGCATGTTCGGTAAAAACCTCGAACTTGCTGAAAATAATCAGGTAGTTGACAAACCGGGCGTTTCATGTAAACTTCCCAGATTAACACATTGTCAAAAGTGCGAAAGTCCACAACTAACTTCCTGACATCCACAGCGAACAGTGACATCCCCAGCCGGCCAGAGGCAATAGAAATATCATCTTCAAGGGCCGATCAGCTTTTTCGGAGCTGTCGAAGGATGTCCCAATACGCCCCGCGGGCGCCATTTCGGATGGCCTGTGTCAGCGGCAGGTTTTCATTGTAGTTGTAATTGGCAGCTTTATTGTCTTGGGCTGCTTCCAGGTCGGTCTCGACGGCAGGTTCGAAGAACCGTTGGTCGCCGCCGATCATGTCCCTCACCAATTCCGCGGGACGCTCGCCCAGGGCCTCGGATATGTAAAACGTCGGTCGCAGCAGGTCTATGGGGCCGCTATACTTGCGACGGATGTTGCCGTCTTTTCCATCCCGAAGTTTTTCTGCCGCCATTTTCTCCATCACCGTACGAGGATAGATTCTTATGCCCAGTGCAGCCCCTGCACAATCGGGATTGATTCTTTTTATGAAATCAATCGTTTCTTGCACCGTTTGTGGTGTTTCACCCGGCCCGCCCAGCAAAAGATCGATCATCACGGCGATCCCGTTCAGCCGGCAAAGCTTGACTGCCGCGGCGAGGTCTTCTCTGCCGTGCTGCTGGCGGTATGTCCGGAGCATCGCTTCAGAACCCGAATCTCCCGTGAAGTCTATTCCGGCACACCCGGCCCGGGCCATCGCTTCGGCCAGGTCCGCGTCAAAGGGTGATGGTGACATATAGGTGTACCAGCGAATCTTGCTCCCCAGCGAGCGCCTGTTCAGCTCCTCACAAACTGCATGAGCATGGCTTTCGGGCACGTTGAACTCGGCGTCGCAAAGATGTAATACGCCTATTCCCTGCTGTAACAAAGACTGAGCTTCATCGGCAACTTCAGAAGGGTTTCGCAGTCTGGGTTTGCTGCCTTTGGCTAAGGGGTCGGCGCAGTATATGCACTTGCGATTACAGCCGCGTTTTGTCTCCAAACCGCATTGCCCACCTTGCCGAAAGTAGCTCAGATTATCAATGGAGCTGCGGGCGGTACCTAATGAAATCGGATTAGGCCAGCATGGTGCGTTGCTGCGGATCATGTTATCTTCCGGCCATATAAGACCAGGGACATCCGTAAATCGGCGAGTCCCCCGCAACTGATGGACAAGCGCCGGTATGGCCGTCTCCCCGTCGCCGCACACGCCAAAATCGGCATTTGTGTACTCCAGGATGGATTCGGGAAATATGGAATACCCCACGCCGCCAAGTACGATTGGAGCCTCGCTCATACTGCGAATGGTCGTGATAGTATCTTTCAATCCGGGAACAAACCAGTCGGCGCTAGGCCAAAAACAATCGTCCGCATTTCGAAAAGAGATTCCCACCAATTCGGGATCTCGCATCGAGAAGTGCTCTACTATCGCCTTGGCCGGTTCATCGGCCAAGGCAAGGTCAAGGACTTCTACGTCGATGCCGGCCTGCTGGACGGAGGCCGCGACATAATCCAGTCCAATCGGCCCGATGACGGGGGCCATTCTGTTCGTGTTGACGAGTGTTAGCATTGTCTTTGATCGAATCAAATAGAGAAGGCTGGTTTCTGAAACCAGCCTTCTCGAAGATACAACACAATACGCACTGACGAGCGTATCAGAATTGGTACTTCAGACCCATGCTGACCCAGGTTTCGTCTTTATCGTCATTCACCGATTTGTCCATGGTGACCTGGTGATAAACGCCGGGGGTCAGGACAACGTTCTGGGCCAGGTCGAAGTTGGTCGAGACGCCGAAGACGGCGTTGGACCAATCCTGGTCCACGTTCGAGCCGCCCGGACCGACGCCGTCATTATAGACCGCCTCGGCATGAAGATTCAGGACCTGCTCCGGAGTCTCCGGCACGATCCCCCCGACGGTCCACGCATAGTCCAGCATGAAAATGTGCGCAAAGCCCGAAGCCGTGCCGCTGCCCGGTGACCGGCTTCCGACCAGCGAGCCGCTCTCCGACGGCCACAGCTTCACCAGGACGTAGCTGGGAACCGTTCCGAACGGGCAAATCTTCGGCAAGGAGAGGATCGCGTGCAGTTCCTGCAGGTCGTAAAGGCCTGAACTGTTGTCCGGGAAGTTGTAATACACCCAGCCCAGCCTGTACTGGACGGCATGTTGCTCACCCTCGAACAGACCGTTTTGATAATACAGGTTGTAGTCCCAGCGCTCGCCATTCTCGAATCCGCCGGAGTTGGCGCGGTGTCCGGTGACATTGACGCCCAGACCCGTGCCGAACAGGTTCAGGTCAACGCTGGGGTGAATGGCGCTCTTGTCCGCAAAAATGTCGAAGCCCCGCCAGACGTACTTGCCCGACCAGGTCAGGTCCACGTACCCGTGCAGGTCTGAATCCTGCGCCTGTGCTATGCCTCCCACGGCCAGCAAAACCACCGCAGTCACCAAAATTCTCTTTTCCATAGTTTTCTCCTTAAAAACCTTACCTTGTTCTAACTGCACTCAAATTGAATATGTTGCCTCAAATACAGACAAGAGTCAAGACGAAAACGAACAATCTTACCACCTCCCGCTTTTCCTCATTTGGGCTTTTGGGAGGTTTTTCAGCTCCGCCGTGTACTTCTGCAGGTCTTCATCCGGCAGTTCATAATCGGTAAGCTTTCCGGACAGATACGCGTCGTAGCCGAGCAGGTCCATCAAACCATGCCCGCTGTAGTTGAACAATATCACCTTCTCTTTGCCTTCTTCCTTTGCTTTCTTGGCTTCGTCGATGACTGCTGCGATGGCCTGACTGGTTTCAGGAGCGGTGATGAATCCCTCCGTTCGGGCCCATGTTAGCGCAGCCTCATATGACTGCAATTGATGGTAGGCTCTTGGCTCCAGCAAACCTTCCACGATCCCCTGGCAAACCAGCGGGGCCATGCCGTGGTAACGCAATCCGCCGGCGTGAATCGGAGGAGGCACGAAGGCGTGTCCGAGGGTGTGCATGGCCAGGAGCGGCGTCGTACAGGCGGTGTCTCCGAAGTCATAAGCGAACGGTCCCCGTGTCATCGTCGGGCACGCCGTCGGTTCAACCGGGATGATTTTAATGTTCGCGCCATTGATCTTGTCGGCCACAAACGGGAACGACAAACCTGCAAAATTGCTGCCGCCCCCCGCACACCCAATGACGATGTCCGGCAGCTTTTCGCCGGCCTTTTTTAGCTGCTTCTTGGCCTCAAGGCCGATTATCGTCTGATGGAGCAGCACGTGATTCAGCACGCTGCCGAGAGAGTAACGTGTCTTGCCGGACTTATCGGTCACCGCCGCCTCAATCGCTTCGCTGATGGCAATTCCCAGACTGCCGGGCGTATCGGGCATTTCTTTCAACACTTTTCTTCCTGCATTTGTTTCGGAGCTCGGACTTGCCACGCAGTTTGCCCCCCAAACCGCCATCATCATTTTTCTGAACGGCTTTTGGTCAAAGCTTATTCGGACCATAAAGACCTTGCATTCGAGCCCCAACAATTTACAGGCGAAAGCCAGCGCGCTGCCCCATTGGCCGGCTCCGGTCTCCGTCGTTAGTTTCTTAATGCCGGACTGCTTGTTATACCAGGCCTGGGCCACGGCAGTATTTGGCTTGTGACTTCCAGGCGGGCTGACGCTTTCATCCTTGTAGTAGATGCGCGCCGGCGTATCAAGGTGCTTTTCCAGATACACCGCCCTGCGCAGCGGGGTCGGCCGCCAGCGATAGAGAATATCGAGAATCTCTTCCGGGATGTCTATCCACCGATTCGCGCTGACTTCCTGCTCGATCAAATTCATCGGGAATACCGGCGCAAGCATATCGGGCGTGACGGGTTTGCCGTCCGGCCCGAGGGGTGGAAGCAGCGGCGTGGGCAGGTCCGCCGCTAGGTTATACCATTGTCGAGGAATGTCACTTTCATTGAGCAATATTTTTACTGGCTCCATTGCTGTGCTCCTAATAAAAGCCTGGTTATTGGTTTCTACGCTTTGGCCATTCTATAGAAAGAAAATAGAAAGTCAAAATGTAAAATGCAAAATCAAGGAGGTCATCCCGGCTTGCCGGGATGCTGCGATTTTGATTTTTTTGTCTTTGCGCTTTGATTTTCGCGGCAGGACCCGCAAAAACCGGCACTTATCGGGGGATTGTTCATTTCTGATTTAGTGGAGCCGCCTGTCCCCGGGTGTGCCGGCAAGGCTGTTTTTTTCGTTTTCCGGACGGAAAATGCTTGATTGTTGCAGCGTCACTCGCTAAAATCAAATATCAAATCTTGAAAATTAAAGTTGTGGAGTCATCCCTTAGGGATGATGACGTCCTTCATTTTGCACTTTGTTTTTTGACATTTGATTTCTTTTAATGATGAAAGGGGGCACACTGTGGCAAGAAAGAGAGCCATCAAGGGCGTATGGACAAAGAGCGACCTGAGCCTTCTCAAGAAACTCTTTCCCAACAACCCCACTGCCAAGATTGCCGCGAAGCTTGGCAGACCGACCGATGCAGTAAAGAAGAAGGCCTCCAGGATGGGACTTCGCAAGGCGAAGAGATACATGAAGTCTCTCGGCCGGGCGTAGGTTATTTTGCTGGTTCTTAAGCAGCAACGGTGACAGGGTACCCCATCTTTGCGGTGACTGCGGCGCCTAAGTCGTGGCGAGGCTTGGCGCTTCCGTGCAGAGTGTGTAGGTAACTGAGGGGGCCTTGGTGTGCACGTGTAGTTTCTCTGCGGCTGCTTGCTCTTCTGCGTTCTTCTGCGCCACATTCCTAATCTAAATTCTTGACAATTGCGTCCCTGTGTGTTATCTTCAAGCGTTATTTGTGTTTTCAGATTTGCTTTTCTCCGTTTCAGGTATCAGGAGGCTGGCTTTGAGAGTGTTGTCGGGCATACAGCCGTCGGGCAAGCTTCATATAGGCAATTATTTTGGCGCTATGCGTCAGCATCTTGCCCTCCAGGCTGAGCATAACTGCTTTTATTTCATCGCCGACTACCATGCCCTGACCAGCAACCCGTCGCCCGATAATGTTGCCGCCCACACTCTCGACGTGGTAATGGATTATGTCGCTTTGGGCCTTGACAGCGAAAAAACGATTTTTTGGCGCCAGTCGGACGTGCCTGAGGTCACGGAGCTTACCTGGCTGCTTTCGTGTGTGACCCCGATGGGGCTGTTACAGCGATGCACGAGCTACAAGGACAAAGTCGCTCAGGGTCTAAGCCCTAATCACGGCCTGTTTGCATACCCGGTTCTGCAGGCGGCCGACATCCTCCTTTACAAGAGCGACCTTGTCCCCGTCGGCGCCGACCAGAAACAGCACATCGAGGTGACTCGCGATATCGCCATCCGATTCAACAGCGCTTACGGCGAGGTTTTCACCGTGCCGAAAGAGCACATTATCGAATCGGTTGCCGTCGTCCCGGGTGTGGACGGGCGAAAAATGAGCAAGAGCTACGGCAACACGATCGAGATATTCGAGCCGGAAGCCAGCGTCCGAAAGAAGATCATGAAAATCGTGACGGATTCAACGCCGGTCGAAGAGCCGAAGGACCCGGACAGATGCAACGTCTTCGCACTTTTGAAGCTGGTTGCCTCATCCGATGAGTTAAGCGAGTGGGAAAACAGGTACCGTAACGGCGGTCTGGGCTACGGCCAGGCAAAGAAGCGCCTCGCCGAACTGACGATCGACTACTTCAAGCCGTTTCGACAGAAACGAGCCGAGCTTGAAACTGATACCGACTACGTGAAAAAAGTTCTTGCCGACGGGGCCGAGCGGGCCAGAGCCGTAGCGCGCCCGACGCTTGAAAAAGCCCGGCAGGCCGTTGGATTGAGAAGATGATTATGGTGGACAGACTCATCGTAATCGCGCAGTTCGCAAATTATATTGAGGCCGAAATGGCCAAACAGTCGCTCGCAGACCATGGAATCAAAGCCGTCGTGACCGGCGTGAATGCTTCAAACGTATATTCCGGTATGCCTGCTATCGAGCGGCCGGCCCTGGAAGTTATGGAAAGCCAGGCCAAAGAGGCCCTGGAAATTCTGGAATCAGACAAAAAACAGGAAGAGTAATTGGCTGATTATCGCGTCAATCTTGACATATTTGCAGGGCCCCTGGACCTGCTTCTGTATCTTGTCCGCAAGGAAGAAGTGGATATTTACGATATTCCCATCGCCAAGATAACCGACCAGTACATTCGTTACATCGAGCTGCTCAAAAGTCTTGATATTGATTTGGCGGGTGACTTCCTGGTGATGGCCGCGACGCTCATGCAGATCAAGTCGGCCATGCTCCTGCCGCAAGCGGAGCCTGGGCAGTTTCGAGACGATGATCTGATCGATCCTCGGACGGAGCTGGTCCGCCAGCTCCTTGAATACAAGAGGTTCAAGGACGCGGCGAATCTGCTGAATGCCGCGGCCGACGAGCAGCAAGAGCGTTACCCGCGCCCCGGCACTATTGTCGAGCGTCTCAAGCCGGACGCCGAGCCCGAGCTTGACATTGAGCAGGTGACTATATGGGACCTGCTCGAAGCCTTTGATACGGTTTGCAAGGCCATTGGCACCGTCGGTGACATAAGGCATATTAAAGATGATACGCCTATCGATCTGTATCAGATCGAGATCTTGCACCGTTTGCAGACTGAAGGCCCGATGACGTTCGAACGTATTTTCGAATATAGGACCAATCGCGTTGTGATGATTGGGTTGTTCCTGGCCCTTTTGGAATTGGTCCGGGCGAAATTGATTTGGGCGGAGCAGCCGGCCCCTTCCACGATATATTTGCGTTCCTTGACCGAGGAGCCTGCCGAGCAGGCGGTGCAAAAGGCGATCCTTGCCGCGGAGGTCGGCGGTGACCAGTCCGCCCAGGCGGAACCGCAAAAAGCGCCGCCTATCCCCATATCTGAATTGCCTCCAAAACGCAAGGCGTCCGTTTCAATGGATGCTCAACAGCTGCAGCAGCCGGCCATACCCATCGCCGAATTACCGCCAAAAAGCGAACCTGCGATTTCACCCCCGGAGCGGGAAAACCAGGAATTACAACCCTCCAAAGATCACGAGCACCAAGCAGCGAATTAGTCGCCGCACGGTGAATGAGCCTCCGGAATTTGCTTTTGACGTGTTCTGCCGTATGCTTTAAGTGGTGAGGAACAAGCACAGTTGCTGGAGCGACGGTAACATAGAACCTTTTGGGGGCTGAGGGTTGGCAAGCGGGGGGTCAAATGCTGTGGTTTTCACACGAACTTCCTTCCCGTTTACGTCGATTAAATCAGGCGTTGGTATGACTGCTGCTGATTTTGGGTAAGGTTCCGTGAAGAACCCGCCCCGGGTGGCCGGCTGTGGCAAGATGCGTGAAGGCATCGTCCGATAAAAACCAAGTAGGTGGGTCTCCCAAAATTGCCAACGATAGTCAAAAACAGATAACACGTCTGGATATTTTGAGCTGTTATCCAAAGGCTTCTGCAAAATTGAAGTTAGGCATATATTATTTTAGAAAATCGGTTTCGCGATTTTCTAAAAATAATCGGGTACCGTATGATAACACACTATCGAGTAAAACGTTACGCATCTTGTTTTAGAAAGAAAAAATCAAAAGAAACGATTTTTTCTTTCCAAAAGTATGCCTAACTTCAATTTTGCAGAACTCATCTGTTATCCAAAGTAAGGAGGATGAAAATGGGTTCAAGGGCAGACAAGATTCGATGTTGCCGGGGAATGTCGTTATACCCATTCCAGTTGAGAAATCACCCTTGCCTATTTCGTAAGATCTTGCAAAACAACGCGTTACGTAACGCTCAGTACCGAAAACTTATCTGGAACGGGTATAGTGGGTACAATGGTGGCCGTTGTCATTCTTCTGATAGCACTTATCGGAACTTCCAGCTTCAGGTATCATGCGGCTTTAGATGCGCGAAAAGCGGATGCACAGACGGCGGCGGCGAGGATCGCCCCGATGCTCTGCGAGAGCTGGCGCGGCATCAACGGCGGCTTGACGTACGATGCGGCAACCTATTCGGGCACCAATCTGGCAATCACGCAAAGCCTTGACGGTCCCGCCAAGCCGGCGGATTTTACCCTCTTGGGAAGCTACGTCGTCGTGCTGGATGACGTCGATGGTGTCAACTACTACACGACGTTGTCCTGGAAGGACGTCCAACCCGGATTGAGGGCTTTAAATGTCATTGTGGCCTGGGGGCAGCGCGACGAGGGGGACGGCGGCATCAATGACGTGGACAAGTCATTCAGGCTCACAATTTACACCGCAACTTCATAACGAACGATGAGGACGGCAATGAACAGGAAAAGACCGAGCGCCCCGCGGGGCTTTACGCTTGTAGAGCTGGTGATCACCGCGGCAATCGTTTCCATTATTGCACTGGCAATCGGCGTGGTCATTGTGGACAGCCAGTCAAGCTGGAACACCATGTATGATCGTGCGAATTCCGATGTTGTCACTGACGGCTACATCGTGAGGAAGAAGTTTGACGCCGTCATGCGCAATGCGAGCAGGGAGAAGCTCGTGCTGGGCGACGCCGGCGGTTCGGTCGAGGTTTATTACTACGCAGACGATTCTTCGACGGTCGTGGACCGCTACGCACGCTTCTATACGGCCGACGGGGACCTGAATCTCGAGTACGGCCAATTGGACCCGCGAGCGACACTGAGTGTGGAGACTGTCTGCGGGAACGTATCGGCCTGCAATTTCAATCAGATTGGCCGGTCGGTTCAAATGATCCTTAACCTCGATAATGGAACACAGACGAATACCGTTGTTTCGTCTGCAGTTACGCAAAATCAATAGAACCATTGTCCTGTAGGAGGTGAGGCTGAGATGATGATGAAAGAGCTGCTACAATCAAAAAGACGGGGATCTGCTCTACCGTTGACGGTGGTTGCGATCTTGATATTGCTTGCGATGGGTGTGGGGCTGCTGAGTCTCGGGTTTAACAGCCGTGTTTACTCGGTACGGACGGCCTCCGATATCGCGGCTCGATGCGCTGCCGATGCGGGTCTGGCCATGGCCCTGTTTGAGATGAACCAGAAATTGCAGGTCAAGCCCTACAAAGAAGGCACACTGCCCCAGACAATCGACATGACGCTGCCTTATTCTGACCAGGTCTGTAGTTACAGAGTCACCGGTAATCTTGCCGGCGGCTATACTATTGAGTCTGTTGGAGAATCCGGCCAAGCCACGAGAGCGGTTCGTGCGACCGTAGGACTGCAAAGCGCGTTCGACCATGCCATTCTGACCAAGCAGTCTCTGACACTAAAGTCCGGCACGACCGTCGATGGCTACAACTCTCTGCACCCATTCGATAAGGACATCAAGGTCGATATCGGAAGCCAGAGTGCCGCGGATTCGAGCATGATCTTGAATAACGGCACAACGGTGAATGGCGACGTTTTCGTGGCCGGCAATCTGGACTCGGCTATAAAGGACCTGGGCACCACGGTAACGGGTGACAAGTCCGTCTCGGCCCCGGAGCCTTTGCCCAGTGTCACCGCGCCGGCGCTGCCTGATAAGGGAGCTCTTAGCGCCAAGGGCGCTACCGTAACAATCACCCTGGCAGACAGCGGCACATACAAGGCGATTGATTTGGCTGGGGGCGTTGTGAAAGTAGCAGGAGTACCAACAAGCGTTCCGGGAGTATTGGAAGTCAGTGGGGGAGATGTTGTGCTGCATCTGACAGGCGATATCGAGCTCGGCAACTCATGCGAGATTGTTGTAAGAGAGGGCTCGTCTTTAACTATTTACACGGATGCGAATATTCACTGTCGCGAAGGCAGCGGAATCAATACCGAGAATCCTCCCGAAGCGGCTATAACCTTGCAAATATATGCTACGGGTACGGCTGCCCAGTATTTCGACGTCAAGGCCAAGAGCCAATTCACAGGGATTATCTACGCTCCCAATGCCGATGTCGATCTCTATGCCAAGGGAGACGCTTACGGTTCCATTGTGGCTCACAATTTTGCGTTTAAGGCCGGCGGCAACTTCTACTACGATGAAGCGCTTCAAAAGAAGAACACCGTGAATGACGAGGCTGTCCAGTTTGTAGTGACTCGCTGGTACGAGAGTGCTCCGACGACCTCGACTTTGGACTTGGAGACTGTTCTCGCAGAGCCTTTTCCGGCCGAGCCGGTCAAGTAGAGCAGCGGGGGCGGCATTTGGTATTTGGTGTTCGCCGTTGGGAAATGGGGGCCCGATTCGTGGGTGTCGAACGAGATTGGGTAAAGATGAGAATATGAAAAGGCTGCTGCCATCAAACAAGCGGGGCTCTGCCATACCGCTGGCATTGGTCGCTGTGATGATCTTGCTGGCGATGGGTGTGGGACTGTTGAGCCTGGGATTGAGCGGTCGCAACTACTCATCACGGACTGCTTCGGGTATTGCGGCCCGGTGTGCCGCCGATGCCGGATTGACGAAGGCCCTCTTTGAAATGAACGAGAAACTGAAAGTCAAACCGTGGAATGACAGCAGCCTGCCGGAGGCAACAAATGAATGATGAGGCCGTGCGCTTTGTCATAACCGATTGGCACGAGCAGTAGGAAAACGAATCCGGGCCGCACGATGTCCGCCGCCGCAGCTTGCCCCCAAAACACCGATGAGCTTTTCAGCTCAGCACGATAGAGTATCAAGCGAATAAGCGTTTCCCTCTCAAAGCCTGCAAACCTATCATAACCTTCAACGGGGCCTGCGAGCCACAGTGACTCTTGACATGAAGTCCGCCTTATGCGATAATCCCGGTTTTTTAGAGACTCCGTGCTCTAAAAATGCTCAAGGAATGGTTGGCTTGGCCTGCATCAAGGGCCGCACAACGGTCGGAAGGCACACTGTTTGCCAATTTGCAAGTGAAGAAAATCAAATCGAAAAAGAAGGTTTTATCCGGGATTGCGGATATTGTGGCTAAGCACCCTGCGAGCCGCGGAAGCCTGATCCCTATCCTGCAGGATATCCAGGAGGCTCTCGGCTACCTGTCGGAAGAGGCGGTGACGGAGCTGGAACGGCTCATGGGAATATCCGCCAACGAAATATACGGCGTGGCTACGTTTTACACGCAGTTTCGCTTCAGTCCTCCGGGCCGGCACACCATCCAGAGCTGTCAGGGGACGGCGTGCCACGTTCGCGGCGGCTACCAGCTCCTCAAAGAGCTGGAGCAGCGCCTGGGAATTACCGCCGGCCAGACCACGGGGGACGGCACGTTCGACCTGGTACGAGTGGCCTGTCTGGGCTGCTGTGCGCTGGCGCCGGTTGTCGCGGTGGACGGCAAGGTGCATGCCCAGGTGACCGCAAAAAAAATCCCATCCATAATCTCTCGGTACGCCGACGAAGGGAACAGCCGAAGATGACCTCATTGCAGCAAGCTCGCACCAAAGCCAAAGGCCAGTGGGACAAGCTTCAGAACAGTGAAGCTCCTGTTTTCTTTGTGGGTGCTGCGACATGCGGCCGAGCGGCCGGGGCCACGGACCTATTGCAGCGCCTGCGAAGCCATATCAAGGGCAATAAGCTGAGCGTCCAGGTTGTTGAGGTAGGCTGCCTGGGGCCGTGCTCTTTCGAGCCGTTGGTGATCGTGCACAAAAGCGGCTCGCCGCGCATCTGCTACGGAAACGTCGGGCCTGACGAGGTCATCCGTATTCTCGAAAATTACGTCCTGGGTGACGATCCCTGTGCCCAATGGGCCTTGGGGAAGATGACGCCGGGACGACTGGATGGAATTGATGATTTCAGCGTCCATCCGATGATGCGCCGCCAGGTACGTCACATCCTGCGCAACTGCGGATTGATAGATCCGGAAAATGTTCATCACTACCTGGCCCGAGAAGGCTATCTTGGGTTTCTGAAGGCCCTGGAGCTTGGTCCTGAGAAGACGCTGGAAGAGGTCAAAGCGGCGGGGCTGCGGGGCCGGGGCGGCGCCGGATTTCCGACCTGGCGAAAATGGCAGTTCTGCCGCAATGCACCCGGCGAGATGAAATACCTGATATGCAACGCCGATGAAGGGGACCCTGGTGCGTTTATGAATCGCTCGCTGATCGAGGGGGATCCGCACGCGGTGCTGGAAGGCATGTTGATAGCCGCTTTTACGTTGGGGGCCGCACAGGGCTACATCTACTGCCGGGCGGAATATCCGCTCGCCTTGCAGCGATTGGAGGTCGCTATCGGTCAAATGCGCAAGCTGGGGCTGCTGGGCGAAGACATCCAGGGCTCCGGTTTCTCCTTCGATTTGGCGGTAAAAAAAGGTGCAGGCGCGTTCGTATGCGGCGAAGAAACGGCCCTGATAGCGTCCATCGAAGGCCGGCGCGGAATGCCTCAGCCTCGGCCGCCGTTTCCGGCTGTCAGCGGTCTGTTAGGCAAGCCGACCGTCATTCAAAATGTGGAGACGCTTGGCAATCTGCCGCTGATTCTTCGCAACGGCGCCGAATGGTACGCTCAGTACGGCAGCGAGTCCAGCAAGGGAACAAAGACGTTCGCCCTGGCGGGCAAGATCGAGCGGACGGGTCTGGTCGAGGTGCCGCTGGGTATCAAGCTCAAGGACATCATCTTCGAAATAGGGGGTGGTGTGCCCGGCGGCAAGGCGCTGAAGGCCGTCCAGACGGGCGGGCCTTCAGGCGGCTGCATCCCGGCGGATAAAATGGACCTGCCCGTGGACTACGAGACGCTCACGCAGGCCGGCAGCATCATGGGCTCCGGCGGCATGATCGTGCTCGACGAAGATACGTGCATGGTCGATATTGCACGTTATTTCCTGTCCTTTACTCAGGCCGAATCCTGCGGCAAGTGTCCGCCGTGCCGGGTGGGGACACGGGCGATGCTGAGCATCCTGGAGCGCATCGCCGCCGGCGAAGGTCAAATGGCCGACCTTGAGAAGCTCGAGAGCATCGCCCGGACGGTCAAGGACGGCTCGCTTTGCGGGTTGGGCCAAACCGCGCCGAATCCCGTGTTGACGACGTTACGTTACTTCCGCAATGAGTATGAAGATCACATCCAAAAACGCCGGTGTCCCGCGTTTGTTTGCACGCCGATGGTCAGCTATCACATCGACCGTGACCGATGCAGCGGTTGCGGCGCCTGTGCGCGAGTGTGCCCGGTCGTGGCCATCAGCGGCCAGAAGAAGCAACCGCACGTTATCGACCAGGGAATCTGCATCCGGTGCGGCATGTGCCTGAGCACCTGTCCGCCGCGTTACGCGGCGGTTTATCGCCGCAGCGGCGAACTTACCAGATACGAGCAGCGTAAAGAAGTACAGAGAAAGTCTGAGTAAGTAAGGGAAAGCAGTCAAGTGAAACTGACCATTGATGGAAAATCCGTAATCGCCGAAGAAGGCCAAACGGTCCTGGAATGCGCCCTGCGGAACGATATTTCGATTCCGCATCTTTGCACGCACGCGCATTTGTCACCCTTCGGCGCGTGTCGGCTGTGTGTGGTCGAGATCGACGGGGTCCGCGGATACCCGACCTCATGTACGACGCCGGCAGCCGAAGCGATGGCCGTGCGGACGGACACCGAAGCCCTGCAAAATCTGCGCCGAAATATCCTGGCGTTGATGATGCTCGAGCATCCCAGCGCGTGCCTGGTGTGCGGCCGGCGGGAGCTTTGTGAGCAGTATCGGCCCGATGCGGAAAAGGCAGGTCGCACCACCGGATGTCACACGTGCAACAACAAGGACGTCTGCGAGGTGCGTGCTTTGTCGCAGGAGCTGGGCTTTGTGGAGCTGCCGGTCGCGCCGACGTACCACGAGCGGCCGGTCGAGCGCTCTGAGCCCTTCATGGACCGTGACCTCAATCTGTGTATTCTCTGCGGCCGCTGCGTGCGCATCTGCAAGAACCACCAGGGCAGGGCGGTCATTGATTTTGTCGGTCGCGGCAGCCAGACGCATATCGGCCAGGCCTTCGGGCGCTCGCTGCTTGAAGCGGGTTGTCAGTTCTGCGGCGCATGTGTTGACGTCTGTCCGACGGGCAGCTTGGCCGACCGGTACGCTAAATGGTACGGCAGGCCGGGCACCGTCACGCAGACCACCTGCATCTTCTGCGAACATTCGTGTGCGTTGGCGCTTGGGACCAAGAAAGGCAAACTGATTGCTGCGCAGGCGGTCAGTGAGCATGTCCCTGTCTGTGTGCTGGGTAGATTTGCCGTTCCCGAATTTCTGAATGCGACCGACCGGCTGGCGGCGCCGTATGTACGTGTGGGTACGATTTTGTGCCAGACCGAATGGGACGAAAGTCTCCAGGCCGCAGCCGCGAAGCTCAGGCCATTTGTCGGCGATGGTTTCGCAATGGTTTGCGATACGACAAGTACGCTTGAGGACCGCCACGTCTTCAGGAAGTTTACTAATGAGGTGATGAAATCGACAAGCTACGTTGAGATTGAACCTGATGCTCGGGGCATTTCGCGCGGCTCGTTGCCGGAAGGCGCCAGGGCGGCGCTGCTGACAGGCGATTTTGTCGATTTGGCGGCTCTGGAAAAACTTGAGCTGTTGATTGTTCAGGACTGTTTCCCGACGCCTGCCAGCAAGCGTGCCGAGGTCGTACTACCGGCGGCGATTTTTGCCGAGGTTGACGGCACCATTCTCGACCGCTCCGGGCGCAAGCGGCCTCTACGCAAGGCGTGCGAGCCGCCGGGCCGGGCGAAGCCGGAATGGTGGATTATCTGCCGGCTCGCTCAGGCGATGGGAGCCAATGGCTTCGAGTATGACTCGGCCGGTGCGATTGCCCGGGAGCTGGGTATCGCGGATAGCCAATTGTGGATTGATCGCCAGGAGGCTCCTCCTGTGGCGACGAATTTCAAAGTGCGGCGAACGTACTTCCGGGGGCATCGCATCGACGAGAAAGTGCGCGGCCTGAAAGAGCTGCCCGTCGATGAGCCTTGTGCTCTGGACGTCAAGGCAGATGAACGCAAAGGAGCGTTTGAAATCCTGGAAAAACGTGAGATTGCGCCGAACGTTCACGAAATCATCATCGAAGCGCCCGAGGTGGCCAAAAAAGCCCTGCCGGGACAATTCGCTATTGTGATGGTCGATGAAAAATCCGAGCGTGTGCCTTATACCCTGTGCGGCTGGAACGCTCAAGAGGGTACGATTACCTTGATCGTGCTGGAAAAAGGCCAATCCAGCCGCAAGCTTGTGCTGCTGAAAGCGGGCGACAAGCTGGCTCACGTGGTGGGGCCGCTCGGGGTCCCGCTGGAAATCAAGCGTTATGGCACGGTCGTCCTAACGGCGGGATGTTACGGAATCGGCGGGATTGTGCCTATTGCCGAAGCGATGAAGGACGCCGGAAACCGGGTCGTCGTCGTCACCGAGGCCAGCAGTCATTATCTGCATTACTACAAGAAAAAGCTCGAAAGCGTTTGCGACGAGTTTGTTGAGACGACGATCGACGGCTCTATGGGAGTCAAGGGACACGCCATCGACGCCGTCGTTCAAAAACTAAAAGCCGGCGAAAAAATGGATTGCGTCATCGCTATCGGCTGTCCTTTCATGATGATGGTGACAGCGCAGGAAATCAAGCCTTTCGGTGTAAAGACATTGGCGGCGCTGAACCCGATCATGCTGGATGGAACCGGCATGTGCGGGGCCTGCCGCGTCACCGTCGGCGACCAGACGAAGTTTGCGTGTGTGGATGGGCCCTTCTTCGATGCGCATCTTATTGATTGGGATGAGCTTCGGGACCGGCGGGCGGCATATAGCGCCGAAGAAATCCATTCGCTGGGCCGGACCGAACCGGTCGTGGCGAGCCGGCGTGGCGAGTCGCAGTGCACCTGTTTACATTGACGCCGGGCAGAGAGTAACGAAATGGCCAAGGAAAAAATTCCAAGACAGCCGATGCCGGAGCAGGCCCCCAAAGACCGGGCCAGAAACTTCGAGGAAGTCCCCTACGGCTACTCGGAGCAGTCGGCCATTCTTGAGGCGAGCCGCTGTCTGGCGTGCAAGAAGCCGCGGTGCGTGGAAGGGTGCCCCGTCAACATCGACATACCCGGCTTCATTGCTCTTGTGCAAGAGGGCAAATTCATCGAGGCGGCCTGGAAAATCAAGGAGCAGAACGCGCTGCCGGCGGTGTGCGGGCGGGTCTGTCCGCAGGAAGAGCAGTGCGAGAAGCTGTGCGTGCTGGGGGTCAAAGGCGAGCCGGTGGCCATCGGACGGCTGGAGCGTTTCGCCGCCGATTACGAGCGCGGCAGCGGCAAGATCAAAGTGCCGCAGATTCCTGCCGGGACGGGCAAGCGCGTGGCCGTTGTGGGGGCCGGGCCCGCCGGCCTGACCGTGGCGGGCGACCTGATAAAGCGCGGACATGAGGTGACCGTTTTTGAGGCCCTGCAGGAGGCCGGCGGCGTGCTGACCTACGGTATCCCTGAATTCCGCCTTCCCAAAGTCATCGTTCAGGCGGAAGTGAATTACCTCAAGAAGCTCGGCGTCGAGTTTGTGATGGACTTCGTAGTCGGCCGCAACAGCACCATCCGCGAGCTTATGAACGGCGAGGGGTATGACGCGGTGTTCATCGGCAGCGGGGCGGGTTTGCCGTCGTTCATGAGAATTCCGGGCGAAAACCTGGTCGGCGTTTACTCCGCCAACGAGTATCTGACCCGTTCCAACCTGATGAAGGCGTACCTGTTTCCCAAATACGATACGCCGCCGATAAAGCGGGAGCGTGTCGCGGTGGTCGGGGGCGGCAACGTGGCCATGGACTCGGCGCGAACGGCGTTGCGGCTGGGCGGCGATGTCACCATCGTTTATCGCCGGGCGCGAGAGCAAATGCCCGCCCGGGCCGAGGAAATCCACCACGCCGAGCAGGAAGGCGTCAAGTTCAAGCTGCTTAATAATCCTATTCGTATCATCGGCGACGACCGTCACCGCGTCGTGGCCATGGAATGTATCAAGATGGAGCTGGGCGAACCGGATGATTCCGGCCGGCGCAGACCCGTCCCAGTCAAAGGCTCAGAGTTTATCATGGAGCTGGACACGGTCATCGTCGCGATCGGCAACCAGCCGAATCCGCTCATCCCCCAGACCATGCCGGAGCTCAAGACGACCAAGTGGGGCACTATCGTTGTTGACGAAAAAACGATGCAGACCTCGGTTCCCGGCGTCTTCGCCGGCGGCGACATCGTCTCCGGCGCCGCCACCGTCATCTTGGCCATGGGCCAGGGCCGAATCGCCGCCGCATCCATAGACAAATACCTCACCGCCAAACAAGCAAAGTAACCCGGCCGGATAAACCGCAAAATCGAGCGGTGCATTCGCCGCAGAACGCCGTTGGGACGAGATGATTGGGTGCGGCAAACGGCAGAACACCTGCTGCTAACTTCGACCCTGCAACTTGGCGGTCGACCCAGAAAATGCTCCTGACCCAATCCTGTTCGGCCCGGGGTTTGCTATCCGACTGACCGGATTAGATGCTGTAGAGTATTTGTCCGAGGTCTCATCCTGTAGGCCATATCGAGGGATGTGTTCGCGGGATGGGCGCAGCATCAATCCGGGCTGCAATCACGGCGGGGATTGAGCCTGCAACCGGTTACGCAATTTTTTGCAGACGCTGAATATGAGACAACAGCTCTTCTTCATCGGCCATGCCGCTAAAGTACCAGCAGAGCATCTCATACGTTCGCAGGGTCGGCTTACG
>CAYWZW010000019.1:0-71075 GCA_964462945.1 uncultured Pirellulales bacterium
CTTTTCCGCCTACACACGCTTTAAGCCCAGTGATACCGAACAACGCTTGCCACCTTCGTCTTACCGCGGCTGCTGGCACGAAGTTAGCCGTGACTTCCTCTGGGTGGGATCAATACGCCGAAGCGTACTTTCTTACCCCTGACAGTAGTTTACATCCCGAAGGACTTCCTCCTACACGCGGCGTCGCTGGGTCAGGCTTGCGCCCATTGCCCAATATTCGTTACTGCAGCCCTCCGTGGAGGTCCGGGCAGTGTCTCAGTCCCGATGTGGAGGAACAACCTCTCAGTCCCTCTACCCGTCATCGCCTTGGTGGGCCGTTACCTCACCAACAAGCTGATAGGAGGCAGGCCGCTCCCGTGCTGATAAATCTTTGATCCGAAGTCTATCGACCTCGGATATTATTCGGTTTTACCGCCCCTTTCGGAAAGTTGCCGAAGCAACTGACGCTATCCCGATGCACAGGGTACGTTACCCACCCGTTACTCACCCTTGCGCCACTAACCACTAATAAATTAATGGTCCGTTCGACTTGCATGTCTTAGCCACGCCGCCAGCGTTCGTTCTGAGCCAGGATCAAACCCTTCAATTTTTATCGTCGAATCCACCATCGCCGAAGCTCCGGCGGATATCGTCGAAAAGGCTCAACACTTTAGCATACGCACCGAAAGTGCTGAAAAACGTTTACCGCCGGGAACGCCAAGATCGCAAAGACAAGATGTCAGTAATCTCTGCGGCCTGTGCGAACTCTGCGGTTTTTTAAGCTCGTTGCGACAGGGCGTATCCCATCGCAGGAGCTGCACTTTCGCTGCTGGTTTTGGCTTAACTGTTTACTTGTCAAAGAGCTATTCTGTTACACCACACAACGGGCCGGGAAAGTTGATACAATCCCCGACCCCTCAACACTCAGCCTAATTGTAGCCCGAATTGTAATATCGTCAAGAGGCAAAAGCAAAAATAATAGAAAATTTTTAATTTTTTTTTCAACCCGCCGGATGACCATCCCTGTAACGGGTCTAAGTACATATACGTAGCAAGGTCCAGCCTTGTTCGCACTCCGCCCGAACGTTTCGTTCGTCATCTCTGAAAGCGTGCCGCTTGTCATCCCGACCGTAGCGGAGGGATCTGTTAGAAAAAACCACGAATTCACCCAGATTAATCGTTTATTATCCTGTCATCCTGTCGAAAAACATAGCCACGAATTAACTTGGCGCGGCCTCGGGCTTCGCCCTCGGCCGCAACCAAAAAGTTCGTCTGACGAAAATACTTCATAAGGTGCTGTTTATCAATATGTTACGAACGGCCAAAACGAAAATCGAGCATAAAAAACAACGTTTTGAAAGATAGTATTACGAATCGACACGAATCAACACCGAAAAATCGTCAATCGGCAATCGTAAATCGTAAATGACAAGGTCTCCTGCCCCCTGATTGCCTGGTAAGCCCCTGGGGCCAAGCCCTGATATTCCTGTTTTCTGTCTTCTGTATTCTGTGTCCTGTGTCCTGTCTTCTGTGTCCTTTCTTCCTTCGTCCTTTCCCAGATTGCTACCTGTAGGTAGTCGCAAGCAGCAAGCCCGGCCAATAGCCCCCCCGAAAAATGCTACTTATAATCTCGTGGATCAATCGTCCAATGTGATCAATAATCGTTTCATGGGTAGCATTGTTGTGCGTATTGGCTCGAACATAAGAACTTTTCGCGAAAAGCAGGGTCTCTCACAGGAGAAGCTGGCCGCCATAGCCGGCCTGCACAGAGCCTACATCGGACAAATCGAACGCGGCGAAAAGAACATCGGCCTGCAAAACCTCGAAAAATACTCCCTCCCCGTTTCCAGGATTGCTACCTTTAGCAGTCGTAAGACCCAAGCGCACCCGGTAGCTGTCTGAAAAATGCTACTTATAGTTTCGTTGATCACCTGCCTGCTGTGATCAATAATAATCTGATGGACAACATCCTCGAACGAATTGGCTTGAACATCACTCTGCTTCGTGAGCGGAGAGGCTTGACTCAGGAAAAGCTGGCGACACTGGCAGGTCTCCACAGAGCCTACGTTGGCCAAGTAGAACGTGGTGAGAAGAACATCGGCCTGCGGAACCTCGAAAAAATCGCCGGTGCCTTAGGAGTCAGCACACGTGACTTGGTGGATGTTCCTTCATTCCACGAGTAAGCTGCTCTCGGGTATTCCAAGCGCTCTCAGATTGGCTTCCGCCTGTGCGCGACACAGATTTGCCTTGCTGCGCTTCTAAGACACATTATATTATTAGGGCCGAAGTGAATGACTTAGGGAATATCCGTTGGCAGGTTGCATCTGTCGGCTGATTTAAGGCTATGCGAGCGGAGGTATAGTTATGAAAATTGAAATCATTACGAACCCTGCAAGAGAAGTGTTTCTCGATCTCGTGCGTTCGTCACGAGAGCAACTATTTGCAAGTCCGTTCATCAAGACTAACATAGCCAGAATGATACTTGAGAATATACCCACGGAGGCAAGCGTGCGCCTTCTGACCAGTTACAAACTGACGAATTTCTATCGACAGTCCTCCGACATAGAGGCCCTGCGGTATTTTGTCTCTGGTAGAATGGAAGTCCGTAACTATCCGCCGTTGCACGCAAAGACGTATATTTTCGACACCGACCGCGCCTTCATCACGTCGGCGAACTTGACATTGGGTGGCCTGCAGAGCAATTACGAGTGTGGCGTTCTTTTACATGATCCGAGTACAGTCACGAAGCTAAGGCTTGATTTTCTACAGTTGTTTTCGGATGAGCAGAAAGTCTCGGTGGTTACGGAAGAGATTCTCAGCACAACAGAGGGGATTCTGGCGAAAATCCCGAAAGAAAAGAAGATGGTATTTGAAAAATCTGAAAAGGACCTATTCCCGAAGGTCTTTTATGAACCGCAAGACGATTTATATGACGGAGGTCTTGCGACAATTACAGACACTCTATCTGGCTGGCAACTGGATACTTTCAATGTTGTGTCAAAGATCCCGGCTAATGTTTTTGAGTTGCATCATGTATACGCCCACAAGCGCTCCTTGGAGGAACTCCATCCTCGCAACCGCAACATAGAGGCGAAGATACGACAGCAACTCCAAGAGCTAAGGGATTTGGGACTAATAGAATTTCTTGGGAGTGGCGTGTACCGCAAGCTATGGAAAAATGACTGAGCAAGAGTCACCCCTCATTAGAACGGGCGTGACATATCCAATTCTTGTACTTTCAAAGATTGCTACCTATAGGCTGTTGATCAATTCCCTATAGTGATCAACGATCCTGACAAAAAAGGCACATTGCGCGGGCAATCTGCGGCGAGAGTCAGGATTCGTGTCAGCCACAGCAAAATCAAGCTGCTCATGTAAAGAAGCAGGCCCTCTTTTTTGGGAGCCTGAATATACGACCGTATGGTCGTTCCCGGAGCGGGGCAATTGGGCGACGCATAATCCTAAGTATCGGGGGAATTTTGCTCCGCAGATAGCGCGGAATATCATCGAGATGTACAGCGAGCAGGGCGATAGGGTGCTCGACCCGATGGTTGGGGCGGGAACGACGCTCATTGAAGCGAAGCTCCTGGCGAGAAACGCCCTGGGCCTCGACATCAATCCCGAAGCGGTCGAATTAGCCAAAGCAGCGCTGTGTTTCAAGCATCATCCGGCCAGCGAGCAGCAGGTCAGGCTCGCCGACGCGCGCGACCTGTCGTTCATGGAAAATGAATCGTTCGACCTTATCCTGACGCATCCGCCTTATATGAACATCATCAAATACTCGGATGGGCGGATAGCAGGGGACCTCTCGAACATCGGCAGCCTGCCGAAATTCTGCGACGAGATGGAGATTATCGCGCGCGAGCTGTTCCGCGTGCTCCGGCCGGACAAGTACTGTGCTATACTCATCGGCGATACCCGCAAGGGAAGGCATTACGTGCCGCTGGCCTTCGCCGTGATGCAGCGGTTTCTCAGGGCCGGGTTTGTGCTCAAAGAGGACATTATCAAGGTCCAGCACAATTGCAGGACCACCGAGCGGTGGCGGCCGAAGGCCCAGGCCGGCAAGTTCTACCTCATCATGCACGAGCATCTGTTCGTCTTTCGCAAGCCCAAAGCAGGGGAGGACCTGGCCCGGCTGCGGTACAGCCGAGCCATTGACGATCCCTCGACTCCGCTCGGGACAAGTTTTCGATTGCCGATTGCCGATTGAGCGTGCCTGGCCTTCTACGCTTCTGATTTCTTGGATGCCTTGGTCCATATATGCCGCCAGATGATGGCGTTGTTCAAGACGGCATCGTGCATCACCATCCGGCTCATGTCCTTGAACTGCTGCGACTGGGCGTTTCCAAAGACGGTTTTGAACGGGGCGCGCGCTGCATCATCTGCGTAGTCGTACTGGTCCGGCGGCGCAATGATGCTCGCGACGGAAAACGATCCCCGGCAAACGTTGATGATCTCCAGCCAGACGTCGCCTGCGACCAGGTCCGGGATCACGTTGGGCTGGAAGGGGATGTTGTCGAACTTTTGATCCACCTTTCGGGATTCCTTGAGGATTTCATCGGGGCTGATAGACAGGCTGGCCGGCAGCAGGTTGCCCTTGTCGAATTTGGTGCCGACCAATTTAGACCATTCGCTCTCCAATTCTTTGTGAAGCCCATTATCGTAACCGGCGAGCTTGCGGGCGTCGCAGTGGCAGGGCATGCAGGCATCGGCGACGAAGTGGCTGAGCATGAAGAAATACAAAGCGACCTGTTCCTCCTGGGTGCGGGCGTTCTTGTCGATGTCCTCGGCGAAGCTGACCTCGCCGGGCAGGAGGCTATCGACGGTCTGGTCGCCCATAATCAGCAAGTCGCGCATCATGACGCTCATGGCCATCGCCCGGTTGGCCAGGTGCTGCCCGGGGCTGTCAATGTCGCCTTTGTAGGGCTCGTCCCACCAGGCGTTTTTGAGGATGGTGGTATCGCCGTCGATGTAATCGTGCATCAGGCGGGCTTCACCCAGGCGGTTGAGCATGTCGGCTTTCCTGGTGATGAACCGCTCCTTCAGCGCCTCTATTCCCTTGTAAGGTTCTATCTTGAAAACGTGGTACTCTATTGCCGAGCCGGCGCGTTTGGCATCCTGCAGGTCGGGGATCCAGGCGCCGATGGCGGCCTTACCGGCGTGCGGCTTGAGCAGCTTGACGAGGTCCTTGTTTTGACCGCTGTCCTCGAGCAGGGCAATCGTGCGGACGGCGATCCATGCATGTGTTCTCTGGTTCATTTTCTTCTCCTTTGAATAATTGTGTTTCTATTGACAATAGTCCTTCCACGACACGCAGCGCTGCAAAAGGCCGGCAGCTTGATATTCCCTCAAGCGGCCACTGATACAGCCAAAGAAAACTGCGAGTGAAGTGGGCAAGGCTGCCTTCACGATGTCCGGCGATTCAGCTTCACAGCGTCGGACGCAGACGCGTGCCCGAGCCCGGTTGTTTCTCCATCTGCTCGCTCTGTCTGTAATTATAGGCGGTGCAGGGAGGCACGCAAGGTTTTCCCGGCAAATCCTGAAAAAAAATCTCGTTGATTATCCGGGGGATTTGTGTAAGGTACACGGCACGATGAAAGAGATAATCGCAGACAGGGCAAGGCTTATCGACGCCAGTGGGATACGGAAGGTCTTTGCGTTGGGGGCGTCGCTGAAGGACCCGGTGGATTTTTCGATTGGTCAGCCGGACTTCGATGTGCCCGATGCGCTCAAGGAAGAAGCGATACGGGCCATCCGGGCGGGGCAGAACAAGTATTCGCAGACGGCCGGCGATGAGATTCTCAAACGAAAAATCGCCGAGCAGGTGGAGAACGAGTTCGGCTGGGAGAATCCCGCCGTCCTGGTCTCCAGCGGCGTCAGCGGGGGGCTGCTGCTGGCCTTTATGGCACTGGTCAATCCCGGCGACGAGGTCATCATCCCCGACCCGTACTTCGTCATGTACAAGCACTTAGTCAATCTGTTGGGCGGAAAATGCGTCTTTGTCGATTGCTACCCGGATTTCGAGCTGCCGGTCGATAAGATCGCCGGGGCCATCACGGACAAGACCAAGATGATTGTCCTCAATTCGCCCTGCAATCCGACCGGCGTGGTCTATTCGCAACAGCAGATAAAGTCGCTCGCCCGGCTTGCCGCAGAACGTGACATCCTCGTTCTGACCGATGAGATATACGAGAAATTCTGCTACGACGGCCCGTGCCCGAGTATCGCCAAGTATTACGAAAAGAGCCTTCTGCTGCGGGGCTTTAGCAAGCCATACGCAATGACCGGCTGGCGATTGGGTTACGTTGCGGTCCATGAATCGCTGAGAGACGTCATCGAGCAGATGACCAAGATTCAGCAATACACGTTCGTCTGCGCGCCGACGCCTTTCCAGAAGGCGGCCATCGCGGCGATGGACTATGACGTCAGCGACCTGGTCGATGGGTACAGGAAGAAGAGAGACATGCTTTATGAGGGTTTGAAGGGCACGTTCGAACTGGTCAGGCCGGGCGGGGCGTTTTATGCCTTCGTAAAAGCGCCCGGCGGGGCGGGGGCGACGCAATTCGTCGAAAAGGCCATCAAGAACAACGTGCTCGTCATACCGGGCAGCGTGTTCAGCGAAAAAGACACGCATTTTCGGATAAGCTACGCGACCAGCGACGAGAAAATCCGGCGGGGCGTGGAGATTCTTTGCAGCCTGGCGTGAATAAAACCATTGCCAACTAAGCGGTCGGAACGTATAATTCGCGTTATGGAGAGTCCATCTCGGATAGTTGCGGTTGGTGTGCTGTGTTTGTTAATGCTCGCCGGGCCCAGTGCGCCGGTTGAGCGAAACGAGCCCGGCATGGATGCGCCCGCCGTCAAGGCGGTGGTCATCGTCTGTAAGGGTCTGATCGACGATGGGCTCTATAAGTCCATCCGGCGCAGGACCCAGCTTGCCCTCAACGCGGACGTGAAATACCTGATTTATGAGATCGGTACGTACGGGGGCCTGCTCCAGTCGGCCGACGACATCTCCAAATATTTCATACTTGATATAGGCAAGAAGGCCCACACGGTGGCGTATATCACCACCGAGGCGATCTCCGCCGGGGCGATGATCAGCGTCTCGTGTAAAGACATCATCATGTTGGAGAACACGACGATCGGCGATTGCGCACCGATTGCGATCGGCACGAAGCTCGAAGGCGTCGAGCGAGAGAAAGCCGAGAGTTTCACTCGCGCCGCCTTCGTGCGCGCCGCTGAAGCAAACGGCTATCCGGCCGTGCTGCTCAAGGCCATGGTCACGATGGGGACGAAAGTTTACGAAGTAAGAAACCTGCAAACCGGCCAGTACGAGTTTCTTGAAGAGGAGCGGCTGGCCGAAGACCCGAATTCATACGACCTGGCCGGCAAAGAGCTAATTGTCAAAGATAATGAGATTCTGACGCTGACCGCGGCGAAGGCTTACGAATACGGCATCGCCAGAGCACAGGTCAAGGACCGGGCGGGGGCGCTGGAGTTCTTGGCCCAGCGTGACGGCGTGACGTTTGCCGGCGAGCCGATGGTCCTCGAGACCAACTGGTCGGAAGAGATGGTCCGCTGGCTGAACTCGCCGGCGGTGATGGCCGTGCTTGTTTTGCTCGCCCTGTTAGGCGTCTATATCGAATTCAATACGCCGGGCGTCGGACTGCCCGGACTGGTGGCGCTGATATGCTTTGTGATCATCATCGGCAGCAAGTACTTAGTGGGGCTGGCGAACTGGGTGGAGGTGGCGCTGTTCATTGCGGGGCTGCTCCTGCTGTTGGTGGAGATTTTTGTCCTGCCCGGCTTCGGCATCGCAGGTGTTTTGGGCATAATATGTATGTTGTTCGGATTATTCGGCATGCTCATCAGGAATTCGCCGGGTGAATTGCCGTGGCCGCATACGCCTCTTGACTGGGAAGTTTTTGAGAGAAACGTGTACGGCCTGTTAGGTGGAATTGTCACTTTTCTAATCGGGCTGCCTATTCTCGCCCGATATCTTCCGAAAATCCCCGTAGCCAGGCGCCTGGTGCTGGCCGGCCCGCAGGAACCGGCGGAAATGGGGGCGGCCGCCGGCTGGGCCGCTGCAAAGCCGTCAGCAGAAACGCCTGTTCAGGCGGGACAAAAGGGAATAAGTCTCAGTCAATTGCGGCCGGCCGGCAAGGCCGAATTCGGCGGCCTGCGGCTGGACGTGGTTTCAGGCGGTGAGCTTATCGAGGCGGGCAGGCAGATTATAGTTGAAGTTGTCGAGGGAAATCGTATAGTGGTAAGGGAAATACCTGAACCGAAAAATACCAAGTAAACAGAGGCTATTAAGGAGCAGCATATTTTGACCTACGCGATCATCTTGTTGGTGGCCGGGATATTATTGGCGTTTCTCGAGACAATCCTGCCGTCGGGAGGCCTACTCGGTTTTCTTGCTGCGGCGTCGCTGACAGGAGCTGTCGTCATCGGTTTTATGCACGGCGAGCCGACGGGCTGGATTATCCTGCTTGCCGCTTTTGTTTGTGTCCCGATATTGATTTTACTCGGGCTGAAGGTCCTGCCCAAAACGCCGTTCGGCCGTCGTATGATATTGGCCGAATCACCCAAAAAGCTCGACCCTCTGAGCGGAAAAGTCGAGATTAGCGATGAGAATTTCAGCCAGCTTAAAGACCAAAGCGGTGTGACGGTTACCGAGCTGCGACCCTCGGGCATCGCTGAAATAAATGGTAAAAGATACAGTGTGGTCTCCGAAGGCGGAATGATTAATCCGTCAGTTGAGATAATCGTCAAGGAAGTTGAGGGCAACAATATAATCGTAAGAGAGAAAAACGGATAATTGTTGCCCCGGAACAAAACGATGCTTTGTTAATTTGTCAATACAGGGGTGCACAAATGATGACAACGATCTTATTAGCTCAGGGACACGTGGTTCTAACGGTATTGGCGATTATAGCCGGCATAATCGTCATCGCTTTTTTCATTGTTTTCATATCATTCATCAACACTTGGATTAAAGCCTTCTTCAGCGGGGCGCACGTGGGCTTCTTCGACCTGATCGGGATGGCTCTGCGCGGCGTTCCGCGTGAAGAAATCGTCCGTGCCAAGATTGCTGTCGTCCAGTCGGGAATCACCGACCTCGACACCCCGCAGCTCGAGAGTGTATGGCTGGTAGCGAGGAACAGATTTCCCCGCAAGGACAGGCCCGACCGCGACACCGCCACGCCGGTTCTTGAACGCTGGATGGAAGAGAGAAACGAGCGCGAGAAACGCTTCTGGACGTCGTACCAAGGCGACGTAATGACCTGCGTCAATGCCCTGATCATCGCCCGCAAGGCCGACCTGCCGGTCACGTTCGCACAGTTGCAGGCGCACCATTTTGCCGGCGGTTACGTGATCGACGTGGTTCAGTCCATGATTGCCGCGAATCGGGCCAAGATACCTCTGAGCTTTGACGTCGCTCGTGCCATCGACCTGGCGGGGCGGGACATACTCAGAGCGGTCGAAACCACCGTTACACCCAAAATCATAGACTGTCCATTAGATAAATCTTCGCTGCTCGATGCGGTCGCCAAAGACGGCATCAGGATGCTGGTCCGTGCCAGAGTGACCGTCCGGTCTAACATTAACCAGTTGGTTCGAGGGGCCACCGACGAAACCATCATTGCCCGCGTCGGTCAGGGCATCGTCAGCGCCATCGGCTCGGCGGAGACGTATAAGGATGTGCTGGAACATCCGGACCGGATTTCCCGCAAGGTGCTGGATAGCGGCCTGGATGCGCAGACGGCCTACGAGATCGTCTCCATTGATATTGCCGACGTAAGTGTTGCCGGGGTAAGCACTAAGGACCTGGAGGTGGCCAATGTCGGCGCCAAGCTCGAAACCGAACGAGCCGAAGCGGACAAGCGGATGCGCCAGGCGGAGGCCGAAGGACGCCGGGCTATGGCCGTCGCACGCGAGCAGGAAATGACCGCTCTGGTGCAGGAAAACCGCGCTAAAGTGGTTCTGGCCGAGGCAGAAGTACCTCTGGCAATGGCAGATGCCTTCAGGAAGGGCAATCTCGGTATTATGGACTACTACAGAATGAAGAATATCATGGCCGATACCTCAATGCGGGATTCCATCGCAAAGCCCAAGAAGAAAGAATAACTGCAGGGCATCTGGGTAAGAATGGCTTTGTTATGAATACTTTCTTAGCACAAATAATTCTGGCCCGCCGGAACGAGGACGTCCAAAGCTGGATGAACATACTGTTCGTCGTGGTGCTGGCGGTCTTTTGGGCGCTGGGCGGCATCCTCAAAGCGAAGAGCAAAAGCGCTCGGAGCCGGCAAAAGGAACAATTAGCCCGTAAACCGGCCCGCAGACCGCCGGCGCTGAGCATCGGGCTGCGGGAACAGTTGCTCAAGGAGCCCCATCGTCCCGCGGGCCCGGCGGAACGCCCGCCGTATCGTCCCGGCGTACAGGAGGCGCGCACAAAGCTTGGGGAACTCCGTGCCGCCGCCCGGAAATTCGCCGCCGAGGCCGAACAGGCTTTCCGCGTTCAAATCGCAGAGCCGGCGCCCGAGCCGCAGCAGGCATTGCCGAAGCCCAGAACTCGGCCCGCTATCCAGGAGAGTCTGGAGTTTGCCGCCAAACTCCCCGCGGCGAGGGAAGATAAGCCGGCTCCAGGCCCATTGGAAACACCCCGGGAAGAATACCTTGCTGAACTCCTGTCGGATTATGCCGATTCCGACCACCTCAGAAGGGCGATCCTCCACTATGAGATCTTAGGCAGGCCCTTGTCACTGCGCGACCCGTCAGAGCAAAGCATCGGACTTTGACCGAATGACGCAGATCAGCGTCCCACTCGAATGCAGGCCGGAATCTTAACTGAACTTTTGCAAAACTCTTATCTTAACAGGGACAAGAAGCGTTAATGAGCACTGGTGCGTGAGGGCAATCCGAGCCCCCTGCAACGTCCTATAATATATGTTATGTTTCATTCAGCCCTTATTTTGATCCCGCCAGGGCGTTTTGCGATTTCTTGACTTTCTGATGTCATTCCGCCGTTCTACGGCGAAAACGGATAGTTCACGTTCACTGCATGGTCGGCCGTGTCTGCAAGATTGTCCCACGTCGTAGTCACTCTATCCAGCAGCCCCAGGTTCTGAAGAATGATTGAGATGTTGACCGTGGCATCCGGGGATGAGAAATTGTTCTCCAGGTGACGTTCAAGATTGATCAGAGAGGATGCAAATTTGACTTTGTCGCAGTAGAGCAAGGCTGTTTTGTAATGAAGCTCAAGCGTGTCCCTGTCGAGACAGTGCGGGCCCGTCAGTTGCTCGAGCGCTTCGGCTTTGCGGCCGGCCTCATACAGGCAGACGGCCAATTTGCTCGTGGCTCTGGTGTACGCCGGATTGAGCTGCAAGGCTGTTTGGAATGAGCTGATGGCATGGGCCAGCCTGCCCACATTCATGAGCAGGACACCGAGCCGATAGTGCAGGTCGGGGTTCTGCGGGCGGTGCTGGATTTGCTGGCAGTGAGCCGCAATCACGGTGTCGGTCAGGCCGGCCGAATCGTCCACGACGTCCACATCGCCGCAGAGCGGATTCCCGCTGAGCCTGGCCTTGAATTGCAGGATGGCCGTCTCGGTGAACAACAATGAGCTGTTTGGCTGAATGGCCGCCGCCAGGGACAGCGTGCCCAGGGCATCCGGAACCAGGCCGGCTAATTTCTGGGCGATGGTCAGGCCGATGTACGCCTCGACGATGTTGTCATTGATTTCGACCGCCTTGTTGAACTGCTGCGCGGCAAGCTGCTCCTGGTCCGACTGGAGGTACTGGGTGCCCAGCTTGATCGTGGCTTCGAGGAAATCCGGGCAGAGACGCAGGGCCTCTTCATATTGTTCGACCGCATCCGTCGTGGCGCCCAGCATACGAAGGACATCCGCGCGCTTCAAAAGCAGATCGGTCCTGTCCGGCTCGGTCTGCAACAGGTCCTCAATGCGCTCCAGCGCCTCATGAAGCTCCCCGTCGGCGATGAGCTGGTCCGTGCTGTCATCCTGAGCGTGGAAGTTGTCCGGATGAATCAGGATCGCCGTGTTGAAGGTTTCGATGGCCTGCACGTACCTGGCCGCGGCAATGTACAAATGTCCAAGTGTAATCAGGGTCGAGATGTCGTCAGGGTACTCGCTTTTCAGAAGCTCGTATTGCTGTATGGTTTCTTCCAACCGGCCGTTCTTGAAGTAAATGGCGGCAAGCCGCTGGGCGGGAAGCTGCAAATAGTTCTTGAACTTCAGGCAGTCCTGGTAAAACTCTATCGCCTGAGATTCTTTGCCAAGCCGCTCATAACAATACCCCAGAGCATAAAGGGCCATGGTGTTATTCGGCTGACGAAGATAGACGGAGTTCAGCTCTTTGATGGCTTCATGGATCTGGCCGTCGTGCAGACAAATCGCCGCTGCGGCCAGCCGACCGTGTGTGCAGGCGGGATTCTCGAACAAATACATCCGAAGCTGCTCGGCGGCTGCGTCGAGCTTCATCTGGCTCATCAGCTCAAGCGTTTTGTCGAACTGCTCGCGTCGAGCCGGCTCGTTGTCGTTCGCCGGAAGTCCGACCGTGTTCAGCCAGTGCCATATCAAATCGGCGGTATCGATCGTGATCGCCCTGCCGAGAATTTCAAGCAATCGACTCATACACCACTCTCATCCCGTTTTCGATCTTTTGGCTTGGCGTTGTGATTGTGGCTCTGTGAATCGCCCTCTGTCCTCTGCTAATCACAGTTAAGGTATCGGCCATCGACGAATAGGGATTAACCCCGAGTTCGGCAATTGGACGCTCGAAACGTCATCTTGCCGTCTTGCTGTACCGATTGTGTGTGATGTGCCGGTTGTTACGACTTTAGAAGGCGGTGGCCGGTCGTTTCACGGCCGCGGCCCCGATGCGACTGACCTATAAGAATGGCTGCTGCTGCCATCCAAACGCCCTATTGACGCAAAAAGACCCCCGACGGGGCTTCAAGAGGCTGCCGGCGTTTTTCTGAACGGGCTAAAACCACGCTCCGGCCGTCGAGACGGAGGGCGGCAAGGTCGGCATCGACATATTTGGCCTGCACTTGGGAGAAGTCCGGTCCGCGCGGAGAGCCGATGTCTTGAGTCACGAAGCCAAGCAGCCAAAACAACAGCACTCCCAGAATGAGGCTCAAGACGACGACGGCCAGCCGTTGTATCCACGGCCCCCTAAGCGTCTTGTTCTGTA
Organism: uncultured Pirellulales bacterium; assembly: GCA_964462945.1. GTDB lineage: Bacteria > Planctomycetota > Phycisphaerae > Sedimentisphaerales > Anaerobacaceae. The sequence continues at coordinate 13,200 of CAYWZW010000019.1, forward strand.
ACATCAGTGTGCTCCGAATCGGACTTTGCCATTTGCGCCTGTTTCTCTATCTCACGTAAATAGGCCAACGTGCGTTCGAGCTTATCGGTCAGGTGTTTCAGCTTGAGCATCGTTCTTACGCGCGTCAGGAGCTCCAGCTTATTCACGGGTTTGCTGAGAAAGTCGTCCGTGCCCGAATCGATGCCGCGCTCGATGTCGCCGAATTCGTTGAGGGCGGTCACCATGATGACGGGGATGTCGTCGGTTTTGGGGTCGTTCTTGATCCTTTTGCAGACCTCGAAGCCGCTCATCTTGGGCATCATCACATCGAGCAGGATCAAATCGGGAGGGTCCTTGGCGATGATTTTCAACGCCTCCAACCCATCACGTGCCGGGACGGCCCGGCAGTCCACATCCTCCAGATACGCCTGCAGCAGCTCGCGATTCTGCTGATTGTCATCAACCACCAGCACGACGGGCGTCCTCTGCCGCTCTCTCTTGGTCTTATCCTTGCTCATAGGAAGAATGCTCCTGTTCGAAGAAGTTCCGTGCGTTACTTCTCCAGGGCCTCCAGAATAGCCGTGCAGAAGGCCGGTAAGTCGTCGGGCTTGCGTGACGTGATCAAGTTGCCGTCCACGACACATTCGGCATCCACATACTTGGCGCCGGCGTTTATGATGTCATCTTTTATCGCCATAAAACAGGTCGCCTTCTTGCCTTTGTACGCCCTGGTGCTGCACAACAGCCATCCGCCGTGACAAATCGCCGCGATTACCTTGCCGGCGTTGACCATCTCGTTGGCGAACTTGATGACGTCGGTGCTTCTTCGCATGAAGTCCGGCGCGAACCCGCCCGGCACCAGCATGGCGTCATAATCGCCGGCGTCCGCCTGCGCCGCTGCAATCTCGCAGACACAGGGATAACCTTCCTTCGAATGATATTCCTTTTTTGCCTGGGCTGCAATCAAATTAACGTCCAGGCCGGCTTCGCGGAACCGGTAATACGGATACCAGACCTCGAGGACCTGATACATCTCGTCAACCATAATCGCAATCTTTTTCGCTGACATTCGTTGCTGCTCCTTTTTACTGTTCCGTCAATTCGCGGAAATTGCTGATCCGGTGAAAGGTCAGGTAGTTGGCGTCGTGTGCGCGATGCGCCCCACCCAGGCCGTCATCGCAGGCTGTCCTGGAGACGGCGATGATGTCCTTGTCTTCGAAAAGCCAGTCGAGGTATTGAAAGGCATGTTTTTCGCTGTCGGGGTGCTGTAGGATGACGGATTGGACCTTCCAGGTCCTCAAGTCAGAAGATGATACGAGTGTCAAAATGTTGCGGTAGGCCGTCGGATTCATTTGTTTGTTGACAAGCGACCAATAGCGCCTGGTCACCGGGTCATAGCGAATGGTAAATTTGTTCGTGCCGCCATAGAAATCGATAAAGTCTTTCTCCGGGTCGAAGGAAACTGACCTGCCGTCTTGCGAGATGTGAACCATGGCGGCGATCTCGGCCTCTTTACATTCGACGCGGAGGATGTTTACGAGCTTCTTGTCCGGCGTGACGACGATGTTTCCTTCGAGCCACGCCCTGCCGCGCCAGGCCCGGTCGAAGGCAAGCCGGTTGCTGGAAGTCCAACTGTCGGCGTTGAGCAGGTCCGCATCCACAGGGGCGGACATCACAAAGGAGCGAAAGTTGCTCCCCCATCCCTCCGGCGGGTCCCTGTCCTCCATCGCACGCCAGATTCGCCCATTGTGCACGACAACGGGGACCGGCGCACAGTGATACTGACCTTCGGCGAACAACAGCCCGGAACGTTTGTCTTTCGGCGTGGTCCATGTGACGCCTCCATCGGTGGACCGGCGGATGACGGCGCCGCCGTACTGGCCGCCCGTGCCCATGATGTATAGGGCCCCCTCGTGAACGAAGAGCGAGGACCAGAACTGGCCGTCGAATTCAGCCAATCTTCGCCACGTTTTGCCGGCATCGTCGGAGTGGAATATCGCCGTGCGATTCTCGTTCGTGGATGGCCCGAAGTAATCATGCGAAGCCACATACGAGCCATTGGGCAGCACGGCGATGCTCGGCGAGCCGATATATCGGCCGCTCTCAGCCGGGCTGTGGTCGATGACCACGCCGGGCACGCCGGAGTGATCTGCACGTTCCGGCGCCTGTTTTTTAGTGGTCGCGCCCTGCTGGAGCCAGGCGAGATTAAAGACGTAGTGTTGTTTGCTGCTGATGAGGTGGATAAGCCCATCGGGCGTCTGGGTCACCGCCAGATACCCCCTTGGCTCGGCGTGGGTTCGGTCCATCACGAACTTGCCCGTGTTGCCGCCGCCGTCAAGCTCTCTGGCAGGTCCGCCGTCGGTGAGCAGCCTTTTCACGGGCCAGCTCTTGCCCTCGTCGAATGACAACGCCGCGAACATGCCGAATATCTGGCGGTCCGCGCCGGCGGGGTCACGGATAACCATGCCCTCTTTGCGGTCTGTGAAGCTCACCAGCAGGATTGGCCCCTCGTGCAGCCGCGTCAGAATGAGCCGTTGTCCACTGCCGAGGGGTTGAAACTCGCTGGCTGAATATGTCCAATTTTCACCCATGTCTTTCGAGATGCTCATGGGCATCCGGCCGTCGATGGTGTTGCCGCGTCCCAGCGCCATGAGCCTGCCGTCTTTGAGCTGTGTAACGCTGGCGTGAATCCCCGCGACCCAAGCGCCGGTCGTGCCGGACGCGAACGTCGGATTCGGCCGCCCCTCGCCCGGATCGACCCACGTCATGCCGTTGTCCCGGCTGACGTGCACGGCCGTCCCGCCGTTGCCGCCCGTCACCGCATCACAGGGCAGGATGATGAAACCCTCGCGCGTGCGAAAGACCGATTCGACCGGCATGTGACGAAGGCCGTGCTCCGGATTGATGAGCCGGGCCTTCGACCACGTGGCGCCGTTGTCGGTCGAGATTCGCATCACCGTCGCGAGATTGCCCCACGTGGCAGCGGCAGAGAGACCGTTGAAGTGATAGATGGTGTCCCGGCCGTCGAACCAGAGAGCCGGAGCGTGGTCGTTGCGGTCAGGCGCATCCCAGAAGGTCGAGGCGGGCTCCCACTGCTGCGAGCCGTACCGCAGGCGGCTGGCCAGGACACATAGCTCACGCCCCGGTTCATCCCGGCACGAGTACCATATAGCTAACAGATCGCCGTTGGGACAATCGACAATGGCCGGGTCGTGGTTGTGCTCCGAGTACATCGGGCCGTTCGAGCCCGGCGGTATCTTGACATATTCGCGAGGCCCTGCGAAATGTGGTTTGTTGGGGTCGGGACCGCTCGCCCAGTCGGGCTGAACGTGCTGAATGACATCGCGGGCGTTCAACGCGGGCTGCCGGGCTGCAAGCGGCTCGGTATCCGGCAGTTCTCCGCCGACCACGCGGAAGCCGATCAGCCAGCTCTTGTCCTCCGGCAGCGTCCCAAGCCGGTTCGCCGAGCGAAGAAACGAAATCTCCGTGCTGTGACTGCCGCCGCGCGTGACCTTGAAATCGCCGCCGGCCCGCCCTACCGGGTCGGTCTGCTCGGCTTGCTCGTATGGCCCGTACCAATCGTAGCACCACTCTTCCACGTTACCGTGCATGTCGCAAAGGCCCCACGCGTTCGGCGCCGTCTGCCCGACCGCAAGCGGCACCGGCTCAGCGCCCGCTCGGCGGCGCGCGGGGTCGGGAAACCAGGTCGCCCTGGCATTCTTGTGGAACTGCTCCGGCAGGCGGTCACCGGTGTGGTAGGCGGTCGTCGTGCCCGCCCGGCAGGCGTATTCCCACTCGGCCTCAGTCGGCAGACGGTACGGCTTGCCCTCCTTCTTCGAGAGCCATTCGCAGAATTTTGCCGCCTCGTGCCAGCTCACGAAAACAACCGCCTCGTCGTCCCGCTCGCAGAAGCCGAGCTTTCCACGAAGCGCGCGGTGTTCGGGGTCAAACAGTTCGTATTGGGCGTTGGTCACCTCCGTTACAGCCATAAGAAAGGGCTTTGTGATCGTCACCCGATGCACGGGCCGCTCATCCCAATCCCCGCCCTGCTGCTGGCCCATCAGAAAGGAACCCGGCTCGATACGAACGAACCTCATACCGACCGAGTTTACAAACGCCTGCGGTGTTTGCGCCGAGAAACACAATCCCGCTGCCAGGCAGATGAGTGTCATGGCCGGCCCTTTGCTCTTTATCATGGCATCGCCTTTCAAGTTCTCTGGTTGCTGTGATCTTCGATAAACTGGCGAACCTGCGGCTTGATATATATCTGCTCGATGTCCGTCACTTTCGGCACGGCCTCTGCACACATCGCCGCCGTCACGGCTGAGGGGGCCTCCGTATCGACAAACAGAATACGCTGGCCTTTTACAGTGCACAGCCCCCCGCCGCTTCCGCCGAGCGGTTCGCTGCGGACCACGACGCCGCCGGCCTCCAACAACGCCAAAAGCTCTTCCAGAATCCTTTGCTCGTTCATTTGCCGTACGTTGCCCTGCGTATGCCGCCGTTCAAGAAAACACGCACCAAGAGTCGATATAGCTCAATAGAAACAGAATTTTATAGCAGGAGCTGCCAATTGGCAAGCATTACCGAAAAACGCCTTGCCCTACACAAACGCCTGGAGGTCCAGCAGAGCCAAAACCAGGCTCTGAGGTCTCAGCTCGCCGGTCTGCAGCACCTGGCCAACGTGGGCACGGTCAGCCACATGATCGCCCATGAAATCAATAATCTGCTCACGCCTCTGCAGAGCTACGCGACCCTGGCCTTGAGCAGCCGCGACGACCAAGCCCTCACTGAAAAGGCGCTTCAAAAGGCCGTCACAAATTGCCGGCGGGCCTCGAAAGTCATGGAAAGTATGCTCGCCCTGGCCGACGGCAAAACGCAGGAAAAGAAAACAGCCCGGCTCCGCGATCTTGTCGAGGAGATCTTCACGTGTCTGTGCCGGGATTTCTCCAAGGACGGGATCACGGTGGACATCCGGATTCCGGACGACCTGACCGTCTGGGGCGTGCCCGTCCAGATCCAGCAGGTCTTGATGAATTTGATTCTCAACGCCCGCGATGCCATGCTGCCGCGCGGCGGCATCCTGGCTGTCAGGGCCGGCCAGACGAGCGATGCGGTTGAGATAGAAGTCACCGACACAGGCAGTGGAATTGAAACAGGCAACCTGGAAAACATCTTCGAGACCTTCTTCACCACAAAAAAGGACAAAGGCCCGGCGTCCCAACATTCAGGGACGGGCCTCGGCCTGGCCTTCTGCAAAATGATCGTCGATGGACACGAAGGCTTCATTTCGGTAGAATCCAAGCCCGGTCAAGGGAGCAGTTTCAGGATAACACTGCCCCATCCACGGTCGGGTCATTGTTGACGGCGGCTCAGGGGCCAAAAATTGTTCTGACGCTGCTGCTTTTGCGCAGCCTGTCCCTTCGCAGGCTGTGAGCAGAGTCGAAGGGCTCACAATGACAGGCGGTCGGTACATTCGTTCTGTTGGGAGCTTGAAGTTGGATACGCGAATATCGCCAGGAGTAATTCGTATCATTGTTGTTCTGATACTGGCCGTTTTGGCGCTTGCCGTCCTGGCTAATAGTATGACCAAGCCGGTGGGCCGGGATGAACAGATGTACTGCACCGGGGCCGTCTGCATGGCCCAGGGCAAGATGATTTACAGGGACTTTTCATACGCGGCCCAGATGCCCTACCACCCTTTGCTGTGCGCGGCCCTGTTCAGACTTTTTGACACCACTCATTATTTGCTGGTTGTCCGGCTGCTCTCGTGCGTGTGTGACGTTCTCGTCATGGTGTGCATCGTCGGGATATACCGGCACATTTTCAAGCCGTTCGCAATCACCGGAGTGCTATTGGGTCTGGCGGCGGCCGTGCTGTATGTATTCAATCCGCTCGTCGATTATGCCAACGGCTACGCCTGGAACCACGACGTCGTAATCCTGTGCGTTGTGTTGTCTTTCTGGCTGTTTGTATCAATCGATGTTGAGCATAAGGCAAGATATTGGCGGATTGGGACTATAGGTGCGCTGCTGACATTCGCAACGTGCATGCGGATAACGACCGCGATGGTGGAACTGCTATTTTTTGTCGTATTGCTGGCTGAGCCAGCCCCGTCGATAAAACAGAGATTCAAGAGCGTCCTGCCGTTTTTGATTGCGGCAGTTTGTGTGTTGGTTTGGCCTGTCTGGGTGATAGCCCAGGCGCCGCGAGCATTTTTCCTCAACTTAGTGAAAATACCGACACTGTACGGCGAATGGCTGGGCAAAATAGGATCAGTTTATGACAAATCGTTCCTGACGTTCACCTGCCTTAAGATGCCAGGATATTTTGTACTTATCGTGGCAGCGGTCTATCTTTGCCTGACAACTGCATTTCTTCGCAGTAAGTTGAAGATAACAAACGGAAGAAGTTTATTGCTTGCCGGGCTGCTGCCGCTGGCATTCTTTATAATTGCACTGGTTCCGCCTACGATGTGGATACAGTACCTTGCGATGCCAGTGCCTTTTCTGATAATCAGTTTTGCAGAGCCGCTGCTGTATTTGCGAGGACTTGCCGAACGGGCTGCCGGAAGACTGCACTTTCAGGTGGCATGCGTCGTCATTGGTGGATGTACGCTTGTGGCGATTACGGCTTGCGGGCTGGGGCCTGACCCTGTTCTACGCCCACCAAGAATGCCATCGTATTATGTTGCGCTTAACAGAATCTTGATGGTCTCTGTGCCGGAGGTCTGGGAACCGGTACGCCTGCATAAGATTTCAGAAGATATAGCTCAACAAACGAAAGAGCCCAAGCAGATACTCACCTTAGCCCCCCTGCTCGCTCTCGAAGGCGGCGGTGAGATTTACACTGAACTGTCCGCCGGGGCCATCATCTATCGGATTGCGGATTCTCTCTCGCCTGACGAGCGCCGGATAACGCATACGGCAGGCCCGAAAAGCCTGCCGGACTTGCTTGAGAAGAACCCGCCTTCAGCCGTCATACTCGGCGTGGAAATGCAGCGCCTTGAAGCGCCGATTTTAGAATCGGTCGTCAGGGCCGATTGGCAGAGAAAGAACTACCAGGACGGCCCGACTGCTTACTTCAAGCCCTAATAAAGGCGAGCACTACAATATTTTACCGTCGTCCATCCGATTTGGGTTGACGGTGAATTCAAGTCACGCTATGTTGTGGTTGGTGGCAGTGCGAGGATGTGACATGTGCAAAAAAGAAATCGTAACACAAATCGGATCGTTGCCCTACGACGATGTCCAGGAGGCTGTAAAGTTCAGCCTGCGGCATGACATACCGTTTCTCCCGGAGCTTCCGAAGCGGGGCGACGCGATGCTGGATTACATCAAGAACCCCGGCCACTTGAGCTGTCTGGAGACCTTCAAGAAAAGGGTCGAGAGTCGCGAAACCGTCAAGATACAATGCGTGGGTCCCGCCACCCTCATCCTCAGCGGATACAGCGAGGATGAGGCAATCAGCAGGACCTGCCAGCATATTGATTCTCTGCTCAACGGCTTGCGTGCGCGCACTATCATTCTCTTTTTGGATGAGCCTGCGCTGGGGCAGGCGGGATTCGACTACCACCGGCTGTGGTCGCCGCTCTTCGAGAGCTTCGGCGTCACGCCGGGCGTGCACGTCTGCGGCAATATGAACTGGGACGAACTATTCCGTTCTCAAGTCGAGATTATCAGCTTCGATGCCTCGCAATACGACATTACCAAGTACCCCGCGTACCGGAACGGCAAGAGGATCGCCTGGGGAATAAAGACCAGAGAGAATGTCAAGGATTTTCAGGAAGGCGACTTACTGACGCTGCCCTGTGGCATGGGGCCGAAGCTCTACAGCACGGACGATTGCGAAATCTGCCTGGGCAGTTTGCTGCAGATTGCGGGTGACTTTCGATGATTATGACGAGGCTATTTGAAGTAATGCCGGCCCGGTCGATTCGCAGAAGCGCCTTTGCGCCCATCATGCGGGTAGTTGTGCTCGTCTTTCTGCTCGCCTGCCTGGCGCAAGCCGAACCGCTTACCTTGCCGCTGGAGCAGCGCCCCGAGTGGCTGCAACGAGACGGGATCGTCATGGCGGGCAGTTGGGAACCCTTGCTGTTTCGCGTTCGGCGCGATGGAAGCGACGGCTATACGCCGGCCGCCGAGCAGCGCGCCGCCTACACACGGGAACACAGCCCCGAGATGATTGCCGAGCTCAAGGCCCTCGGCGTGAATTTCATCATGATGCACTGCTACAAGGGCGCCGGCCTTGAGGCCGAACGCGAAAGCATGGCCGACGCGGTCAAGTTCGCGCAACTGTGCCGTGACGCTGGCTTGCGAGTGGGCGTGTATAACTTCAGCGGGGCCTTTCTCTGGGAGCCTTTGTTCAAAGAGGCGCCGCAGGCCAGAGACTGGGTACTCCTTGATGCGAACGGCCGGCCGCTCACGTATGGCGGCAGCGCCACGTACCGCTACCGCTGGAATCGCAACCATGCCGGTGCTCAGGCGTTCTACCGGCAGATTGTTCGATTTGCCGTCAATGAGATTGGAGCCGATCTGCTGCACTTTGACAACTACGAGTACGGCCCCGGTCAGGACGCGAACTCCGTCCGGCGATTCCGCGGCTATCTCGGCCGGACCTTCACGGCCTCGCAGCTTAAGAAGATGGGCGTCGATGACCTGAATGCCGTGCAGCCCCCCATAGCCGGTCCGCCGCAGAACATGCTGCGCCGGGCGTGGCTGGAGTTTTCCTGCTGGTCGCTCGCCGATTCCTATCACGACATGGGCCGGTACGCCCGTACGCTCCGCAGCGACATCCTCATCGAGTGCAACCCCGGCGGTCCGGGAAATTCGATTCGCCCGCCGGTGGACCACGGACGGCTTCTTCAGGGCGGCGAGGCCTTCTGGGACGAGGGAGAACCTCCCGGCTACCAGGGCGGGCAACTGCGTACCCGAATACGCACGTACAAAGTCGCCAGGCGGATGGACAACGTCGCGTTTGCGTACACGACCACGCCCCTTGAGATGGCCGAGTCCATGGCGTTCAACCGCGACTGCCTTGGCTGCATCTGCTGGTTCGAGTACGCCAAGCTCGTCGCCAAGCCCGGCTCGAACGAGCCTGTCTCCGAGGCTCTTGCCCCATTCATTCGCTTCTTTCACAGGCGCCGCGATCTGCTGCGCCAAGCCGAGGTCGTCGCCGACGTGGCGGTTCTTCGGAGCTTCCCGTCGCAGGTATTCGCTGATTCAGATTGCGCCAAACTCACGTATCGAGTCGAACAGACGCTGATCGAAAACCGGGCCTGCTTCCAGATCATATATGACCACCACCTGAGCGATTTGAGCCGCTATCGTGCTCTGGTTCTTGCCGGTTGTGTGGCTCTGTCTGACGGGCAGGTAGAGCAAATCAGGCGATACGTCAAGTCCGGCGGACGTCTCTGTGTCATCGGCCCGGTCGCCACGCACGACCAGTGGCTACTTCCACGAGAAAAACCGGCGTTGGATGACCTGCCGGCCGCCGGCGTGGTGCGCATCGGCGAAAACGACGATATCCTCGGTGCAGTCAGGCAAGCCTGTGCGAACGAGCTTTCCTTGTTGGTTCAGGCCGAATCCGGACTCTGTTCCGAGCTGACCCAACAGCCCGGCAAACGCCTCGTGCATTTGGTGAACTACCGCGATGATAAACCTGTCAAAGATTTCTCGATCAACCTGTGTGTGCCTGCCGATCGCCGGGTCAAAGCGGTGAACCTGGCCGGTCCCGAGCGAGAAGACGACCTTGAGTTGACCTTTCAGGAGCAAGGTGGCGCCGTGACGTTCCGCGTGCCGGAGGTACGCACCTACGAGATCGCCGTGGTCACTATGGAATAGGACCGCTGCTATTTTGGGGCTCAGATGTCTCGCTGCGGCTATCGGCGTCGTCGATAATGGCTTCTGCAATATCGTTGACGGCCGTGCGGGTTTGGCCGTTGGTGTTGTTGGCGAGAATGGAGAATATGTAGTCGCCCGCGGCCGTGCTGCACACACCAGAGAAGGACTTGACACCGTTAATGTACCCCGTCTTGCCTCTTATCCTGCTTTGGTACTTTTCTTCTTTGAAGTACTTCTCGATTGTCCCATCGTCTCCCCCTACCGCGAGAGAGTCCCTGTAGAACTGCCAATTCCTGCTTCTGTAAACGTCCAGGAGTACTGTCGTTATAGCATACGCCGTAAGCTCGTTTTGTCTGCTCAGGCCGCTGCCGTCGTCGATGTAGAATTGGCTTTCATCGAGACCAAGCTCCGAAAGATATTTGCTGACGAGATCTCGCCCCCTGTCCCAGCTGCCGTTTTTCCGGTCGGGGTTACCCTGGGCGGCAATCTTCTTGAACAGCGATTCGGCGGCCAATCCGAGGCTGTTCTTGTTGCACCGCGCCAGGCAGTCGGCGATCGGCGTGCTGTATTCGACAAGAGGCCGCACGCCGCTGTAATCGTCCAGCGTTTTTTCCACGAGCTGGCCTTTCACGGTTATGTCCGCCTTGGCAAGGTGCTCGTACAGCAGGAACCCGAAAAAGGCGGCCGGTCTTTCAATCGCCACGTCGAACGGCCCGACGGCGTCTCCGCACTTGCCGAAAACAGTCAACTGGTTCGGCTGACGATTGCGATAGGCTCCCACGGCGCCGGCGCCCTTCGATATCGGCTCGATCTTGTTGATGAGCGTCACGAACGCGGTTTGCGGCTCGACGAACACGGCGACCTTGCCGTCGATATTCTTGGCCGTAATCCTCACACAATTGTCGTTAAAACTCAGGCCGCTCACTTCGCAGGCGTACCACTTGTTCAGGTCCTCAGCCGGCCAGCTCGGGTGGACCGGCTGGTTATCGAACACGCTGCTGTCAACAATAATATCTTCGATGGTTCCTATGCCCTTGGACTTGAGGGCGTTTGCGATGTCCTTGAATATCCAGCCCGGCTCCCGACCGTACTTGGCGTCGGTTTTTTCATCGCCCAGCAGCGGGTCGCCGCTTCCGATGACGACCAGGGCGTTGCCCAGGAGCCCGACCTTCGTTGTGAACTGGTAATCAGGCCCCAGATATCTCAACGCCGCGGCGCTGGTGATTATCTTCATGTTTGAAGCCGGTATCATCAGCTCTCCGGCGTCGTGGTCATAGAGCGTCCGGCCTGACGGGGCCTCCACGATGTGAATGGAAAACTGGACCCTCTTCTGGAGAGACGCGCTGATAATACCGTCAATCTGCTCCGCCAAATCCGCTTTCGCGAAGCAGCCGAGGCCAAGAGCAAATCCGACCGCAACCAACAGCTTTTTCATCTGAGCTTTCATAATACGCGGGATTATTTCACAACTGCCGCGGCATATCAACCATTTTCTTGGTCCTGACAAAAGCCGCCGGTGTTCGACGCACTTATCCCGTCCGGCTCCGGCGTTGGGCAATCCCCATCCGGATTTGCTGTTGCGGGAAAACCCCATTCAAAGTACACTGTTTCCTGCCGGTCAGGACAGATTTGATGAAAGAAAAGACAAAATTGGCGGAACAGAAACCCGATGTGGCGTATCTTACAAGTGAGCAACGCGATGCCGGGGCAAACAAGGAGCTCTTGAGCCAGAGCCGAGATTCGCTTTATGCCCGATTAAGGGCCGGCGACCGGACGGCGGCAGCCGAGCTGGTGGATGAGTATCATGAACAGATTTACCTGTTCATGCGACGGCTCGGCCATGACCGCCAGATCAGCGAGGACCTGACCCAGGAGACCTTCTTCAATGCCTGGCATCATATAGGGCAGTTGAAAAACGACAAGGCGCTGAACGGCTGGCTGTATCGCATCGCCGGCAACGTTTCAAGGCTGTACTGGCGCCGGCACAAACACAGCGAGGTCGTCGGCATCGAAGACGTTGATTTGCCCGACAGCAGCCAGGCCGGGCCGGATGCGGCCGGACGCCGCGAGCAATTGGAGCAGTTGAAGGATGCCGTCACCCGGCTGCCGGTGAAACTGAGGGAAACGATTGTTCTGCACTATATGCAGCAGTTGACGATTGCCGAGGCCGCCGAGATCGCCGGGATCAGGCAAGGCACTTTCAAAAGCAGGCTGAATAGAGCATTGAGGACCCTGAGAAAAATCGTTGTCTGAAAAGGCCCAGGCGCAGCGGGCCTGCTGAGAAAAGAGATTCGCGATGGACGAGAAGCAAATCAAAGAGCTCCTGACTGAGCTGGGCCGCCGGCTGACCGAGCCGGTCCCCCCGGGTCTTGGCGAGCAGATCAAACAGCGAATCCCGCACCGGCTGGCCCGGCATAAAATCGGCTGGGACACCGTCAATATCATCATTGATTTGAGGCTGAGCAAGTCCGTCGCGGCGGCGGTGATCGTCCTTGCAATGATCCTCCTGCTGAATTTGTTTGGAGGCCGGGATTCGACGGTTCGCGGCATTGTCCACGATAGCCTGCTGCTGGTCAGGTACTGGGGAAGCGCCGGCGGCGAGGATGTTGCGGCCGCCCGGGCACGGTACGAGTATCTGGTGCATCGGGGCGAAGATGTGGTCTGGTACGGCACTCCGGCCGATCTGCAGGACGGCAATTCAGTGCTCATGCAGCGCAAGCTCCCCGACGGCAAATATGCGGTCACGTTCGTGGATGGACGCCAGAGAGAGGTCGATTCCGAGGAGATGGTCGAGCTGCTGGCCCGGATGCTGCAAAAAAAAGCCCAGTAGCGCACATTCTGACGGCAAAAACAGAGATTTATCTCTTGAATTGCACCCGGTCACGTGGTAAAATAGTCAAATACGAGCACGGATTTTGGCAGAATCGTGCTCCGGCGGCGTTTATTATAGGAGTACTTACATGAGTAAGAGAAGAGGGTTCACCCTGATCGAACTGTTGGTTGTGATCGCAATCATTGCGCTCTTGATGGCGATATTGATGCCGGCCCTCCAGCGGGTCAAGGGCCAGGCCAAAGCGGTCGCATGTCAGGCGAGACTGAGAGAGTGGGGTCTGATTTATAAGCTCTACACAGACGACTACGGCGGCTATTTTCCTGAAGGCTGGGGCAGGGATGATAGGACGCTATGGCCCAACGCTTTGCGGGACTACTACAAGGACAACTGGGACATGCTTCTGTGCCCGACGGCCACAAAGCTCATGGAAAGTACTGCTGACTGGGGCACGTTCAAAGCGGCTGAGCGCACAATGGCGACTCCCAATGGGGGTTCGTACCGCTATATCTTCAGCTACGGTAACAATTCATGGACGGACTACATGCATGGGGACCGTGGCGATCGCCTGCAGGAGTGGTTCTGGAAAAGTGTAAACAACAACACGACTGCGGCACCCGGCAGTCGGACTGTTCTCGGCAGGCCGGTTAGTGCAAATACTATACCGGTCTTTGGCGATTCCACGTGGCACGATGCCTGGCCCCGAGATACGGACACCCCGGCTCTGACCATGGATGCATTTGGAATCGGCGACAGAGGCACGAGCGGCGAAATGAACCACTTCGCCATCAACCGGCACGATGGATTTGTGGGCATGCTTTTTATGGACTTCTCCGCCAGGCGTATCGGGATCAAAGAGCTCTGGACGCTCAAATGGCATCGTGCCTTTAACGTAACGGGCGCCTGGACACAGGCCGGCGGCGCCCGCCCCGAAGACTGGCCCGTCTGGCTGCGACGTTTCAGGGATTATTAAGAAAACACCGTCAAACAAGAAAGCTCGGCCTTTTGGGGCCGGCTGTTTTTTGCTGATCGGTGCTTCTTGAAAGATTCATTCTTTCCTGACGGAGCTGCTTTGTGAGCACCCGGCGAGGATTTACGTTAATTGAGCTTTTGGTCGTCATCGCGATTATCGCGCTGTTGATGGCGATCCTGATGCCGGCCCTGCAGCGGGTGAGGAAACAGACAAAGGCGGTTCTCTGTCAGGCCAATCTCAAACAGTGGGGCCTGGTCTGGGCCATGTACACGGACGAAAACAACGCCAAGTTCCCCGACTATCTCGGCCCCGACTGGATGCAGAATTTGGTCGATTATTACTCGAACACCGAAAAGCTGCTCTACTGCCCGATGGCTACAAAGACCATCTCGGAGGGGGCGCCCATTCGTTATGCAGTCATCGAAAGCGGCAGCAGGCGCTGCGGCAGCTACGCACTCAATGAGTGGGTCAATGACAGCGACGATACCAGCGACGGCCGGAGTCTTGAAGACTACTGGCGAAACACCAATCACAAGGGCCTGAACAACGTGCCGGTGATGGCGGACGCCGCCTGGCGAGCCGACGGCCAGCCGTTCCCGACCGACAGCCCTCCGGCATACGACGGCCAGCCTCGCACGGGAGTGGGGACATCGGGAAATGAAATGCGCATCTTCTGCATTAATCGACATGACGGGGCGGTCAATGTCCTGTTTATGGATTGGACCACGCGAAAGGTCGGGCTCAAAGAGATGTGGACCCTCAAGTGGCATCGTCGCTTCAACACTGCCGGCCCGTGGACGAGGGGCGGCTCCGCTCGGCCTGATGACTGGCCCCAATGGATGAGGCACTTCAAAGACTACTGACCCCCCTGCTCCTTCCGTATCTTGAGAGAAGCGACGAGCGGCGTTTATACAAACTAATAAATGATGGCTATCGCCTCTTCGATCTTCCTGATGATTTCCTTGGCGTCGGCCGAGTACGGCACGTAACCGTCGAAGCCTCTGTGCTGCAGAGCCGCCGCTTCGGAATCGCTCAACTGGTTCGCTAATGCGATGATCTTGATCGTCCGCAAGTCCTCATTATCACGGATGCCCTTACAGACGCCCATCGCATCGATGCCGTCGGCCAAGAAACTGACCAGCAGGACGTGCGGCGCAAATGTCCGGCAGATGGCGCCGGTCTCAAAACTGCTCCGGGCCGTCTGCACTTCGTAGTCGGCCCTGGTTTTCAGGACGTCGGCCAAGGCCGAAGCCGTTTTCTCATTGCTGTCTGCGACGAGCACCCGGATTTTACCGACCGCAAGCTCCTCCGTCGGCATGTTGTGCACCTTCATGAAACGAATCAGCTCGCTGAGGGGTATGCGCCGGTCTTTGCTGCCGGGGATGCGATAGCCCTTGAGCTGGCCGTTGTCAAACCACTTCGACACGGTTCGAGGAGCGACGTGACAAATCCGGGCCACGTCGCCTGTTGTCAGTACATTCTTGCCTTTTGCCATTTCGTGATTCCCGCCACCTGAGTATCTAAACCGTACCTATATTCGGTTATAAAGCGGGGATTGTTTAACAAACGGCGGCAATTTCCGCGCCGGCGGCAAATAAGTGGCGGTCTGACCGGGACGACGTCCCATAAGTGCTTCTGAGACGTTCGGAAAAAACCACTGGCCCGGCGGAAGGACGCTTCGCCGCCAGCGGCGTGCCGAGCATCGAAAATGTTTTTGATTTATTCGTTTCAGGAAGTAGAATTCGGTACGGTGCTCTGGTCCACTTATGCCGTCAGGAGATTACTTTATGGAGATACACTTGTCCCGGCCGGACATTACAGACAGAGAGATCGAAGCCGTCCGTGCAGTGCTTCGCGGCCCCCATCTTTCGCTCGGCCCCAAATTAGCGGAGTTTGAGAGGGCCTTCTGTGACTATATCGGCACAAAGCGCGCCGTGGCGGTCAACAGCGGAACCAGCGGCTTGTTCCTGTGCGTCTCGGCGTTGGGGATTGGGCCGGGTGACGAGGTCATTACCACGCCGTTCACGTTCGTCGCTTCAGCGACTTCGATTATGATGGCCGGGGCCAGGCCGGTCTTTGTGGATATTGACCCGGTCAGTTTGAATATCGACCCGGCTAAAATTGAATCCGCGGTGACCCGGAAGACAAAGGCCATTCTGCCGGTCGAGATCTTCGGCAATCCTGCCGGCCTTGACCGAGTCTGTGAAATCGCCCGAAAGCATAATCTCGCCATCATTGAAGATAGCTGTGAAGCCGTGGGTTCGTCGCTCAATGGAAGGAAAGCCGGCACGTTCGGCACGATGAGCGTGTTCGGCTTTTACCCCAACAAGCAAATAACAACGGGCGAAGGCGGAATGGTTTTGACCGATGACGATTCTCTGGCGGAGACGTGCGTATCGCTTCGCAACCAGGGAAGGGCCAAGGGCGGCGGCTGGCTGGGGCACGAGAGGCTGGGCTACAACTACCGGCTCAGTGACATAAATTGTGCGCTCGGCATCGTTCAGCTATCGAGAATCGACGAAATCAAGGCCAAACGCAGGCAGGTTGCAAAATGGTACCAGGAGATGTTGGCGGACGAGGACCGGCTCATTGTGCCCGCCGAGCCGAAAGGCTGCGATCTGAACTGGTTCGTCTTTGTCGTCCGGCTCAGAGATGACTTCACGTTAGAGCGGCGGGACCGGATTTTGCGGCAGATGACAAGTGAGGGCATCGAGGTCGGCAATTATTTTACGCCCGTGCATCTGATGCCCTTCATCGCTAAGCCATTCGGCTACAGGGCGGGCGATTTCCCCGCCGCCGAATCCGCCAGCCGCCGCACCATCGCCCTGCCGTTCCATAACAACCTGACCAAAGACGAGGTCGGAGTCGTTTGCAAAACACTTGGGAGACTTCTCGATACTGTATCGCGTGTCTTGTGAGCCGTATCTGGTTGTATGGAGCCCCAATGCGATATATCACATTGCGAAGTGCGGTACAGCGTCAGTTTCTGGACTTGTAAATGATCTTCCCATGTTTTAGTACGTTTTCTAAGAAGCCGCTCTTGTCATGTTCACGGCACAAAAGCACGGGCTCTATGCGCTTATTCACAGTGCGAACAAGGCTGAACAATTCAGCGCTTGTCGTGAGGTAATCACCCTGAAGCTTATCCACCACCACAGCTATATCGATGTCGCTGTATTCCTTGGCGGTACCTCTGGCGTGTGAGCCGTAAAGTATCACCATGCTGACGGGCATCAGATTCTTCACTTTCCGGGCATAAAGTCTGGCTATTTCAGCAATTTTCTTGTCCATGCGTAGAATCTCTTCGTTTTCTTGTACAGTTCCTCGCACTTGCTGCGTGTAAGTGACTTCAATAACAGTTCCCTGTCTTCCGGATAACGGGCCTGTATATTAAGCGGCATAAGTTCGTTGAAAAGCGCAAAATACTCTTCGTCAGCGAGATCGTCAAATCTTGATTCTTCGGAAAGTAACAGAAGATTATGACTATAAGGTGGCTCTTTCTTCTGAGTATGCCAGTAGTAGGCTTTCAGACATTTTTCCACGACCTGATGGCAAAGAAAGCCGACATATAGAAATCTTTTCGATTCCAGCATTGCTTTCGCACTCACCAAGTCGTAGTGCCCGGTTTGCAGCCAATATTCTATTTTCTTTTTCGTATCCACCAAGCGTCCTTCATCTTGGGAAATCCAATCTTTCCTCTCGAATCCAAGCGAATTATACCCTATAAGCTAAACAGGAGCCAAGAACAAAACTCGCGTTTTCCGTTTGGCATCGGGGGTATCGTTTACTACATATTTAATAGAGGAAACGCAAGAGACCGGCTGGGGGGGACCAGCCGATAAAGCAATGTTCCTTTGGGAAGGGAGAATGATCGTGAGCGGCTGGAGATCCAAATTTATTTTCCTGCTGATCGTCTATTTTGCCGGCTTTGCAACGGCCATCTACACCCTGGCCCCGGCCCCCGAGAACACAAAGCCATTCAGCCTTGGGGCACTCATCGGTCCTCGCTCAGGGCAAACGGAACGCCTCACGAGTGAGGAATTCGTCGAGTCTTTCAATGCCGGGATGCACAAGTGCGTCGAGTTCGGCAAGGCTGCGGCCCTGCATGCGGCCAAGCTCATAAAGGAGAAAATGAAAGAGATGCCTGAAACGTGAAACCGGCCGCGCCGAGGCTTCAGGAGGATGGCCTGAGCTGCTTGTTGAACGTTCGCAGTTGGGCATCGAGAGCGCTGAGGGCCCAGTCTATGTAGTGCAATTGGTGAACGGGCTGGCGATGCCCTTCATTCAGCAAGCCCGTTTGAACCATTTTGATGAATCTGTCTATCGTCTGGCGGCTGATTTCGGTAGGTTCGGCGGCCCATTTCTTCAAATCTTCGTATTGCCCCTGTAATCCCGGGTTGTTTTTCAACTGTTCGACCGTCAAGTACTCGGCCGGGTTGTACGCCAACTGCAAGCCCTTCAGGCATACGATGAGCGGCTCATAATTGGCTCTCTTGTCCATGCGGATAAACTTGTACTGCTGGACGTGCGTCGTGGCCTGGGCCGGGGGTTTGTTTGCGACATCGTCTCCACCCAGGTACCACCTGCGTTTGCTGGTTCTGGCAAAGACGAGCTCTTCACCGTACTGGTACTGTTTTATCTCGTCGTTACCCATTCTCGAAATCCACATTTTTCCGCTGCTCTTTCGCTCGGGACCGCCGCCCAGCGCCAGCAGGCATTTGACGAAACCCAGCGGGAGAATCTTCTGCTTGTCGATCTGGTTTCTTCGAAGCTGCAACGAAAGGTGCAGGCTGTGCGGGCGGACGTCGTAAAAACTGGCAATCTCGTGGATCAACTGATTGAGCAGCCAGGGGTCGGCCGTGGCCGGGCGAGACAGCTCGCCGGCGATATTCAGCCTTCCCGGCGCAAGCTCCAAGAAGCCGCTTCGTCGTGCCTGGTCGGTTGCGCCGCTGTGGTCGTCAACGTATCCGCCAACTTTCCAGGACAGAACGTCCAGGTGAAAATCATAGAAGTATTTGAACCCGTCATAGACCGGGTCAAGCGCCTTTTGGAAGCTTCGTTGCGGCTCGACGGCGGCTGGCCCGAGATTGCTCAATTCGATCTCAATGCCAAGCGGCACCAGCCCCGGGTGAAGATTCGACCGAATTCGAGCCAGGTCGGCCTCCGCCACGCGAGCATCGAACATGCTTTTTGCTGCGCGGACGGCGTATTTCACATAGTCAATCAGATCGTTTCTGTGATAGGGCATCGTTTGAAGGCATTTGTCAACAATCAAATCAACCGTCTCGCCATTTGCATTGATCATTTGCAGAGCCGCAACCAGACTGACCGACCGAATGAAATACCTTTCGGACGTGCGCATACGCTCAATTTCAAACCGGTATCGGGACTGGATGTGCTCGTCGAGCTGACTGAGCAGAACCTGCCTGACAACCAGGGCCAGATAATTCTTAATAAACGGCTCGGCCTCCGGGTCGTCGTACAAGTGTTTGATGCTCGGCCGGGGGCGATCCAGCTCGTGCTCGAGATAGTAATCGCTCACGGCGTCCGAGCGATAATGGCTCATGACCAGGTCTCGCTCGGTGGTCGCCAGCAGTTCCCGGTCGGCTCGGCGCTCCGATTCGGCATCGACCGTTCGCTCGCCGGGACGAATATGTCTCTTGATGAATTTCTCGATGCGTTTTCGCAGCCAGAGCTCGTGAATCAGATTGACGTGGAACCGGTCGCCGAAGTGCTTTTTCATGGCGTCGTGAGAGACCAGGTAGGCCTGGGCTTCGACGAAACCGTTGGCCGTGTTGACGCGGACCGTTTCTCTGTCGTAGCGTTTGCCTTCGTACCGGTCGATTTCAGCCATGGCCCGGGCGGGGATGTCATGGATGACCAGCCCTTCAATTCTCGAAGAGGGCGCGGCAATCGCGTAGTAATACACGTTGTCCGGGCTGACGCTGCGGTAATGGGCAAGCAAAGCAGGCTCGGCGAAAAGCGTCTCGCCGTCAACTTTCGAGGCCTTTCTGGTAAAACTCAAACCACAGACCGACTGGAGAATTGTGCTGTCCCGCAGTGAGCCATAAACAAACAGGTTGACTTTATCGTCGCTCATGCTTTGTGTATCGCGCCCCGAACATCATATTTCGTCTCGGTCGTCAATTTCCGCTCCGGATTCGGCCCTGCAGCTCAAACAGCTCCTTGAACGCGCGAAGAATCACTCGCCATTTTGCGCCGGTTTGTACGCCCGCCGTCCGCGGATAATGATGCACGCCTTTTTGGATGATACGGTAACCTTTCCGGGCGGCTCGGGCCAGAATCTCGGCGTCGATCAGAGCCCCGGTGCTTGACAATTCGATCTTGTCAAAAATCGCCCTTTTGTACAGCTTGAACGCACAGTCGATGTCGCGGATTTTCAGGCCGAACAGCAGGCATACCAGTTTGGTCCAGCACCAGGCGTTGATTTTACGTACAAAAGAGTCCCGGCGATTCAAGCGATAGCAGCTTACAATATCGTATTGTTCCATTAACGGCAGCAGCGGCGGCATTTCGCTCATATCGAATTGGCCGTCGCCGTCGGTGTAAAAAACAAGCTCTTTCGTCGCGGCTTTGAAGCCTGATCGCAGCGCCGCCCCGTACCCGAGATTGCGCTGGTGGTGCACGACTTTGACGCTGGTGTTCCGGCGGGCGATCTCGTCGGCGATTTGCCCGGTGCGGTCGCAACTGCCGTCATCGACGATAATAACCTCGAAATCGGCGTTGAGCTTTTCCAGAACCCCCAGTGCGTTTTCGACGGTCCGGCCGACATTTTCCTGCTCGTTGTAGCAGGGGAAAAAAACGCTGACGGAAACCATTACCACCTCTTGCTCTCAGACATGCGGGCCAGTTCATCCAGACACTCATCCTCCTTGACGGCATAAAGGTTCGCTACTTCGGCGCTTTTCTGCGCTCGCGCGACGATCCTCAGATGGTAGCAGGCCAGCCTCGCCGCCTCAACTCTCAGGCGATAACCATCCTGCTGAGTCCACCGATCCTTGTTTTTCGTGAATTCCTGCATGTACGCTTCGCAGAGTTTATCGACCTGGGGTTTCAACTCTAAATACTTCACGCCATAAGCCATGATTTCCAGCATCGGGGTGGGCGAGGGATTCAGATTGAAGGCCTCGACGGCAAAATCAAACCCCTTCTTCCTATCGGCCAATTCGGGAAGATATAAATAGTAGCTGTGGGCCCGAATCAGGTTCTTGTGATAGTCGTCCGGGTAGAGGGTCTGGCCGGTAAATATGCCTTCAAAAAGCTCCCGGCCTCGCGGCGTCCTTATATCGACGAACAGCTTCTGCTCGCGGTTGAGGAAAACGACCCGCCAGTTGGGATTGTATTCGAGGCCTTTGATCGCGTGGTATTTGGCCTCCTGGTCCGGGTCGGCGAAGACCGCCGCGGGCATCAGGACGACCCAGATATCATGGGCCTGCATCTGCTCATCCATCCACTGACCGATTTCGGCGTAATCGGAAGCCGTCAGCGTCTGCTCCCGGGCTTCGGCGAGTTGAAGCTTCTGGTCGGTGATCTGGCCGCCGGCCATGATGTGCGACCAGAGGTCAAAGGCGCTCACGTTGTAGGCCGCCTGGGCCCTGCCGTCCATGAAGAGCTGCAAGGGCGTTCGTCCCGTGTTCGGATCAGGTTCCTGACCCCAGGCGATGGAACCGCCTTCGGTCCAGTAGTTAAACATCTTGCCGGCCAGCTTATTGTCCCTGATGAATTTCATGGCGTGGAACGGCTTGGCGTCCGAAGCCGTCATGCGCATAAACACGGAGTTGAGCTTCGGATCGGAGGGCCACGGGTCGAGATAAACGCACTTGAACTTCAGCCCCCACACCACAGCAAAGAACAGGACCGCTGCGGCGCCGGCGGCGATAAAGAACCACTGTACGCTGCGCGGCATTCTGGAGGCGGTCAAGCGATTCCGCTCGTGGAAGTTTCGCGAGGCCAAAAACGCGTGGATGATCTGCTCAAAAAGCATCGCGACAACCGGGCAGGCCGCAATCGCGGCGATCGGAATGAACCGCCGGGAGCGAACCGCCATGTAAATCGTCAGGGCGCTCACGGCCAAGACCCCCAAATCAATTTTGGGCAATTGGAAGGTCTCCTCTGCTGGCCCATCCCCAAAGCCTTCGGCTTTGAGGCTGCCACCCACCTTAGCGAGAAACCTCTTGAAAGAGGGGATTCCAAGCCACACGAGCATGGCGAGAATGTTCACTATATAGAGCGCGTCGAACAGGTACGCATAGCCCATTCCGACGTTGCGTTCGTAGATGGGGCGGGACAATCGCTGCAAGCCAAGGAACTGGTGCACGTACCAGATGGGCCTGTCAAACTTGAATGGATTGAAGATCAGGGTCATCAACAGCAGGGAAACGACGGCCGCGGCGGCCACAAAGACAATATTCCGGGGTTCGTACTTGGCCGTTCTTGAAATCAGCAAAGCCAGGATGTGCAGCGTGACATACACGGGCACGATGACAAAAGGATAAATGTATCTGCCGTTATAGCCGGCCAGAGTCTGCCCGGACCACAGGGCCAGCAGGGTCAACGGAATGACCAGGTAGACGAAGTGAACATTCCTGTAAATGGCCAATATCATGATGAGTATGAAAAGGGCGCAGACAAAGAAGCTGCCCGCGTCCAGGCCGAGAAAGGAAAAGCTGACAAATGTTACCCAGCCTCCAAGTATCGCGGCAGCCGCGCCGAAGATCCTCGAGAGAATCCTGTACTGCCTGCTCTGGGCTTCAAGCTCGTTCTTAGGCGCCTTAAGGAACCGGGGAACCAGAAAACGGGAGAGCACCCACAGGATGAGCAAGCCGATACTTAGAATGTACAGTACCAGGAATGGAAAGCCCGTGCCGACCCGGTTGTCCCAGTCAAAAGCTGACCACCATTCGTGGATTTTCCGCCAGCGTTCGGCGTGCTTGCTGACGCTGATGATGAACGTGTGGGTGAGGTTCGTCAGGTGAAACGGGTTGAACAAAATGACGGCCAAGAGCGCAACCGCGCCTGCCGCGACGGTGTGGTAGATGCCCGTCAGTCCAATCGAGTGGAACTTCTTTTTTGAGAAGCTCGCCAACAGGTGAAGGCCCACAAACGGAACGAGCACGATGAACACGTAGATGTACCCGCCGTGGACGTTGCACCAGAAGACCGTCACCGGGACAATCAGCCATATAAAGAGGATATTTCGATAGGTCGCCAGGACCAGGATGAGCAGAAAAACCGCGACCAGCATATTGGAAAAACCCGCCGGACGAATGTCGATATAGGAGCGCCCCGCAAACAAGGCAAAGCAGGAAAAGACGGCACAGAGCGCCGGATTCACCCCCAACAGCCGGCCGGTGTAATAGACGCAGATTATAGTCAATATATAAACGGCGAACTTCCAATAAACCAGGGCGTTGGACGAGAAACTCACGCCGTCCGCGTACGAGGACTGGGGAACCAGCAGGTAGAAGATAACGTGGGTCAGCCAGTTCTGGTTGATCCAGCCGGTCGGATGCCAGGCTTTGACGGTTTCGAGGCCGACCTTGTCCGCGATCCACCGTGCCCAGCCGGGCCAGGTCTTGATCTCTTCCGGCGTCGGGCCCGGCTTGTGCGAGTTGGCGCTGAACGGCTCGACGGTATCGACGCCGTGGTGGACAAAATGCCGCCCGCAGGCCATCGCCACCCAGGTATCCCCGGCGGCGACCATGTGAGTGCAGGCGTGAAGGGCGAAAATCAGCATGGCCGCCCAGCCGATCATCATGGGCCAGCCGGACAAGGCACGGCGTCCTGCGGCTGTCGTTGCTTGTTCAGAGACGGATACATCGCCCGCCTGCGGAGCGGACGAGGTGCTGCGCTTCCTTCTCTTTACTGACTTAGCCATTCTTTCAGTCTGTCTAATCCTTTCGTGATCTGCTCGAGCGAACAGGCGAAACTCAAACGCACGTTGCTATCGCAGCCGAACGGCAGGCCCGGAACCACAGCGACGTTGGCCTGCTCCAACAGGGCTTTGGCGAAGTCCATGCTGCCGGTAATCTTGGCCCCGTTCATATTTCGGCCATAATGGCTCGAAACATCAGGGAAACAGTAAAACGCGCCGGTCGGCTCGGGACATTCCACGCCCTCGATGCCGTTGAGCCGCTCGGCCATGTATTGGCCCCGCCGCTCGAATTCTTTCCGCATCTTTTCGATCGCCTGCTCGGCGGGGGCGCCCAAAGCCGCAATCGCCGCATATTGAGCGAAGGTCACGGGGTTTGAGGTCATGTGGTCCTGTAAACATGCCATAGCCTTTATGACTTCCGGAGGTCCCGCCGTATAACCCAGGCGCCAGCCGGTCATCGAAAAGGTCTTGCTGAAACCGTTCAGAGTCAGCGTCCTGTTATAAGCATCTTTGCTGATCGAGGCAAAGCTGATAAATTTTGTGTCGCCATAGATGAGCTTCTCATAGATTTCGTCCGAAAGCACGACTACAGTGGTGCCTTCGAGCACCCCTGCGATGGCTCTGAGTTCGGGCGGACTGTAGGTAAAGCCGCCGGGGTTGTTGGGTGAATTAAGCACGAACATAGTGGTTTTTTGGGTGATGGCATTTTTCAACTGCTTGGCCGTGATTTTGTAGCTGTTGGCCCTGTCGGTCTGAATGATTTTGGCTGTAGCTCCGGCAAGCTTTATCGCCTCCGGATACGTCACCCAGTACGGCGCCGGAAGGATCACCTCATCACCCGGGTCAAGCACCGCCTGCATGGCCTCATAAACGGAATGTTTGCCGCCGATGTTGACAACGACCTGCTCCGGGCCGTATTCGAGACCATTGTCCTTCCTGAGCTTGTCGGCGATAGCTTTTCGCAGCTCGTTTATCCCCGCCGCGGGTGTGTACTTTGTTTTGCCGCTTCTTAGCGCCTCTACAGCCGCCTGCTTAATGTAATCAGGCGTGTCAAAATCCGGCTCCCCTGCCCCGAAGCCGACCACGTCCACGCCCTGGGCCTTCAACTGCTGGGCTCGTGAAGTCACGGCGAGGGTTGCCGAGGCCGGCACAGCCTGGGCTCGTTTGCTGATTTTCATCTGATTCGAACCTTTCTCATTCCATTCTTCTTTCTGCTGCAACGTATGTTACGGGCCTTTCGTAATACTATGGAGCATCATTAGAAACGAAACCGCCGGCCCGGTCAAGCAAATTGCCGAGCACCTCGCCCTGGTTCGGGACAGCGACAAAGGGCAACGGGTTACGGGCTACTGGCTACTGGTGTTTCTGGCTTCCCTGGCGACGGGCTTTCTCAGTTTTCTTCAATCTCCAGGAACAACGCTTACCGCTGATACACAGTCAGAAATGAGCTATCGTAAGGGAGGTACTCTTGTTGGATAGGGCTTGGTATGTTATACTATCTTGTGTCGTTATAGGACGTACGGGCTGTCAGCAGTGGCGATTTGTGGTTTGCCAGTCCGAAAAAGGGAGGAATGCCATGACTATGAGACATTCGAGGACCCTTGTTTTTCTCGTTGTATTGACTTGCACGCTCTGGCCCTTCGCTACGGTCTCGGCACAGGAATCCGTCCGGATAAGCGAGTTCATGGCCGTCAACGACAGCGGTCTTGACGACGAAGACCGGGATGAAGAGGACTGGATTGAGATTCACAATACCGGAGGCGGTACGGTTGACCTGGAGGGCTGGTATCTGACGGATGACGCCGATACCCTGACGAAGTGGGCATTTCCGAAGGTGACGCTCGCGTCCGATGCTTATTTGATTGTCTTCGCATCCGGAAAGAATCGCAGAGAACCATCGGGAGTCTTGCACACCAATTTCAAACTGAACGGGAGCGGTGAGTATCTGGGATTGATCCGTCCGGATGGGCATACGGTAGTCTCGGAATTCTCTCCCGCCTACCCGGTCCAGGCGCCCGATGTCTCTTATGGTTTTAGCGCTGTGGATAAGGAAGTAGCGCTGGTGCCGTCCAAGGCCCCGGCCAAGGCCCTGGTCCCCCGGGATGGTGCGTTGGAACCTACCGGACAATATCCGGGCGAGCTGCGTCCCTGGACGTTGGAAAGCCTGGGTGATTCAAGCTGGCAGACAGGCGTTACCGGCGTTGGCTACGCTTACCCGGAACTGATCGGGTTAGACGTCTCTGCCATGCGCTCCGTGAATCAGACCGTATATATCCGGATACCCTTCGACGTGGACAATCCGTTGGCGGTTGTCACCATGACCTTACGCATGCGCTACGAAGATGGGATGATCGCCTACATTAACGGGCAGGAAGTGGCGAGGAGTAACGCGCCCGCTCCGGGCGCGGAGACGTGGAATTCCGGCGCACCGGCCTATCGAGTCAACCGGATTGCGGTTCATTCGGTTGACTATCCCATCCCCCGGTTCGATTTCCTCCATGGGGGCACGAACGTGCTGGCCGTACAGGGATTGAACTATCTTGTAGATAGTCCGAGCCTGCTGATCTTTCCCGAGCTTCTGGCGATGACGCACGTCTATACGGACATGCCGCCGCAGTATTTTGTAACTCCGACTCCCGGCAAGCCGAATAACATGGGCGTCGAAAAGCTGGGGCCGGTTATTTCCGACAGCGAACACTACCCGGAAATCCCAGGTGAGAATGATGACCTGCTGGTCACGGTCCGAATCAAGCCGTCCTTCGATCCCGTGGATACGGTGGCGCTGCATTATCGCGTGATGTTCAACAACGAAGTAGCTATTCCGCTTGGTGATGATGGGAACAGCGGCGACGGACAACCGTCTGACGGGGTGTATGGGGCACGGATTCCCGCCGAGACCTTCAGCGCGGGGCAGATGGTGCGCTGGTACGTTACGGCCACGGACACAGCCGGACGCGCATCCAGGTTCCCATCGTTTTTTGTTCTGCAGAATTCTCCTCAATATTGCGGCACCGTGGTTGAGGACCCGAGCCTTGTTAATCCCCTGCCCGTCCTGCATTGGTTTATCGAAAACCCAGCAGCGGCCAATTCCGACTCAGGAACCCGCTGTGTGCTCTTTTATGACGGTGAGTTTTACGATAACGTCGGGATCAACCTTCACGGTCAGTCCAGCCGGGGTTTCCCAAAGAAGAGCTACGACATCGATTTCAATCCCGGCCATAACTTCAAGTGGGCGCCGGGAAAGCCCCGTGCCGATGACATCAACCTGATGACGACCTACCCGGATAAAGCGCACATGCGCAACATATTGGCCTATGATACCTATCGGGACGCGGATTGCCCCTATCATTGGGTTTTTCCCGTGCGCGTCCAGCAAAACGGGGCCTTTTGGGGCACAGCCCATGTGATGGAAAACGGGGATGAGGACTGGCTGATTCGAATGGGCTTGAATGCCGAGGGGGCCCTTTACAAGATGTACAACAGATTCGACAGTGCCAGTCACGCTACGACCGGCGCCGAAAAGAAGACACGCAAATACGAGGACAATGCGGATTTGTCGGCGCTCTTCAACAGCCTGAGCCTCTCGGGCGAAGCACGACGTCAATACCTCTACGACAACGTGGACGTGGCGCAGGTCGTCGATTTTCTGGCCGTACGCGTAATCACGGGCGACGTCGACTGCTGCCACAAAAACTACTACCTTTACCGTGATACGGGTGCCACCAATGAATGGCAGATGTGGCCGTGGGACGTGGACCTGAGCTTCGGGCGAGTGTGGAATTCCTCCGAGACGTATTGGAACGAGAACCTTATTATAAATACGGGCTTATTTGTCGGCCAGGGCAACCGCTTGCCGGATGCCATTTTTGGCACGCTGGAAATGCGGCAGATGTATCTGCGCCGCATAAGAACGCTCATGGATGAATTTCTCATGGCGCCGGGCACGCCGCAGGAGAAACTGTATTTCGAGCCGCAAATTGATATGTGGGCGGACCTGCTCGTTCTGGATGCAGCCCTGGACGCCGCCAAATGGGGCTCGGACTCATGGGGCAACGGTTCTACGGCTCCCTGCTGCCCCCAATCCTTGCTGGAAGCTGTTGGGGAGCTAAAGACCTCCTACCTGCCGCAGCGCCGCAGTCAACTATTCAACCGCCTGGCCTCCGGATCATACGAAATACCCAACGCCCAACCGCCCGGCACGGTTGTCAATTTCGGCACTATTGAGACCTATCCGGCCGGCGGCAACCTGGACGAGCAGTACATCCAACTGCAAAATCTCAACGGTTTTGCAGTAGATATTTCCGGCTGGACGCTGAGCCGTGGACAAGAGCCTAATAACGCTCCTCTTTTCACGTTCCGAGGCGGCACGGTCATTCCCGCCAACGGGACGATTTACGTCGCCGCCAATCGAGTAGCTTTTCGCTCTCGGAGTGCTCCTCCCATGGGCAACCAGGCACTGTTTGTTGTGGGTGATTTTAGCGGCCGCCTTGCAGCCCGAGACGAAATGCTTTATTTGACCGACCGTCAGCAAGTAACGGTAGATTCCGTTAAAACAACCCGGCGTGGCAGGTGGTGATGGCGAAGGGGTGGAGTCTTCGTCAACACCATAGGGTGGAGTCGAACGAATTGCCTGCTGGAGGAATCGCTTGCGGGGTTTATCGACCTGTTCGAGCATGGGAGCGAGGAATTCGCCCAATAGCATTTGGCTCTTGTGAATCAGCAAATCTTTGTGTACCATTTTTGTGCCTCCTTGTTCTTGTTTTATTGATCCATCGAAAAAGACTATTCTACAGGCACAAGGAGGCTTCTTCTGCTCCCTCCTCCAAAACGGGTAATCGCGTCCCGTGTAGAGACTTGATCATCCGTCTGGAAATTGGTAGAATATGGAGGTCTAAACGGGCAATGTCTCGACTTGATTTCAGGAGGGTAGCATGAACGTTATTGGCAGGATTCTCGGCAGTCAGAAATCGGCCGTCAGACGCCGGAAGTCGGAAATCACAGGGAGGGTGTCGGGTCTCTGTCTTCTGTCTTCAGCGTTCTGTGTTCTGTGTTCTGCCTTCGGGCCGGCCCGGGCGGACGACGGCGGTCAGGCCGCGGCCGCGCAGACGAGCATCCACGTGTTCGTTCCGACCGAAAGCACTGTCGTCAGGACGGGCGGGATTGCCGGTCTGCTTAAGAGGTATTCCATAAGGGGACAATTCCGGCTGACCGTGGATTTCGGTGCGGGCGCGGCCTGGTTCTCTCAGGTCGATGCGACCCTCACCGGCGAGGACGGCGTCTTGTATGCGCAAAGCCTGGACGCCGTTTTCAATACGACCGGGCTTGCCGGCACCGTGATCGACGATACGACAATCGCCTTCGAGGGCAAGACCGCAGACGGGACGCAAAGCGACGTCCGCCTGAAGCTGACCTTCAGCAACGATTCGGTTCAGCTTACCGGCCAAACCACCCCGCCGCCCAACAGCGCCGACATGTTCTTCTATGACATCGAGGCGGTCGCATCGAGGAAATACGCCGGCGGCACGGGTGAACCCAACACGCCTTATTTGATTAGCACGGCCGAGCATATAAACGCCATCGGCGCCGATCCCAATGACTGGGACGAGCGCTTCAAGCTGGCGGCGGACATCAACCTGCGAAGCTACAAGGGAAGAGATTTCAATATCATCGCGCCCGCCGGACGAGGCAGGTTCTTCGCCGGAGTCTTTGACGGCAACGGTCACACCATCTCCAGCTTCACCTACGGCCCGACCGATGTAAACAGCGTGGCCCTTTTTGGCAGCGTCAAAGGCCGGATCGAGAACCTCGGCCTGATTGACCCCAACATAGACGCCGGCACCAGAGACGGCGTGGCCCCCCTGGTGGACTGGCTCAACAAAGGCAGCATGAGCGGCTGCTATGTGCAGGGAGGCAGCGTCCAGGGAGAGGGATGGGTCGGCGGCCTCGTCGCATATAACACAGGTACTATCACCGGCTGTTATTCGACCGCCGCCGTCACCGGCGAGGTAGATGTTGGCGGTCTGGTGGGGTATAACGGCGGCGTCATAACCGGCTGCTCCTCGACCAGCGGCGTCACAGGAAAAAAGTCTGTCGGAGGTTTGCTGGGGTCGAACGACGGCACAATCACCGGCTGCTCTTCGACGGGCGACGTGACGGGTAATTCCAGAGTCGGTGGTCTGGCGGGCTACAACAGACTTGGAACGGGAACGATCCAGAACTCCAGCTCAGCAGGGCCCGTGACTGGAATCAGTGACGTGGCGGGCCTGGTCGGTCGCAACTACGGTGTCGTTTCAAGCTGCCGCTCGACCGGCGAGGTTTCCGGAAGCGTGTATGTGGGCGGCCTGGTGGGATTCCATCGTGGCGCCATTACGAATTGCTATTCGGATGCGAACGTCCACGGCGGCTCCCAGGTCGGCGGCTTGGTGGGCAGCCACGAGGGTACCATCAGCAACTGCTGCTCGTCCGGGAGTGTCGCCGGCGACCTGGCTGCCGGCGGCTTGGTGGGAGCCGGTTTAGCGGAGGGCACTGTCGCCTCTTTCTGGGACGTTGAAACCAGCGGCCAGATAACCAGCGCCGGCGGTACCGGCAAGACCACAGCCGAGATGCAGACGGCTGGCACCTTCCTTGAAGCCGGGTGGGACTTTGTGGGCGAGACCGACAACGGCACGGAAAATATTTGGCGGATTCTTGAGGGGCGGGACTATCCGCGACTTTCGTGGGAACAGGTGCTGAGCGATGACTTCGAGGATGGAGAGCCGTCGCCGCTATGGATGGTCTATGAGCCGGACCCCGAGAAGATACGGGTGGAGGAGACCGACGGCAGGCTCGAAGTTCGAGCTTCCGCCCAGGCCGATAATATCGACGCGGCCTATGTCTCCAACGGCTGGCGGCTGGACGTCACGAACGACTTCGCGCTGCGGGCCCGTTTCCACTATGGTAAGCAAAGCATGGGCGATAGCTGGGTGATGATTGCCCTATCGCCGAGCCTGGAGCAGCCGATCAGCCGGATCATCACCTTCGAGGCCGGCTGCCTGGACGCCCAGCCGTTCTATGTCGGCCTCGGCGGCGGCTCCGACCAGGTCAGCCTCGATGCGGCAGACGCCTATCTGGACGACTTTATCGTGGACTCCGGGGCGCTGAAATAGCCCGGGCGTGGGCACCGCCCGCCCGGACACGAGCATCGAATGTGTTGACAGGCAATTTCCGGGCCGGTAGTCTGTCCGTATGGTTCGTGCCTCTCACATTGCGGTTGTAGCGAATTTGCGTCCTGTAGAACCAGAAACAGAACGTTCTTCTTCTGTGTTCCGGCTTCTGTATTCTGTATTCTGTGTTCTGTGTTCTGCTTCTTTTTTCCTGGCCGGCTGCGGCGAGCCGCAAGACGATGTTCCCGTTTGGGAAAAAGTCAAGATCGGCGACCTGGCCCCCTACGACGGCAGCAAGACACCCGGGCCGCAAGCGATGAAGACCATCAATCTGGACGTGCACGTCTTCGAAGTCCCGGTTGAAAGCATCGACAAGCTCGATGCGATCCGCAAGACATTCTACATCAGGCCGCTGCGGCTCAAGAGTTATCCTACCTTCACCGCCGACTCGTTCCTGGTTCGGTTCGGCCAGGGCGAAAGGTGGAAGGAGATCCAGGACATCGTGCTTGCCGCCGGCGGCCAGAAGCTCACGAGTGTCTCGCTGATGCTGCCGGACGCCATGGCTGAGACCATCGCCATTACCGGATTAGACCGCCCGCAATCGGTCTTTTTCACCGCGTCCGACGGCTCAAAGCAAGCGGCCAACGTCGGCCCCGGCGTCCTCGGGCTGCGGGTGCAAGCCGAGACCATCCCCGGCTCAAGAGGTATATGCAGCGTGACCGCCTACCCGGTCTTTTCGCTGCCCGCAAAACAGGCCATCCCCGAGCTGGATGTCCGCGCGAAATTGCGTGAGTTCCCGTTCACCACCGCCGCCTTCGGCCTGGACATGGGGCCGGGCGATTTTGTCTATTTAGGGCCGAAAGAGTACGTCAGCGACCGGACGGCGCTGGCCGGACTGTTTTTCGGCAATCCCCAGGGCAGCCTCTTTTTCAGCCAAGGCAAGTCCCCCGAATTCAAACCGGCCGTCAGGGTCTTCTTGCTTGTTTGTACCGGGATAAGCTATTGACCAGCATAAGAACAATCCGACAGTGACGCTGACTCGATGCAGCGACTACAACCGGCCCGCCGTCGCCGAAGCGATCGAAAGGCAATTCAAGCTGCTCGGTGGACTGGAAAAGTTTGTACGGCCGGGTGACACCGTTTTGCTCAAGCCTAACTTCATCGCTCCGAGGTCCCGCCGGCACGCCACCCAAACCGACCCGGCGGTCATTCTCGAAACGGCCCGGCTGCTCAAAGACTTCGGCGTCAAGCCTTTCGTCGGAGATTCGCCCGCCTGGGGTGACGTCTTCGCCTGCGTAAAGGCATTAGAGCTGGAAGAGCCGCTCAAGAAAATGGCTGTGCCGGTCAGGCAGCTCGATAGGCCCGAGTGGTGCAAAGTAGGAGCCGGGGGCACCCGCGTCGGCATCAGCTCAGTCGCCCTCGACGCCGACGTCATCATCAATCTGCCCAAGTTCAAATCGCACCAGCAGCTGGTGGCGACGTTCGCGGTCAAAAACATGTTCGGCTGCGTCGCCGGCAAGCGAAAGGCGCTCTGGCACTTTGCAAAAGGGAGCAGCGCCGATGATTTTTGCGGGCTGCTCATCGATATATTCAAATTCCTGAATCCCGCCTTGACGATCATCGACGCCGTCACTGCGATGGACGGCCCCGGCCCGATCCGCGGCAGAGCCAGACCCTTGGGCTGGCTCATCGGCGGAATAGACCCAATCGCCTGCGAAACGATCTGCGCTCGGCTGGTCGGCATCGAGCCCGAGAGCCTGCCGATCATCAAGACGGCAAAGCTGATGGGTTTCGGCTGCTCGGACCCCGCCCGAATCGAAATCGCCGGTGATGACTTTTCGCAAAGTGTCTGCACGGACTTCCAACTGCCTGAGCTGATTCCAATCCGCTTCTCGCTGCTGCACGTCTGCAAAAGCGTTTGCAAGCAAATCGTGCTGCTGGCCAAAGCCGGGATTAAGAGAAAGCAAATATAAGCCGAAAAAGGAAATATGCGGTTACGAGTCTCTAATTGACAAAGAGCACACGGATGACAGAGAACAAACGACAAAAACCAAAATCCGCACGGCTGCGTTACCTTGCCGTATCGCTGCCTGTTCTTGTTGTTTTGCTGGGCGCGTGTCTGGTGCAGGAGTGCGGCCTTGAATTAGGCGCCCTTCCCGCCAACAAAGAACGTCAGCCCCAGGCCCGGCAAACCACCGGCAGGAAATGGGCCGAGCGACTCGATCTGCCGGGCGCGCCGAATCTGCACAAGGTCTCCGGGGACCTCTATCGCGGCGCGCAGCCGAGCGCCGAGGGCATGAAGCAGCTGGAAAAGCTGGGCATCAAGACGGTCGTTAATTTGCGGTTCCTCCTGTCGGACCGCGGCGAGCTCAAAGGCACCGGGTTGGCTTACGAGCATATCAACATGACGACGTTCCACCCCGAAACAGAGGATGTCGTCCGCTTCCTGAAGATTGTCGCCGACAAGAAGCGTACCCCCCTCTTCGTGCACTGCCACCGCGGGGCCGACCGGACCGGCACGATGTGCGCCGTTTATCGCGTCGCCGTGCAGGGCTGGAGCAAGGACGAGGCCATCGAAGAGATGACCCAAGGCGGCTTCGGCCACCACCCGATATGGAAGAACCTCCCCGGATTCATCCGCAAGCTGGACATTGACCAAATCAAGCACGCCGCAGGCCTGAACGAATAAAGTCTCCCTCTGCTGCCCATCAGGAAACAGACCCGTGACACCGGTACATGCAGCCAGGCTGGTCCCGATAATTCTCAGGACCGAAACCGTGAGAACAGCTTCTGTTTGTCGGCTTGGCTGAACTCCTGCCCGTAGAATCTCAGGAAGATCTCCTTTTTCATTTCTTCGGGTGTGATTTCCGGGCGCTGAGCGAGAATGGCGCTCCGGACTATTTCCCTGGCGGCGTCGTACATGGAACAGCCCATCAGCAAGCGCTGCTGGCCGGATTTGCACATCATCAGTCTCTTGAACCGAACGGTGACATCGGGGTGAGTGTCATTCATTTCTTGCCTCTTCGTACAGCTCCTCCAGACCCAGCTTTCGAAGCCAATCGCCAATGTATCCCATGTCTAAATTGTCCACCGTCTCCATCAAATTCTTCACGTCTTTGAGCTGCATCTCAGAGTGACTGTCCTTTGCCCAAATCAGTTTGGATATGACCTAGTCATCCTCGGCACAGTATAATAATTTGAGGCGATAGAGCCGCAAATCATGTAGGGGATGTTTGCCTCGTTCAGTCGGCGGGTGACTATTTTGAGCACCTCGAGTTCTTCGTTCATACGCTGCCCTTCGTTCCGATAAGACTTATGGGTCGGCCTCTCGTAGCATAGCAGATCACAGCACCCACGACAAGAGAATCCGGCATGTTTGACGCTGTCGAAGCCTAATCGTTGGAACGTTGACAGTCGATGCTTACCCGGCTAATATCCGTTGGATGGAAGCAGAAGATAGACGAGCAACGAGCAACGCGGCCCGAGCGACGGTCAACATCTTAGGGATTGAGACCAGTTGCGACGAGACGGCGGCGGCGGTGGTGGCCGATGGGAAGGTTGTCAAATCGTCCGTGGTCGCGTCGCAGACGAAGCTGCACGAGAAATATGGCGGCGTTGTCCCTGAGATCGCTTCGCGCGCCCATATCGAGAAGATTTATCCGGTGATTGCGGAAGCGATGGGGCAGGCCGGCGTGGGCAAGGACGATATCGACGCCGTCGCCGTTGCGAATCAGCCGGGGCTGACTGTCGCTCTGGTGGTCGGCGTCACGGCCGCAAAGACACTCAGCTTCGTCTGGGAAAAGCCGCTTATCGCCATCAACCACCTGCACGCCCACTTGCAGTCGGCGATGATGTCGCAGGAGAACCTTCAACTGCCCGCCGTCGCCCTGATCGTCTCCGGCGGACATACCTGCCTTTACGATTACGATTCACCGCTGGAGCCGAAACTGTTAGGCTCCACTATCGACGACGCCGCCGGCGAGGCCTTCGACAAGGTCGCAGCCATCCTGAAATTGCCCTACCCCGGCGGCCCCAGCATCGAAAAGGCGGCGGCTAACGGCAATCCCGACGCCGTCAAGTTCCCGCGCTCGATGTTAGGGCCGAGGTCGCTGGATTTCTCTTTTAGCGGCGTCAAGACGGCCGTACTGTATCACTGCCGGGGCCAGGACATGAAGGGCGAGGACAAAGTCGATTCGATGAGCACGCAGGAGATCGCCGACATCGCCGCATCGTTCCAGGCCGCCGTGATCGATGCGCTCGTCAAAAAAACGCAGCGGGCCGCTAAAAAAATGGGCGCAAAGACCGTCTTATTGGGCGGCGGAGTCGCAGCCAACAGCCAGCTTCGAGCCGCCCTAAAAGAAATGTGCGACTCTTCCTCGTCCCCGATGATGTTGCTGGTCGCGCCGAAACAGTATTGCACGGACAACGCCGTTATGGTAGCCTCTCTGGCGTATTATAAATTCAAGGCCGGGCTTTTCGCCGACCTGACGCTCGAGCCAAAAGCAAGCGGCTAAACGAGGGACGAGATATTCAGGCTGAACAGATAAAAAAGTTACTGAAGCAGGTCAAGGAGGGCGAAATTGACATCGACCAGGCGGTCGAAGAACTCCGGCATTTGCCGTTCGAGGAGTTGGGCTTTGCCTGTGTGGACCACCATCGTCAAATCCGGCGGGGTTTCCCGGAGGTCATCTTCTGCCCCGGCAAGACCACCGAACAGATCATCGGAATCTTCGAGAGCCTCGCCGCAAAAGGCAATAACGTCTTGGCGACCCGCGCTGCCCCCGATGTTTTCGACGCGCTGGCCCAGACAAAGAAGTTCCCCAAGGCCCGATACGAAAAATTAGCGCGGGCCATCGTCTTAGAGCAGAAAGAGCTGCGGCCTTCCGCGAGCGTCCTGCCCATCGTAACCGCCGGTACCGCTGATTTGCCCGTGGCGACCGAGGCCAAGGTTACCGCCGAGATCATGGGCCAGCGGACGGAACTGATCTGCGACGTCGGCGTAGCCGGCCTGCACAGGCTCATCAAACATCTGCCGAAGCTCCAGAAGGCGAACATCGTCATTGTCGTGGCCGGCATGGAGGGCGCGCTGGCCAGCGTGGTCGGCGGCCTGGTAAGCTGCCCGGTCATCGCCGTGCCGACCAGCGTCGGCTACGGCTCGGCCTTCGAGGGCCTCTCGGCCCTGCTGACCATGCTCAATAGCTGCGCCTCCGGCGTCACCGCCGTCAACATCGACAACGGCTTCTCCGCCGCCGTCACCGCCACACTGATCAACAAAAAAATAGACGAAGGAAAGTCATGAGGCGGAAGCTTGTTAGGTGCCGTGCTAATATGCTTTCTCAACAGCTTTATGAAACCATTGCCATTTTCCAGAATCGTCGATCTGCTTCGCAATGAAACGAAACTCAGTGGTTTGCCTAAATAACGGCACGAACGGGCGGAAGTGTATGACAACCTGTATTTCAGGGTCGTTTTTGAACATAACACCCTCCCCTTCTATGCGGAAGATACTATAAACACTGGCCTTTTCTGAGGCTTTTAGTTTTGGAATGTGTGCCGCGCTGTCGATTATCTTCACATTTCCATCCCCGTGCATTTGAAGACCGCCGGCATCCAAATGCAATGTTGCTATTTCATAATCCAAATCATAGATTGGCAAGAAACCGTCATTGGAAATTGTAAACACACATTTCATGGGATTGTTCTTATCAAAAATGGCTTCAGGAATTAACGACACCCTCGGAAACAATGCAAATATTGAAGAAACAAATCCTATCACAGCAAATGTAATAGTCACCAACTTAATGCACAGTTTAACCATTCGACCGAAAACGCCATTAGATCTGCTGTGATTTGTTACTGGACGTTTTCGCCTTGCTTTGGATTTCTTTGCCATTATCGTCAATCCTAACAATAATTAGGCTGATCGACATAATATACGGAACATCGGTTGACGAACCGTATAAGACCTTCGCGGGACAAATATAATTATATACCATCAGAACCCTGCACCGACCGCCTTCTGCACCATGGACTTATGCACGCTATGACAGCACTGTTCGCTGGTGTCTTATCTATGGTTTAATTCGCACGGCGCAGCTCGGCCTTGGCAATGCTGACCAGAGACCTCAGCGCAGCATTCACAGATCGTTCGTCAGGGAAATACTTGGCAACATCCGGGGAGAGGAGGACCAAGTTCGTTCCCTTCTGGAACCGCTTGGCATACTTGCCCCGCACACCACCCCTGAGTTTGCAGAGGTCGTACTCCGGCCGCAAATCGTCGGCTATTTCTCTGTTATTCGCCTTCTTCATGATATCAGTTTATCTGCTGACATTCTTGCTCGATGCTTGCCAATTAGAATAATTCTTTGATCAAGTCGCCTTTGTCTATTTTGAAATGGATAGCGATATCACTCAAAATGCTGCTCAATGTGCCTATCTTAAGGTGTTTATGGGCAGGGATAGTGATGTGGTGTTCGCCTTTTTCGGTAGTGGTAAGCCGTATGTGACTGCCGGTTTGCCGGGTGATTTCGTAGCCGTATTTCCTAAGAAGTTTTGCGAGTTCTTCGCCGCTGAGTTCTCGGGGAAGTTTCATATTGCTATTACTTCATCCTTTACTATGTGTAAGCGCACAATACGCGGAACTTCCTTTGGGTCAAAGTGACATTTTACGGCGTCTTTGACGTTTTCTTTTAGCTCATCCAGAGTTTCACCTTCGGTATAAATAGAGTAGTCGAGAGACTTGGCGGTGTAACCACCCTCATCAGAATTTTCAACGATGAATATAATTTCGCTCATAGGTTTTGATCTCATGCTCAAACCGGCGGATTCCCTTATCCCTGATAAGCAATAAAAGCTTCACGCTACTTATGTATTATAAACCTTCCTATCTGCTTGTCAAATCATTTATTGACCGTGTCGTGCATTGTCTGTAATATACTGCACGAAACGAGTCTGTATGCAGTCAATAGAAACGATACCGAAACTAAGGCCTCGCCCGGCGGAAGCGCATAAGGGCGACTTTGGCAAGGTGCTCATTATCGCCGGGAGCGTCGGCATGAGCGGTGCGGCGGCGTTGGCCGGCCGGGCCGCGCTTCGGGCCGGGGCGGGCCTGGTGCGGGTGGCCACCGCCAGGAGCGCCCTGCCGGTCATTGCAGCCATAGAACCTTCCTACACAACCATTGCGCTTGCGGAGGATAATTCCGGCAAGATCAGTCCAAAGGCAATCAACACAATCCTCGATACCATTGCCGAGAATGACGTCGTGGCCTTCGGGCCGGGCGTAGGGAACACGGCGGATTTGCAGTCGATCGCTCTGATACTAATCCAGCAGAACACCCGGCTGGTCATAGATGGTGACGGCCTCAATAACCTTAGCAAAATAAAGAGCTGGCCAAACATGTTGAAAGCGGAATTGGTGTTGACGCCCCATCCGGGCGAGATGAGACGCCTATGGTCGAGCCTGCTGCGCGAGGAGCTCCCGGCCGACCGCCATGAGCAGGCGGTGCGGCTCGCCCAGCGAACGAAAGCCGTCGTCGTCCTGAAGGGGGCCGGGACGGTCGTGACCGACGGCCAGAAAGTCTATGTCAACAAGACGGGCAATCCCGGCATGGCGACGGCCGGCTCCGGCGACGTCCTGACCGGCGTCATAACGGCGCTGATGGGCCAGGGCTTGAGCAACCTTGACGCGGCCGTGCTCGGTGTCTATATTCACGGTTTAGCCGGTGACATCGCCGCGGAAAAGGTCGGCCAGGTCAGCCTGATGGCCACCGACATCATCGAGGCACTCAGTGACGCCTTCATGAGAAGTTGAGCTACAGCTTTGCGCCGTTTTATTTTTTTGCGTCCGGTCGCGAGGCGGATATAATGGCGACCGATTTGACGGGATCGAAGCAGACAAATTAAGCTCAGGGAAAGGGCAAAAGGAAAGGATTTGTCATGGAATTCAGCCTTCTGGATATTGCGGTGTTTCTGGGATTCGTCGTTGCGGTGGTCACCACCGGCATCTTGAAGAGCCGGCACGAGAAGACCGACGAGGACTACTTCTTAGCCGGGCGCGGGCTGTCGTGGTGGCTGATCGGCTTTTCGCTCATCGCGGCCAATATCTCCACGGAGCAGTTCGTGGGCATGAGCGGCAACGCAGCCAGTCACGTGGGCGTGGCGATTGCCAGCTACGAATGGATGGCGGCCATCACGCTGGTCGTCGTGGCGTTCTGCTTCCTGCCGTATTTTCTCCGCGCGGGCATCTTCACGATGCCGGAGTTCCTGGAGTACCGCTATAACGGCGCAGCGCGGACGATTATGGCCGTGGCCACCATCTTCATTTACGTGCTCCTGCTGGGATCGGTGACCTATTCGGGGGCCCTGACGATCAGCACGCTGGCGGCAAAGATGGGCTACAACATCAAGCTCTTCCAGGGCTCGCTCGTGATCGGACTGATCGCGATGCTCTATGTGACGACGGGGGGCCTGAAGGCGTGTGCCTGGGCCGACCTGATCCAGGGCAGCGCCCTGATCGTCGGCGGCGTGGCGATCTCCTGGTTCGCGTTTACCAAGCTGGGCGGGGCGGCGGAGGCGGCGAGGGTCGTCAACGTCCAGACCGGGGCCGTGACAGTCACTGCACTGGCCCAGGGATCGGGCGCGCTGGAGCGGTTCGTGGAGCTGAATCGGCCGAGGCTGACGATGTTTCTGCCGAGCACGGATCCGGTTCTGCCGTGGACGGCGCTGCTGCTGGGACTATGGATTCCGAACTTCTACTACTGGGGCCTGAATCAGTACATCACGCAGCGGACGCTGGGCTCCAAGTCGCTGTCCCAGGGGCAGAAAGGCATCGTGTTTGCGGCGTTCATGAAGCTGCTGATCCCGTTCGTCATTGTGGTGCCGGGCATCATCGCGTTCAATCTGTTTGCCGGTGACATGCAAAAGGCCGCCGTCTTTGACAACGCGCCCATCATGGCCAAGTACCTCAAGGCCAATCCGCAGACGCAATTTGTGCAGACCGTCAGCGCCCCGACCGAGGAAGCCGTCGGCGGCTGGCAGCCGGGCAAGTACATGCTGGCGGTCTATGACACGCAGGAGGCTATGGAGAAGGTCAAGACGATCAATCCGTTTGTCCTGCCGCTCACCCGCGCCGACATGGATGCGGTAGCCGTGGCGGAGTTTACCGTGTTCAGGTCGGACGACCAGTCCTGGAAGAGCGTCAACCCGCAATTAGCCGAAGAGATCGCCGCCTATAACACCGGGATGGAAGCGGCGGCTGGGGCGGCCGGCAAGCCGGTCTCGACGGAAAAACCAATTGCCTACAAATATGACACCGCGCTGGGGCAGTTGCTGGGCAACGTCCTGCCGCAACGGGTGGGGCTTGTCGGATTTGTGCTGGCGGCGTTGTTAGGGGCGGTCGTCAGCTCGCTGGCGGCGATGCTCAATGCCGGCTCGACGATCTTTGCTATGGATATTTTCAAGAAGCTCCTGGCGCCCAAGGCCTCTTCGAAAACGGTGGTGCTTGTAGGCCGGGTCCTCGTTGTGGCGCTCGCGGTGGTCGCGATTTGGGTGGCGCCAAAGCTGGGCAATCCCAAGCTGCGCAACAGCATCTTCACCATTATTCAGGAAAGCCAGGGATTCATTTCGCCGGGGATTTTAGCCGCCTTCGTCTTCGGACTGATCGTTCGCCGCGGGCCGCGCATGGCGGGTGCGGCCAGTTTACTAACCAGTATTGTCGTGTACGGCCTCCTCATGCAATACGTGCCCGGCATTCAGTTCCTCAACCGCATGGCGATCTGCTTCGGCCTCTGCCTGGCGGTCATGGCCGGTATGACGTGGGCCAGGCCCCTGCCGCAGCCGGTTGAGTTCCGCCGGCAAACCTCGATCGAACTGCAGACCAGCCGGGGCGCCATCATCGGCGGCGTGATTGTCGTCGCACTGACGGTGGCGTTGTACATCATCTTCAGCCCGCTCGGTCTGGCACGATAAAGGACTCGCGATGAACGTAACCAGTGACGGGCAGGCGGCGGACGTACTCAAGCGGCTGGCCCGGGAATACGAGCTCGATGTGCGAGGCGGGCGGATTCGACGGACGTCGTCGCGGTTCTGCTTAGGCGTCGAGCATGGCGACTACAACGGCACGGAGCTGTTCGGTGTTGGCACGGACCGCTTCATCTGGCTGGCCTATAAGCCTAACGGCACGAAGAAGGTCAGGCTTTTCAGCGGGAATTTTCCAGACGACGGCGTCGTGGAGTTCGAACTGGGAAAGGTTCCCGAACCAAAATCCGCGGGGATCGCTCAGACATGGGGACGTTTCCCCTACGGCGTTGACTATATCCTGCGGCGCGATGGCTACAAGCTCTCGCAGGGCATTGATGGCGTGCTGTATGGCAACATCCCCGGCGGCGGAATGAGCCGCTCGGCCTCGCTGAGCCTGAACCTGATCCTGTCCCTGTTCGACGCCAATAACATCGAGGTCGAGAAGAAAACGGACATCGTTGACCTGGCCCAGGCGGTCGAGAACGATTACATCGGCTCGCCGTGCGGAAAACTGGACATGACGATGATCCTGTTCGCCCGCGAGGGGATGGCGACGCACTATAATCCTGCGGACCGCTCGATAAGTTATGTTCCGATTGGAGCCGGGGCGGCCGATTTTCGGATCGTCGTGCTCGATACCGGCACAGACCGGCCGGGACTGGAAAAATCCACCTACAAAGTCCGCCGGGATGAATGTGAGAGGCTCGTCTCGATCCTGCAAAAAGCCGGCTACGGCATCTCGTGCCTGGCGGATATTAGGGATGACGCACTCTATGAGAAGATTATGGGCGCGTTCGGCGAGAAATACCCCGGTTTGTGCGACCGGCTGAAATATATCTTCGGCGCCCAGAAGCGGTTCTACAGAATGCTCGAAGCGTGGAAGGCCGGGGACATCGAGACGGTCGGGCAAATATTCAGGGCCGACGGTATCGGTCTGCGCGATGATTACAAGATATCCGGCCCCGAACTGGAGACGATGTGCGATATCGTCCGGACTGTGCCGGGGGTCCTGGGAGAGCGGATGTTGGGCGGCGGTGACAAGGGGGCGTCGGGTGCCCTGGTCCGGGCCGAGTCCGTCGAGGCGGTGAAGGCCGCCGTCGATACGGCCTATCCGCGGAGCTGGCCCGGCTTTGCGGAAAAATACGCCGTCCACGTGTGCAAAGTCGTGGACGGGGTCAAGGTCTGTGAAGGTCTGTTGTAACAGGGACCGCGAATGATGCCGGAGAAATGCTCGTCGTCAGCCAAGGGTATGTTTGAAGCGGTTGTCTCGTCCAACAGACAGATTGGGCCCGGATTCTACCGGCTCGGGCTGGAGTTTTCACAAGAAGCAGCGACGGCTTTCGCTGATTTTCAGCCGGGACAGTTCGCGCAATTAGATCTTTCCAACGCCGCCCTGCCGCCGCCGGAAAAGATTCCCGACGGCCTGCGTGACGCCGCCGGGCGTAACATTCTGCTGCGAAGACCTTTCAGCCTTGCCGAGGTGACAACCGAAGGTGACAAGACGGTCGCCGAGCTTCTCTACTGCGTCGTCGGCCCTGCCACGGTGCGCATGACAACACTATCGGCCGGCGATACGCTCAGCGTCATCGGACCGCTGGGCCGAGGCTTCCGGATTCCGGACGGAAAGAAAGTGGTCCTTCTGGTCGGCGGGGGCATGGGGACGCCGCCCTTGCAGCACATAGCCCAGGTTCTGACGGCCCGCAATGACCGCATTGAGGTCATCGCGTTTGCCGGCGCCAAGACCGCGGATGAACTGCCTTTCGAGGGCCGGCTGGATGACATTTCGCAGCAATTGGGGTTTTGCCTGCCGGAATTTGCCAGGTACGGCGTCGAATCGTTAGTCGCAACG
The DNA here is from genome assembly GCA_964462945.1 of uncultured Pirellulales bacterium. Taxonomy (GTDB): domain Bacteria; phylum Planctomycetota; class Phycisphaerae; order Sedimentisphaerales; family Anaerobacaceae. The sequence goes on from CAYWZW010000019.1 coordinate 55,727, forward strand.
GACGACGGCTCGGCGGGCTACCGGGGGCTTGTCACCAACCATCTTTCCGAATGGCTCGAACAATGCAGTGTCGTTTCCGACGAGATGATGATTTGCGCCTGTGGGCCCGAGGCCATGCTGGCCAGAACGGCCCAAATTGCGGCGGAAAAGAACATCGACTGCCAGGTCAGTATGGAGCAGCGAATGGCCTGCGGCATCGGCCTCTGTCAGAGCTGCGCCGTCGAGTGCCGAGTACCCGGCTCAAACGAAACCATTTACAAACTATGCTGCGAGCACGGCCCGGTCTTCGACGCCAAAGAAGTCGTCTTTTGAGTGCCCGCAAACCGCCCGAAGTGAGAAACCATGACGAGTCCGCCGCAGCGATGCTTGACCTGGTGACAGAACGCCCTATTTGGAATCCTTGAGCTTCTTTATCGCTTCGAGTTGCAAGAGGGCTTCTCTGTCCCGCGGACGGTTCATGGCCTTCTTTGCCTCTATCAGGGCATTGAGATTCAGGACGCGCATTCTTATTCCTCCGACCTCGACAAGCTCACTGGAATGCTTGACCTGGTCGAAATCTCCCAGCCCGCTAATGACGCTCAGACAGTCCAATTGTCCCATCGTCGTATCGAGATACAGATTCTTGAGCCGCGAGCACGCCTGTTCCGTCAGGGCAAGCCTCTTGCGTCCCGGAGTCATCCGGTGCACGGGATCCAAATCCGAGATGGCCTTCTGCAGTGCGAGCAGGTTGGCAGGCGAAAAGTCACAACAAATTTCAATGCCCTGGGTCACATAGGTGCACCCGTAAACAACACCTGCCAAGTCCCCCACTATTACAAAGTCCACCTCGTTATTAACCAGCTTTTCGAGCAGGTTGTCAAAATCGTCGCTCACTGTCGTTTCGCTTTCCGCAGTTTTTCTGCGGTATTGAGTGCTATCTGATGCCGTCTGATTCGGTCTGTCACACTTCTTTGAAGATTGTCAGCGAGCATGGAAACATCCATCCCATAGTCAATAGCTGCCCGGATTGGGTCCCCTTGCCGGGATTCATTCTTACGTTTGGCGTTCTTGCTTGAATTTCCTACCATAGCCTGAATTATAAACCTCCTGATGTGCGATATCAACGCGAAAACAATCATCAGACCCACATCAGAGATTTGCTGTCGAATGTGGAACAGCCGGTTCGAGGGTAGTTTCTATAAAACGTGCCGTCAAGACGACCGCATCTGCGATGGCAAACCGCAAGCTGGTGATTCGGTGAAAGAATGATGCGATTGAAACATCGCACGCATTTCGGTTCGCGAACAGTATTTACGCCACGGCGGCGGGTTCGGGTTCGTACTCGCCGAAGCGGACGCTGATCTTCTTGCTCACGCCCCGGATCTGCATCGTGATGCCGAACAGCACGTCGGCCATGCTCATCGTGCGCTTGGCGTGCGTAATCACGATGAACTGCGAATCCTTCTGGAATTCCTTCACCAGCATGTTGAAGCGCTCGTTGTTCGCCTCATCGAGTGCGGCGTCAACCTCGTCGAGGAAGCAGAACGGCGAGGGCTTGGCCTTGAACACCGAAAACAGCAGCGCCAGCGCCGTCATGGACTTTTCGCCGCCGCTGAGCAGCGAGATGCTTCGCGTCTCTTTGCCGGGCGGCCTGGCGATGACCTCGATGCCCGCATCGAGCACGTCTTCGGCGTCCTCCAGGATAATATCGGCTCTGCCTCCGCCGAACAGCTTGCGGAAGATCTCCTGGAAGTGGCCCCTGATCTGCTCGAACGTCTCCAGGAACTTCTCCCGGCTCTTTGTGTTCAGGCGATTGATGAGCTGCTGCAGTTGGCCCCTGCTGCTGTTGAGGTCCTGAAGCTGGCTGCTCAGGAAGTCATGCCGCTTTTCGAGGGTGTCCTGCTCCTCGATGGCGTCCACGTTGACGCTGCCGAGCCGTTCGATCTTGCCTCGAAGCTCGGTGATCTCGGCCCTGATTCCCTCCCAATCGACCTTCTGATCCGTGTAATTCCTGTAGGCCTCGGCCAAGTCAATCTGCAGCTCTTCCCGGACCCGCTCGACCAGGTCCTGCTGCCTGACCTCCAACTGGCTCAGCTCGATCTTAAGCTCGTTGATCCGCTGCTCGGTCCGGCCCGTCTCGGCCCGCTTCTGCCGGATAAGCTCTTCCGTTTGTCTTTTTTGCTCGGTCAATTGTTCGATCCGGCCCTGCAGCAGTTGGCAGCTTTGCTGCTTCTCCTCTTTTTCAACAAACAGATCGGACACCGCCGTTTCGCAGTTGAGGATGTCCCTCCGGGCCTGCGTCAAGTGCTCGTCGCCGCTTCGTATTTCCTCCCCGGCGGTCTGGGCCGCCGTCCGGCTTTCCTGTATCTGGCTTTGCAGGCTCGCGAGGATTTGTTTCAGCGCCTTGCTCTGCTCGGTTATCTGTCCCAGGGCGATCTTCAAATCGGTCAGCCTGCCGGCCAGCGCCTGCTGCTGCTCCCGCTGCCCGGCGTGCTGCGCTTCGAGCTTCGAGATGTGCTCGGTCCGCTGGTTGTTCACCACCTCCAGCTCCTGCAGTTTCTGCTTGGAGTCATATTCTTTCTGCACCGACTGTGCGATCTGCTCGGCGAGCAGGTCGATCTCGCCGGCAATGAGCGGCTCCTCGTCTTTGAGCCGCTTGATGTTTTGCTCGATCACGCTGAGCTTCGAGCCGACCTGCATCTTCTCGGTATTCGCTTCGTAGATCGCCGTCCGCAGGTCCTTGCATAATTTGTCCAGGTGCCCCTTCGTCCGGCTGCTCTTCTCAATTTGGCCTTCGATCGCTTCGATCTGCGAGGCAATCTCGGCGATGGTCTCCTGCAGTTGGCGCAGCCGGCTCTTGCGGGATATCAGGCCGGTCGCCCTGCCGAGCGGGCCGAGCTTCACCGTTCCGCCCGCGCTGACGAACTCGCCTTTCAACGTCACCAGCTTGCAGCCGTTTGGCCCCTTGCCGGCCAGCCCGCCATCCGCGTGGCGGGCCAGCTCGATCGCCTCGTTCAGCGAGTCAACGATGAGCGTTTTGCCCAGCAGCTTCCAGGCCAGCGGTGCGTACCGGCCGTCGAACTTGACGAACTCGACGAGCCGGCCTCTGACGCAGGAAAGCTCCGATAGATCGTGGCTGTCCACGAACGGCTCGATCCGGTCCAGGCACAGGAAATTCACCCGGCCGTCGAGCTTTTGAATACTCTCCTGGTCGGCCAGCATCCGGTCCGTGCTGTCAATGACCAGCGCGTCGGTCTGGCCTTCGAGGACGGCTTCAACGGCGTTGGCGTATTGGACGTCCGCCTCGATGATGTCCGCGAGCACGCCCCGGACGTAATCGAATTGATGGTTCTCAACGGAGCGCTGCTGCAAAATGCTCTTGACGCCCGCCTTGAGCCCCTCCCGCCGCTTCTCCATGTCCGTCAATACGGTCAGCTCGCTGTTCAGCGCGCTGCGCGCCTCCTTGTTGTGCGCCAATCGCTTGCCGTCGGCCGAGACGGACTGGTCGATCTCGTCCAGGCTCCTGCGTTTGGATTCGAGGCTGTCCTTCAATTCGGCCAGCACTTTTTCGATGTCACTCAGACGGGCGTTGTGCTGCGCCTTTTCGGTCAGCAGATCCTCCAGCTCGGCGCGGGCCGTCCGGGCCCGGCCGGCCAGACGGTCCTTCTGGCTCGACAGATTATTGCGATAAACCGAAATGCTCTGAAGCTCGTTATGAAGCTGGGCGGTCCGCCGGACGATATCGATGATCCCGGACTTCTCATCTTCGAGCTGCGCTTCGAGCGAGGCACACTCGGCGTTGATGCTCTGAATGGCCGCCTGGGTTTGCTCGACGTCCCGCGTCTTCTCGTCGAGCATCTTTTCGCAGCCCTGCGACTGGTTTCTCGATTGGCCGGCGTTTTCCTCCAGGAGGCTCATCTGCTCCCGCAGCTTGTCGATTTTCTGCGCCGCCGATTCTTTGCGCTGCTCCAGCTCGCAGACCCTCGCGCGCAGGAATTCGATTCGCTGGATCTGCTGCTCGATTTTACTCTGCACGGACACGAGGCTGTTTCCGGTGCCGGTCAGCTTGTGCTCGGTTTCGATGATCTCTTCGCCCAGCCTGCTGAGCAGCGCGTCCTCCCTGGAGACTTCCGCCGTCAGGCCCTCGAACTGTTCGCTGACCCGGGCCAGGGCCTCCTGCCGGTCGGCGATCTGGGTCCGGTTCTTGGCGTATTCGACCAGCGCGTAATTGACCTGAAGCTCTTTGAGCCTTTTGGTGTATTCCAGGTAGTTTCTGGCCTTGCCCGCTTGCAGCTTGACGCTGCGCAGCCGTTTGGCGACTTCGCCCAGGATGTCGGCCAGCCGCAGCAGATTCTGCTCCGTTCGTTCGAGCTTGCGAAGGGCTTCTTTCTTGTGGGCCTTGTACTTGCTGATGCCAGCCGCTTCCTCAAAGATGGACCGGCGGTCCGTCTTCGACGCACTGACTAAGTACTCGATCTGCCCCTGTTCGAGAATCGAATAGGCCCGGGTTCCGATCCCGGTGTCCATGAGCAATTCCCGAAGGTCCTTGAGCCGGCAGACCTTGCCGTTGATGCGATACTCGCTCTCGCCGCTCTTGTAGATTTTTCGGGCGATTTGGACCTGCTCGGTTTCGACCGCCAGCGGCCGCGATCCGCCTCTGTCGGGATTGGACAAGACCAGCGTCACTTCCGCCGCGCCCAGAGGCTTGCGGCTGGTGCTTCCGCCAAAGATCACGTCGGCCATCTGCCCGCTTCGCAGGCTCTTGACACTCTGTTCTCCGAGGACCCACTTGACGCCATCGACCACGTTGCTCTTGCCGCAGCCGTTGGGCCCGACGATGGCGGTGATGGGTGAATCGAAGACGAACTCCGTCTTGTCGGCGAAGCTCTTGAATCCGTTGAGAATAACCTTTTCAAGTCTCATCTGTCATCCTGTTGCTAACGTCCGGTAACTCCTGCCCAAAATGCCCACGCAGTACTTTGGCGCCAAATACGCACTATTGTTATCGGCCGAAGGCTTGTCATTTCTTGATATTTGGGCCGATTTTTGGCAGGGGTCCGGCATGAAACTGGGCATCGACGGCGCCTTTGTCACACATCAGCTTCAGAAGGATGATCGCATCGGCGTACGAGACGCCCAAGCCGCCGCCGCCCTTCTGCCCTTCCTTCGGGGGTTCTTCGCACAATGTCTTGATCATATCGCCGAGATCGAAGGAGCTTTTGGCTTGTGCGATCACGGCGGGCCGTTTGGGATGCCTGCGGATGAGCGTGACGTATTCCTGGCCGGACGGCGCGTTGACTGTGATGTCCCCCTCGGGGGACTCCACGAAAATATCGCGGTCGCAGTAGATGGGCGCACCGAACAGCACGATCCGCGGCTGCCCGCTGCGAGTGGCAAAGATCACCTTGTGTTCGGTCTGGGCGATTCGTTCCAGATAGAAATTGCGCCCGATAAATTCCTGTGTGAGGACAACGTCGTCGAGTCTGCGCAAGTGCTCGTACGCCGCCAGCCGGATCGGCAAGTCCTCGTCGTTCAGCAGCTTGCGCGAGAGGGCCGCGGCGTCGTTGCGCCTGGCTGTGACGGCGACGGACTCCAGAGCATCGAGCCGGTAAGCCGAGCCTTTGTCCATCGCGATTTGCCTGAGCGCCGGCAGAGCGTCGTCACTGCCCAGGCTGAGCATACATCGGGCCGCGTGCAGCCGGACCCGTTCGTCGGACGAATCCAGCAGGATGCGCAGCCCACCGAGGCTTTCGTTGCCTATGGCCTCAATCGCCACCTCACTTTCATATTTGTCCTCCGAGCCGGCGAGCCTTCCCGTGAGCGTCTTGATCCTCTCGGCGATCATTTCCGGCTCCTGCGTCAGATACATGGCCTTGACCATGTCGATGAATCGTTGTCTGCGCTGCTTGTACTGGGCGGGCACGAGCAGCTCGACCCGTCCGGGCTGCACGGCCCTGGCCGTCGTAGCGCCGAAACGTCCGTTCAGGGTGTTACGAACCGTGTTCGTGAGCCTGAAATCGCGCTGGCGCAGCACGAGGATTATCTTGTACTCATCGAGGACTTTTCCGCCGGCCAGAATGTACCCGGTCCTCTTGTCTGCCGGGGAGCCGGTGATTTTATCGACAAAGACGGGCCCTTCCGCATCCGCCAGAATTCTCGTATTGACGCCGAAGCTCCCGGGCATCTTCAGCTCGGTCGGGAAGAGTCCGCCGCCTTCCAGAGAGGTCGTTTGTGTGCCCGGCAGCGCCGTGACCCTCACGTCGAAGTACTCGTTTCTTGACGGCACTTCCGGGATGACCCCCTCGACCCGCACCGCTGCGGTATCGCCGCTGCTGATGAATGTTTCAACGTCCAACGTCGCCTTCGGGGGCAATTGCTGGCGGATATGGCGAATGAGGTAAGCTCGAATCGCCGGCGGGCATTCGGCGGAGCCTGTGCCCTTGAGCCCGGCGATCAGCCCGTACCCTTCGACCGGCGCCGGCTCGGGTGCCAGCAGCGTAGCCAACGACCCTATGGTGGGACCTAAATTAGCCGTGGCAAGGTCCGCCGCCGTGCCGCCCCCCTTCTGCCGGCTGGCGCAGCCGCTTGTACAACTGAGGATTACCAATGTCGCGGCGACAAGAACCGGTTCTCGACCCATCACCTTCATAGACAAAGCCCTCAAAAAGAGCAAAAGTCACGGTGGAAAACGCGCTGTCATCCTACGCCCCCGAACCACCGCTGTCAAGCGAAATTGATTGCGGCTTGAAAGACGGGGCGGGATTCAACGTTGCAGGTGGATTCCCTCAAAGGTCCGCGCCGGCGGTCATTTCTTATCGTCCGGCTTCAAGGCCTCTTTGATGATCGGCCACAGCCGTTTCGTCCAGACCTCATAGCCTTTGCCGTTCAGGTGCAATTGGTCGGGCAGGAACAATTCGAGGTTTGGCGCACCGTCGCGGTCCAGCAGCGGCGTCGCCCCGTCGAAATAGAACAGCCGGCTATCCTTTCCGCAGAAATCCTTAATCATCCCGTTTGCTTCGCTCATCACGGGCCAGAGAGACCACCGGCTCCGGCTGGGCTTGATGCTGACAAAGACAATCCGGGTCCCCGGCAGCGCCGCGTGGACCAGCTTCGTGAACGCCCTGTAGTCGTCGAAGATGCGCTGCACGCTCTTGCCGGCCGCGATGTCGTTGTCCCCGGCGTAAAACACGATCACCTTCGGCTCATAACGCAGCACAATCCGCTTGGCGTAATAGTTGACGTCCGAGATGTGCGAGCCGCCGAACCCGCGGTTAATCACCGCCAATTCCTCGAAACACTCGGCTGTCGGCCACAGCCGGATGCTTGAGCTGCCCACAAATAAGACGGCATTCGAGGCGAATGAGTTCTTGCTGTCCCAGTCCTCGAAGGCCCGGATCGTCTCTTCCCAGCGGTCAGGCCTCTCTTTCGCTCCCGGCTGGTCCTGCGCCGCCGGGGCGAGGCAACTGCAAAATAGAATCAACAAACCGGTCTTGAGTCGAACCATTGCCTTACCCTTCCGCCCTGCCGTTTATGTTGCCGTGAGGATGGACTATTTCATAGCGGCGGAAACATTGACGCAGCGCCCGACGCGCCGCTTCCTGCTGAGCGTCTTGCGCCCGTGCCTGGTTTGCATCCGGGCCCGAAAGCCGCTCTTGCGGTTCCTCTTGACCTTGCTCTTGCGATGGTTTTCCATTCAGCTATTCCTTCAAAGTTCCTTTTTCCCCGACATTATACGCACCCCCCGCAGCAGACGCAATATCCCCACCTTCATTTTGCCCGGAAAACCGCTCGATGTACGGTCCCGCTTCCCGCTTCGGCGTTCCGCCGGCTCAATCGTCCGGCATCCTTTGTCAGACTAATTGTGAGGTTGCTCCCACGTCAGAATAATCTCACCTGTGTCCAAACCAAACAGAAAGTCGTAGTACCCGTCAACGGCAATATGATAGGTCGTTCCGGCAACCGCCTCAAACTGCACCTGACTTTGAGTGATGTCGAAGGGGACTGTGTCATCGTTGGACGCGATCTCCGTCAAGGCTCCTACGGAATCGCCCGTGTACACCGCAAGCAGCGTGTCAAAGTAACTCAGAAGCGTATCCATTGTCACGGCGCCATCGGCCGGCGCGGTCCACCGCCACCACACAGAAGCACCGCCGCTGTTGGCGGCGTGTTCGGGCTCTGCGAACTCCTTCGACGCGCCAATATTGCTGCCCGGAATCTGGCCGCTCACTCCTGATATCTCTATCGCATCCGCAAAATTGTCATTGGCTGGGGGAGCTGCAGGAATCTCCAACACTCCAAGCAGGACAATGTTACCTGTCTGTGCACTACTGAACGGCCCTCCGTATCCGTCAACCGCGATGTGATAAGTCGTGCCGGCAACCGCATCGAACTGGACTACACTTTGCCCGAACCATAGAAAATCATCGTTAAACGCGACCTCCGTCAGGGCTTCTGCGGAATCGCCCGTGTACACCGCAAGCAGGGTGTTGAAATCGCTCAGAGGCCACGTCAGCAGTGTCACGGACCCGCTGGCCGGCGCAGTCCAACGCCACCATACAGACGCCCCGCCGGAGTTCCCTGCGTGGCGTGGTTCTCCCCGCTGTCTTGTGGCTTTCACATTGCTGCCCCATGCAAAAACGAAATCACTGGGTATATTCGTAGCATTCCAGAAATGATCATTGGGCTGGGAGTTCACATTGAGGGTAATATCACCCATGGCTCCATTGTATCCATCTACGGCAACATAATACGTTGTCCCGGATTGCGCGGAGAAAATGGCTTGGTCTCCCAGGAACTCACCGTACCCCACCTCTGTCAGAGTGCCTACAGAATCGCCTGTGTAAATAGCCAGCATCGCTCCGTCGATATTGCTATTGAACGTATTGAACATAGCTTGACCACTCGCCGGGGCGGTCCATCGCCACCATACGGAGGCCCCGCCGGGATTCCCCGCGTGATCAGGTTCATTGGGCTCCTTCGAAGCGCCGGCGTTACTGCTGCCAATCTGGACAACATCCGGCGGTATGTCGCCGGCATCGGAAAAAGCGTCGTTTGCCGGCTGCCCGATCTTCCAGTTCAGCGTGATATCACCTGCCGCTGCGTTGTAGCCGTCCACGGCGATGTAATAGGTGGTCCGGGAGTCGGCCGCAAATGTCACCTGACTTTGTTGGCCGGCTCCGGCGTTGTCATTCGAATCGATAGGCGTCAGCGCCGTCACAGAGTCGCCCGCATATACGGCCAGCAGCGTGTCGAAATCACTTCCAAAGGTATCGATGACCGCCCTGCATTGGGCGGACGCCGTCCATCGCCACCATACAGAGGCCCCGCCGGGGCTCCCTGCATGATTCGGTTCTTCAAGCTCCTTGCCGGCGCCCACGTTGGTTCCCGTCGTCCGCCCGCTCCATCCCGGCAAGGTCGCGGCATCGGCAAAGCTGTCGGACGGCGGCTCCCGGTCACAATCGGTGCCCAACGTGCTCAATGAGGCCCAGGCCACGCCCACGCGGATGCTTGATACATCCGGGTGCCAGGAGGCATTGCCTATCCTTATGCGGCCTATCCCTGATGTTGACGGCGTATAGTCAATGATCTCATACGGGTTACGGGTACCCGACTCTGAACGTGCCACCTCCACCGCTCCGTCGCACAGGTACAGGTCCAGGTCCGATTTGAGGTAGGAATCGGGATCGGGCATAGCCGTTCCGGAGGAAGGCGGATAGGTGTAAACAAGCACGATCCGCATCGGCTCATTCTCGGAAAGAGGCACATTCATGTCGAGCTCATAGTACCCATCCGCGTCAAAGTCGCTGGGGCTCAGCACTCGCCCGGCCCCGCCCGCGAAGGCCGCCGTGGCAAGCGCCGCCCCGGCGCCATCCTTTTCGCTCAGAGTGGCATCCCCTTCGATATTGTGGGCAAGCCCACTGACGAGAATTTTGGCCTTCACCACCTCCGGCCATCTGGCTAAAGAAGGTTCTTTACTAATAATAAGTCCGGCGATGCCGGCCACCATCGGGGCCGAAAAACTTGTACCGGAGCCGACGTTGCCCACCCAGGGACTTTCCGTCAAGGTTGCGTCAATATTACTGCCGTAGGATACGATCTCTGGTTTCTGGGTCCCGCTTGCCGGGTTCACATAGGAGCTGAAATAGCTCAGGACATCATCGGACCAGGATGCTGTTCGCCGGCTGTCGATAGACCCGACCGTCAAGGAGTTATAACCGCGTCCGGCGGACCCAACGACCCGGTTTGGCTCACACGGATCGTCTCCCGAATTCCCTGCGGAGTTTATGAACAAAACATGGTTGTAGTGAACCACATAGTCGAAATAAATGTCCGACCAGTGAAATTCTCCGTCACTTGAATCCTTCAGGCCAAGACTCATACTGAGCACACTGGCGCCCTGGTCGATGGCCCACTCCGTAGCAGCGATGAGGTCCGTTCCACCAAACGATGCGGCATTCGCGTTCAGCAGTGTGCACCCGTGGGCAATGCCCCTGTAATCGGCATGAGCGCTGCGAATAATGCCTCCAATAGCGGTTGGGTGACTGCTAAAGTCGTCCTGGGAGCGGTAAACCGTGGCCGATAGATAAGGATTGGACGTGACCATTCTCAAGGGTTCGATATCGGCAATCGAGACACCCTCTCCGTTGCAGTCTTGATTCCACACGCTCGGGCCTTTTATCGCCGACGCGGACTCGTCGATGTGGACCTCGAATTCCTCTTCCGGGAAGAGATAATTGACAAGGGGACTCTTCTCCAGCTCGATACATTCGGCGAGCGTCAAGCGAAGCACGATGGCGGGGGCATATTGATACCGATAAACAATCTTAGCGCGGGCAATCTTCTCCGTCTCAATGAAGTTTTGGACGGCCGTTTCAAAGTGAGCACTGACGGCGCCCCTGATTTCCTTGGCGTTTTGCTCCACAGCCCGGACGGCGGCCCGCACGTCCTGCGCCGCAGCAAACCTGGCCGGCTCATTCTCCTGATGGCCGGCAACTGCGCCTGACACTCCGGATGAAGCAGCCATATTCCCTTCCGTCGCATCAGCTAACCAGACATGGACCGTCTGCTGCGCTTCATCGGCTTCATCCGCACGCTTGGCTTGCGCGGACTCGCCGGCCTTCGTGGTTTGCTGGAGGAATCGCTCCGCCAAACGCGGGTGCAGCTTGCTCGCAGGAACGCCACGTGGTGTCATCGCCTCCGCGGCGGAGTTAACAATCTTGCCGTTCTCTCCGACCGCGACGACGAACGCCACATCTTGCTGACGGTCGTACAGCTTGTATTTAGCTACTGTGCGCGTGCTCGTACCGAGCCCCAGACGCTCCCGCCAGCTATCAACAATTTTGTACCGATTGGCTCCGTATTCGGACGGCAGCGCGAGCTCCTTATCCGGCTGTGAGCCAAAGACTATCGCGGATAAGATGCAAACTGTCGCAAAGCAGCTCAGCAGACGTTTCCCGTGCAGCGATTGTCGAAACATTTTTCTCCCTTTCAATTCTCTTATGATGCCGGATTTGCCCCGTTTCCGGTCCGAAACAAGAATGTTTACTACGCTGAATGTGAATGACACGACACAGGTTCTCGGCACCTTGATCCTGGCCACTCCCGATAGACTCACACGACCTGAATTCCATGCCCTTTTCTCCTTTTCTCCCGGCAGCTTGGGGGTGGAAAGTCTGAAAAGCCACACCGACAGCATACCCGTTTACAACCAGATGTCAAATTCACAAGAAAAAGCCGAAGCCCGAAGCGAGCCGAAGCACCCAGGACCATTCGTATGTACGCGGATCTCCATCCGGGTCATCTCCTGAGCCGCACAAGTGCACCTCGGCGCCTTCGGAATAGGTCTGCTCCCTGGTTTGGCTTTCACCAGCATCGTCAAAAAGGCAGCCGCGTTAACAGCGCAAACTACAGATTCGGCACAGCGAACGGCATCTCATGGTTGCGGAAGATGTACTTCATCTCACGCTCGTAATCATAGTTGCGGAACCAGCTATTCCAGAAATCTACGATGTCGTCCGGCTTATACTCCCGCGTTGTGGTCCAGATCTTGGAAAGGGACGTGTCACTGAGCAAGTCAAGATAACCGTCGCTGCTTTCCTCGTCAAAAATGTCCCACAGGGCACAGCAGTTCATATTCTCGTAATACTCACCCGGCGCGTATCGTTCATCGTCGTCGCTTTCGAGATTGACCTCGAACGTTGTTCCGGCTCCTTCATCCACATCCTGGTACTTCGTGTCGCCGGAATGGGGATACCTCGTATCACCATACTGTGTGGCGATACTGAACAGCGAGGCCCAGGATTCGCGGAAGGCCAGGTTTCTCGCCTCCTCGTTGCTGCGCTGAACCGGGTAGCGTCGAAGGTCGGCGTTCCAATAATGGACGGGGTTATTGCCGACGGGACCCTGCGCGAAATGATACACGTCTGCAACATAGTGGCCATACTCGTGCATAATCACGTCACGATCGCCTCGATCGCTCTGGCCAATGAAGATTCCTGAAGACGCAGCGTAATACGTGCCATCATCGGAACCAGGCCAGTAGGTCACAATTTCGGGCAGATCGATCCCGAAAAACGTCTTGGCCTTGGTAAAGCCTTCGACGACGGAATCATAGACCATGAACTCCCCGCCGCTGTTCGGGGCCGTGATATCGACGATAACAAATGAATTGCCCGGATGCGGATAGAGGCTGCTCTGCAGGGTATAGATTTCGCCGAATATATCGTCTTTGACACTGCAGATCTGACTGGTCGTTCCCGGACAGGCCCCGCTCATTCCTTGTGCAAAGACCTTCACATAGATTTCCCGGCCGCTTTGGCCGGCGTTCTGCAAAATGATGCCGTAATTGCCGCTCCCGTCCGTATGCGTCTGGGCAATCAAACGGTCGTCCAGAGAATTGTCATTCTTATCAGCCTCATAAACGTCCAACCGGCTGTACCTGACGGGGTGGTCGCGGCCGTCCCGGTCTTGATACTTGATCTGACCGCAGACGAAGCCCGGGGGATGGACAAGTTCCACCGTTGTGGCGTCGTAGCCGGTGTTGTTTGCCGTATCATTATCGTTTGCACACGTGACGATGATCCCGATATAGTAGTGGCCGGTGACAAGATTGGAAGGAAGCTGACAAGTTGTGTTGTAGCTGTGTTGCTCGCTCGGCGGCAGACCGCTGCGATTGACGTAACCGATGGTGTAGTCGCTGCTTGTGATATTGGCATCGGTCGAGGCATAGTAATCCACGGTATAGCTGGTTGAGAGGTCCTCACCGACGTTCTTGATCAGACTGTAAACGACGATCTGGTCGCCGGCCACGTAGGCGCCATCGTTGGCATCGACCAATTCGACCACCAGGTCCGAAGGGATCCCGACATAAACCGGGGTCGAGTCATACTTGTCTTTGGTCGCTGAACCGTCACGGGTCGGATACCTGACGATGACCCCAATGTAGTAATGGCCGGCGGGCATATCCGAAGGCAGGTGACACACAACGTCGCTGGCGTGCGAGTCTCCCGGGTTCAGTCCACCTACGGCGCTGTTGCCGATCCTGTAATCGTCCGCCGAAATCGTGCGATCCGCCGAGGCGTAGAAATCCATGTCACAACTGGCGGTAAGCTGGCCGCCGACGGCATCAATACAAATGGTGACCACAATGGAGTCGCCGGGTCGATACATCCCGTCGGCAGCATCTACGGATCGAATGACGATGTCGGCAGGCACGGGCTTGGCGACTCGTATGTTCATGCTGGCCTGATTCTGGTTGTTACCGGAGTAACTGTCATTTGAACAAGATAGCTCGCCCGAGATACAGTACATGCCGTCAGGAGCGTCGTTAGGGATGGAACACGTCGTGTCAAGAGTACTCGATTCATAGTTCGGCCCCAGCGGACCGCCGCCGACGGACCCGATGTGGTAATTGCCGCAGTACAGGTCAATAGTATAGCTGTCTGAGGTCTGGTCACCGCCGTTGTCAACCTCACAGCGAATGGCCAGCGTACCGCCAGGGTGGAAAAGGTTGTTCGCGGGTCTATTCGTGAGTTCCATCGACACGAACCGTAAGTCCGCGCCTGCTGCCGCAACGCCTGCGAAAATAAGGGCCAGAACCGGTGCAAGGACAAAGGGCGATTTCAAAGGCCAAAGCGAACTTTCCATGGGTCATATCCTTTCAAAAGCAGGAAACACCTGCTTGTCGTCTGTTGCTTTTGTAATCCTCTCACGGTTCGTCGCGTACCGGCACAGCGACCTCCGGGGCGGGCGGGCCTGTCCGCCTGTTCTGTGCGTCGCCGGCGGCCGCCGCCGTATCCATCTTGGTCGTATTTAATTCCATAATTCGCCGCGCGACATCGGGATCGCTCAATTTCAGTTCTGCGATCTTGCGGGCGATCAGGCCGGGATCACGGGCCTCCATCAGGGCAAGCTCTCGCGCCTTCGTCTGGGGGGCGGCGGTCGCCAATCTGGGCCGCATACTTAGCAGGACGCGATCCTCGAGCTCCGTCCAGAGTTCGACCCGTCTGATCTGGTCGAATGATACGCTCGACGAAAGAATCTTTTCCGGCCTCACGTCCAGATACAGTGACGTCGAGACGGCGAGACTCTGAACGTTTTCACCGGTCGGCGCAAATTCGAAAACGGCGACAAGCTGGTACCTGCCGGGCGGCAAGACATCCCCCACGTATTCCAGCGTCTCGGACACGAATCCCGAAGGAGTCCCCGACCACAGCACCTCGGAGCGAGCGGGTTCGGCGCCGACGGCCGGCACATTCAACGTGATGACACCCCGGCTAACGGGTATCTGTGACGTCGCCGTAACGACGACCGTCACGGGGGATCCGACGTCCTGTGCTGCCGCCAAATCAATAGAAAGATCCGCCGGGGGCCTGATCTTACCGTGCGGTTTGGCCAAAGGATTTTGCCCTGGGCTGTCTGGGTACAACAGACAAGCCGGGCGGTCGGCCGGCTGCCTGTGGGCCGCGCGGCAGTGCCGGACGCCAACATAGCCGAAAATGACCGCCGACATGCCGCCGATTGTGACCAATAGGACAAATACAGACTTACGAGTTACCATGACAAGTCCTCCTGTAAATTGATCCGACGTTTGCCTTGGAACATTTCTCGAAAAGCTCCTCCATTGGCATTTTAGCCATGCTACCAGAATTACCTCTTGATTGCAACCACTTGCACACTCTCAACCCGCATTTTGCTCGCCAAAAGACGGGCATTCGGGCCTGCAAGCGGCAGTTGCGAGCACAGAAAAAACGCGAAACCGCCGCATTCTTTTCGCTTGGGTACACATTTCAGCACCCTTGCCTATATAGAAAAGTGGTAAGCGTTCATGCAGTTTTGGCTAGATTGCTCGCCGTTTTCACTAACGAAGGAG
>CAYWZW010000020.1:0-66985 GCA_964462945.1 uncultured Pirellulales bacterium
TCCATTTTTGGAACGGAGAGGTCCAGCTTCAGCGGCGTCCCGCCCTGCGCCGGAATCCGCCAGATTTCACTGCTCGCGATACCGGTTGCATCGCTTCCCCCAAAGTTTGCTGCCTGGGCGATGATGTAACGGCCGTCCCCCGTCCACCTCATCCTGTAATACGGCGCCGAACCGCGAAATAGCTCCCGCGGCTCCCCTCCGTTGAGGGACACGGTCTTTACCGCGTGGTCCACCTGGAACACTACTTCCCGGCCGTCCGGCGAGAGGTCGTAGTGCATGTTCCCTTCCTTGGCAACTTCCGAATCCTCGCCGGTGTCGAGGTTGCGTTTCATGAGGATTGGCCCCACCCTCCCGAATACCAGGGTCTTCCCATCCGGGCAGAGCTTGGGGTTCATGCCATGACCTGGCAACTTAGTGATCTCGCTTGTTTCAGTGTCAATTCGGAAGATTCCACTGTCCGCCTCCGTCCACCCGACCGCGAGAACGGAACGGCCGTCCGGCGCCCAGGAGATCTGCTCAACGTGACGAAGACGCGGCGACAGAGAGCGCTCTTCCCCGGTTGCGGCGGACCGGATCATGAGGATGTTGTTTCCGATACCGACGGCGCCCGGACGTGAAAGGTAGAGCAGGTTCCTGCCGTCGGGTGACCATGTTACCAGTGTCGGTAGGCCGGTATACCGCGTCGCGACCGGCGCGGGTGGCACGAGTACCTTACCGGTTTCAAGGTCGACCTCACCGTTGTAGAGGCGACCTGAAGAGGTGCTAGTCCTGTAATAAAAGGAGCCGTCGGGTGCAAAGCCAAGAACCCCCCAACCATCAGAGCCGAAGTCCTTTTTCAGCAGTTCTGGTTCTCCTTGCTGCTTCCCCCCGGCGATGTGGGCGGTCCAGATGTCCCACGTCCCCGAGCGGTCGCTGAGGAAGACAAGGCTTCTCCCGTCCGGCGTCCATCGAAGCAGTTCATCCTGCGCGGGATGCCCGGCAACCACGACCTCATCCCGGCCATCGGCGGTCATCAGGAAGACGTCGGCATGGCGTGGGCTGCCCTCACCCACGGAACTGAACGCGACAAATCGCCCATCGGGCGAGAAACGGGCTATTCGAAACGAGAGATCGCCCCAAGTAATACTCCTCAGAACGCGCACCGAGCCTTCCGCTGTCGAGATCAGCGTCAGTTCAGACCTGTTGCGAACTGCAAGGATGGACCCTGCGTCAGGCGACCAGTCCAAGGGTCCGACGTAAGAGTCTTTCTGACTGTAGAGTGTGCGAAGGCCCGAACCATCCAGATTTCTAATCCGCAGTTGATAGACCCGGTCGCTATTGTCCCTCATACCCCAGTTGTATGCGATTTGTTTCCCGTCGCGTGAGAACGCTTGGCTGTGGAGGGCGTTCTCAGTCCAGGGCCCCCTATTTGTGATTCGGCTCCTCTGTCCGCTGGCAACTTCGAACTGGACCACGTCACCCGTGCCCCAGTCTATACCTCTGATGCACTTGCCATCCGCGGTCAAGACCCCACCGACGCCGGAGGCGTCTGCGAGAACCCGGCGTGTGACGAGTCCCCCGGCAGCACCGGGACCGCCAAGTGCCGCCAGCCTCACCCGCGCCTGCGCTACAATCTCGGACTGATCGGCAAAGTCGCGCACTACACTCTCGTAGGCTTTGCGGGCCTCTGCAGTGCCCAATTTTTCATAGCACAGTCCGATATGTAGTTGAGCCTTTGCCGCGACCAGACGGTCCTTGGGAAAGTCTTTAAGGACACGCTCGTAAACCTTGATGGCCGCTTCCAGATCCCCGTTGACTTCTTCTTTGTACAGGCCGGACTGAAGAAGCACTCCGGCGTTCTGCTGGGCGTATCCCGATGAGACCACCACAAACATCAGCGCAAACACAACACCCGCGATCCATTGAAGTTTCATGTCTGTTCTTTTTCGCTTTGCATTTTTTATGAGTTGTGTGCTTACTCTCATTTTTTTTCTCCTTAATCTTTTTAGTTACTCATAAAGTTCCCAACTGTCAACACCTAAAGCTTTCTATCATTTTTTTTCTCCTTTCTTTTTTCAGCCGCCAATAAAATCGACCAATTGTCGGAACCATATTGGTTTACATCTGGAGAAAATTATACCGGACAGAGCTTTCCGATACGTGAAGGCCAAATGAAGTCTTGATGAAGTCTTGATGAAGTTTTGGTGAAGTTTGACTTATTTAAGCGGTGAACTTGTATCCCATGCCTCGCACGCCGATGATGTGCTTCGGACTCGCCGGGTCGTCTTCGATTTTCTTCCGCAGGTGACCGACGTGAGTATCCACGGTCTTGGGTAATACATACACACCCCTGCCCCAGACCTCATCCAGAATGGTGGAACGATCCAGGACCTGGTCTTTATGCTTAATAAGAAATCCGATTAAGGAAAACTCAAGCGAGGTCAAATAGACCGGCTGTCCCTTTTTTTTCACTTCATACTTTTTAAAATCGATTTCCACGTCGCCGAAGCGGCAAACATCGATCTGTCCCTGAGTACCCTTGACCCGCCTTAGAATGGCTTTTACACGGGCAAGAAGCTCACGCGGGCTGAAAGGCTTGGTGACATAATCGTCCGCACCCAGCTCCAGTCCCACGACCTTGTCAATCTCCTGGCTCTTGGCGGTCAACATCAGGATGGGTGTCTGCACGCGGGCCTGACGCAGTTGTCTGCAGAGCTCGAAACCGTCCATCTTCGGCAGCATAATATCAAGAATAATCAGGTCATGTCCCTTCTCTTTTGCTATTTCGAGTCCCTTGAGCCCGTCCGTTGCGGTTTCAATTTCATATCCCTCAAGGCCGAGGTCATCGGTCAACGCCATCAGGATACTTTCCTCATCCTCGATGATAAGGTTTTTTCCATTTCATTGAACCTCCGTCAATTCAAGTGGAAGCCTTATTGAAAAAGTGCTGCCTCGGCCCGGCTCGCTTTCGACGTGTACAGTCCCATGATGGGCTTGTACAATTTGTTTGACCAAAGTCAGCCCAAGCCCGCTTCCTTTGACTGTTCGCGTCAGCTCATCCCCGCCGCGATAGAAGCGTTCAAAAACTCTATCGATTTCTTCCGGCTGGATGCCGACACCGAAGTCCTGAACGGCAATAATCAGATACTGATTTTCCGTAAATCCGCGCACGCAAACTTTTTTGGCTCCTGCGGAATATTTGATGCCGTTATCAATCAAATTTGTAATTGCCTGGATGATTGCAGCACGGTCCGCCTGAATGGATGGCAGGGACTTGTCAAATTCCGCCTCAACCGTAAATCCTTCATGACGCACCTGCTGTTGAATCGTCGAAACGAGCTCTTCCAATAGCGGGCCCATCTCAACCGTCTCAAACTCAAATTCCTTCTTACCTTCCTCCATCTTGGCAAAATCCAAAATGTTGTCGATGAGCAACGAAAGTCTCTCGCTTTGTTCCAAAAGAACATCATAGTACCGTTGGCGGCGTTCTTCAGAAGGGACCCGGCCTGTTTGAAGCATCTCCGACAACTGCCGGATGCTTGTTAAAGGACTTTTGAATTCGTGGGAAACGGTCGAGACAAAATCCGATTTCATCTTTCCCAGCTCGATCTCGTGGCTGACGATGCGAATCGTCAGGGTCAGGCCAAATATCAGAATACCCGCCAGAAGGACAAACATATAAAGATAGATACCGCGTCGTGACGTGAGAAGCGTTTCAAAAAGAGGCGGATTCTGTTGATAGAAATCAAGAGACCACGGCGGAAAGTTCCCGATAAAATTCGTTCTCGCGGTCATGGGAGCCGGTGCCGAGATATCCGACTTCAAGATTTCCACACCATCCCTGTCTCTTAAAATCCAGCGGATATTCTCGGGGGAGACCTGCTGCCGGATTGCCGGCTGGAGAAGATGAGTCTTGATTTGTTCAGAATTGAGCAGAAGCCCCCACATCCCGGCAACCTGTTTTCCATTTCCTTCCCGCTCGCCCAGGATGGAAACAAGATACGTGTAACCCCCGATGTCTAATGTGTATCGCCTGAGGACATTACCTGTATTTTCCATCTTTCGAGGAACTCTCGCCAGTAAATTAGGCGCGGCATTCTCCTGGAATGTAAGCAGCCTTTCCGTGATTCCTTTTTGCCTCTCTTGCTCGCTCTTCAACGTTTCAAATGAGCTTCGGTATGGCAGCATGGCCTCATCTTGCGAAAAGATTTCATCAACCGATTCTTCAATCTGTCGAGTAAAAAATTCATACTGAGATTTTTCCAGAGTCCATCGCCTCTGTATCAGTTCCCGGTATAAACGAATAAATGTCTCAACGGCACTGGCGGTATCATCGATTGCACGAAATAAATCGCCGAGTTCGAATTGCGCGACTAATCCAGATGGCATACCATTGGCCAATCGTATATCGCCATAGTCCTGTGCGATTGCCTTATAGGATTTTGTGGCGTCGGGGAGGAGGTTGGATTTCTTCTGAACTCTGGCAATTGCATGTAGCGCTTCGGTTTTAACAAGGTCGTTGGAAACCTGAGCAAACACCTCTTGATAGCTGGACAGGGCTTCCTGATAACGCTTCTGTTGAAATTCATATTGCTGACCGTCCAACAAGGCGGATGGTAACGGTTGAGCAGGCAATGATTCTGTACTCCCGCCGGCAAGAAAAAGGAGCTTTGCAAGGGGAAGTTGAATGCGTTCGGCGTTTTCAAATAAGAAAATTTCTTCGACGAGAAGCTGTTCCCCTTTTAGCCGCTCAAGCGAACGTAGAACGGCTGAATCCCACTGGGGCGTTTCGAGATTCGCGATGGAATCGAGAAAGGCTCCTTCCACCGCTGAAATCTTTGCACTAATTGACTCGGCAATCTGTTGAGCAATTTTATTGTGTTCGTTCAGCCGCTCTTTTTCTAACAATGCAATATCATTCTGAATGCCGCGGAATGCAAGATAACCTAAAAGCAGGCTTGGCAATCCAATCCCCAGAAAAAAATGGAGAAGTATTTTTCTGCGCCTGAGAATTGATGTTTCCATATCCGATATTGGTAACATAAACCTTGTGTAAAATCAACCAGAATCCGCCACGGACTCTATGTCCACGCCGGCCTCATCGATCTCCTTCTTAGCCTCCGGCGGTGCTATCACATAGAACCGCTTTTCGATCACATAGCCCAGACTGTACTCGAATTCCAGTTTCTTCTCTCTCTGGGCGGCAACGATGTCTTCATACTGCTTCCGTGTGACCACATGAGGGCCGAACGACTCTAATAAAGGAAGAGATAAAAGGGCTTACGGACGAAGAGATAAACAACAAACTTGTGGATTTCCTGAAGCCCATACGGGGGCTCGCTAGGTTCTACAATACGCTCCAGTGGGACAATAAAGACCCCGCATACTACGGAAAGACCGTTACCCCGAAAGACGCGGATAAGGTCCTGATGCGGTGGAAGGTGTCGGATAACGAATACCGAGTCATCTTCGGCGATCTTCATACCCAAACCGTCACCGCTGAAGCCCTGGCCAATCTCGAAAAGAATCTGCCGAAATAACCTGTCAGACACAGGCACAATAGACACACCAGGCTGAGCTCACGTAGCTCAGCCTTTTTCGTGGCAACCGGCAAATCAGGACGGCCCGGCGGTCTTGTTTCCAAAGAAATTCGCACGGATCCTGAAGAACTCATGTGAACTTTCCATCATGGGTAGGAGTCGTGGCGGAGCTCGTCAATTCGCCTATTCCTTCACCCCGTGCAGCAGCAGGTCGGCGATTTCTATCGGGGCTGATGGGTCGGAGTGACGGCGGCCCGGGAGGAGCGACGGTCGCGATCGACATTTGTGTATGCGCCTTGCTCGTCAGATTTGGCGCAAAGTGCTCTAATATCGCCCAAGAGGTCGTACCGGACATCGAATCCGAAATTTGCTGAACATTTTCCAAAGATGCTCACTGCTGAGGGCCACCCGTAGAACACAGGCCAGGCTTAAGTTCATAAGTCATCAGTCAACAGCGTGGAGCGTGCACGCTAAACCCCGCCTGCCATCGGTCGGGCAGGTACGTGAACGAAAGCACCCTATTTGTAATCCTCCGTCTTGTGCCTGACGATCTCGCCATCGATCATGTAAATTACATCCTCGGCTATATTGGTGGCGTGGTCGGCTATTCGCTCCAAATGCCGCGAGGCCGACAGCAGATGAATCAGGGAACTCATGTGCTCGGGATGCTTGGCAATCGCCTCCTGAACTCTCAAGTACGCTTGACGATTCATATCGTCTATGGCATCGTCGCTCATACAGACTTCGTGAGCAAGCTCGGAGCTCAGATTCACCAGCGCATCCAGGCTCTTGTTTAACATCGCTTCGGTTTTCTCTGACATCTCCACGAAATCGAAAGATACATTGACCTCGGGCTGACCGGCCAGGTAAGAGGACCTTTCTGCAATGTTCACCGCCAGGTCGCCGATACGCTCAAGATCGTTGTTGATTTTCAGCACCGCCACGATGAAGCGAAGGTCGGCGGCCACGGGCTGATGCAGAGCGAGTATCTTCAAACACTCTTCCTCAACTTCGACTTCCGTGCGGTCTATTTGAACATCCTCGTCTATGATCTTTCGAGCCAGAGCCGCATCTCGGGTTTCAATCGAGCGTATGGCCTCATGGACCGTCATCTCGACGCGCGCCCCAAGACTCAGGATTTTCTTTTTCAGGTTCTCAATTTCCCGCTGCAAGTGTTTGGGCATTTTTGAACTCCCGTGACTTCTCGGTATCTCAGAGTCACCCTATTAACCAAATCTTCCGGTAATATAGTCTTCGGTCATTTTCTTTTGCGGTTTGGTGAAGATCTGCTTGGTCGGGCCCGTTTCGATGAGCCGTCCTTCATACAGGAAGGCCGTAAGGTCGGACACTCGGGCCGCCTGTTGCATATTGTGCGTCACGATGACAATGGTATAGTCGCGACGAAGCTCGTCAATGAGGTCTTCGATTTTGGCCGTGGCTTTGGGGTCAAGCGCGGAACACGGCTCATCCATGAGCAAGACTTCGGGTTCCAGGGCCAGGGCCCGTGCAATGCACAGCCGCTGCTGCTGGCCGCCGGACAGGCTTATTCCCGGCCTGTCAAGGATATCCTTGACCTCGTTCCACAAGCCTGCAGCTCGCAGGGGTTGTTCCAGCCGTTCATCCATATTCTTCTTTTTGACCTGTTGAAGTCTAAGTCCGGCCAGAACATTTTCTCTGATAGTCATTACCGGAAAAGGATTGGGTTTTTGAAAAACCATTCCCACCTTTTTTCGCACCTGCACGGGATTAACGCCGGCTTCATAGATGTCAAAGCCGTCGAGCAGCACCTTTCCCCGGACTTTCGCCTGGCGAGTGACCTCATGCATCCGGTTCAGACAGCGAATGAAGGTCGTTTTTCCGCATCCTGACGGACCAATAATGGCGGTTGCCTGTTTTTCGTGAATCGACATTGTTACGTCTTCGAGCACTTTGGCGTCGCCAAACCAGGCATCGAGATTTTCAACCTGTATCTTGGTCACCATGAAGCTCTCCAGTGTAATTTATCGCGCAGCCAGATCGCAGTTCCGTTCAAAAGGAGCATGATAAACAACAAGACGATTATTCCTGCGGCGGCATTCGTATGGAAAGCGGACTGCGGCCTGGAAATCCAGTTGAAAATCTGAATCGGCAAAGCCGTGAAAGGGCTTCGCAACGAATCGGGGAGAAAGGCCACGTATGTCAATGCCCCGATAGTAATTAAGGGCGCAGTTTCTCCGATGGCACGGGCCAGGGCCAGAATAACGCCTGTCAAAATCCCCGGCAGCCCCATGGGCAAGACGACCCGTCGAATCGTCTGCCAGCGGTCGGCCCCCAGTGCATAGCAGGCTTCCCGCAGGGACAGGGGGATGGTCCGAAGAGCTTCTCTTGACGCCATGATCACCATCGGCAGCAACAATAACGCTAATGTTGCCGCACCAGCCAGCAGGCTGCGATCCAGGGCCAGCGTGCGGACGAACAGCTCGAGCCCAAGCAACCCGTAAATAATTGATGGGACGCCCGCCAGGTTGCTGATATTGATCTCAATGATTGATGTCACCCAGTTGGGTCTTGCATACTCTTCCAGATAAACGGCTGCCCCAACGCCCAGGGGGATAGCAATGAGGGTAGTCAGTCCCATCAGGTAGATACTGCCGACCAGCGAGGGCAGCAGACCCGCATCTTCGGGTTTGCGTGAAGGATAGCTGGTAAGAAAATCCCACCTTAAGCGCGGCAAGCCGTCCGCAAATGCTTTCCCGATCAGGACGATTAACAGCAACAAAGGCAGCAGCATCGCCAGAAGACATATCGCCTTGAATGCACGCTCGGGGCTCAGAGGGCTTTGAGAAAGCTCCTTAAAATATTTTTCTCTGTCCGCGGAAGTGATATTACTATTGTTTTTCAGAGTCTGGCTCCTTTGAGAATTTTTTGCCGCAGGCGGAAAGAGACAAAATTCAATACGAAAGTAAATACAAACAAAGTCATTCCCACGGCAAAGATGGTATGATATTCCAGCGTACCCGTCGGTGTGTCTCCAAGGCTTACCTGAACGATATAGGCTGTCATGGTTTCTATGGGAACACGAGGATCAAAGGTGAAACGCGGCTGCTGACCGGCGGCGATTGCCACGATCATCGTTTCGCCTATCGCCCTGGATATCCCGATCATGATCGATGCCCCTATGCCTGAAAACGCGGATGGAACTACCACACGCCGAATGGTTGCCAGTTTGGCCGCACCCAGCGCGTAAGCACCTTCCCGCAAACTGTCTGGAACGGCGTGAATGGCATCTTCACTCAGAGATGCGACGATGGGAATTATCATAATTCCCATGACAATGCCCGGACTGAGCGCATTGAAACCGGCAAGATCGGGAATGACCTTCTGAAGAATTGGGGTAATGAAGACAAGAGCAAAGTAACCGTAAACAATCGTCGGGACACCCGCCAGTATTTCCATAGCTGGTTTAAGAAAGCGTCGGACCCGGTCGCCAGCATATTCGCTCAGATAAACTGCCGCAAGCAAACCGAACGGTACGGCGGTGGCTATCGCGATAAAACTGGTCAGGACTGTTCCGGAAATAAGCGCCCATATACCGAAGTGTTTGTTCGCAAACAAAGGAGTCCACTGCGTATCGCCGAAGAACTGGGCAAATGAGACTTCCCGAAAGAAGGCGACGGTCTGGCTGAGTAGGACGGCTATAATGCCTGCGGTCGTCAGTACGGAGACTGTTGCGCAAATAAACAACAGGCCGGCAACAATTCGCTCAAATACGAAGCGCTGCCGGAAAAAAACGGTTTGCAATGAGTTTGTATTCATCGCTGTCGCTTTTCTATTGTCCCGTTTTCTGGAGAAGGTCTTCGATCAATACGCCAATCTGCGAACCTTTTCCACCGAAGATCGAGCCGGTCATCCGTTTATCGACCCGGTTCTGAGCGAGGCTGTACGCCTGCTGTGATAGAGGAATATAACCGACTTCTTTAACCAGCCCGGCCGCATGGGCCAGGTAGAATTTCACAAAGTTGGCCACTTGCGGACGGTCCAGCGATTTTGTGCTGACATAGATGAAGATGGGCCTGGAAAGCGGCTGATAGGTCCCGTTAGCCACCGTTTCAAACGAGGGCGCAACGGGTCCTTTGCCGTTGCCGTCATTTTCATCGTCAACCGGCAGCAGTTTGAGCTTGTCCCGGTTCTCCTGGTAGTAAGCCAGCCCGAAGAATCCGAGGGCATACTTATCCGTCGAGATGCCCTGCACCAGCACATTGTCGTCCTCGCTGGAAGTGAAATCGCCTCGGCTGGAATGTTCGGTTCCCACAATGGCCGCGGTAAAATAATCGTACGTGCCGCTGTCAACGCCCGGGCCGAACAGATGGATTTCTTCGTTTGGCCAGTCCGAGCGAACGTCACTCCACCTGGTGACTTTTCCCTGGGCCTGCGGGCTCCAGAGTTTCTTGAGCTCCGCCACGGTAATTGACCTGGCCCAGGTGTTTTGCGGATGGATGACCACGGCCAGTCCGTCATAGGCCACGGGAAGCTCAATATATTCGATCCCATTTTGTTTGCACTGCTCGACTTCACTGGGCTTGATGGGCCTTGAGGCATCGGCGATATCGATTTCACCGGTCCCGAATTTCTTGAAGCCGCCGCCCGTGCCGGAAATGCCAACAGTGATACGGGTATTGGGATTGCTTTTTTGGAATTCTTCAGCGACGGCCTCCGTTATCGGAAAGACGGTGCTGGAACCATCTATTTTAAGGAGCTCTGATTCCTGTGGTTTTTTGGCGCATCCAAGAATTGAAGACGCCATAACAGCCGTTGCACCTAACACCATTGCTTTTTTCATTTTTCTGCCCTTTCAAAAATATTGCCCTTTGCTAAGAACATACTTTGTACATGTTCAGGATTTGTTAGGTCAATGTTAGATTTCTGTTAGCGATTCATTAGAAATTTAAGACCAAATCAGCCAGCAGCCTTCGATAATCCAGATCACGTGTGCTATTGCCGGTATCTTCGAGGTGGTAATAGGTCAGGCCTGACTGGAGATTCGTCGCCAACTGATACTTGAAGCCGAACTTGTGGCCTCGTGAGTCTGTCGCGCTCTCGAGAAAATCTGATTCAGTGAAGCCCCCAACAATGGCATCCGCCTCCAGCTTCCTGTAGTCGTAGCTGAATTCCCAGGAACCCGGCTCTTTGGCCTTGTTGAGTCTGGCTCCAAGCAGCCAGCCCGTGTCGTCACTGGTGCTGGCAACAACGTTCTGGACCCAGCTTCCGAAGACAGCTACCGGCAACCCGATACATTGGAATCCGTATTCCCCGAACGCTTCGAAGATATCATAGTCGCTCACGTATAAACCACCCGAGGACGTGTTGCCGAAGAAGTCTGACGATCCCCACGTGCTCTTGAGGTCGCCCCGCCCTTGCAGGTTGCCGTAGTCCCAGTAGGTTGCGCCGCCCAGCAGGTAATCGGAATTGCCCATGTCGTGCTTGATGTATGTCTGCGCGCCCCACAGGGATGTGTCGGCGCCGGCGGCATTTTCGTCGACCCAGAAGCCGCCGCCGTTGATGAACAGCCGGTCAGCATCGCTAAGCGGCTTGGATATCTGGCCCGCGATGCCTTCAGGATTAAGGTCACTGTCCCAGACGAGCTCGTTCTTACCTACTGTGTAAAACGGATTCATTACCTTTCCACCCACAACGTTTAGCCCATCCACTGCAATCGGGTGCCAGTTGAAATACGCCAGGTCCAGCCAGATGTCCTTTTTGGAAAAAGCGTCCTCAAGGTCCTGGTTCGTCGAAACCGGGCTCTTATCGCTGCCGGAGGCGATTCTGAAGGCGACGTCCCATTCATTGTTGACAATGGCCTCAAGCATCAGCCTGGCGCGTATCCGCTCACGATCAACCCCGTTCTCCCATCCGCCGCTGCTGTCTTGTTTGTCTTCATGGTCGTGGCGGTACCTAAGATCGCCCGATATCTTGACCTTCTCGATCCACTTAAGGCTCTCCGGGAGGGCTACCTTCTCGGCTTTCTGCTTCGTCAGCTCGTCGATTTTCTCGCTCCAAGACTTCTCTTTCAATCGTTGTTTCTCCTCCAACTGGGTGATCCGGTTCTGCAGCTCTGAGAGCTGCTGTTTGAGATCACCGAGATCGTCAGCCGTAACTCGTGCGGCCGGCCAAAAAACAACCAGGACGGCTGCGCCGATCAAAGGCAAAATCCCTTTTTTCATTCTGTTCTTTCCCATGTGTGCATCTCCGAAAAACACTGAACATTCGTGCGCTGCCCAAGCCGGTCTCGGGGAGCGACTTTCCACAACAACAAGGATGAATATCCGGGTATTGTTAGGCTAATATCAGCGTTGTGTTAGAATTGTGTAAATGCGGAAAAATGTCGGTGATGGCTCAAGCATGTACCAATCCTCTGGCAACAATTTCTCTGAAAGTCTCAAAGTCATCGTCCATCAGCTTCTTTCGTTCGCACAGGCTCAACGCCACGTGACTGTCGGCCAGGAATCTGTTTGCGAAAGTGTTCTTAGGGATGTCCAGAACGAAGCGTGTGTTGAAGCTCGTTCCCTTCATTGTCCCCGAGACGTAGCTGCCTGCAGCCAGATTCATGATTTCTTCGGTGTCCGGCACAAGAACGCCCGTCTTGAGCTCGCGGCACTCATAGCTGTGTTTGACAATTAGGATGCAGGCCGAGCCGGTCAACCTCGTCGGCTCGCCGCAGAACCAGGTGCTGGGGTCAACGACGGGAATAATCTGGCCCTCAAATTCTATCGCACCCTTTATGTGCGTGGGCTTCTTGTAGTCTGAAACCATAATGTCCTTGCACCCACAACAGCGAACGTCAAGGTCCCGCTCCCGCCGGTTGAGCACAAACGTTATGAAGAGAAGATTGTGTATCTGCTCCATCGGTACTGTCCTTTTTCTCTCTAAGTTCCTTCTGCCATTTCATGGCTTTCTAGACCTTCGTGTATGTGTATCACGGCCGAGGCCGTGCTCGTTTTCGTGCAGGGCTTGTTGGTCGTTTCGATCAGCCACCCCAAACCCGGCAACAGATGAATATGAAAAAGAGCGTTCCAATGCTGCCATATCAGCTATTAAATCCTACGTAAGAGTTGTTAGAGCCATGTAAGCGCTCTGTCAGAAGTGTGTTAATTTCGAAAAAATTGCCAGATGAGGAACATGCCTGCCACGCGCGCAGTCCGAAGGGACGGCCTTATCCCACGATTTGATTCAGAAGGTCTTGCGTTCCTAATCAGCAGGCAGATGCATGGTGAATGTGCTGCCTGCTCCAGGCGAGCTTTCGACCGTGACGGACCCGCCGTGCACCTCGGCGATGTGCTTGACGATAGCCAAGCCAAGTCCGGTTCCCCCGAGTTTGCGGCTGCGGCTCTTGTCAACCACGTAGAATCGCTCAAATATCCGATCCTGATGGATCTTGGCTATGCCGCAGCCATCGTCGTGGACCGAAATCGCCATCATTTTATCTGCTTTGCGGGCCTTGATCCGAACCAGACTTCCGGGCTCGCTGTATTTGATCGCGTTGTCAACAAGATTAAGCAGGGCCTGTTCCAGCAAGACCGTATTGATCTTTGCCTCGATTTGCTTGTCACAATCCAGCTCGACCGCAATATGTTTCTCCTCGGCTTTGATCGAAGACATCTCAACGACCGAGTTGAGAACAGCTCTGATAGAAGCCTTTTCAAGAGTGATTTTCCTCTTCTCAGTTCCGTCTTCCAGGCTGGACAGGGTCAGCAAATCTTCGACAATCGCGTTCAGGCGGTCGGCGTGTTTGGCGATAATCTGAAGAAAGCGTTCGGCATCCTCCGGCTTGCGGGAGGCGCCATCCAGCAGCGTTTCGACAAACCCTTTGATCGAAGTGATGGGAGTTCTCAGCTCGTGCGATACATTGGCCACAAAGTCGCGCCGGACCTCTTCGAGGCGGCGCACTCGAGTCATATCGCTGATCACGATGACGGCTCCGCTCTTGTCACCCTTGCTGTCTCGCAGACTTGCACCGTCAAGCCGAACGATCCGATCTTCCTGACCGGACAGTGTGATATCCGTCTGGCTTGGGCGTTCCTCGTTTAGCACATCTTGCACGAATTCCTGAAAATCGGTGTTGCGAACGACTTCCTCGACGTTGCGGCCCTGTGCCCTGGTTGGATCGCTGCCGAGAAACTTTGCGGCCGCCATGTTGATACTGACCACATGACCTCGAACATCAACCGCCAAAACCCCTTCAATCATGCTCGACAGGATGGCCTCCAACTTATTGCGTTGTTGGGTGATCGTGTCAATTCTGTCCTGCAATTGCATGGCCATTTCGTTCAGGGACTGTGCAAGCCCTGCCAGCTCCGTCTGCCTCGGTACAGGCATCCTCGATTCGAACCGGCCTGATGCGAACCTCTGGGCCGCCTCCTTCATCTGTTCGATGGGTCGGCTTATGGTGCGAGCAATCACCAAAGTAATTGCGGCGGCAAAGACCGCGATAATCCCCACGCTCAGAATGATCCTGTTGTAGATGTCCCTGAGATTCTTGTCCATAGCCACCGCGGGAATGGATGTT
Organism: uncultured Pirellulales bacterium; assembly: GCA_964462945.1. Lineage (GTDB taxonomy): Bacteria > Planctomycetota > Phycisphaerae > Sedimentisphaerales > Anaerobacaceae. Next base: position 14,062 of record CAYWZW010000020.1, read on the forward strand.
CGCACTACGGCCAGGATTCTTCCCTGCTCCTCAATTGGCACGGCCAGGTACATCATGGTCTTATTCAACGTGCTGCTGAACCTCAGAGATCTGCCCACCCCTTTTTCCAGGGCATCTTTGACTTCCGGGCGGTCGCCGTGGTTCTCCATCCTTGCCGGATCCTGGTCAGAATCAGCGATAACCGCCCCATTAGGAAGGATTACCGTGATTCTCGTAGAGCTGCTTGCGCCCAGCTTCTTTGATAAGCCGTCTATGGCCTGGAAATCAGCCTCTTTCAGCTTGGGAACAATTTGGTGCTCTATCAGGCGGGCGCGCGCCTGGAGGTCGTCGGCCACCTGGTTGTGGTAGAATTCAGGCAACAATTGCGAGAGATACCAGGTGATGATGAGCAATGCCGCAACTGTTATCAGCAAATACACCGGGTAGAGCCGCCATAACAAGCTTCTTCCGAACATTGACTAGTCCTTAAAACGATAGCCTACGCCTCGTACCGTCTCTATGTAGCTGCCGCAGGAGCCCAGCTTCCTGCGAAGAGAAACGATCTGCACATCCACGGCCCGGTCGGTTACAAGATAATCGTCGCCGTGCAATGCATCGATGATCTGGTACCGCGAAAAGACCATGCCCGGCCGTCTGGCCAAGGCATACAGAATATTAAACTCTGTGAACGTAAGATTGACCGGCTTTCCTTTGACAAGCAGTTCCCGCCGTCCGGGGTCAATGGTCAAATCTCGTATTTTCATCGGCGGTTTTTCCAGGTCTCGACTGACCGCCCGGTGCAGAATCCTGCGAACGCGCGCCATTAATACCTTCGGGCTGAATGGCTTGGTCACATAATCGTCCGCTCCAAGCTCGATCCCGGTTACGATATCCGCCTCTTCGCCTTTGGCCGTGAGCATGAGGATAGGGACGCGCTCTGTCTTCACATCGCTCTTTAATTTCTTACAGACTTCTATTCCATCCATGCCGGGAAGCATTAAATCCAGGATGATCAGGTCCGGCAGTTTTCCTCTTGCCTTTGTAAGGGCCTCTTCGCCTGAACTTGCGGTCTCGACTCGATAGCCGCTCCTGTCGAGATTGTACCGCACCAGCTCAAGGACATCCTCCTCGTCATCGACGATCAGAACACTTTCGTTAGCCATGACTGCCCGTCCTTTCTATAATCAGTTTTTCTGACTATATTTGCCTCTTTATGTTAACACATTGTTAGAGTTGCGTTAAAAGTTTATAAGGATTCTTAGCATAATCGCCCAATCGCGCCGCGTCCTTATCACTGAAGGGGAAGTCCTCGCACCTGGAACCCTCAAAGTTCCGGAGCCTGTAGCTGATTTTTCTTGCTGCGGTTTACAGTACTGTCCCGTGGGATGGAGAGTTAAAGGAAATTTGTCCGAACGTGTCTTTCTTTTTGAAGTTCTTATCGTCCTGTCTCCTTAAGAAAATAGTGATAGGTTTCACAGATAATCCGGACTTAGTTGTAGCTTTGGTTGTAATTTTCTGAGGCCTTACCCTCGCCCTTAATTCATAAATAGCTATACCGTTTTCCGCGAGGATTTAAGGTTTGGTCGGGCCTGCTATTTGGCCCTTGCCTTTACTATAAGCAGAATGTTAGATTCTCAGCGAATTGGCGTACTCCTGGGTCTTTCTGACGGGAATGTTGTCTGGGTTCACGGTCAGATGCGTTGAAATCGGACCGCACATTGTGCTATTATAAAGGCCGTAGCGTGCAGGAGTACTGTTTATTGACTCAGAGTGGAATATCGGTTAAGAGCATATGAGAATTGCAGTGGACGTTTAACAGGAGAACGACCATGAAAAGGATGGACCGATGGACTGGAGGAATTTTGGTCTGTGCCCTTCTGATCAACACTCGGTCAGAATAGTGGAAAGACAAGAAGAAACGGTTCGCCCCAATGATCGGTTTCGTGGGTTCATAAACCGATCCATCGCGGCAATCGTTCAAAAAACGCTCTCGGAGCGGCATGTGGAAAGCTGTTTTCCTCACCTTCCGGGGAAGATCCAGGGAAACTTACTTTGCTGCCCTATTGAGATCGTAGACCGTGGGACTAAGGCAATACCCACATTATCACACGAGAGCGGAGGGCCGTTGATTGGTTAAAGATAGACTTACGACGGGTATGGAGGAAATCGACCGGCTGATTGGCGGCATTCTGGCAGGGGACAACCTCGTCTGGGAGGTCGATTCAGGCGCGCCGGTCGATGGGTTTGTATCGAGTTTCGTCTCAGCATGTGAGGCCGAAGGGACGCCGGTCATCTACGTGAGTTTCAATCGCTCCCCCCAGACCATCGTCAACACGTACGGCGGTCTGATGTCTGCCGGACGATTCAGGCTTGTGGACTGCTTTTCATCCGGCAAGGGTAACAACGACGACGTTTTTCTTGATTTTTTCAAGTCCGTCGGACCTGAAGTGCTCTCAAAATCCATTCATGTAGGGAATCCTGGCGATCACGATGAACTGCAGGAAGCCCTGCGAGCGGTTGGGTCGGAGGTGCCGACAAATGCCCGTTACGTCTTTGACAGCCTGACCGGGATGTTTGACCTCTGGGGCGATGAGGATATCGTCCTACGGTTCTTCGGGCACTTTTGCCCCCGACTGTTCGACATTAATACCGTTGCTTACTGGCTCTTGGAGAAAGAGGCCCACTCGGAACAGTTCCTAGCGAAACTACGGCACATCACACAGGTGGTTGTGGAAATTGCTGTATCACGCGGAATTCGCACACTGACGCTGAGGAAGGCTGTAAATAGGCGTTGCGTGGACATCGGCGTGCCGCAATGGTTTCGTATAGTTAATGGCGAACTGGTCATAGCGGCCGAGTCTCGCGAAGACCGTGAACTCGGACTTCTAACGCGGATGGCCGATGTCCTGGGTACGGCACTTGAGCCTCAGTCTTTTTTTGAGCAGACTATGGAGGCGCTGGCAAATGAGCTCGGGATGGTCCGAGGAACGCTTGTTCTCCTAGACAGGACCGCAGGCAAACTCAAGATTGCTGCTGCGCACGGGCTTTCAGCCGCCGAGCGAGCCAGGGGAGAGTACGCCATTGGGGAGGGTGTGACGGGACTTGTCGTGGGAACCGGTCTTCCAGAGATCATACCGGATGTCGGTCAGGATGCGCGTTTTCTCAACCGGACGGCGACCCGGAGGATAGATGCCGCCCATCCTATTGCCTTCATCTGTGTCCCAATCAAAGTAGATAACAAGGTCGTAGGGGCTCTGAGCATCGATCGACCTTTTGCAGTTGGATCCATGCTCGACAAGGATCTAAGGCTCCTCCAAATCGTGGCGTCGATTATTTCGCAGGTCCTTAAGATTAACCGTCTCATCCACGTGGAAAAAGAGGAAATACTCGTGCGTGACGAGCTCGCGCTGGAGGAACTCAGACGCCGTTACCGTCTTGAGAACCTGGTCGGCCAGAGTGATGCGATTGAACGTGTGCTCTCGACTGCCGCCACCGCGGCCAAGTCTCGTGCCACGATTCTCCTGACGGGAGAAACGGGTACCGGAAAAGAGCTTGTCGCCAGTGTAGTGCACTACAACAGCGACCGCTCAAACGGCCCGTTCATCAGGGTCAACTGCGGCGCTCTTTCTGAGACGCTTCTTGAATCGGAACTTTTTGGCCACGTCAAGGGCGCATTCACGGGCGCGCTCGAAAGCCGGAAAGGTCGCTTTGAGCTGGCTGATGGAGGTACGCTTTTCCTGGATGAGATTGCAGAGATGAGCCCGAGATTGCAGGTAAAGCTGCTGCGGGTTCTCCAGGAAAGAGAGTTTGAACCGGTCGGTGGAGCGCATACTATACAAATCAACGTCCGCGTGGTGGCCGCGACGAGCAAGGACCTTAGAAGCGAGATTCGCAAGGGGCGGTTCCGCGAAGATCTCTTCTATCGATTAAATGTCATACCAATCCATTTGCCTCCATTACGAGAACGCCGAAGTGATATCCCACGTTTGGTGGACTATTTCTTAGAGAAGTACAACCGGCAGAATAACAAAAGCGTCAGTAAAATATCTCACAAAGTCCTCGATCTGCTGGTTGAATATCCCTGGCCGGGCAATGTGCGCGAGCTTGAAAATTGCATCGAACGTGGAGTCGTCATGAGTCCGGGTAAGGTCTTATTGGTGGATTTCCTGCCGGAAGAAATAGTCTCACACACGATAAAAGGCACCCGTCAGGATGGACATCCCCCAGGCAATGAAACTCATATCCGCCGCACAGTACAGAATTTCTGCGAGGAAATCGGTGATCCGGGTCGAGCGCGGGAAGCGATCCACCGCATAGTTGACGAATCAATTATCCGCAAAACACTCGCCCAAACGAGAAGCCAGCGCAAAACAGCCGAGCAATTGTCCATGAGCCGCATGACACTTCGGAAAAAGATACGTGAATATGGCATAAATCAGTAGTGTTCACGAGTGTAAAATGCGGGGGTGAAATCTTAAAGACGAGGTTTTGAGTGTCCATTATGGTCTATAATATGGACCAAGTGGCAATATATTAGCCCGGATTTCACACATCCCTTCTTTGCCAGGAAAACTCTCATTCATTTAAGCTCTTTATTTGGAATAGGTTATAAGTGCACTGCTTTCCGGACTGAGAAGCTGGCACGCGCGTTGTTCTGTTCCAGGCGACGGCGCGTAGAGTCTGTCAAAAACCGGCGTGGCTTTGGATACAAGCTCCGCACCAAGATACTGTGTTGTGAGTGTGTAGAGTCCAATTCTGTCTGGTGAGGCATATATGCCTGGAACGCCAAGAAAGGCAAACGTTAGCGACGGCAATGGGCAGGTCTTATCCCAGCGGGTCTCGTCCGCGACGGAGCTTGAAGACTTTAAGACTGTGACCAACAGTCTCGTTCAGGACGCACTCACCGTATGGGCTGACTTATGGGCCGAGCTGGAGGGCCGTGTAGAGCCCAACGGCACCATCCATAAAACCAATAATCAATTCGAACCCTCATTTGGGTGGACCGAATTCCTGGAGAAAATGTGGGTCCTCAAGCACTATCTCGACTTCGTTAAAAGACTCAGTCAACAATAGCGAGGCTAAGATGGTGAGGGAAGGAGTATTGTCCTTGGAAGATTCAAGCAACGATTGAGGCGAACTCGATACACGGGATCAGAACACCGCTGAATGGGGCAGGACAGAATGAATGGCCGGACTTTGAAAGTGTACATTTTTTACTGCGCGAATAGCCTCGACCGGGAGGCACTGATACGCTTCCGCGACAGGCTGCAAGGCGATACGCTTAGAGAAATCCATCTGCCCTGCTCGGGAAAGGTAAATATACCGTACTTGGTCAAAGCATTTGAATCCGGCGCTGATGGCGTTGTGATCGTAACGTGCAGGCAGGATGAATGCCGCCATCTTGAAGGGAACATGCGTGCTCAAAAACGAGCGCAAGCCGTTGACTCACTGCTTGAAGAAGTTGGATTGGGGAAGGGACGCATCGCGGTTGTCCAACATAAGGATGCAGGGGTGGAGCAAGTCATTGAAGACATAGAAGAGTTTTGCACAAAGGTGAGGAGTATGTCTCAGTTTTGCACGGAGATACCAACAATACCCGGCAGTAACGATCCTTCCACGTCGAATGTCCGTGACCGTCAGGAGACTACACCGTGAAGCCGGACAGTAGGCTTGCAAACTGCATAGACAAAAGGGATTTTATTGTTACGGCTGAGTATCTGCCTGGTGCCAGTACGAATCCCTCCGTGAATGAAGCCATTGTGAAGGCTCTGACGGGGGGGATTCAAGCCGTAAATGTCGCTGATAATCCCTTTGGTATTGTCACCTCAAGCCTTGCACGCTCGGTTGTGTTGAGCCGCTCGGGCGTCGAGGCGGTTTATCAACTCGTCACTCGCGATAGAAACCGCATCGCGCTTCAGTCCGATTTGCTGGGAGCCGCCTCCCTCGGGATTAAGAATGTGCTCTGCTTGTCCGGTTATCATCAGACACTTACAAGATGCCCTGAGTCCGCGAACGTTTACGATATCGACTCGATTCAGCTCATCGCTGCAGTAACACAAATGTGTGATGAAGGAGTGCTACTCGACGGAACGAAAATCGAGGGCGATTTTGCCATGTTGGCCGGAGCTGTGGCGAATCCCTGCCTCAAACCGATGGAGCTCAATATTCTTCGGCTCGCGAAAAAGGTTGACGCCGGTGCACGTTTCATGCAAACCCAAGCCGTCTTTGACGTTCAGGGATTTGGCGAATGGCTTGGCGCGGCGCGTGCCGAGGGCATTACTGAGAAAACGGCGATTCTTGCCGGTGTGCTGCCTTTGACTGATGCCGCAGAAGCCGAGAAGCTTCGCGAAACTCACACGGATTTCCAAATACCGGATGAGATCATCAGTAGAATGAACGCTGCCGGCGATCAGCGTGCCCAGCAGAAAGAAGCCTTGGCGATCAGCGCTGAAATCATCAGAGAAATCAAGAATATGGACGGTGTACGGGGAGTACACATTCTTTCCGGCGGTAAAGAAACGTTGGTGCCGGAGCTTCTTGCAGCATCGGGGCTGTGAACGGTGAAACACGGGTATGCCAGAGAAATATCATATTGAGACAAAGCCTGTTCCCCCCCGCCTGACCCGAATCGGAAAATACGGGGTCGTGGATTGGCGTGAAGACTGCGCTCGCTGCCATAATTGCGTGAAGAAGGCCTGCGTTTACGACCGTCACAGACAGGAGACCGAGTACATTCGCAATCTTAGTGACGTTGACGCATTGTTTTTCGACTGCATGGGCTGCTTCTCCTGTGTACAGAACTGCACAAAGGGCCTTCTTGGTTTGGTGGTCAATCCAGCTTACGAAAGGTTGGGCAACAGCTACTGGACCCCTGAGATCATTCAGACGACTTGGATGCAGGCTGAGACGGCAAAAATTCCCGTCTCCGGGGCCGGTTACAGGGGCCCGTTTTCCGGGCCGGGCTTCGACTCGATGTGGACGGATATGTCGGAAATTGTCCGTCCGACTCGGGACGGAATCCACGGTCGAGAGTACATCAGCACCGCCGTCGATATCGGCAGAAAGCCTTCGTTTCTTACTTTTGAGTGTGAGAGACTGGCCGGTACACATCCACCTCTTGTGTCTATTCCCATGCCGCTGATTATCGACATGGGTTCGCCGCAACATACGTTGCCGGCACTCGGCCCGATTTTCAGAGAAACCGCCCGCCGCACCGGTCTGATCGCAATAGTGAGTCCACGTGATTGGCCTTTCAGGAGCGATGATCGAGAGCGACATCTATCCCATGTGGCGTTCCATCTCGACCCGGAGGCGCCACCGCTGCCCAAGGACGTGCTGGATAAGACAAGACTGGTGGAATTGCCGGACAGCTCCGATGTTCTCGAACGAATAAGGGCACTTAAGAGTGCCTCTCCGGAGACCGTCATATCCGTGAGGATCGCGCTGGACTCCAATGGCTGCAAGCGCGCCATTAAGCTGGCTGATTTCCAGGAGGTCGAAGTGATACATGTCACCGCCGACCTTAACGGCAACGAGATTGGTGCGCAGAATCCTCGATTCATTAAGGATATGATACGCGAGATTCATACGTCCCTCGTGGAGAATGGAAGACGGGACGAGATCACACTTATAGCGGGCGGCGGGATCGCATTGGCTGAACATATGGCCAAGGTGATTATCTGCGGCGCGGATTTGGTGACAATTAACCTGCCGCTGTTGATTGCCCTTGAGTGTCAGTTGTGTGACCGTTGCAAGCCCGGGATGTTATGCCCGGCCAAACTGGAGAGGATTGACTTCGAATACGCTGTTGGGCGCATGACCAACCTCATTGCCGCCTGGCATGACCAGTTGATCGAGGTGATGGGTGCAATGGGGATGCGGGAGGTACGGCGTCTCAGAGGAGACGTCGGCCGGGCCATGTTTTTCGAACAGCTTGAGGAGGAAACCTTTGGCAAGCTTTTCGGTACAAGAAGATAGTCTCAAAGAAATCTTACCGGAAAAGACGCTTCAAACGCGTGTTCCGCAGAGGAAGGTGGCTCGTGTTGTCAAGCCAGCCCCTTCGCGCTATCGCAACACCATCGCAAAACATATCATCCGTCGCAGCAGCGACTGTATTCGGTGCGGCAAGTGCGTCCGGTTATGCCCATACGGTGTGCATGTGGACAAACCCGGGTACAAGTACTTTGCTGAGCCGCGACTGGACTTATGTATCGGTCCGGCCTGCGAGAAGACCGATCGCTACTGCGTTGCACAATGCCCCCAACTGGCGTTGCGCATGGCGGAGAATCCGATGATGCGCGTGCTGGGGGATTATCGCTGGACGGCCGATATGATTTTGGCCACATGGAAGATGGCCGAAACGGGTGACATCCCGGCTCCGGAATACGGCTATAAGTATCATTGCGGCAACTCCGGCGGTGGGTTCGACAGAATCAGGTTCAGGTTCCCTGATAAGCCGCCCGTTGAAATCGACGAAGACGACATAGATACGAGCATCGAATTGAACCGGCGTAACGACGGCAGGCCCCGGATCAAGATCGACGTTCCGTGGTATGGGGGCGGGATGTCCTTCGGATCAGTGAGCGACGTAACGCAACTGTCCAAAGCGCGTAGCGCTGTGGCGTGGAACACGTTCACGTGCACCGGTGAAGGCGGATACATGGAACGGCTCAGGCCGTATGACGACCATGTGATTACGCAGGTGGCCACGGGGCTTTTCGGAGTGCGTGAGGAAACGATTCAGCGCGTGCCTATTGTGGAATTCAAATACGCCCAGGGGGCCAAACCAGGTTTAGGAGGACACTTGCTGGGTGACAAGAATACGGTCAGCGTCTCGAAAATGCGCGAGGCGGTGCTTGGTATCTCGTTGTTCTCACCTTTCCCGTTCCACAGCGTGTACTCCATCGAAGATCACATGAAGCACTTGGACTGGATCAAGCACGTCAACCGGCGCGCTCTGGTATCGACGAAGGTATCGACACCCACGGACGTGGACATGGTCGCCGTGGGAAGCTGTGCAGCGGGTACACACATCGTCCACCTGGACGGCGGCTACGGAGGCACGGGTGCTGCTCCCGATATCGCCAAGAAGAACATCGCTATGCCAATCGAATATGCCATCGGCAAAGTACATGCCTTTCTCGAAGCGGAAGGTGTACGGGATACGGTAACGCTCATTGCCAGCGGCGGCATACGCACGACCCACGACATTGCAAAGGCTATTGCTCTGGGGGCCGACGGAGTGGTCGTAGGGACCGCCGAGCTGATCGCGCTGGGATGTGTCAGATGTACCCGTTGCGAAAGCGGACGCGGCTGTCCTCGAGGAATCGCCACGACGGACCCGGAACTGTCAGCCCAAATGGGTGTCGAATGGGGTACGCAGCGGCTGATTAACCTGTACAACGCCTGGTATAAGGAGCTCGTTCAAATCCTTCGCCGATTGGGCATGCGAAGCGTCCAGGAGTTACGAGGACGAACGGACCTGCTGATGCATCTTGACTATACCGGTGAGTCGGAGCGCAAGACGTGAATAAGAGTGTGATAGAAAAAATCCTGGAATCAAAAAAACGCCTCGCTGATGGTTTTGAGCTTGCCGACGGTGTGAGAAAGTCCGAGGAAGAAGGCGGCTGTGGCGTTGTCGGTTTTTGCTGCTCCGAGCCGGTCCCCGGAAGGCATATCTATGAGCCGTCCAGGCAGATGCATAACCGCGGCAACGGCAAGGGCGGCGGCATCGCGGCGGCAGGATTCCTGCCGGAGCAGCTTGGCGTCAGCGAAAAACTTCTAAACGAGTATTACATGCTCCACATTGCTCTGCTTGATTCGAACGTGCGCTGCGAGATGGAGCAGCGCTTCATTACTGCGAATTTCGACGTTGCGGCTTCGGGTAGGCTTGATACCGTCGATGATTGGCGCCGTGTTGCAGGGCTTGAAGTGAAGCCTCCCGCCGCATGGCGCTACTTCGTTCGCGTTAAGCCGGATGTTCTCGATTCTTTTGTCAGGGAAAATGACTTGGGCGAGCTTGACCGTGGTGACGCCGAAGACGAGTTCATAAACCAGAACAGTTTCAAGCTCAATCAGACCTATTACGCCTCCCTCGGTGAGCAGCGGGCATTTGTCCTCTCGCACGGCAAAAACATTATGATCCTCAAGGTCGTCGGCTACGCGGAGGCTATCGTCAAGTACTATAAAATTGAAGACCTCCGCGCACACATATGGATCGCCCACCAGCGTTACCCGACAAAGGGACGCGTCTGGCATCCGGGCGGGGCTCATCCTTTCGCCGCTGTCAATATGGCGCTCGTCCATAACGGCGATTTCGCCAACTATCACTCCGTCTGCGAATACCTCAAACAGCGTCATATTTACCCGCAGTTCCTCACTGATACCGAGGTCTCGGCGCTTCTGTTCGATCTTCTCGACCGAACGTATCGGTATCCTCTGGAATACATAATCGAAGCGATGGCGCCCACGACCGAGCACGATTTTGACTGTCTCCCCAAGAAGAAGCAGCCGATATACAGAGCCATACAGGCCACTCACATACACGGTTCCCCTGATGGTCCGTGGTTCTTTATCATTGCCCGAAACATCGTTCGTGAGAACCGGTTTCAGTTATTAGGCATAACGGACACCGCGATGCTCAGACCCCAGGTATTTGCCTTCCTGGATGGCGATTTCCAGGTGGGGCTCATCGCGTCGGAAAAGCAGGCCATAGACGCTACCCTCCACAGTCTCTCACAACAGGATAAGCGGATCTGTCTGGTTGCCGACCGTTACTGGAATGCACGAGGAGGCAGCCACACGGATGGAGGGGCGTTCATATTCAATCTCGACAAGGATTCTACGGGCAGGATGCGGATGACCTGCACTAACAAGTTCGGCATTCCTCCCCGTGCTCCCAAAGGAACCGAGCCGTGTGATTTCTCGGCTGATGTGGTCCTCTCATCTGAGTTACGCGATGTTGGAAGGGATATAGAACACTGGCTCGAGAGCGGGCAGACCGTCGCCCTTTACGAGTTCATCAGCCAAAACATCGGACGCTGGTCTTTTGGAGATATTCGCGCGGTGTGCGCCGGTGTTGCCGATCGAGCGATGGATCCCCAAAGGACGGCAGCAGCGATTGAGGCGCTCACTTTGTTAAATGACAGAAAATACTCGACGGATTCAAAAAAGACCAGCCATGTGATCCACATTGTGGGTGATGCACTGTATCGGCTGTTAAGGAGCATGCCCGGTCTTGGAACGGAGGAAAACGCCAGCAGTACACATCGTCTGGTCGGCTACGGAACGCGTGATACCCTCAGACCGCCACGACAGAATGAGACGACGCTTGTCATTGACGCCAGCCTTTTTCCGCCGGAAGGCGGCAATTGTGATGCGGCCCTGCTGGTGGATGCCTACGCAAAGGGCTGGCGGCATTTCATCTGTTTTGATTGTCGGGGTCAGAGATTCATTGGGTGTGGACTCGGCCCGGAAACAGACGACGTTACAATCGACGTGTACGGCAGTTCCGGGGATTATCTCGGCTCCGGTATTGACGGCCTGACGATCACGGTGCACGGCAATGCCCAGGACCAATTGGGACAGATTATAAAAAGAGGGAAAATGGTCATCCACGGAGACGTGGGCCAGACCTTCATGTATGGCGCCAAGGGCGGTCATGTTTATGTCTTGGGTAACGCCGCAGGCCGGCCCCTCATCAACTCGGTGGGCAGGCCGAGGGTGGTCATCAATGGTACATGTCTGGATTTTCTCGCGGAGTCTTTCATGGCCGGCGATCCGTTACAAGACGGCGGCTTCGCCATTCTCAATGGCATCGAATTTGACGATGCCGGTCAAATAATCACGCGGCGGGAACCCTATCCCGGCACCAACCTGTTCTCTCTGGCTTCCGGCGGCGCTATATATGTCCGCGACCCGCATAAGAATGTTGTCCCGCAACAGTTGAACGGCGGCGAGTTTACCGCACTGACTCAGCAGGACTGGGACTTGATACGACCCTACCTTGAAGAGAACGAAAGGCTCTTCGGCATCCGTGTCGATGAGCTACTGACCGTGGACGGCCAGAGACGAATGCCCGAACGGGTCTATCGTAAAGTCCGTCCCATCCAGCTTCGGGCGCTCGCATCCGGTGCGTCAAGCGCTTCTCACGAGGACAAGACCGTCGAAGCAATGGCTGAACATTGATGGCACGAATTACAGAGCGATGGACGTCCGGTGAAGGGCATAAGGAGACTCGAATGGCCATAACGGTCAAAAAAGGAAAGACTGAGGGTATCATCAACGCGGTGCAAGAAGCATCGGGAGTGGACGTGAGCATTTGCTTCCAATGCAAGAAGTGCACGAGCGGTTGTCCGGTGGCAAAACTGGTTACATGCCCCCCGTCTGAGATAATGCGCCGGCTTCATTTAGATGCCGGGGACGAATTGCTTGAAAGCGACATCCTCTGGATGTGCGTCTCGTGCGAGACGTGCTCGGCGCGGTGTCCGATGGGAATCGATGTGGCCGCCGTGATGGATACGTTGCGGCACCTTGCGTTGGAGAGGGGAGCATCGAAACAGGAAGGCAACGTACCTTTATTTAATCGGGCATTTCTAAAGACGGTTCAAATGTTCGGGCGAACGTATGATATTGCGATGATAGCCGCCTACAAGATCGGCTCGCTCAAACTCTTGGGTGATACTGAGAAATTCCCTTCGATGCTGAAGAAGCGGAAGATCGCATTGCTGCCTTCCCTGGAGGCAGACAGGAAGACGACAAAGCGCATCTTCAGAAAGGCCAAGGAGAAGAAGGAGACTGGGAAATGAAATATGGTTATTTTCCAGGTTGCTCGGCCGAATCTACTGCGCGTGATATGCATGAGTCCACAATGGCGGTCTCAAAGGCTTTGGGGATCGAATTGATTGAGCCAAAGGGGTGGACTTGCTGCGGTGCGACAGCCGGCCATCAGACGGATCGGTTCCTCTCCGTGGCGCTTCCGGCGGCGAGTCTGACGAAGGTTAAAGACGACGGCCTGGATATGGTTGTCAGTTGTGCGGCGTGCTACAACCGGATGAAGGTCGCCAACCATGAGATACAGAGCATCGCCGAAATGCGCTACGGCGTGGGCATCGCCCTCGGGCGAGATTATGATGGTTCCGTGAAGGTGAGGCATTTCTTAGAAGTGCTTCTCGAAGATGTCGGGATCGAGAAGATAAGGGACTCGGCGAAGTATTCGCTGAACGGGGTGAAAGTTGCCTGCTATTACGGATGTCTGCTTGTTCGGCCGCCCGATGTGATGAAGTTTGACGATCCGGAGAATCCCACGTCACTGGATCGGCTGGTTGCAGCGCTTGGGGGCGAGAGTTTGGACTGGCCGCATAAGGTTGAGTGTTGCGGCGGCGGGCTCTCCATGTCGCGCACGGACGTCGTGGTCAGCCTGACGGATTCAATATTGGAGATGGCTAAGGCCTCCGGAGCACAGTGCATCACGGTGGCCTGCCCGATGTGCCAGATTAATCTGGATATGCGTCAGCTTGACATCCGCAAGCAAATGGGCAAGTCGTACGATATGCCGATCGTGTACATTACGCAGTTGATCGGATTGTGCATGGGCGTTTCGCCGAAAGAACTGGGCTTTGGCAAGCTGATGATTCCGGCCGAAACCGTGGTCAAAGCGGTTGGGAGTGTTACTTGACGGTCGGTGTTGCAGAACGCCGTAGCAAAATAAGTCAGCTATTATGGATAAAGATGATAAGAAAAAAATTGGCGCGGTGCTTGTTCAGGGCGGGGGCATTGCAGGTGTCCAGGCATCACTTGATTTAGCCAACTCCGGCTTCAAGGTCTATCTTGTCGAACGAGATGCTGCGATAGGCGGCATGATGTCACATTTGGACAAGACGTTTCCAACCGGTGATTGTGCCACCTGTATTGTTTCACCCAAGCTTGTCGAATGTGCGCGCAACCTAAATATCAAGATACTCACCCTCTCGGAATTGCGATATTTGGAAGGCGAGCCCGGCAATTTTACGGCCACTGTCAAGCGATATCCCCGGTACGTGGACGAGGACAAGTGCTCCGGCTGTAGTGAATGTACGCAGGCGTGCCCGGTAGATGTGCCGGACTACTTCGACCGAAATATGGGTACTCGCAAGGCCATTGCCAAGCATTATGCACAGGCGACTCCGAATATCTTTGGTATCCTCAAAAACGGTCATGCACCATGCAAGACATCCTGTCCGGCCAATATTAATGTGCAGGGCTACGTCCAGCTTATCAAGAAGGGTGAATATCTCCGGGCAGTCGAGTTGATACGGGGCCGGAATCCGCTCTCGGCGATTTGCGGGCGTGTGTGTACTCATCCGTGTGAGGCCGCCTGTACGCGAGCCAACGTGGATGATCCGATTGCGATACGGTTGCTCAAACGTTTTGCGTCGGACAAAGAAATGGAGATGCTCGAAGCGGGCGAAATCTCTCTGCCGAAAGAGAAGAAGCCTGCCAAGGATGCTAAGAAGGTTGCTGTGATCGGCGGCGGGCCAGCAGGTCTGACGGCGGCTGATGACCTGGCGGGCAAAGGCTTTGCCGTGACGGTGTACGAAGCAATGCCGGCCGGTGGCGGCATGCTCCGTTGGGGTATTCCGGAGTACAGGCTTCCGAAGAAAGTGCTGGACCATGAAATTGAGCTAATCCGGCGTAAGGGCGTGAGCTTTGAATATAACTGTCGGATCGGACGTGATATAAAGATTGAGAAGCTGAGTGAAGAGTACGACGCAGTGTTCGTGAGTGTTGGCGTCCAGAAGGGCCGTCCGCTTGGTATCGAGGGCGAGGGCAACGCTGGTGTCATACAGGGAGTGGAGTTTTTAAGGCAGGCGGCTTCGGACGACAAACCCGAAGTGAAAGAGAGAGTCGTTGTCATCGGAGGCGGCAACGTTGCCGTTGACGTGGCGAGAACGGCGTTGCGGCTTGGAGCCAAGAGCGTCGAGCTGGTGTGCCTGGAGCAGCGTAACGAGATGCCCGCGTATCCGGAGGAGATCGAGGCGACTATAGCCGAGGGGATCAAAATCCTTAACGGTTGGGGACCTCGTATGATCTTAGGGAACGGATCCGTGACGGGCATTGAGCTCAAGCGCTGTACCAGCGTGTTTGGCTATGACGGTCGGTTCAATCCGCGTTTCGCCGAGAACGACCGGAAAACGCTTGGAACGGATCAGATCATTATTGCGATCGGGCAGCAAAATGACGATGCGCTGCTCGAACATCTGGGGGTGCAGGTTGAACACGGGCGTATCAAGGCGGACCCGCTTACGCTGGAGACTTCCGTGCAGGGCGTGTTTGCAGGTGGAGACACCGTTTCAGGCCCTGCTTCGATCATTGAAGCCGTGGGAGCCGGAAAAAGGGCGGCTGAGTCCATCGAGCGCTATCTGAACGGCGGGGACATGCGCACGAATCGTTTCGATGATACGATCAAGTCGATTCCGGAGGGGTTGCTGCCGCAGGCGGACAAGGTCGAGAAAAAGGCGAGGAGAACAGCCAGGGAGCTCCCTGTCGCCCTGCGTCAGGGGAACTTCAGGGAGGTCGAGCTGTGTTTTGCCGAAGAAGACGCAATGGCCGAAGCCGAGCGCTGTCTGAACTGTGCGCTGTGCTCGGAATGTGGTGAGTGCGTGCGAGCCTGCGAGCAGAAGGCCATAGATCATAATATGACCGAGCAAACAGTCGATCTTAAGGTAGGCTCGGTGGTGCTGACGACGGGCTTCGACGAGTTCGACGCAAGCCGCAAAGGCGAGTTTGGCTGGGGACGTTATCCGAACGTCGTCACAAGCGTTCAGTTCGAGCGCATGCTTTCGGCAGCGGGTCCTTTCGAGGGACACGTGCTTCGCCTCTCGGATGGCCGGCAAGCCAGGAGCATCGCCTGGATACAGTGTGTCGGCTCGCGCGATTCGAGCTGCGGCAACGAATACTGCTCGTCTATATGCTGCATGGCCTCGACCAAACAAGCGATGGTCGCAGCCGATCACGTGGACGGGATGGATGCAACAATCTTCTACATGGATATCCGGGCACACGGGAAAGATTTTGACCTGTACTACGAGCGAGCCAAAGCCATGGAAGGCATTCATTACGTCAAGAGCATCCCTTCTCGGATCGTTCAAATGCCTGGAACCAACAATCTCCGTGTGCGTTTCATGGACGAAGACGGCGAGCTGAAGGAGCAAGAGTTTGACCTTGTAGTGCTCTCCGTTGGAATGGAGCCTTCCGCGTCCGCTATTGAACGTGCCACAGCGATCGGGGTAGAGCTGAATGACTACAGCTTCTGTGCCACGGACCGCTTTTCGCCGCTGGTGACTTCCAGACCGGGCGTCTTTGTGGGCGGCGCCTTCCAGGAACCCAAGGACATTCCCGAAACGGTAACTCAGGCAAGCGCCGCAGCCTCAATGTCCATGGAATTGCTCGCCTCGGCTCGAAACTCTCTTGTGACAAAGAAGAGCTATCCCGACGAGCATGACGTTACCGACGAGGAGCCGAGGATCGGCGTGTTCGTCTGTCACTGTGGAATGAATATCGCTTCGGTTGTGGATGTCGAACGTGTCGTCGAAAGCGTTAAGCATCAACCTGGCGTCGTTACTGCAACACACACCATGTTCACCTGTTCCGACACGAGCTTGTCTAATATTAAGGACACAATACGCGAGCATCGACTTAATCGAGTTGTTGTAGCCTCATGCACCCCGCGGACGCATGAGCCGTTGTTTCGTGAAACGTTGCGTGAGGCCGGCTTGAATCCATACTTGTTTGAGCTGGCCAATATCAGGGATCAATGTTCCTGGGTTCATTCTGGTGAGCCGGAGGCGGCAACCGAAAAGGCTACAGAGCTTGTGAAGATGGCGATTGCCCGTGCTCATTACCTGTCTGCTTTGGAAGGGAGCACTCTGGCGGTCGATCAGACGGGCCTTGTGATCGGGGGAGGTCTCACTGGAATGACGGCTGTGTTGGCGCTGGCGGATCAGGGATTCCCGGTTCATCTTGTAGAATCATCTGGCCGGCTGGGCGGGAATTTGCACGATATATACAAAACGCTGGAGGGTGCCGGTGTCTGTGAGTTCACCGAGGCTCTAATAAGCCGTGTGATGAATCATCCGAACATTGAACTCTATCTTGATACTCATGTTAAGGGTGTTTCTGGTCATATAGGCAAGTTCAAAACGACGCTTTCGCATAATGGCAAAAATCGCGAGGTCTCCAGCGGCGCTATCATCGTGGCGACCGGAGCGAAGCCGGCCGAGACATCGCAATACTTGCACGGCAAGAACCAGGCCGTTCTAACCCAGGTCGAGCTTGAGAAGAAGCTATGGGCCAACGAGTACTGGGCCGACGGCAGGAATGTTGTGATGATCCAGTGTGTCGGGTCACGAAATGATGAG
This sequence comes from uncultured Pirellulales bacterium, assembly GCA_964462945.1. GTDB lineage: Bacteria > Planctomycetota > Phycisphaerae > Sedimentisphaerales > Anaerobacaceae. Next base: position 31,437 of record CAYWZW010000020.1, read on the forward strand.
CGGCCTTATTGCAGCAGGATTTGTTGTTCGATGGCGATCAAGAATGCTCTCGCCATCAAGAAGCAGGCTCCCAACGCAAATGTGTACGTGCTATATCGTGACATTCGGACGTACGGTTTCCGGGAGATATACTATAAAAAGGCACGTCAGGCGGGAGTCGTGTTCATCCGCTATGCGCAGGATGCGCCGCCGGAGGTTTCGGATACTAACGGTCTTGTGGTCGACCTGAAAAGCCCGGACTTCCCGGAACCGATTAAGATTGAAGCTGATACCGTTGTCTTGAGTACGGGTATCGAGACGGATCGCGAGAATAACCGCCGAATCTCGGATATGCTGAAGGTGCCCCTGAATGCGGACGGCTTCTACGTTGAGGCTCATATGAAGCTGCGGCCGGTGGATTTTGCGACGGAAGGCATTTATCTTTGTGGTTTGGCGCATTCGCCGAAGTTCATCGATGAGAATATTTCACAAGCGCGCGCCGCAGCGGCTCGCGCTGCAACGGTCTTGTCAAAAACACACCTCGATGTCAGTGCCCAGGTCTCTTATGTGAATCAAGAAAAATGTATTTCCTGTATGACGTGTGTGACCGTCTGCCCGTACAGCGCGCCGTTCTGCAATAAGGACGGTAAGGGACAGATTGAAGCCGCCAAGTGTATGGGATGCGGCATTTGTGTCGCGGAGTGTCCGGCCAGAGCCATACAACTGCATCACTTCGAGACGGACCAGTTTCAAGTCATGATTCAGGCATTATTCGCAAATGAAATCAACACACCAGCAGAAGCATCCGCTGAGGTAACGGCATAATGAAGCGGTCGCCGGGAAAAAATGGGGAAAGAAGGTATGAAATCGACGGCCTTTGAGCCAAAGATATTGGCCTTTTGCTGTCATTATTGCGCGTACTCGTCCGCAGATTTGGCCGGTTCCATGCGTATCCAATATCCTTCCAATGTGCGCATTATCCGCACACCCTGCACGGGAAGACTTGAGGCGGAGTATTTCATGAAAGCCATCGAGAATGGGGCGGACGGTGTTCTGGTAGCCGGCTGCCTCGAGGGCGGCTGCCATTTCATCGAAGGTAACCTCTGCGCAAAACGCCGGGTCAATTACATTAGAGAGATGCTGGCGGAAATTGGATTGGACAAAGAGCGTCTGCGAATGGTCAACGTGTCCGCAGCAATGGCACGTCCTTTGGCCGATATCATCATCGATATGACCGAAACCGTTCGCAAGCTGGGCCCCAATCCGTTAGGACAAAACGAGACCTCGAGAGAGCTGGAGACAGTTTCATGATTGTTGCAGAAAGAAAGAAGATACCCGAACTCATGGAAATCGTTCAACAGCATAAGAAAATCCTTATGCTGGGGTGCGGGACGTGTGTTACCGTGTGTCTCGCCGGTGGTGAACGTGAAGTCAGCATCATTGCCTCTGCTTTGCGAATGGCTTCGAGGATTGCAGGGCAGCCACTTCAAGTTGAAGAGTTCATAATAGAGCGCCAGTGCGATAACGTATTCATCGAGAAAGCCGCTGAGGCAATCGAAAGGAACGACGCCGTTCTTTCACTCGGCTGTGGCGCGGGAGTTCAGGCGATAGCCGAGCGTTACCACCAGAAGCCGGTTTACGCGGGGCTCAATACGGCATTCATCGGTATTCTGGAGGAAAGGGGGGTCTGGACGGAGAAATGCGCCGCTTGCGGCCAGTGCGTGTTGAGCGAGTACGGCGGCATTTGTCCCCTCACTCGCTGTGCCAAGAAGCTGCTCAATGGCCCCTGCGGCGGCTCAAGAGAGGACCGCTGTGAGATTCGGTCAGACAGGAAGTGCGCCTGGCAGCTCATATACCAGCGTCTCAAGGACATCGGCCAGATCGACAGGCTCAAGAAGATCACACCCCCTAAGAATTGGAACGCCAATCGCGATGGCGGATACAGAGTGATCATACGCGAAGACCACAGAATTTGACCGTCTGAGCGAAATTTCTCGATATGGCTCACCGGTATTTCTGGCTCCATTGTTGCCTAAGAGGTGTTTGATGGATAGCCATAACGGATTTCTGAAATATAGGCGTCAAGATGTACACTATCGTCCCATTGACGAGCGCATCAAGGATCATTTTGAAATCGACATCTCTCTTCCTGAAGAGACGCTTGTCCACCAGGCAACTCGTTGCATGGATTGTGGGATTCCGTTCTGTCACGGAGTGGGTTGTCCCCTGAATAATCTCATCCCAGAGCGGCATTACTGCCTGCAAAGAACTCAATGGCGTAGAGCTTGTGAAATCCTGCATGCCACCAACACCTTCCCTGAGATTACGGGCAGAGTGTGTCCTGCGCCCTGCGAGGCTGCTTGCACTCTAAGCATCAATGACGAAGCTGTTCTGATAAGACATATCGAGTATCAGATTGCTGAACGCGGTTTTGCTGAGAATTGGATCAAGCCAATGCCGGCTAAAGATAAAACTGGAAGGTGCGTTGCGATAGTCGGCTCCGGTCCGGCCGGCCTGGCTGCCGCCCAGCAGCTTACGCGAGCGGGGCACGAGGTGGCAGTCTATGAAAAGGAGGATCGTGTTGGTGGTTTACTTCGCTATGGTATTGCGAATTTCAAGTTGGACAAAAGTGTTATCGACCGCAGAGTCCGTCAGCTCACGGAAGAAGGTACATAATTCGTAACCGGGATCTCGGTGGGCGAGGACATATCATGCCGATATCTCAGCAGGACATACGATGCTATCTGCGTAACGGTTGGGGCCGAAACACCAAGAGATCTTCTGATACCGGGGCGCCATCTTGATAATGTTCTTTTTACCACGGATTACTTGAAACAGCGAAATAGAATAGTCGCCGGTGAAAAGATTGATCCGGAGCAAGTTATTTCGGCGAAGGACAAGATCGTGGTGGTCATCGGCGGAGGTGACACTGGTAGTGATTGTGTTGGCACGGCACGGCGTCAAGGCGCAAGGGAAATATACCAGTTCGAAATACTGCCGGAGCCGCCTGATGAGCCACCACTTGAAACGCCTTGGCCAAACTGGCCAGGTATCTCGCGGACTTCCACTTCACACGAGGAGGGATGTATCCGACGCTGGTGTATTCAAACCAAAGAAATTGCTGGTGTGGGGACAAGAGTCGGTGGACTACGCTGTTCGGAGGTGGAATGGATTGAAGGACCCAACGGACGGGAAATACGAGAGATGCCTGGAACAGAATTCAGCATGAAAGTGGACATTGTCTTGCTGTGAGGCGGGGCTGTCGTTCTCCACAGTCATATCCGTATATCGCTTACCAGTCTGCCAGTCTTCATCGGTCTCCATCAGCAGCGCGCCGACGAGCCTCAGCAGAGCCGGTTCGTTCGGGAATAAACCGGCCACAGGCGTTCGCCGCTTAATCTCCTCGTTCAGCCGTTCCAGCATGTTCGTTGTTTGCAGATAGCGTCGATGACCGGCCGGCAGGATCAACGCCGTCAGGCCTTCAGGGGCATTCTGCTCCATCCACTCGGCCAGCTTCGCAGCGGTCTGTCTATACTTCTGAACGCAGCGGCTCAACCGCCGTTCCGCGTCCTGACGTCTTCGGTCTGATCCTCGATAAAATCATCCGTCCACAACCGATTGATCCACTCGGCCTTTTTCACGGAACAGCTATTTTCCGAACGACCCTGGGAGGTCTTCCTTTCACGTCTATAAGGCACTTGCAGACCCTCCTGACGCCAAATTCGCCACCAGCTTCTTCAGCCGGGCGTTTTCTTTCTGAATCGCCTTGAGCTGCTTGACCTGGTCGAGCTTCATCCGGCCGTACTGTTTTCGCCAGTTGTAGTACGTGGCGTCGCGGATGCCGAGCTGCTTGCAGACCTGCTCAACGCTGTTGCCCGCGGCCAATTGCGAGTCGGCCTCTCTCAACTTGCCGACGATATGCTCCGCTGTGTGCAACCTTCGTTTCATCCGGGTATCCCTTTCAACAAAAACTTCAAATTTTACAACCTGCTCTTTCGATAATTTTCGCCGGAATTGGCTGCTTGATATAATCCATTCCTTTACTTATAGTAGTGTTTCAGACTACGGCGAAATCAGCGTTTACCTGATTTCACGCAGAAGGGCTATAGTTTACCCTTAATATCAGTAGGCGGAGCGACGCAGCTTACCAGCCGCCCAGAAGCGTTGGATGAACGGCTCCGGAAGTGTTTGCAGTGAAAGCTCTTGAGAAAGGTCATGCTGTCAGGCAGTCAGAATCATGCGCGGCGTTCTTAGTCTTCTTGTCGTTTCACTACTTGTCTCCGCCGAGAGCCCTTCAGCGATTGATATGCAAAACAAGACGTGCATTGATTACGATTGCCATGCGGGCTTACAGAGCAAAGCGATTGTTCATGGGCCCATCAATGCGGGCAACTGCAATCCCTGTCACGTACAGTTGAAACCCGATTTGCATCAATTTCAACTGAGCCACAAAATAGAAGAATTGTGTCAGGTATGCCATATCTTATCGACAAGAAACTACGTCCACCAGCCGGTCGCAGACGGCAATTGTGTTGGCTGCCACGATCCGCATCAGAGTGATTTCCAGTTCATTTTGCGAGCCGACCCATCGGCAGATCTGTGCCTGGTTTGTCATGCCGATGCCCCGTTTATGAAAAGACAGAATATGCACGGCCCCGTAGCCGTGGGAGCTTGCATCTTATGCCACGAGTCTCACTCCTCATGGAATCCGGGATTGCTTGTTGCTCAAGGGAATGAGCTTTGCATAACGTGCCACGAAGAAAAGATCGGGCTGGATAGACAAGCACGCCACGTCCATCCGGCGATGGATGACGATTGTGTTCAATGCCATGATCCACACAGCTCAGATTTCCCCGGGCAAATTCTGGATGAGCCGCGAAAGGTATGTGTTACATGTCATGAAGAAATCGAGCAGCTTATTGCAGAAAGCAAGATTGTTCACAGCCCGCTAAACCAGGAACAGCAGTGTGAAAATTGCCACTACGGACATTCTTCGATGCTGCCGAAACTCTTGAAGAAGTCTCCCCTTGACACCTGTCTTACCTGCCATGACCGCGAAATCACGCTGACGGACGGCAGAAAGGTAGCGGATATGGCGGCTCTCTTGAAAGAAAACCCGAATCATCACGGCCCAATAAGACAGGCGGATTGCTCGGCCTGCCACGACCCGCACGCCTCGTCCCGCTTCAGTCTCTTAAAGGAGTCATATCCAGAGCTCTTTTATGCCCCGTTTGACCTGAACAACTATAAATTATGCTTCACCTGCCATAGAAGCGATCTGGTGTCTTCCAAGAATGGGCTGGGATTGACTCAGTTCAGAGACGGGACGCTCAATCTGCATTTTGTACACGTCAATATGGAGACTCGCGGCCGCACGTGCAGGGCCTGTCATGCCGTTCATGCAAGCAAGAACTATGCTCATATCAGTGAAAGTGTCCCGTATGGGCAGTGGCGATATAAGCTCAACTTTGAGCTGAAAGAAAATGGCGGCCGTTGCGATTCGGCCTGCCACAAAGCCAGAGAATATGATCGGACAGGAACGGCGCCTGTAGCCACACCCCTCGATGGTTTGATGTCCGAGGAATAAATTGTAAGCGATCGCCAAGGTAGAAGAATCGTAAAATTCAGGAAATTGACCATGCACCACTTTGTGAGCCATATACCATCCTACATGTTCTTGATCCTATTGTCTGTCACGAACACGAACTCGCCCGTCCGTGTCCTTTCTCAGCTCAATCAGTTCGACAAAGCGCCGGATCTTGCTTTGCCGAAGTTGACCTCGCCGACAGAGAACGTGGATCTGCAGAAGCTCGATCGGCCCGCCATTCTGGTCTTCGGAGAGCCTTACCACCAGAAAACACTGGAATCCCTGGTGGAATTAAGAAAAATATGTGACGCTATCCGTTTGACGGAAGCCGATTTGCATGTCTTTCTGATTCTCTCGCAAACACCGGATCAAGAACAGATGACACAACTTCGTGGGAAAGAGAAGATAGGCGTCGAAATACTGCTGGACAAGAACCTGAAAGCTTTCGGTGATTACGGTGTTACGGTCTTGCCCAGTATCGTCGTGATAGACAAACAAGGCAGGATCGATCTTGCCTTGTCCGGCGTTCCACTGTCGTTTGCCGATATGGTGGAGGATGCGATCCTTCTGGCTACGGGGCGCATCACACGCCAACAGCTTGAGTCTTCCAGATCTGCGATGCAGGAAACCGGCGCTCAACAAGAATCTGTGAAGCAAGCTCATCGCCTTGCCGGTCTTGCCGGACAATTGGCGAGAAGAAACTATACGGCACTCGCCCTGGACCGGTATCGTGAGGCATTGGAGCTCGACAGCACCTTTCAGCAGGCAAGGATCGGGATGGCAAGATGTCTTGTCAAGTTGAACCTTCTCCCGGATGCCATCGGAGAGTTGCAGAAAGTATTACAGGCCAATGCCGATCACGTAGAGGCAAACCTTATCATGTCACAGGTCGAGATCATGCAAGGTGGAGATGGTATCACGGAGGGCAAGCTGAGACTACAACGGATTTTGACGATGAATCCGGATCATCCTGAAGCCAATTATCTCATGGGTACAGTTTGTGAGGTGCAAGGGGAAGTTGACCGCGCGCTCAACTACTACAAGAAAGCAGCCGGGCTGTTGCTCGAAATAGGCATGAATTGATGTGCCCGGGATTTCGCGCACGGGCCCATGCACGAGTCGGGGATTTGGTATCGGCATTATAGGGCCGGAGTTTTCAGGGCGGATCTGATGCCTCGCCGGCAATGAGGCTCAGCCTCGCATCTGAGCAAGTGTGTATGGGAAATGGAAGTTTAACATGAAACGAAGGGACCTTGGCATGAACAATAACCGGGACAATCAAGGACCGAACGCCTGCGCTTGCCGAAAAGTGAATTCGCAATCGCCCGCTTCGGGCCGGCCGAACAGGCGAGGTTTTTTTCACGCTTGTTTTGCCCTGATGACGGCTATCGCAGGGTTTGTTGTTGCGTTTCCGATTTTTTCATTTTTTCGCCTGCCGAAGCGGATCAATACGGCCAAGAGAATTGAAGTTCCCATTGCTGGCTTAAGCGAGGACCAGGCATTGTTTTTTGAGCGACAGGGTGTGCAAGTTGTATTAATATACACTGCCCGGGAGCCCAAGGTTTTTGATGCGGCATGTACTCATCTGGGTTGCCTGGTGACGTGGGATCAAAATGAACACATTTTTCATTGCCCCTGCCACGGGGCGGTCTTCGACGATAAAGGGCAGGCCGTCAAAGGGCCCGTCAATGCACCGTTGAAAAAAATCGACTTTGAAATCAAGAATAACGTGCTCGTTATTTCGTAGGTTGCAATGGGCAGACTAATCCGATTACTCAAACTAATCAGAACCGAGCTGGACGACCGGTTTAATCTGACCCCGGTTGTTCAAAAGAATCTTACGCACAAGCAAGTTCCCCGAACGTTGAGCTGGGCGGGATGTTTTGGAGGACTTGCGTTCTTGATATTCATGATCCAGGTGTTTACCGGCATTCTGCTATTGATGTACTACAAGCCGGATCCGGAACGCGCCTGGGACAGCGTAACATTTATCAAAAGCAACGTGCCGATGGGATGGCTGATTCAGCGGGCCCATTCAGTGGGTGCCAATTTAATGATTGCTCTGGTCTTCCTGCACATGGCGCGTGTGGTGTACCTGCGGATTTTTCGCAAGCCGCGTGAGCTGCACTGGATCAGCGGGTCAGTCCTTTTATTGGCCACAACGACGATGGCCTTTACAGGATATCTGTTGCCATGGACGCAGCTTTCATACTGGGGAGCGAAAGTGGGAACTGAAATTCCCTCGGCGGTTCCGCTTCTGGGGGAGCTTATTGTTGTATTGATTCGACGGGGACAGAGCATCAGCGGTGAGACGTTGGGGTTTTTCTTTGCCATGCACATCTGGGTTCTGCCCGGATTGTCCGTTCTCATGATGGTGCTACATTTTCTGATGATACGACGAACCGGGATCTCGCGCCCTTTGTAGCCGCAGTATCAGATCAAATGGGAGATTTATGAATGGGTGTTGACTACCGAGAGCAATATAAACCGGAGCATTTAGAGCCCTTTTTCCCGAACGAAATCATAAAAATGATTATCGTCGTGCTCTGCACTCTTGCCTTACTGATGTTTCTGGTCATTCTGCCCACGTGCCTGGAAAATTTGGGTGTTCAGGGAATTGCCCACGAAGAAGATCCCGCCAATCCTGCCAGCACGCCGCCGCACATCCGTCCGGAGTGGTATTTCCTGGCGGTATATCAATATCTCAAATTGATGCCTTCGGAAGTCCTTGGGATCGGCGGCAAAGCCCTGGGAATTCTTACCCAGATGGTGGTTGTCGTCTTGTTGTTTCTTCTGCCCTTTTGGTATCCGCTGCGGGCGGCCCACGTGGACAAGGACGACTGGCGTGCGGGCCTTTGGACTTTCGGGCTGCAATGGTTCGTGTTTCTCGTACCCGCGGCGGTTTTGCTGTGGTTTCGCGGTAATATGTTTGACCCTTATCGTGACGTTATTCATCCAATGTTTGTCTGGCCCGTGTTGTGGATTGCCGGGTACGTTGCCGCCGGCTGGCTGATGCGTAGATCGCGGCTAAGCGATGCTTTCGAATGGCTGAAGCTGCTCAATACCGGGCTGATCCTCATAGGATTCCAAGCCCTGATATTCTTCGTGGTCCTGGGGCAGGGACTTTCATGGGCCGTAGGTCCTGCCGCCGGGTATCTTACGGGCTTGGTGTTCTTTCTGCCTTCAACGATGATTGTTATTTGGTTCCTGATAAGACGTGCGGCCGGCAATGATGAGAATCTCCGAGTGAAACTGATGGCGGGTTTGATATCCGAGGGCTTTGTCCTGTTCCTGGGTCTGACGATCTGGGCCATGTGGCCGGCGGGGGGGCTCGTCGCTGCGGAGGGGTCACACAGTGAAGCTCGCAGCTTTGCCTATTCCGTAGCTGTCATGGCCCTTGCTTTGGCCATTTTTTATGTTTTCTTAATTACCGAATTGCGGACGGTACATCGTACTCTGAAGCCGGAAGAAAGAGATCAATTGGGATGAAGTTGAGATTGTCATTTCTTTACAGTTGTTTTGTATTCCTTGTATTGTCGCCGCTGCACGACAAGGTGTCGGCCAATGACAAGGCTTACAAAGACAATGCATGTGTGTCCTGTCATCAAAATCTGCCTGGAAAACTCAGCGCGGTTGTCCAAGAGTGGAAACAGAGCGTCCACTTTCAAAACAACGTCTCCTGTGATGGGTGCCATGGGGGCGATCCCGCCGTCAAACGGGATCAGTTTGAAAATGAAGACGTCTTCAAGGATCGGTCGCATCTACGCCGTGACAGAGAGTTCTTGCTGATATCTCGAACCGACAGCCCGTTTACCAGTGCAGCGAGAGGACGCAGTGTCAGCTATTTTTGCGGTAAATGCCATTCCAATATAAAGGAAAAGCACCTGGGATCGCCCCACGGCGATCTGGGCAGTCCGACGTGTTTGTATTGTCACGGTATGGGGTCTCACGCCATTCAGGAATCCACCGTGGAGATCGTCGATGCCAGATCTCGCCGCGAAGGGGGGCGTTGTGCGACTTGCCATCGCGCGGCAACGATGGAAACAGTCTCGAATATCTATCACATACTGGTTAATGCTCAGTTGCAGTTGGAGAATTCCTCCAAACTTTATGACTGGCTGGAAGCGCACGGGTACAAGAACCTCGCGATGGATAAGATGTACCATCACAGCCGTGAGACGCTTTCACAATTGCGCCAAACGTTTCATAGCTTCAATATGAGAGAGATTAATGAGTTTGCTTCGAGCATCGGAACCAACGCGGAACTTACTCAGGAGACATACAATCTGATCGAATCACTGGAAGCTGTCAAGGTCCGGCAGGCAAGACTTGGGATTTCATCGGTATTGTTCTTGCTGTGCTTTGCGGGATTGCTGTTGATTTACTGCAAGAAATACCTTCACTGACGGCGTCATTCCGGCGTCAGTTTCCAGTCGATTCTCGGACTACTGCCGGGCTATACCGAGTGTGCGATTGCTGCACAACTGGGTCTTAACGCCAAGAAGCACATACAAGGGTTTAAGGGCCAAGCACTTACAAGGTCGGCATCGACAAAAGGATGCTAACGCTCTATCTAACTGAGTTGTGGGGACGGGAGCCAACGCCATTGTATTGCGGCAGAACCGCCGGCAAATCAAATCAAGAATATGGCTGGCAGTGTTCGGTATTTCCGGACTTATTGGGACTCCCACGGTGCCGGATTACCGGAAAACCAAACAGACAGGTCAAGCCGCATTTGACGGAGTCTGAAGGGTGTCCTGGTCGGTCGATTCACGAAGCTAATCCGCTATCTTGCCTTTTCCGGGCTGACATTTCGCCGCTTATATGTTATAATAGCAGGTAGTGATGGCACATAAGAACAGGAGAATGAGCTTGGACAATCGGAATCGAGGGTGTTTTTTTTCGCTGCTTGTCGGCGTCGTGTGTTTGACCTCTGTCGTTCAGGCGGGTCAGCCCGGCTGGGATCATCGCAAGGTGGATTGGCTGGCAGGTCCCGGCGGACGCATCACGTCAATCAGCTATCCTGCCGGCAAGAGCCTGCCTCTGCTCGTCGGGCCCCGCGATCGCGAATCCGCAGCCGCTCGAAGGAGCATCTCGCCGGCTGAACCGGCTCCGTGGTTTAACCTGTTTTCTATGGAACCTTCCGTCTCGGCTGACTTGGCCACCACCGTCACGTCGCCTCCCATCGCCGGGTTCGTACCCTGGATAGCTGTTGCGGTCACCGACAAGCGTTCCGACGACCTTGACTGGGTGGCTGAGGCCCATACCTCAGTCGTCGGCCGGTACCTGACAAGCAGTCCGGAGACGAACTTCACAATCGGCCTGTTCGATACCGGGGCCAGTGTTCACTTGATGGGGTACGCTGCGGCAAGCCGGACTGGCATCTATGCGGCTGATTTGCTCACGCCGAACACGGTTGAGCTTATTGGCGCGACGAGCTCGGCCTTTGCCTGGGTGAGCCAGCCGCTGGCTGTTTTCATAGATGGGCTGGCAGCCATCGATCCGAACGGATCGACGCTGGATGACTCGAACATGGTCGGTCAGAGTAATGTCTCGATTGTTGTGGGTGAAGTACCGGCGTCAGGCATAAAGGATTTGCCGACCGCCGTGGGTTCGCCCATGAGTGTGAACTTTGTGACGGTTATTCGAAACGACCGTCCGGTCACGGTAACGTATGACGGCAACGAGTACACCTCGCCGGACATACGTTTCTACGACCACCAGGACCCGCAGATCCCTGATTTTGCCAACACTATCCCTCTTAATCTCATTCCTGCCGGTGCGGTCAACGTACAGTACATTCCCGACCTCGAGGCGATCATGGAGTTCGTTTTCCAGCCTGGGCAGCCCTCCATCATCGTGGGAAACCTGGCTCAAAGCCTGTTTTTCGTGGAAAGCGTGGATTTGCACGATGGGATCCGCAGCGCAATCGACAAGGGTCGTTTCATGCTGGACACGGGCGCCCAGATTACAGTGATCGGCTCGGGCGTCGGCTCTCGCCTCGGTCTGGATCCCGCCAGCCCGGATTTTGAAGTTGATATCGAGGATGCGACCGGCGAAATTACCATCCAGCCGGGTTTCTACCTCGATTCACTTGAGATACCGGCGCTCGGCGGCTGGTTGAGCTTTACTGATGTCCCTGTGGTGCTGCTGGACGTTGCCTCGCCCGAAGGCGGCACACTGGACGGCATCATCGGGATGAATCTCTTCGTGGATTTCAACCTTGTCCTGCACGGCGGGGGCCTGCTTGGGCAGGATCCGCCCTCGTTGGAATTCGAGCGAATCCCGGCCCGTCTGGCGGCGGACATTGCACCGCCGCAGGGCGACGGAATGGTCAATTTCCTGGACCTTGCCGCTCTTGCGAACGCCTGGCTGTCCAGCTCAACCTCGTCCAACTGGAACGCGCGGGCAGATATCGGGCCACGGGGTGCTCCTGACGGAAGCGTTGATTTCCTCGATCTGGCCGTACTCGCGGAATTCTGGCTCGCCGGGATAGCACGTTAAACTCACGGAACCGGAACCCGCAGAGCTCGAAAATGGGGGCGAATCGATTTCTCCGGCTCCCTGTCCACGTTACGTCCTCCTCATGCGGTCATGCAACTGTTTGACATCGTCGCGCTGTGCGAATATGATTCATACCCTGCTGAGACCTTTGTTGCTTTGCAGGACGACTAAATGAGATTCATACTGGATTTGTTGTATTTGTTAGCCGGGGCGGCTTACAGCCCCATCGTCATATATCGGGCCGTCAGGCACAATCGCTACCGAACGGGCTGGGCCCAGCGGTTTGGCAAAATCAGCCGCCGGAGCCCCGCCAGGAAATGTATCTGGCTCCACGCCGTCAGCGTCGGCGAGGTGAATGCGGCCAAGACCATCGTCCAAGAGCTTGAAAGCAGGTTCGGCGGTTATGAGATCGTCGTCAGCACGACCACCGACACGGGTTTCGCCCGCGCGACCCATCTTTTCGGCAAGAATCATCACGTCTTCTATTTTCCATTTGATTTTTCGTGGGTGATGCGCCGCGCCTTCGGCAACATTCGGCCGGCGATTTGTCTGCTGATGGAGCTGGAGGTCTGGCCCAATTTTGTGAGCGTTGCACATCGGCTGAACGTTCCCGTCGTTGTGGTCAACGGTCGAATCAGCGACAGGAGTTTCTCCCGGTACAAAAAAATAAGGCCATTTGTCAAAAGAGTGTTCCGAAAGGTCAGTCTCATTCTTGCCCAGACGGACGAATATGCCCAACGCTTCAGGGCCATCGGCGCTGCCGCCGAAAACGTGGTCGTCACCGGCTCACTGAAGTACGACACGGCCCAAATCACCGACAAAGTGGAGGGCGCAGATGCCCTCGCAAAGCAACTGAACATTGGCGAGGAGAGGCTGTGGGTTGCCGGTGGTACGGGTCCGGGCGAAGAAGAAATATTGCTCGATGTATATCAGAACCTGAAGCAGCAGGACGAATTCAATGACCTGCGTCTTGTCATTGTCCCGCGCAAACCTGAAAGATTCGACGAAGTCGCCCAGTTAATAGAACAATCCGGTTTTAGCCTGATCCGATATAGCAAAGCAAAGGAAAAAGCCACAGAGAACACAGAGAAATCGCAAATCGCAAATCGCAAATCGCAAATCGATGTGGTGATTCTCGGTGACACGATGGGCGACCTGCGAAAATTCTACTGCCTGGCGACGGCCATCTTCGTCGGGCGGTCTCTGGTTCCCATGGGCGGCTCGGATATGATGGAGGCGGCGGCCCTGGGCAAATGCACCATCTTCGGGCCGCATACCTTCAATTTTAGCCAGACGGTCGATGCGCTGCTCGCCGGCCATGGCGCTATCCAGGTGAAAGACGGAGGCGACCTGCTGGTCACTATGAAGAAGTGTTTGTCCGAGCCGCAGTACGCCCGGACGATAGCCCAGGCAGGGCAGGCAGTAATCAGGCAAAATCAGGGGGCAACGGCCAGAACGATTGACGTCCTCTCCAAGATGCTTCGCGCGACAGGTGGGCAGAATACATGACAGAGGTGGAAATTCTCAGCCAGATTCGCGGTCATTCGGACACTTCCAGGCGGTATGATATTGATTGGCTCAGGGTTCTGGGGATGCTGACGGTGTTTCTGTTTCACTGCGGCCGTTTCTTCGACACGGATGGCTGGCACGTCAAGAGCCAGCGGATGAGTCCAGCCCTCGACATCGTCAATACCTTCGTTGTGCAGTGGATGATGCCGCTGTTTTTCATCTTGTCGGGGATGAGCATCTATTATTCACTCGGCCGCCAGCGATGGTCCGAGTTCCTGGTCTCGCGGCTCAAGCGGCTGGTCGTGCCGTTACTGTTCGGGACCTTCGTCATCATCGCGCCCTGGCAGGTTTATCTGGAACGGGTCAGCCACGGGCAGTATTCAGGCTCGTTCTGGCGCTGGTACTGGCATGACTATTTTAGCGGCTGGTACGGCCTCGGCGGCAACTTTGCCTGGATGGGGATTCACTTGTGGTATCTTGAGGTGTTGTTGTGTTTCTCGGTGATCGCCTTGCCGCTGTTCCTGTACTTGCAGTCGCCTTCCGGCCAGCGAGCGGTGGGGGCATTGTCCCGCCTGCTCAAGAGGCCCGGGGCCATCTTCCTGCCCGCACTCGTGATCGGTGCAGCCGAGTTCATTGCCAGTATCCCGGTGATCAATAACAGCATCTTCGGCAATGAAGGTTTCGGCGGCTGGAGTTTCCTGCCGTACTTCGTCATGCTGATCCTCGGATACCTGCTCGCCGGCGGCCCAGGGCTGACCGGAGCAATGGAGCGCCATTGCCTCCCCGCCATGGCGGCAGGCATCATCACTTTTGTGCTCGGCTACCTCGCATATAAGGCGACGGAGCCGTGGGCGTGGCTGCCCCGCGAGCTGGTGATGTCCTTCGTTCGCGGCATTCTCTGCTGGGCGTGGCTCATGGCGATCTGCGGATTCGCGAGCAGGCATCTGCGGTTCAGCAACCGCTTCCTGAAATACGCGAACGAGGCCGTCCTGCCGTTCTACATCCTGCACCAGACGGTGATCCTGACGATCGGGTTCTACGTGATACGCCTCGATACGAGCCTCTGGTTGGAGTATCTGATCATTACGTTCAGCGCATTCGCCGTTACGGTGACCGTGTATGAGCTGCTCATAAAGAGGTTCAACGCGCTGCGGTTTCTTTTTGGAATGAAGCTGTTGCGTCGTCGGCAACCCGTGCGGGTGGTGGAAGGGGTAGCGGCAAGCTGATTCTCCCTGGCATCGGGCTCAGCGCGAATACGCCGCGGACTCGCGCTGGATCGGCTGCCGACGATGCTTGCACCGGCCAAATGCCTTTTCACTCATTCACTGAGGTTCTTCAATCCACTTGCCATTCACGATTCTGCGCACGTGTTTGAAGCCTCGCGGCGGCCGGCGCTCAAAAAGGTGATTCCGCTGCTGTTCGGTAATCTCCGCCGGCTTTATGCTCTCAAGGCGGAGAGTGATACTGAGTGAGCCTTCTGCGGTGTTCCGGCCGTACGTCACCACTTTCATTACGGCTGGGACAAAGAACCCCTCGGATACTTCTTGGTATCTATCCAGTTCCGCACGGGCGACAACCTGACCGTTCGAACCAAAGAACTCAATTCTTCTGACCCGATAGTCGCAGCTATAGATGTATATTTTCCTGGTTGTCACACCCTGCTCTTGTCTTGTGAGGACGTCGAAGGCGCCTTCATTCGACAAAGACCAGCCGTCACCTGCTTCCACTTCTGCGATTCCGAGAGCTTCGAGCAGCGTTCTGGGATTGACCACAGGCCCCTCGGAGGAGTCCTGCTCAGACCAGGCGCCCCAGCAGTAAAGGCTGATTTCTTTCGGTCTTATTGACAGCCAGAACTCGCGTTCGTTCGAGCCGAGCACGATCGCCGTTGGAACAAGGGGTTTGTCGCCCTGAAGGTATATTTCCACAGGCGGATTCGCCCAGAGCCTCACGCTGAGATTTTCGCTCTGCGGTTTTTTCTTTCCTTCGACATAATAGTCCAGACGGCACTGTCCGTTGGCTTTTAGCGGCACCATGTTTTGAGAATGGAACCGCGAAGCGGCCAGCGCCTCGACCGCAGATTCTTTGCCCGGACAGATCTGCAGCGATTCTCGAATCTTGGGTACACAACCCGTGAGAATCAGCAGCGCGCCAGCAACGGGCAGGATAAATCGTCTTGACATTTTATGCGATCTCCCAATCAGTTTTTTCAATGTCATTGCCGCGCGGCAGGCATCCGTCTCCGGATGTGCGACGCGAGTTCACAGGTCCTCCGTCTGCAAAATCTCGCCGATCTGTGATGACAGTTGCTCGATTTGCGCCTCATCGAGATGTGGATTGACCACCTCGGCGGTCTGTCTGTCGCCGACCGTTCTCAAGAGCCAGATTTCCCTATCGTCTTCAATTTTGGTTTCATCGTATTTTAAGATCCTTTTGCGCATCAGAATCAACGCCAAGACAAAGCGAAAATTGACTTTTTCCTGCTCGGTTTCTTTCTCCAGCCGCTCAAAGAAGGCCATCAGCATCTGGTCGTCAACGAACAACTGCTTTTTCTGCCCGGGCTGGGGCAGCCTGGTCTTCCAGTAACAAAACGTGTCCGGCTTGCGGCTCTGCCAGTATTCGGGGCAAAAGTCCCGCCGTTGCAGCCCTTCCTCAGTCTGGACCAGAGCACCGAAGTACTCTTCACCACATTCGATTTTCCTGCCTGTGCCATAGCACTGGCCCAACGGCTTGTTGATTGCCCATTCGTTCATTTTCTTCGCTGCCCGTCACATCCTGCGTCATCCGATATGCTCTATTCAAACGTTATCCATTCGCTTATGCCTTGCGCCGTCTTTGGGCCTATGCCGCGGACGTTCTGCAGGTCGTCGCAATCTTGAAAGGCCGGGTTCTTGCCTTCCCGCACGACATTTTCCCGGTATGCCACGATGGCCCCGGCGCGTCCGATCCCCAGGCCGGGCAATCTTGCCAGGCTTTCTACGGGCGCCTCGTTTGGATTTATCCGGCCCTCTAATTGAGTCGTGCTTTGCCCGCCAGCCGGTTCGCCTGCCCCAAAATTCCAGACGAAACACCAGGAAAAGCAGACTGCCGCGCATACGCTAATGACAAACGCGAATGATTGAATCCTGTGTTGGCTTGTTTGTCTCATACTGTGTATCGTACAGAGCTCTCGGTTCGAGTCACTCGTCGCGACGCCTGGGCCGGGTCTGGTCACCGGCTGAAAATGCTGTCGTACAGTTTCTTCAGGGTCAGAAACGATTCTTTAGGTTCGAGCTCGCCGGTCAAGAGGCCGCTGTGAGCTATCGTGCTGTCGTCTCTGTCGATGAGGTTCGAGTACGTTACGGCGTTGACAAATGGCTTGCTCAGGGCGACTTTATAGAACTGCTCGATCCATTGGCCCTGCTGCGACTGGTTCCACGGTTCGTGCCAAATGCCGGCCACCTGCCCATCGTGAAGGCCGTTCCCGTTCTGGCTTGGAACTTCCACATCGGTCATGTACAAAGGCTTGGCGATGGGCCCGAAGTAATCCAGAACCGCCGATATCTGCATCATATCTCTGACGTGCATGCCCGACTGATTCTTGCCGAATCGCATTTGCAGTCCGAACGCGTCAAAATTGATTCCGCTCTGCACCACCATGTCCATATAGACCAACGGCGGGACACTGTTGGGTGTCGTCGTATAGTATTCGCCCCACGGGTTGCAGACTTCTATGATCGTGAGGGCTCTGTCACTGGCCTGCTTCACGGCCATGTTGGCGGCGCGGGTCATTTCCAGGATCTGCTCGAACCCGAATCCAAAATGATTCAGCGCATTCAAACCGCTCACGGCGTACCAGGCGCGAATCACAGCGGCGTAACGACCCACGATGTTCGAAACGAACTGATAGGCCGTCTCCCGAATTTTTTCAAAACCGGCTCCGCTGTGAAGCAACCACTGGGGCAGATATTCTTCTGAGAAACAAAGCAAGGGGCCGGCGCTGAGCGCCAGTTTCTTCTTGGCGAGCACATCGACACAGGTGTCAATTTTTGAAAAATCGTACGTCCCTTTGCGAGGTTCTATTTCGCCCCAGTTTATGGGAATCGTCGCTGAGCCGAACAATTGCAGCAATCTCTCGATGTACACGGGATTCTCTGCTTGCTCAGGGTCGGTTCTGCAGCCGAAGCAACCTCGGCCGAATCCGTGGCTCCTGCTCCTGGTCTTGAAGAGTGACTCGGCTTGTTTGATGGCCAGCTTCTCAGAGAAGACGAGGGCTCTATTCAGTGATGCATCCGCCAGCTTGGATGCTTCCGACGGCACAGAGATATTCTGAATCGCCCGAATAAATAAATCCTGTGCCTCTTTCAGCAAATCGGTCAGCCCCTCGATGCTGTTGAAGAACAGCCAATCCTCCCGCTTGTTGACGATTTGCATGAGCTTGGCCCGTGCGATTTCGACGTTCAAATTATATGGCCGCTCTCTCTCGGGCAGGCAGGTTGTCGGCAGAAGCACCCTGCCAAAACCCTCGATGGGCCACAGCAAGGCCAGTCCGGCCGTTTCCATGTTCGGCTTTGTACATTCGACGAAGCCGTCTTTGAAGGAAATCTGGGCTCGACGGATACCGAGTCCGTCGCCGCCGAAAAGATAGGCGCCGCATAAAGTGAATTGATTGACAACCTCACCGTTCCGAAAGACCTGGAATTTCACTTTTTTCCTTTGTTCAATATCGTTTCACAGTCATTCTTAGGTGACGGGGCATTCGGTTCGTCCGCCGTGCCCCATACCTGCGGGCCTATTATAGGGGTCGCGTCCCGAAAACACAATTCAAACTTTGCTTTCGGCAGGTTTTATCGAGTGCAGAAATGGGCGGCGAAATGCGATAGGCACGATAGGGAGGTCAATTCGATGCGATCGTGCCCTGGCCGCACACGCGGTAGTGCTTCATCTGGACTTCGTAGAGGAGGTTATTCTTCTCAATGAGTTTGACGATCAAGCTGAATTGATTGAGCACCATTTCAATCAGGTCGATATTGACCAGGGTCGATTCAGGGCTGTAGTTTGGCAGAGCGATCATCGCGTATCCGCAATCACTCTGGTTGGTCGTTAACTCTGTGGCAATGATACTGCAGTCATTGACCTGTGTCACAACGGGCTCGGCGCCATCATCGATCTTGGCGCAGAGTTCTTTCAAGAACGACTCGCTGATGTTCAGCTTGGCAAATTCCTCCGAGTCACTGGGCCAGCTATTGCCGCGTCTGTCCATGATGAGAACCAACGGCCCCCGCTCAGGCAAGACTTCGAACACCTGCCTTGCGACCTGCTCGTTCAGCATGAAGCTCGGAGAAGACAGCGACTCATATATATTCATTCGACCGGCCCCTTATTTGCTTTTCGAATAGTCTCACCAAAACAGACTTCGGTATAATTCAGGGGCGACTTTCCTGGCTGCAATTTTTTGGGCCAATTCCGCCGATAAAGAGCAGTTATTGATTGCCGGTGCAAGTTTATAGGACGCAGCCGGCCCATCGTCTGGATACGGACGCCGGCATCGCTCAGGAGCCGAGCATCTGTATGAGCCTGCTCATCGGGAACCTGGTCCCGGGGCAGTCGGTCACGTGTGCTCCCGGGGTGCTGCTGTGGCCGTAAATCTGTGAAATCCCATATCGTTTTTGCAGAAAGCGGATTAATTTCGCGAGAGACTGCATTTGCCGTGCCGTCGGTGTCGTGCGATCGAAATTTCCGACGAGGCAGATTCCGATGCCGTCCTTATTGGCCCAATTGCCGGGCGTTCCTCCGCAATGGGCGCCGGTCATTTGTCGCTGCCAGCGAAATGTGACTTCAACCTCGCCGTCACTGCTGTCGGTTCCGTTGCCGATGACGAAATCGTAGCCCACACCTTCCCAGTGGTTCTCCTCTCTGTGCATCTTGTCAAAAATGGCGGCATTTCCCTTTTCTGTGGCTGAGTGATGTACCACAATGGCCGTCCAGTCCTTCTCGACCGTGGAAGGGGGCAGCCAGTCCCTCGGAACATTCTCGTTCCTGCTTTGCGGGGTCGGCCTGGGCTGAATGGTTCTCGGGGGTGCAGAGGGGGGCTCAGGGGTGGTGGGGGTATAGACAATTTGCGGCATGCCCTCGTTATTCGACGCGCAGCCTCCGAAAACGAGCAAACAACTACAAAGAATAAAGGCTCTACGAAACATTCTCTGACATTCCTTTCTATTTGTCACCGATTCAATCCTCAGTCCGCCCGTCAAGAACCCATTCCGATTATTCGTCTGTTTCGCTCCGGGTTCTCGTGAGATGCGGTTTTTCCTTGTATCGGACCATATACACGCTGTTGCCTCGCTCATTGTATTTCACGGTGTCCATGTACGAATTCATGAGGAGCAGGCCTCGGCCTCCGGGCTCGTAAAGTCCCTCGCCGAATCGCGGGTCCGCCACGGCCTCCGGCTCGAACCCGTCTCCCTCGTCCGTGATGCATATTTCGACCTTGGCTGAATCCACAGAGTAGTCGATCTTGACTTTCTTGGTCGGATCCATCTTGTTACCATGCTTAACGGCATTGAGAAAAGCTTCCTCTAACGTCAAGTGGACGGCGAAAATATCATCCTTTCCAAAATCATTGGCTTCGAGCTTAGGCAGAATCTGCTTGCATACCCCAACGACAGCCGATGGCTTGCTTTCGACGACGATTGAGCAGCTAATTGGTGCTTCTGACGCCATAAGCCTGCAAAGCAAAAACCTTCTACTTAATCGGTCCGTGATAAATCTTCGACTGCACTTTCGATACTTTCATAAATATCGAACGTTTTGGTCAGCCGCGTTATCTTAAAAATCTCGTAGATTTTCGGATTTATGTTGCAGAGTTTGAGCTGACCGTCGCATTCGTAAATCCTTTTACTGATTCTTATCAGAAGCCCCAGGACGGCAGAGGACAGGAATCGGACGTTGCCAAAATCCAAAATCAGATTGATTCGGCCCGAGGCGGACTCAATAATAGGCATGATCGATTCTTGAAGGGCTTTGATGTCCTTTTCTTCGAGGATTTTCTCATCGGTGAACCTCACGACTGTGGCGTTCCCGCTGTACTCGACACTAATCATTGGCTTAATTGCAGCCATAGCGGCCTCCCTTACGGAACCAAAAAATTGTATGCGAATCCTATGTGAGAAGACTTCGGATGTCAAGCCTTTTGGGTTTCTGGGAAAAATTTTGGTCTTATCGGCCACCCTCGGCAGCAGGTTTCGTCAATTTGGATGCCCTTCGCGTGACTGGCAGCCTGGGTGCATTTCAGAAGGAAATGCTCTTGCGGCTTAGGGTACGAACGGATAACATTTGCCTGCACGTTTTGAAGGAGATGAAGATGAGGCTTGGCAGATCCGCCGGACAGGCACTGCCGGCGGTCGGTCACATCGCCCGGCGGATATGCTCGTCAGTTTAGTTGTGTTCCTATATCCTTATTCTTTTGGACATTTGTCAAATGCATATCAGGGAATTTCAGAGCTTGATCTCTCGCACATACGAGAAGCGAGACCGGGAAAGGGGTATCCCAGCGACGTTTATGTGGTTTATTGAAGAGGTTGGGGAGCTTGCTACGGCCCTGGCATCAAACGATGAGCAAAACAGGCGGGAGGAATTTGCGGACGTCTTCGCCTGGCTTTGCACGCTGGCGAACATAAGCGACGTGGACCTGGAAAAGGCCTGCGAAAAATACACAAGCGGGAAAGTGAAGGGATACAAGCCGAAGTAGCTCGCCCGTTGCTCGTTTCTCGCGACCCGTGACTGGCAGGTGCATAAGATCGCGACAGTTTTTTATTTGACGCGATAAGGTGATTCTCTTAAAATATGTCGTAAGGGTGTGACGAGAAAGTTCTCTTCACAGGCATCGGGATGCGTCGGGCCGCCTTCCCAAATTTCTTTGGAAATTTGAGGTGGCGGCCATGACAGAAATCAGGAAAGAAACATATCCAATCAATAATAACAAACAGGGTGGCGGTCTAAGTTTGTTGTTGCGTCTCTTTTGGATAGCGATAGGCAACTTTATCCTATTTTTCATCGCTTTTGGGATATATGACAGCGAAAAAAGGGGTTTGGGCCTAAAAGATGCAGTTTACTGGATAATAGTAATATTGCTGATGCTCACAAGGCACATAGACATCAAATATTTGGGCGGCTCAACTGCACAGGGTACTCCAGCGTCGATGACCCATTGGTATCGCTATGTCGCTGGTTTGATAATATGTGCAGGGCTGATTTGGGGACTGGCCCACATAGCGAATTATTTTTTCACTTAAATCAGAATTAAAACCAGGTCCGTAAGTCCAAAAGATTTTGCGCCAGACTCCATCTGTGCGAATAAACTATCTACAAGGAGTAAAGAGTAGGCATTATCTGGTGTTCCCCTGGGACAGACGTTAAGGGTCGGATTTTTCATTATTATCACTTTTGGGTGATGGGGGAATTACTATGTCAGGACTGACCAAAGCAAAAGACAGAGCCATGTTAAATTAGAGAGTTACGACCCATGCCAAGAACCGAATTTTATGAGTCAGCGGTACAACATGGATTCTACGGTGTGGACAAGTCCGGACTATTTGGCAAGAAAGACAATGTTCGCAAATACTGGGAAGATGTTTCCATCAAGATGTCTATCCGGCCGGCCATTGAACGGATTTTAGAGCACAAGAACAAAATCCGCATAGTTGACCTCGGCTGCGGCAGCGGCGAAGGGGTGGAATTATTGACCCACATCCCTCCAGGTGACCCGGTTAAAACGGTAAATAAGGAATTCGTAATAGTTGAAGATGACATCGAACTCTACAAAGGGGTCGATATATCACCAGCCATGGTCGAACAGGGCAAACACAATTACCCACACTTGGCGCAGGTTGAATTCGTCCAGGGGGATTTGTCGGAGGGTTTTCCTTTCATGAGAGACGACCCTTATGACATGTACTTTTCATCTTACGCTTCGCAATCGCACTTGACCTTTGAGGAGCTTGGGCATCTGACGAAGGAGGTTTTTTCTCATATAAGCGACAAAGGGTATTTGGTGTTTGATCTATTTGGCAGAAACTCTCCCGAATGGCCTAAGTACTGGGGTCAAGATTGCCATACGACTTTGCCTTATACCATGGCCTATTTATTGCCGCCGCAGGAACGGAATCCCGAAAAAATTGACTGGTTTGACGTCACATGCTGGACCGGTTCCGAGCTTGTCAGCCTTATCGAATCAGCAGCTAAGTCTGCAAAAAGAAAAGCCAGAATTGTCACCATGCGGGACCGTTCGATATTTGTTGGGCGCCATATGGACACAGGTATCTTCAAGACACAGAGCCATCAAACGCGAATAGCGGTAAATCGTTTGTTTGACCCTGATTGCAGGGGACAGATAAGCGGTTTGAGTATCGACATAGATTATCTGGAAGAAGCGAAAGAGGCAAGCCCAGATGGATGGGCGCGAATTCACGATTACTATAACCAATGGCAGGTGGTGGTGAACGTACTCAACGCCTTGATGTGCGCGAATAATGCGGAAGTCAAAAGGATAATCGAATCAAGCCCGGCTGGCATCGCTGATGAGCTAAAGATGCTGGCGTGGTTATATAGGAATGCTGACAGATTTCTTGTTGTTGATTTTTGGGCCAGTGTTATGGGGCCGCAGGTTGCCTGTGTTCTGCGGAATCTGGAACTTTCTCTTCCCCAGGGATTAGGTTGCGGCCACGGCCTGTTTTGCGTCGTCGAAGTCGAAAAGTGAAAGAAACTAACAATTGAACCAGATGCGGCTTTGTTGCATACCATTTTTCTGACGACGTTCTACGCTTCATTTGTCCTCAATCGGGGTGCCGATTTTCAACTGGGCAACGCAATACGAACGACGCGCGACGGTAAAGGTCAGCTTTGTTCTGGTCTTTGGTGCGCAAGGTGCGAGTGAGCGAACGCTCGCATCTTCAATGTGGGTGCGGCAGCTCCGGTTCCGGCGGATTGCGCCAGGGTCGCATGGCGACCATTAGTGCGGCAATCAGCGTCAGGAGGAGCCAGTCCCGCCCGATTAAAATAAGCGCAATCCAGGAATACCCCCCATAAGGCCGGCGAATGTCCACAATGAGGTCGCTAACCAAGAGGAAGAGCAAAATCCCCGGGATCAAGTACCGGATAGAAAAATCGAATGATCGGCCAACTCGAAAGATGGATATAGGATTCACATGCTCCCGGAGGCGATTGGCCCCATAGAGCCACCCAACCAGTATGCACTGGAGGATACAGGAGGCAAATAACCCGTAATGGCTTAAGAAGTGGTCCACGATGTCCAGCCATGCAAACCCTCCCCCGGTTGCGAAGATGATTCCTCCAAGGAAACCTACTATGGATAGGACCGTCACCACGACCTTGCGTGGGTAATGGAATTTATCTATCACCGCTGCGGCAAATGCCTCGATGATTGAGATGGAAGAGGCAATGCCGGCTACCATAAGGGTAAGGAAGAACAGTACTCCAAACAGGCGGGAGAAACTGGGCAGCAGGCTGATGGCCTGGGGATAGGCCACAAAAGCAAGTCCGATTCCGTGCTGCACAACCTGTTCAAACGGTTTATTCACCTGGGTAGCCATGTATCCCAACGTTCCGAAGACGGCCAGACCGGCTATCAGCGATACAATGGTATCAATCAGGCACGCTATGGTGGCGTTAAAATTGATGTCGGCTTTTCTTGGCAGGTAGGATGCGTAGGTCACCATGATCCCGAAGCCGAGACTCAAAGTGAAGAATATCTGCGAATAGGCGTCAATCCACACTTTGGGCTCGGCCAGCCGCGAGAAGTCGGGTTTAAGGTAACGGCTGATTCCTTCTTTTGCGCCGGGTAGAAACCAAACCCATCCCACTAAGATGAGGATGAGCACAAAAAGAAACGGCATGAATATCTTATTGGCTCTCTCAATCCCTTTTTCTACGCCGAAGAAGACTATCACCCAGTTGACGACCCACACGATGAGCAAGCCCAGCAGGATAGGACTGCGCACATCTCCCATTTCGAGCGGACCGGCTGTGACCCCTAAAAACTGGTGAAAGAAGAATTGGTTGGGGTCGGCTCCCCACGCCAGGTTAAGAGAAAAGCCGATGTAACAGACACACCAGGCGATGACCACGGCGTAGTACATCACAATCCCGAACATGACAAATATCACCATCCACCAGCCAAGCCACTCCCAGTGGGGACGAATCTTGGCAAAGGACATCGGCGCAGAACCCCGCATCTGATGGCCGATGCCGTATTCCAGGATCATCAACGGGATTCCCGCCGTCACCAGAGCAACAAAATACGGGATAAGATAGGCCCCGCCCCCATTTTCGTAGCACACATAGGCAAACCGCCAGATGGAGCCTAAACCGATAGCAGAGCCAATGGCGGCCATGAGAAATCCCCATTGCGTCTTCCACTGCGCTCGATGCATCTCTATTTTCGGTAGCTTGTGCTGGTCTATAGGCTCACCTTAGCTCAAAAGATTTGAAGGTCTCTTAAACCTGCCCGTCACCATTTTTTGTGTGGATTGTTATGAGGTACTCTGCTCTTATGCCCCCGCTGCGTGTTGCTCGATCCGGGGATATCCGGAGTTTGCCGATTCCGACGGTGCTGCCGCCCACGGCCGGTATTATGCCGGATTCACTTGCTCGTCTTTTTCTCGCCATATTCCCTGTCGCTGGTCACCTTAAGTTCTTCCACCCACTCTCTCTTTATTCCGAGCAATCCCAACGTGTCACGTTCGATGATATTTCGAATGTTTCCTCGCGGAACAGCCGGCAGATTCGTATCGGCCAGGAGCATATTGAAACCGAGCAGGGTCTCGATGCACTGGCCCGCCGTGCCGGATGGGAACCCACTGCCGAACAACAGTTTGTCCATGACGCCGTGTTCGTGCGCCGCCACCACCATATTGTACGTTTGCCAGACGTTCTTCGGCTGTATCGTCAAATCCGCATATACGTTTTTGTGCCTGCCTACCATCGACAAGGTTTGTTCGACAAAAGGCGCCCCCATATTTCCAATAACCATTTTCAATGCGGCGAATTCTCTGGCCACTTCGTCCAAAAGGTACGGCTGGCTATACTCCAGGACGGCATGGGCCCCCGCAGCGTCTGCCGAGTTGTGGAAGAATACGGGAAGGCCAAGCTCTTCTGCCGACTCATAGAATTTCATGGCTCTGCTGTGAGCCGGATGAAAACCACAGGCCGAACAATACAAAACGACCCCATTCAACCCCAGTTTCTCTGTGATGTGCTTGAGGCTATTTGGGGTGACCTTGTCTTTGCTGGGATCGAACACCGCAAAGCCGACCATTTTTTCTTTGTGCTTGTTGACGTATTGGGCTAATTTCTTATTGGCGTCCTCGTTTGGCTCGTCGGCGGTGGCCAATACAATGCACGCGTCAACCGTCTCGGCCGCTGCAAAATGCTCAGATGTCTCAACATCGTCAGCGGCAGGATTTATGTGTGTGTGACAATCAACAATCATTATCTGACGCCTTTAGTTGCCATATCGCTGCCCGCCCGCACGAGCAGGGCTTTGCTCTTCCATCTTTTTTCTTCAAGCCTGCATCGGGCTGGATTTCGCTTCAGCCGTCGCTCATCAATAATCCATTCCCCCGGCCTCGTCAAGAACAAATATTTCCCCGCTCGGCCGGTGACTGATTAGGGCTGCCCGGCCGAAATTCCAACGCTTGCACCGCGGCCGGGCCGGCTGTTTAGGCTATTTATTCAATGGCTCTTGCGTGGCCGTTTCCGAGTTAGGTCAGAGTCTCGAAGGGCTCATGGCGAGCTGTCAGAACCCGCTTGACGTTGCGATCAGGGAGTTGTAGCATTACGCCCACGACTAATGCCCAGAGACGAACCGGAATATTCCGAACTCATTTATCGTTGAGTGGCGGGGTACATCCCGGTTTGTATATTCTAATTTTTTTGAATTTTTTATACTGTCCGGCGTCTTATATGGTAGAATCGTCCGGCGAAAATCGTACGCTTTTGCCGCCGGGCTGGCGGCAGGTGCTCATAGGCCCTGAGTCGTGAGTGATGTAATATGGATTGTCCCGTTTGCAAAAATGCGATGATCACGCTTGAACTCGAGGACGTTGAGATCGACTATTGCACTGATTGCGGCGGCATCTGGCTGGACGCCGGCGAACTCGAACTGCTGCTGGGCGAGCCTGGAGAGGCAGAACACCTGCTTGGTTCCTTCAAAATCGATTCCCGGTCCGCCGAAAGCGTGAGGAAGTGCCCAATCTGCGACAAGAAAATGCAAAAAATCATCGCTGGTGCCTCCGCCCCGGCTTTGCTTATCGATAAGTGCCGCAAAGGGGACGGTCTATGGTTCGATACGGGTGAGCTGCACGACATCGCCGGCAGAGCGCAATTGGACAAAGACAACAAAATCATGAAACTGTTGACGGATATGTTTGAGTACAGGGAAACTTAGTAGAAAGGAGAAGATTATGAGCACTTGGAGTATCGTCTTAATCGTCGTCGCCGCCGTTGTTCTCGTCGTGGCATTGATTCTGAAGAAAATGAAATCGTAAAACGGACAAAGCACCTTCAATAGGGGAAGAACCCATGTCAATGGTACCGGTTATTCTTATTTTGGTCTTGCTTGTTCCGGCGTTACTGGTCCTTTTCGTGATCGGCATCTATAATGCCCTGGTTCGCCTCCGCAATCAGGTCGATAACGCCTGGTCGCAAATCGACGTCCAGCTCAAGCGCCGGCACGATTTGATTCCCAACCTCATCGAGACCGCTAAGGGCTACATGAAGCACGAGCGTGGGACCTTCGAGGCTATCACACAGGCCCGAAGCCAGGCGATGGGGGCCAAGACCGTCGCCGAATCCTCAAAGGCCGAAGGCGCCCTCGGCGAAGCGCTGAGCAAGTTTATGCTCGTCGTCGAGAATTATCCCGACCTGAAGGCCAACCAGAATTTCCTTGCGCTTCAGGAAGAGTTGACCGGCACCGAGAACAGAATCGCGTTTGCCAGGCAGAGCTACAACGACCAGGTCTTGTTCTACAACAACAAGATTCAGATGTTCCCCTCGAACATCATTGCGGGCATGTTCGCTTTCGGCAAACGCGAATTCTTCGAGATTGAAGTTGCCGCCGAGCGCGAGGTCCCGAAGGTGAGCTTTACTTAGAACAGCGAACCAAATCCAAAACAGGATGAGTGCATGGTCCACCTTCGGCAGGTTATTTTGGGCCGAGCACAAGCGTTGTTCCAAGCAGAGCCGGCAGCGGAAAGGTAAAGTCGGGGAAGAAATACAAAATCGTTCTTTTGGCAGACCGTCTGGGGCGGCCTGCTCTGAACGGCAAGTCGAGAGTCCCCCGTGGTGCCGGGATGTTCTCTCTTAGGGTACTCTTGGGTTTTCCTCCGGGTGTTCGGGGCCGCACCATGGGTTGCTGACGATGTGGGAGCTGATAAGAGCCAACAAGAGAAACTCCATCATTCTGATGGTGATGATGGCAGCCGTGTTGCTGCTTCTGGGTTTTGTCATTGGCTCGGCTTTGGGCCAGGCCGAAGGCGGCTTGTTTGGCCTGATAGTTGCCACGGCCATCTGGCTGATTCTGACCTTGATCAGCCTATCGAGCGGCGACCAAATCCTTCTGGCGGCCAGCCGGGCCACACCGGTCACCCACGATGTTCATCCCCAGTTGTTCAATGTCGTTGAAGAAATGAAGATCGCTGCCGGTTTGCCTGCCATGCCGAAAATCTACATCATCAACGACCCCGCGCCCAACGCCTTTGCGACCGGTCGCAACCCCCAAAATGCGTCAGTTGCCGTAACCGCCGGGCTTTTGGCCCGCCTCAACCGCGATGAGCTTCAGGGCGTCATCGCCCATGAGAGCAGCCACATTGTCCACCGGGACATTCTCTTTGTCACGCTCGCCGGGATCATGCTCGGCTCGATCGTCCTGCTCTCGCAGGTCTTTCTGCGAGGTATGTTCTACGGCTCCATGGGCGGGTCGCGCCGGCGGTATTCCGGGGGCGGAAGGGGCGGCGGCCAGGCCCAGGCTGTCATGCTGGTCATCGCCCTCGTGGCCGCTATCGTCGCGCCGATCATGGCCTACCTGCTCTACTTTGCCCTTTCACGGAAGCGGGAGTACCTTGCCGACGCCGGAGCGGCCCGGTTGACCCGCTACCCGGAGGGTCTTGCCAGCGCCCTGGAGAAAATTGCCGCCGATCCGTCGCCGCAGTTGGCTGCCGCAAACAAGGTGACCGCCCCGATGTATATTGTCAATCCCTTCAAGAAAAGGGGGCAGATGAAATTATCGGACCTGACCAGCACGCATCCGCCGATTTCCGAAAGGATAAGGATTTTGCGTAACATGACCCAGGGTGCTTCATTCAAGGCGTATTCCGACGCCTTTACGACTGTCACGCATAGCAAGACGGTTGTTCCGGCCGCCGCTGTGAGCAGCAAGGAGAGTGTCGCCTTGCGCCAGGCCGGCGCCGAAGCCGAAAAGAAAGAGCGTCTTGAAAAACAAACGCGCCAGGTCGGTGATATTATGCGACGGGTGAATCAGTTCATATTCCTGACCTGCGTCTGCGGCCTGAAACTAAAAATCCCCCCGAATTTCAAGGGCAATAACGTCAAGTGCCCCCGGTGCAGCAAGCTTCTGGACCTTCCCTGCAGATAATCAAATGAACGGTCGTTAGTTCGTGACAAAACGCCGGGCCGCGTCTGCTAACCAGCTTTCAGTCCAAACTTCTGATTCTCAACGAATTTGCATATTCGCTCAACCTGCTTTTCGAGCGCCTCGAATCTTCTTCTGCAAACAAACGT
Organism: uncultured Pirellulales bacterium; assembly: GCA_964462945.1. GTDB lineage: Bacteria > Planctomycetota > Phycisphaerae > Sedimentisphaerales > Anaerobacaceae. The sequence goes on from CAYWZW010000020.1 coordinate 60,808, forward strand.
GTATAAGGCGTCCTCGGGACGCAGGTTCCCTTCCTGTTCGTCACTTTGGTTTGCGGACATGACGTGTTGCGTAATGTAGTCGCTTATCAGCCGGCGTTGTTCCCTCAGCAGCTTATGCAACAGCTTTATCGTATCGGAGAGCACGACGCTCTCTCGTTCCAGTGCGGCAACGCGTTGTTCTAAAGTCAGTCTCATGTCACTTGCCACTTCATTCAGTATTCTGCCCTTTCTCCGAGCGGCTTTTGATTCGAGATCCCTCTCTCTGTTATTATCTACAGCCCCAACGTGGCCTTTGTTCTCTGCACGTGCGTTCTTCGCAGGCCGGATGTGCCTTTCCGCCGTGCCCCTCGCCTGCTGCTTGTCGGCTATTTGGCGTTGAATGTCTGGCCGGGTGTCAATATCTTTGTATCGCATTCTGCCGCGTCGGCGAATTTCTCCGCGTCATCTCGGCCGCCGACAATGTCACCCCAATGATACGGTATGGCCACCCCCGGCTTCATGTACTTGGCGGCTTCAGCCGCTTCGGCTGCATCCATAGTATATGTGCCACCTACCGGCAGCAGCGCAACATCGATCCCTTTGAGGGCCTTCATTTCCTCCGTAAGGTCCGTATCGCCGGCGTAATAGAGCCGCTTGGAGCCCAGCTCGATCACGAAGCCGACCCAGTTGTTGGTCTTCGGATGAAATTGCTTGTTCGGATTGTACGCGGCCACGCCGACCAGACGGACGCTCTCCAGCTCAATCGTCAGTCCGTTTGCTATTGTCTCTCCTGCGCTCTCCTTGGCGATGACGTCGGCCGAGGCGATGAGTTTCGTGTCCGGCCCGCTGACCTTGGCCATATCCTCCGGCGAGTAATGGTCGTGGTGACTGTGGCTCACAAGAACCAGTGTCGCGTCGTGCGGCGACTCCTTGAGTTTCCACGGGTCGATGTATATGATGCTGTCTCCGTGACGAATCCTAAAACTGGCGTGCCCCAGCCACTGAATCGTCAAACCCATAGCGGCCTCCTTGCTTGCCCCTTCTTGTCCTGCTGTTTCGGCGGTTCCTGTACCTGCGTTCTGTTTTTTGCATCCGCAAACAACTGACCCAAACACGGCGGCCAAAATGAACAATCTCACAATCTTCATCCCATTCTCCTTAACAGCAGACCGACGACACGTCAAGTCATGGCCGGATGAACGGCCATCTCCTGCTCAGAAGGCTGTCGAGTCTCTCGAAACGCCGATCTGCACAAATCAAATAATCGATGGTCAATTGTCAAATTTGTCAAATAAAAAGGCCCCACCGGTCGGCGGGGCCCATGGTTTCTACAATCCAGACGTGCTTGCAGTGTCGGATCAGCAGGGACGCACATTGACTGCTTCAGGGCCTTTCTTGCCCTGAGCTACTTCGTACTCTACCGCTTGGCCGTCATGCAGAGACCTGAAGCCCTCCACCGCAATGTTCGAGTGATGGATAAACAAATCCTCACTGCCATTGTCGGGAACAATAAAACCAAACCCCTTCCTCTCATTGAACCATTTTACTTTACCTTTATCCACAATGTTCTCCTTAGGCCTTTTTACGGCCCGCATATAGGTTCCCTCGTTTTCAATCAGGGGTAAACTCCGAGGGATAGGAGAATACTCCTTGACGCAAGGGCGATACTACCGGAGAAACCTGCCATTGTCAACACCACAATTTAAAAACTTAGCTGCAGATTTCCGGCCTGCCGTCACTTTGTACGGCGGGGCGCAGGAAGTATCCGTGTCTGGCCTCTGCTTTGTTGAAAACCGCCAGGAAATGCTCAAAAAGCGAGACGGTCTTAGAGCCTGAATGTCAGGCAGTCGTTCACAAAGCAACACTCAGTATGGGAACACTGACCACCTGACTTGCCAAAACATGGTGTATTACCCTCTGCCGTCTGGATGGCGTGGATGAGTTCCGGCTTTTTCATTTTCCCGGGTACTATGCCAAGCCCTTTGGCCTTATTTCTTATTTCGGACATGTCCAATTGTTTCTCAGGAACTCTTGTTGACAGCATTCTCTTGTCTCCTTAATATAGTCTTCTGAACGCGGGTCACACCCCGCAAAAACCTTTTCCCATAACACTCGTAATCTCTGAGTGTCTTTTGTTCTATGACCGATTCGCCAAGCCGCTTCTTCAGCAGCCTGGGCAACACGTTCTGCTCATATATTTTCGATCATTTACCCGATGCTCTCGCAGAAAAAGTACGAATTTTCGTTAATTTTTCCACTTCTTACAGAGGTTTAACTGTTCATGCCGATTTTTTAGGACTCTTCTTGAGCCAGGCCGCGTCCCGGGTCGGTGCCCTCGGAGAATTTTCCCCCCGCGACTCGGTGGTGACCTGCTATCTGCTTTCTGTCGGGACTGCTCCGCAGTCAAATCGGCCGGACAGGCTGCTGTTGCATTTCCGTCGCTCCGTGCACTTTTGAGTTGTGCTCAAGGCAGAAGTAGTGTAAATACTATGTGCCTCGAAGTGCTCTCTGTTGCAGGTGTGTGTCCGATAAAACGACCGATGTTATATCTGACGACATTTGAAGTGAAAGGAACCAATCAATGCTGAGAATAGGGATGATCGGAGCCGGTTTTGTAGCCGGGTTTCATGAGCGGGCGTTGTGTTCGGTCCGCGGCGCCGAATTGGCCGGCGTTTGTGCCCCGCAGGGCGCAGAGGCCCTTGCAAAACGGGCACGCCAGGACGGCCTGGGCAACACCAGGGTATTCGGTGACATCGCCGATATGTGTGCCGCCGTTGACGTGGTCTGCATTTTCGCCCCGAATCCCGTCCGCCTCGACGTCATGCGTGCCATAGCCAAGGCCGTCGAGGACGGAGCCAGGATCAAGGGAATCATTTGCGAGAAACCCTTGGCCCGAAATCTCCAGGAAGCTGACACCATGGCAAGAATGGCCAAGGCGCTCCATGTGCCCACGGCATACTTCGAGAATCAGCTTCACATGCCCGCTGTTGTTGAAGCAAGGCGTCAGCTTGCGGCGGTGGAACAGAGGATGGGGGCCGCGCATCTGGCCCGCAGTGCCGAAGAGCACGGGGGACCGCACGAGCCGTGGTTCTGGGACCCCACGCGGCAGGGGGGCGGCGTCTGCTGTGACATGGGCTGCCACAGTATAGCCGTCGGCATGTACATGCTGACCCCGAGCGGCAGGCCGCTTGATTGTCTCACGCCCGTTTCGGTCACGGCCAACATGGCACTGCTCAAGTGGGGGAAGAAGCCGTGGATTGGCCGGCTCAAAGAAAGGGGCGTGGATTACACGGCCACGCCGGCCGAGGATTACTCGAACGTCACGCTGGAGTTCAAGGACCCCCAGACGGGCATTTGCAGCGTCGCCCAAGCCACGAATTCGTGGATGTACGACGCACCCGGCCTCAGATTGCTCATGGAAGCCTTCGGTCCCGGCTATTCCTACACCGTCAACTCGCTGGAGTCGCCCGTCGGCTTGTTCATCAGCGATGCGGCTGCCGCCGCCGTCGCGGACAGTGAGCTTGCCCTTGAGAAAGCGCAGGCTACACGCGGCGCCCTGGTGCTTCAGCCAAATGAGCCTGACCTCTATGGCTATGTTGCTGAGTGGCGGGACGCCATCTCGGCCTTTGAGCAGGGCAAGAACGCGCTGCTCGATTTTCAGTACGGCCGGCGAATCACAATGCTTGTAATGGCGGCGTACATGGCCCACGAAAAGAAAACGACCCTTGACCTGACCGATTCGGCCGTGTTGCAGGAGCTGGAAAGCTACGTCCCCTTGATCCAGCAGGGCAGGGGGGCGGAGGTGCTCCTCGGCGCCTGAGGCGCCGGTGCTCTGAACAAGGCTCCAGATGCCGGCCACGGGGTGGTATTTCCGTAAGAAAAGGTGCAGTAGAGTGGTCAATCAGCCGAAATACTGGATTAGAGTAAATTGTTGATTCTTGTGGGTTAGGTGAATTTGGAAAGGAGATATCAAATGAAGCGACATGTTTTGACGGGCCTTTTGCTGGTGAGCATGTTGGCCTGCCCAGCGGTATTGTGCAAGGAGTTTGAGCCGGAGGATATCGACGTCCGGATGGAGCTGCGAGAAAGGGACATGGACTTGCAGCAGCGCCAGGCAAAAATGGACATGGAGCGGGAGAGGCAGAAGCTTGATCTGGAGGGGCAAAGGCTCAAGCTCGAGCATGTGCGAGGAATGAACAAGGACAAGCCGCACCCGCTGCTGCTGGTCATCCTGGTTGTTAACATCCTTGTGGCCGTGTGGGTTTACATGGACATACGCCAGTTGAACCGCGGCTCTGGATTATGGATCGTGATCGCGCTTCTGACCGGGCTGCTCGGGGCACTTGTTTACGCCGTCGTTCGCCTTGGCGACGGTCGCCAGGCAAAATCCTGACAGGCGGTTCTGCCCCGCCGTTTCGCTGATTTGGCCGGATAGCCTACAGTTATCACAGTTTTGGCTTCTGCGCCGGTTTTGGCGTAGAAAGCAGTTTCCCCGGCTACTCAGAGCCGCAGAGAACCTCCCGGCACATCTCTCTTTTTGCCGCTCCTTCGGGTGTGGGAGCCTGAAATTGGCTTTGTTTGGGTTCGTTTTCCTGCAATTCGCTCTTGGGTGTATTTTCATAAGCCTCTGTTACGCAAGCCTTTGCGCAATTATGGGCCGGCGGAGATTGGCTTTGTTTTGCAGAATCAGCTGTATCTGCTCAGAGCCAGAGAGTAGCTCTCGACAATTTCCGTAGAAAACCCGCGACGAACGTCATTGCGACGGCCGCAGGCCCGCGGCAATCTCCCACATCACTTTCCCGTCACACCCAGCCGACTCGTCTCTGCGTAGCGCTTCGGCGAAGCGGCAAGCGGGGCTGTTGGCTTGCCACTGTCCCTGCCCGACGTGTTGCACTCCGCATGTTAGTCCGCCTCTCAGCGCCTTTGTGGTGGCGTTGCCCCCATCATTCTTGTTCGCCCAGATACGTGCCGGACGATGAAACCACGAATTCCTCCTTCTGCCCGTCCTTTATGACATCGACTTCATAAACGACCTGCCCATTTTCCTCCACCCGTTTGATGTCCTCAATGGTGCCGCTGGCGATATGTTTTTCAATCGTCGAACGAGCGGGGCCTGGAACGTCTTGGAGAGAGATTTCTTGTTCCAGTTTCAGATATGTGCCGGACGATGAAACCACGAATTCCTCCTCCTTCCCGTCTTTTATGACATCGACTTCATAAACGACCTGCCCATTTTCCTCCACCCGTTTAATGTCCTCAATGGTGCCGCCAGCGACATGCTTTTCAATCGCCGCACGAGCGGGGGCTGGAATATCTTGAAGGGAGACTTCCTGTTCTTTCGCCGCTTTGCTCTCGTCAAAGAAATCCTCTTCGCGGGGGTTTTCGTCCTTCGGAGCGCGGTCAATCAGTTTGGTCGCCTTAGGTGCGGTTTTCTGGAGCTCGAACGAGTCGAACAGCTTGCCGTCTGCAGTATAGGCGTCGTAGTTGAGGGATGCCTCGGTGACCGACACGACCTGGAACAACTGGAGGTTACCGGCCATGCGCGCCATAAAAGGGCGGTCCGCGCGATTGAGCTCGTACATCTTGGGGCCGCTCACGGAGGTGGCGTAAACGACGCCGGATTCTTCGGGCTTCACGATCCGGCCGGCGCGGATCTTGGGGGTACGGCCGTAGCTGTGGTCGTGGCCTTGAAGCACGAGGTCTACCCCGTACTTGTCGTAAAGCGGCATGAGAAGATTGCGGCGTTTGGCGGAATCGCGGTCCTTGCCGGTCGAATACAACGGCTTATGGGTCACGACGAAGGTCCACGCGCAGGGATTGTCGGACAACACATTCTCGACCCACTTCAACTGGGTCTTATCATCATAGGCCTCGCCGTTCAGGGAGATAAGACGCACGCCTTGATAGTCAACGTAATAGGAGAGCTCTTCCTGGCCCTCAGGTCCGTTACGCGGAAGGATGAACTGCGGCCGCCAGGTCTTGTTGGCCGCATCGCTGCCCATGTCATGGTTGCCGGGCGTCAAAAGGCTGGGGATGGTGCGGTAGAGCCAGCCCGCTCCGTCATACCACTCATACCACATCTGGTCGTCGAAAGGATCGCTCACCAAGTCGCCGGCATTGGCGATGAACCGGGCGTCGGGCGCCTTGAGCACGGCCTCGCGGATGACGCGCGACCACTGCGACTTGATGTCGTTCTGCT
>CAYWZW010000021.1:0-65557 GCA_964462945.1 uncultured Pirellulales bacterium
TTGTTTTCTAATATGCTGGCGACGAGTTATTCAGTTTTGTTAGAGTGCCTAAAAAAACTATCAGAAAATGGTTCATCGGGGCAATTATTGCTTTTGTTGTTCTTCTTATTGTTGGAATTCTTATCAGCATCTTCGATTGTACTAGAGATCGGATCGTTTTTTCAACTTTCAAGGACCTCTTGCCGCTTTTTTTGGGTATCGCAGCCGTATGGTTAGGGTACTGTGTTCAACGAAGAAATGCCTATCAGCAACAATTGAGATCCTTATGGTCAAAACTTGTTGAGGCTGTTCATTGTGCAATCCAATACTCATGTCTTGACATTCCAAGTGAGGAGCAATATCGAACTGCGCTAGCCAAATTGAGCATCGCTATAGATGAAGTACGCGGCGTATTCTGTAATCTTAACGAAACGGATACCAGTAGAAATTTATATCCATTCGAACCAATCAAAGACATTTATGGTCTTATAGAGGACCTTGGTTTCGGTTCCACTTATAAATCATCCGAATCTAAGAAATGCCATGACCAAATATTTGCGTTATGGAAAGATGTCAGAAAAGAGATTTTAAAAGAATTTGATCGTGAGGTACCTACATTCTCCCACAGTCATTGGGAAGACTTATCGAAGGGTAGAGTGTATGACCAACATCAAATCCCCAAAAAATCGACTTGACCATTTACTCCGCTGAATTCCCTGGACGCCTTACTTATTTCGAGGCGTTCAGAAGCTGCTCGGGGCTACGTCTGGTTTCCGCAGGTGGTGAAATCATTGCAGAACTTACCTTGAATCGTGTATAATATAGCCATGACGACTAAAGAAATAGCTCTGAAGTATTGGATTATTGGAGCTACCTGATGACGCCGCAAAGCGAACAGGTTCTCCGTGAAGCTCTGGATTTGCCGCCGATAGATCGAGCAGAACTGGTCGAGCAGATATTGGCCAGCTTTGAGTTCCCCGCTCGTCAGGATATCGATGCAGCCTGGGCACAAGAAGCCGAAGATCGCATAGATGCTTACGACCGAGGAGAGCTTGGCTTATCGCCTGCTGGCGAAGTCTTCAAGGATGTCAATCAACAGTCACAGTGATATCGATCACGGCTATAGAGGGAAGCTTCTACATCACTTCCAAAGATGGCTTGCTTGTTTCGGGAAAATTACGGTCATACTCTATCTTTTGGAGATCACAGAGCCGTGCTTACACTCAGGATGCAGCTTCCTCCTGATCGGGCAGTTCCAACATACGGACATCCTCAAGGTCAACTTTGCGCCCGGAGGCTTGCTTAGAGGCGATGAGGTCCTCTTTGGATAAGATAAAGAAGTCCTGTCCGTGGTAGGTCATGGTCTTTCGGTGAAGCCAGGCGTCCTGAAAAGAGACCCCAGGTGTCCGGGTCTGCACGTCGATCCTCACACGATCGTTGAAAACCGTGATTTCGTGGCCTAAGATTTCCTGAGCATTAGTCATGGCGGCGGTGCCAAATCCGGCGTCCACCAAGGCCGATAGGAGTCGCTGGGCGTTGTCGTCGGTGGGATCAATCAGGATGTCCAAATCAAAGGTAGCGCGGGGAACGCCATGAAGCACCGAAGCAATGCCCCCGATAACCACGTATCTGACCTCATGTTGCTGAAAGGACTTGAACACGTCCTGCAATCGGTTGAGCATGAGTTCGATCCTTCAGGTGGGGATTTACCGACAAGGCGAGGTCTGTAAAACTGCAAAAGACCTCCATTCGCTCGGCCATCGGGAGAGACCGAAACCAGCGGGTTTTGGCCTCTATTGACTCCTGCTGTCTGTCATGCCGAATCGTTGGTATCATAGAGTGTATGTTATCAGATTACATCAAGCTTCGCAACACAAGAAAGCTTAAATTTCGGGCTTTTGGAATACTCTTCCAGAATTCAACAGAAACTATCCTTATTTCGAAACGTTCAGGAGCTACTCTGGGAAAGGTCGATGCATTTTGGTGATGGGAGCTTGTTACTGATAATCTCGGCGGCGAGGTTGAGCCAGGTTTTGCATTCGTCGAGGATGACGCTGTCGCTGCTGGCTACGACGGCATCAGTTTTTTTCAATTCGGCGTCGGGGCTTATCGAGAGCTTTATTTCCCAATCCCAGCGGTTTTTCTCGGCCAATTCCCGCATCAGCGTTTTCAATCGGCCGCTATTGGAGACGGGGCTGTCTAACAGCCAGAGGGCTTTGTTCACGCCGGCTTCTTTTAAGAATTCACCGATAAGCTGCAATGCGGGTATGGTCTCGGTGACTTTGCGGTACGTTCCGTGGATACTGGCAAGGTCCCGGTAACATCCATCGCGGCCTCTGAAGATCAGACCGCCGCTCATGGCCGCCTCGACGGTGATCAATACGTTGTAACCGTCGATGGCGATGGACTGGCCTGCAATATCCTTTAGCTCAACCCGGCGCTCCTTTCGAGAGGCGATCTGCCAGTCGCAGCAGGCGCTTCGCATGACGGCTAATCTTTGTCTTTCCGTGAGCGAGAACCGGTCGCCGACTAATTTCAGAGCACTTTTGTCCGCATAGCCTTTCGTCAGCAGCAGGCAGAAGTCCGTTAAGGCCGACCGCAAAGCGGGGATTGCCGCCGGAGCAAACAGCTTTTCATCGGCCGGGTGCGGCCCTCGATGTGCTCGCTTGTCTGGCATGGCCGGAATGCTCCTTCGTCGCGTTATATTCTTGCGCCGCTCTGCCGGGCTTCGTTGATTTGTTCTCGGCTGCGCTGCTGATAGTCGTGAAGGATTTCGATACCATATTCTTTCAGTAATTCCCGCACGCGGACGCCGGGCTTCGCTGCTTTGAACAGCCACCACGGCGACAAATCTTCGTCGCTCGGATCACGCTCGACAATGATTTCGTCTTTGTGCTCATCGACCATTTTCTTGACCTTTTCGCGATTGAAGTCCTGGTGAGCAAAGGCACGGTCCAGGTCGAGCGTCGCGATGAATTGTTTTGGTACGGGTTTCTCTGTGTACGCAAGGGCCTTGCCGGTAACGTCCATGATGTTCCCTGCTCCCACGGGCACGATGTAATAGTGGTAAAGTATGGCGTACGCATTAAGAGGCGTTCCCCCGCCATAGGCGCTCGGCCAAAAAACGATCTCCGCATCCAGGTCGTCGCACGTCTGCCACAATTCGGGATAGTTCAGGTCGAAACAGGTCAGAATAGCGATTTTGCCAAAATCGGTCTGAAATACTTTCACACCCTCCGTGCTGCAATGCAGCCCTTCACCCCAGAAGACAAAGACTTTGCGATAACAGCCGCAGACCTCGCCTTTGCGATCGATCAGCACAGCGGTGTTGTATTGCTTGTCGCCTGCCTGTTCTCGTATCGGGCAGATTACATACATGTTGTATCGTTTCGCCAGCTCGGCGACGGCTCCGGTAGTGGGTCCGGGTATGGGTTCAGCCGTGGTTCCGGCGAACTCTTCCGGCAGGCAGGCGATGTCCACCCCGTTTTTTCCTGCCGTATGGAGATGTTCGATGGCCAATTTCAGCTTGGCGTCATGCTCCCCGCCAAAGCCGATGCAAATGGCGGCTACCTTGACCTGTCTGCCGGGCAGTTTGTCGCGTTCAAGCTGCGGCGTCGTACTTTCTGATGATGTTCCTTGTGCACAGAGCAAACAGGCAGTAATAGTAATCACTACACCCACAAGAAGTGCTGTAAATCTATTCATACTCTCACACCCTTTCGTCAACAGGATACAAAAGTCCGCCAGGGCCGACCGCAAAGCGGCAATTGCAGCCGGCTGAACTACTTACCCTTATTTTCGCCGGGCTTGAACAGGCCGCCGAGTCTGTTAAGTACGCCCCGGCCGAATTGCCCGCCGCCCTTTACGACATCCTGAAAGAAGCCGATGGTACTCTCTTTCAAATCTTTCACCGGCTCCTTCGTGATCAGCTTGCCCGGCGGGTCCGACCAGTTCCCTTTGACGTGAAGGCGCATGAGCTTATCCTTCACGTGGGCAAAAATATTGATGATCGGCAATCCCTCGATGGCACTTGCGATCTGGCTCAGGGGAGCAACAACAACATAGCCGTCTATCTGCCTGGCTTGTAAATCGATTGTCGCGCCGGGCTCAAACTCAATAGCCGCAAAATTATTGGAAATGTGTCCGCTGTGAATGGTCACAACGGGTCCGATCGTCGTGAACATAGCCTCCACGTCCGACATCTTGAGCGGCTCATACTGTGACATCTCGGCGGACGCAAACATTTGCGGGATCGCCGGCAAAATGCTGACGTCGGCATCGTCAAAGAAGATCAAGCCATCGCCGTTAAAGATTCCCGTCCCGTTGCGCTGCCCGGCGAAGGCGTAACTGGCGGTAAACGTGCCCTGAGCCGCCGTTTTTGCTTTGGCCGTCAGCACGGAGCTGAACTGCGGGAAGTTCACGTTCACCGCCAGCACGCGGCCGCGAAACGTCGCTTGCCGGCCCTCATTGACGTCGGCGTGGAAGTGGCCGCTGACCCGGCCGTCGCACACGACCGCTTCGTAGCTCTCGATGTCAAGACTTCCGCCATTGAATTTGGCCTCCGTCACGAGGTTGCCCGCCAGCACGGCCTCTTTGAATAATAGAGCACACTTATCCAATTTAATATTGCCGTTCACCTGCAATCCCAACGGCTCCTTCAGACGGCCGGCTATCGTTAGGTCCGCAGCCACCCTGCCTTCGGCTGAGTACTGAGGTTTCCCCAGACGAGCGAACAGCACGGCCCCTTCCTGCTTAGTCGCCACGTAGTCCATTTGGAGCGAGAGCGCGACCTGCGAGCTGGCCGGGTCCACCGTCCCTTTCAGAGAAACGGCGTTGGAATCATCCGGCCCTCGCCGGGCCAGAGAGATATCGTAAGAATCCTCCCGCCGGGTGGCGTCCAGCCATAATCTGTCGAACGAAACCTTTGGGCCATTTGAATCCTCGACGGCAATGGCTGCATCTCGAATCGCCAGTCTTTGAAGCGGCGGGAAACCGGCACCTGAACCCGCAGCTTCGCCTGTAGGAAGCCAGGCGGGAATCTTGAATTTGCCACCGTCAGCGGCCACGGTCCGAAGCTTCGGCGTCTCACACGTGATCTCTGTAATGACCGGCTTGCGCCCGGGCCAGCTCGCCAGGGTCACTTCGGTCTTCTTTGTGCTGAGCCACTCGACACCGTTCGAATCACTGATGCTAAGGCTGTCAAAACTAAATCCGGTCGGCTTCACCTCCAAATTTGTGTTCAGGTTCTTCCAGGCCACGGCACCATTTGCCTCGACGACCCAGTTACGCAGTTGAACGGTCCCTCTCGGCTGCCACTCAGCGGGCTTCTTCAGACAGCCGGTGATTGACAAATCCCCCGCAATATCGCCCTCGGCGGATATTTCGGGCATATTCAAGACAACGAAAGGCAAAGCCATTTCGGCCTTTGTGAATCGGTGTTTCATTTGAAATGAAATATCGAAGTCGGAGCTGTGCAGGTTGACACCGCCTCTGGCCAGAAGCAGCTCCGGACTTTCGCCGGTAATCCGGTTCAGCGAAAATTCGTAATCACCGTCTGCCATCCTGATGATTGACATCGCCAGGTCTCCGTACGCCGTCTCGGCGCCATGGGCATCGACAATGGTAATCGCCGCCTGATTGATCGAGAGCTTCCGGATGCCGGGTCCGCCGTCGGAAGGGGCTGAATGCTCAGGCAGCCGGACCGGCGGCAGGGTAAACTTGCCGTCGGCCACCGACAACCTCAGCTTCAATCCATCGATAGTTATCTCTTCTACTGTGGGACTAAAGCTCGGCCAATTGGCCAAAAGAGCCGTGACCTTCTCGGCCACCAACCACGGACGCCCCGCCTTGTCACAGAATCGAATTCCCTCAAGTGCAACGTGCCCCGACCGTTTCGTTTTGACTCGCTCGATTTCCACCGGCCCTTCACAATATCTCGACAAGCCCCGCTCCACTTTGCGCCGAATGACATCGGGGACAATCCACACCTTGACTATGATGATCACCAGCATCACCAGGACAAGGCCGGTCACTATTCGAACGAGGAGCCTCGATAGACCTTTCCTGCCGGGAATCTTCTTGTCTTCAATTCGCTCAACGGGCATCAAAATAGCCCCCTCAACGAAGCGCTGCCGACGGCCCGCCGAGGCGCGTCAATCGCGCCAAGTCAAATACGCACCCGCCGGCCCCGTGCGTCAAAAACCAATTGACACGACCCTCCATCCGCCCTACCATTGCCAGTCAAGAGCTCTGTATTAGGATAGTCTAATGCCCAGTCACAATTTAGCAAGCATAGAGATAGACAATCTGCAAATCATCGGCTACTCCGTCGCGGGCGAGGAGACGGTGGTGGCCGTGCCGCAGTTGGACGTCTGCTTCGACGTGGGCAAAGCCCCCGACCAGATCATCCCCATCAACCACGTTCTGCTCACGCACGGGCACATGGACCACGCGGCGGGGATCGCCTATTATCTCTCGCAGCGGAATTTCTGCGGTATCGCCGCCGGGACGATTGTAGCACCTCAAAATCTATTGGGACCGATCCGGGACATTATCGAGGCCTGGGCCCGGCTGGACGGCAATCCCATCCCGGCCAATCTCGTCGGCGTCCAGCCCGGCGACGAGCACCGGATAAAGCCCAACTTGGTCGCAAGAGTATTCCCGACCAAGCACAGCAGAGGTTCCGTCGGCTTTACGGTCATCGAGAAACGAAAAAAGTTGAAAGCCGAGTACATCGGCCTGACCAGCAAGCAAATCGTTGAACTGAAAAAGCAGGGCATCGCAATCGACTATCCCGTCGAGATTCCGATTGTCACCTACCTCGGCGATACGCAGTACGTGGATTTCTCGCAATTGAGCTACATCGCCGAGAGCAAAATCCTGATCGCCGAGTGCACGTTTTACGAGGACGACCATACCGGCAGGGCCGAAGCCGGCAGACACATGCACATCGATGAATTCGTGACGCTCCTGAAAAAGCTCAACAACGAGCACATCATCATCACACACACCACCCAACGCACCCCCATGCACGAAATCCGCAGGATCCTGAAAAATGCCCTCCCAAAAGATAAGTACGATAGAATCACCCTGCTGATGGACAAAAGACCAAGACTGCCTCATTAGCTATTGTCACTCAACTTCATGCAAGTTTGACTTACTCAGATTTATTAGTACCATCATAAGGATTACAGGTAAAAATAGAGACCAAAGAAATTCTGTATATGTCAAAACCTGAACTACATGCTGCTGAATATTCATAGGCCGAAATCCTGGAATAGGAATGTGAAAAGCGGCCCTATACACAACAGTCATAAGAACAAATACCAGCAACGCCATCAAGAGGCGCATTCTTGTCGTCAGTTGTTTAATTTGCTTTTTTAATCCAGGTATTTGTAATATCAACCTGCAAAAGAAGTAACCAAGAAAAAAAGTTGTTATTAAAGTCAATATCTTCGAGCCAAAACCAATAAAGCCCAAGCTACGGTAACCAGTCATTCCACTATTGGCAGCAAGTAGGATACAGTCTTTTGATACTGCTGCAGCAAAATGCGTTGCCAACAGGTAAGTGAGAATGCCTGTAATCATCCAGGAAAGCCTGTGCCTGAGTGCGCCGCCCCAATTTATCTTTGCAAACTCGCGGGCCAGACTTGCTGGACTTCCAAGGCGGTGAGTCGCCACCAGGAAAGCTTCTTCAACCGAGAGCTTGGACTCCTTCAAGCCCTCGATTTCCTCGCGCAAGTGGCTTTCCAGTTCATCGATGTCCGACTTACATAGAGTCTCAGACTGGGCCAGATTGTTCCGCCACTTAGCAATTTCTTGATTCAGGTCAAACATGGTTCTGCCTCCCATAATTGTGCCAAGGTTGAATATACAGCTTTCCACTGGCTCTTATGCTGCCTGAGCGATTTGATTCCTCGTTCCTTAATCTTGTAATATTTTCTTTTGCGGCCGCTCTCGGACTCCCGCCACTTGGATTGAATTAACTTCTGCCTTTCCAGCCGGTGCAGGACGGGATAGAGCATCCCATCGGTCCACTGCATCTGTCCGCCGGATAGTTCACACACACGCTTGATGATGGCATATCCGTAGCTCTCGCCCTCCGAGAGAATGGAGAGAATCAACGGAGCAGCCGACGCCGCAATTAAGTCCTTTGAAACAGCCAACTTTGTTCACCTCCAATATTCAATACATATCATCCCTATACATAGTATATCTATGTATATATCTGTCAACAATAAAAAAGACGTTTTCCCAAAAATATTTGCACCCCCCTTTTTGCGTGGGACTGCTTGACTTTTTCGCAGGAGCGGCTTACTCTCCAGCGTTGAAATAACCTTTGTCAATCCGTAAAGGAAGGTGCAGAAATGAACCGAAGACAATTTATGGGCACGTCAATGGCTGCCACGGCAGGATTGGTGGCAAATCTAAGTAGCATTTCTCAGAGCAGTCAAAAGAAAAAGTCGAATATGAAGGTTGGTCTGTACAGCATTACGTTTCTTGGGATTTGGTATCGCGGAGAGGCTCTCACTTTGGAAGAGGTAATCAAACGAGCCAGGAAGTATAGTTATGAAGGAATTGAGATCGACGGAAAACGTCCTCACGGCAATCCGCTCGACTGGCCTGCAAAACGCTGCAAAGAGCTTCGCACTGTCGCCGACGCAGAAGGCATTGAAATCTTTGGAGTGGCAGCCAATAACGATTTTAGCAGTCCGATTCCAGAATACCGCGAGTGCCAGATTGCCTACGTTAAGGAACTCATTCGAATGACGGCAGATTTGGGCGCACGGACATTGCGAGTCTTCTTAGCGTGGCCGGGTGTGACGAAACATCCGCAAGTCGCACAATATGCCATCGCAAGGGATATCTGGAAATACACGCATGAGAAGTTCACCGAGGAGGAAACATGGGCCTGGTGCCGCGAAGGCATAGCAGAATGCGCACGATGTGCGGAGGATGCCGGCGTTACCTTGGCATTACAGAATCATGCTCCTGTTATTCGGGATTATCAAGATGTGCTGAAGATGGTGCACGAAGTCAATTCGCCCAGCCTGAAAGTCTCGTTGGATGCTCCGATTATGACAGACAAGAGTCCCGAAAGTATCCAGAGGGCAGCGAAAGCCGTCGGCGATTTGCAGGTGTTGTCCCATTTTGGTGGCGAATATGAAAAAGATGGCAAAATCAAAGGCGCAGCATTCTACAGGCCTTTCATTCGGGCAATGCACGACATTGGGTATTCTGGTTATCTAAGTTATGAATTATGCCATCCGCTGCCGGCTGTGAAGGGTCAAACAGTAGGTATCGATTACGCAGAAAAAAATGCACAATTGGCTCTTGAATTTATGCGAGGGCTCATTACTGAAGCCACAAAGGGATAAAAATTGAAACATGAAAATGTCATTTTGTTTATGGACGCAAGGTTAGTGGGGCGTCGCCTTCGGGGACGGCGCCGCAGGTGAAGACGACATTGGGCACGTGGCCGATGGTGGATAGGTCAGGGGCGGATAATCGAAACTGTTGTGAATCAAACCGCATTCGCCCGGCGCATCATCTTGGAGATGTATGGCTATCTGTTTGTCTTAACTTCCATCTGACCTGGTTCTCATCCACGCATTCACTCATCCGCTCATCGACGTCTTTTTCACTTCTTCTTTGATCCGTTGGATATGTCCCCGGCCCAGGCCTTTGACCTCGCAGCCAAGCTCGATGTACCGGCGGATTCTCTCATCGTCCAATATGCCAAAGCAATCAATCACCGCAAGCGGTGCGCCTGCCCATTCGACTATTCTTGCCGGATCCAGTTCCAGATAGGGCGCATGCGGCACGGCTAATATGACCGCCTGCGCGCCGGCCAGTGCCTCGGCCAGGTCGCTCTGAACCCGGATATTCACCAGGTCGTCCTGATTCTCGAAGAACCTCGCCCAGGAATGTCCCGGAGCCGGGTACGTCTGCTGCTGTTGAAGCTCGGGCCAGGATTCGAGATAGGGGTCATGCACCCGCATTTCGGCGCCCATCTCAGTGAGCTTGCGAACGACGATTTCCGAGCCGCTGTAGCGCGTATCGGCCACATCCTGCCGATAGCTTGCTCCGCACAGCAGGACGGTCGCGCCGGCGACCTGCCGGCCCATACTTTCAAGAGCGTCCTGGGTCAGCGTGGCCACGTGCAGGCCGCGTGTGTCGTTGATGTCGATGGCCATCGTTGACATTTTGAATATGTTGTCGTCGAAACCGAGAATATGCTTGTACGCCCAGTACCCAAGGCCACCATCTTTCGGCAAGCAGTATCCGCCGATACCGGGGCCCGGAAAGATGATGTTGCTGTGAGTGGGCCGGACCTTGATCGCCTTGATCACTTTGATCAGATCCACGCCGTTGCGCTCGGCGAACAAGCTCCATTCATCGAGAAATGCCAGCATGGTGGCGCGGAAGGAGTTCTCGACGATCTTCGTCGTCTCCGACTCGATCGGACGATCCATCACGGTCAGCGGGAATTCTTCGGTGTTCAGCACCTCTGTCAGGAACTTTTCGACGCGGTCCCTCGCCTGGCTGGTGCAGCCGGAGCAGACCCGCCAGAAGTCCCGGATCGATGCAACGTACTGGCGGCCCGGCATGACGCGCTCGAAGCTGTGCGCCAGCAGCGGCTCCGACGGTATGCCCCGTGCGGCGAACGCCCTCTTTAAGATTGGCCAGGCAACAAATTCGGTTGTCCCGGGCGCCACGGTCGTCTCAATCAGCGTCAGGCAGTCCGGCGGGACCTTCTCGCCAATGGTCTTGATCGTCGCTTCGAGGGCCCCCATCTCCGCTTCGCCCGTCCGCATGTTGCCGAGGTCGTGTTTCGCATAATCGCACTGGACGTCAACAACCACGCAGTCCGCCAGTTGGAGGCAATCGCTGTTGCAGGTGCCGATGAGCGTTTTTTTCTCGATCACGCAACGGGCAATCATCGGCTCGACCTCGGGGTCCTCGGCCTTGACCGGCGATACGCCCCGATTCAGCAGCGGGATTTTCCAGTAGCTGCGGGCGCTGGGCCGCTGGCAGCCGATGACAAACTTGCCGGGTCTGCCGCTTTTCTTATCGACGGTATCGGCAATGATAGCCGCCATGACGGCGCCGACAAAGCCGACGCCCATAACTACGACGATTTCCTTGCCCTCTTTACGTGCCGCCTCCACCAGTGATTCGACGCGATTGAACTCCGCCGCGTACTGCTCCCGGTCAGGGATGGCGAATCTCTCCCCCGCCGGACTTATTGAGTAATCAGTCATTCTCTGCGCCCCTTGTCAAAGCTTTAATTCTTGTTCTCTATCGTGCCTCCGCTGCGCGAGAACCCGCCCCAGGGAAAATGTCATGCAGTGTGTTTGCTTTTCTCCATATCGCACAGGCAACCATATCTCGAACGAAGCGAAGGCACGCCACACAGTGCCGCCGGAAGTTTACCAGCAATCTTGCATATATCAAGTCTTTTCTATGTACCGGCAGTCCGGCCGTACCCAACTCCTACGCCATATTCTCTTGAATTAACGGCACAGAAATGATACAATTTCTTCTGAGTCCTCGGCGCATGTTTTATATCGATACTTCCGAAACCGGCTCTGTGGCAGGGTTGGAGGGTAAGATATGGAGAAAAGCTGCATGGCAAGCATGGCCGCTGTGTATCTGGCCCTGGCGATTTGCAGCGCCGTCCCGGCCGGAGACGCTGCGCTCGAATATCCATGCTATCTGGTCGATGCGTACGACGCCGATGAGAGTTGCTGGACGGGCATGGATGCCGACGGACAATACGAAGGACCGATTCGGGTTGTCCCGGAGCTGTGGCTTGTCGGACCTCCCCTGTCGGAGAAGTCGGGGGTCACGCTGCCTCCGGACCACTGGGTCGAAGTGCAGTTTCGCGGGCCCATAGTGGACGGCCCGGGTGACGATATAGTACTCACTGAGCTGGGGCCGGTGAGCGAGCAAGCTCGTATCTTCATTACGGACGGCGCCGGCGAGGAATACCTGCTCGGCATGGCGACCTCCGGAAGTATCGGCGGAGGCGTGGATCCGACATGGATCGGTTTTGACATCGCCGGTATTCCTTTTCCGTTTGTACCCCGCGCGGTGAGGATCATCGGAATAGACACCGGAGGAGAAGCGCCCGGATTCGATGTAGGGAACGTGCGTGCGAGGATATCCACCGATTGTGGAAATGTCGCCTGCAATCCGATTCCCGTCGATAGCGCCAGGAATGTACCGACGGATGCGGTCCTGAGCTGGTCGCCGGGACGTTCCGCAGAAAGACACAGGGTCTATTTCGGTACGGACATTAGTGATGTAGAGCTGGGTGCATCTGCGGCGAGCGAGCCTCCACAACCGCAGGATGCCAACACGTTCGATCCCACCGGCCTCGAACTGGCCAAGACTTACTATTGGCGGGTCGATGAGGTCAACGACCCCTGCACGTGGTCCGGCAACATCTGGAGCTTCACGACAACCGACCATCTCGTCGTTGACGATTTTGAGGGGTACAACTCGCTTGACCGGAACGATCCCGACAGGAACTGGCTGCACGATACGTGGACAGGTGCCGGCGTGTACCTTTGGACGGACCTGACGCATGGGTGCAGCAGGAAATCGATGGGGTTCCCCTACTGGTATTATCGAACGACTGTATATTCTGAGGCGATTCGCAGGTTCGGCCCGCCGCAGGATTGGGCAGCAGCCGGCGCCAAGGTATTGGAACTGTTCTTCTACGGCCGGGAAGACAACGGCACGGGCCAAATGTACCTTGCTCTGAACGACGGAAATGCTGAGATACTCGTACTTTACCCCGGCGACGCCAACGACATCAGAAAAGAAACGTGGCAGAGCTGGAGAATCGAGCTGCAGGGGTTGAGCGCCATAGACCTCAGCCACATCGCCAGTATCGCCATTGGGTTCTGCGCCGAGGTGAACGACCCCTATGGCAGCGGCAGCGGCACCGTTTACTTCGACGATATAAAGCTGTATTCATCCAGATGCCTCGAAGAGAACAGGCCGGCTGCCGATTTCAACGCCGATTGCCTGGTCAACTTCAGAGACCTTCAAGAAATAGCACTGAGTTGGCTCGATAGCGGGTACAACGTTTACCCGGTAAAAGCTCCCAAGGCACCGCTGGCCTGGTACAAATTCGATGGAGACACCGACGACAGCGCCGGCGGCGCGCACGGCCAACCTCACGGCAGCCCGAGCTATGCCCAGGGCATTTACGGCCAGGCAATCCGCTTCGACGGCCACAAAGACACCGTGGAGATTACCAGCGCAGCCAATTTGTTTTTACAGGTTACCAACGGAATAACCGTCGCTTTCTGGCAATACGGCGCAGACTCGCCCCACCATACCGATACCCTCTGCTGTTCAAACTACATTTACGGCATCGATGCCCCGGCGATAGCCATTAACCTTGGCTGCTGGAAGCAACCCGGCAAATACAACTGGGACTGCGGCCAGCCCTGGTCTTTCGACGGCCGGCTCAGCGGAGACCACCGGTACAGGAGCGAGTGGTCGGGCCGGTGGAACCACTGGGCGTTCACAAAAGACGCCCAGACAGGGGAAATGCAGGTTTTCCTCAATGGGAACCTTTACGCCAGCCGTAGCGGCGCCCGCTCGCCCATCTCAGGAATCACTTCGTTTGAAATCGGCTCCGGCTGGTACGGGGGTTATGACGGCCTGATCGACGACTTCCGCATCTACGATTACGCCCTCTCGCAGCCCGAAATCGCCTACGCTGCAACCCATGGCACAGGTATTTTCGACCAGCCGCTCATCGTACCCGCCGACCTGGACAATGACAACCGTATCGGCTTCTCGGACTTTGCCCTGTTGGCCGAGCACTGGCTCGAAAACCAGCTCTGGCCCTAATCACCCGCCGCAAGCCAGGACCAAGCATAGCCCAGGGCAATCTCAGCAGGCGAATGAAGTGCCCGCTCCCACTCACGGCTGAAAACGTGTAATTTTCTTCAAATTCGGGACTTATACGAGGTTTTGTGGCAAATATTGGGAAACTCGGAGTATGTTTTCGCCGATATCTTCTCATCATAAAACAAATTCAGTAATTCGTGAGTTTTTTTCTTGACCGTTCTTTGAGAATGCTCTACGATAAAAAACGTAGGCAACTGATGATAAATGAGATTGTGGGTCGTCCCGTGCTTTCTTTAATGACTTGCTGTTACCTCGGTAAAGGGACGAACAATGGAGAAAAGGCATCTAAGCCCTTTCTCAGAAGGTAGTTAAGTTGCAAAGACACTTTCGGCTCCGTTCATAGGCCGAGAAGAAGAAACTCAGTTTCGGACCTTCAGTGCGGTGAAGAAAGTGGGTTCAGTGTGAGACGAAATCTGCTTGATAAAGCGTTCGCTTACCCGCGAGGGAGTGTTAGTGTTGGGCAAAGAATCAGCTAATTTTGGCAAGAGAATCGACCTGTTGATGTCAAAAATGCCTCCGTTGGGAGAGATTTTGGCGACAGATAGCTGATTTTGCGCTCGGGCGAAAAGGATTTCGTAGTTCATAGCCACTTCTTTGTAGCTTTCCTGCCTGGAAACCCGCGATCTGTTCTATTGAGCGACGTTTGAATAACTCTATGAGAACCACAAGGGAAAGGTAGGAACTATGACTGTCGCACTGGCGCAAATTGGCCTGCCAGCCGTCGTCTTCACGATCATCGCCTTCCTTCTGGGCATAGGTTTGACTGCCATTGTTTACCAGATGGTCGCCAGAGCGAAGGCTAAGACCTTCAAACAGGACCTGGAACGACAGGTTGAAGGGGCCAAAAGAGAAGCTGAGAACATAATTAAATCCGCCCAGATTGACGCCGCGGCGGAAACAATCAAGCGAAGGGAGCAATTCAACACCGAGGCCAATAAAATCCGTGGCGAGCTGCACGAGAACGAGCTGCGGCTGAGCAAGCGCGAGGATGGGCTCGACCGCCAGGCCGACCTCCTCCAGCAGCGGGAAAAGACGCTAAAACAGCAACAGCAGGAGATCGATAAAAGGGTGCAGAACGTCGGCCTCAAGGAAAAGCAGATTTCCGTCCTGCTGGCACAGCAGAAAAACCAACTGCTTAAAATTACGGCTATGGACATCACGGAAGCCAAGGATCTGCTCTTGAAACGGCTCGAAGATGAGTGCGAACACGAGATGTCCGCCCTGATTCAACGCAAGCTGGAAGAAACCACTGAGATCGCCGCCGAGAAAAGCCGGGAAATCATCAGCTCCGCCATTCAACGCTACGCCGCGGAGCACACCTGTGAGGCCACCGTCTCGACCGTCGAGATACCCAACGACGACATGAAGGGCAGAATTATCGGCAGAGAGGGACGCAACATTCGGGCGTTTGAAAAGGCGACCGGCGTGGACGTCATCGTCGATGACACGCCCGGCATGATCGTCGTCAGCGGCTTCAATCCCGTCCGACGTGAGGTCGCCCGCCTTTCGATGGAAAGGCTTATACAAGACGGACGAATTCATCCCTCCCGAATCGAAGAGCTTGTCGCCCAGACCAAAAAAGACGTCAACGTCAAGCTGCTGCAGCTTGGCAAAGACGCCTCCGTCGAGACCAACGTCAGGGGGTTGAACAACAAGGTCCTGAGCTTGATAGGCGCCTTGAGTTATAGGACCAGTTATGGCCAGAACGTTCTTCGCCACAGCGTCGAGGTCGCATTCCTGGCTCAGGTCATGGCCGATGAGCTTGGCCTGGACGGCTCGATCGCAAGACGCGCCGGTTTGCTGCACGACATCGGCAAGGCCATCGATCACGATGTCGAAGGCAACCACCCGACAATAGGCGCCAATTTTCTCAAGCGTTTCAGCGAGCCGCCTATTATCTTGAATGCCGTCGCCGGACATCATGGGGATGTTCCGCCGGATAATCCTTATACGCCCCTGATTGCCGCCGCCGATGCGATTAGCGCTTCGCGTCCCGGCGCCCGGAGGGAAACGCTCGAGCGGTATATCAAGCGGCTGGAAAATCTCGAGGAGATTGCCAACAGCTTCAAGGGCGTCGAGAACGCTTATGCGATTCAGGCCGGGCGCGAAATCCGCGTCATTGTATCCGCCGACCAGGTGGACGACGAGGCGGCCGTGAAAATTGCACGCGATATCGCCAAGAAAGTTGAAAACGAAATGACCTATCCCGGCGAAATCCAGATCACGCTGTTGCGAGAAGTCCGCTGTATCGAATATGCGCGATAGGGAACCGTGAATCACCGGTCGCATGTTGAGCGACTTGCTAAATACGAATTATGAAACTGAATATTCTTTGCATTGGTGACATTGTCGGGCGGCCCGGCAGACGGATCATTGCCGACAAGCTCAAGCCCCTGGTCAAGGAGCTTGACATCGATTGCGTCATAGCCAACGCGGAAAACGCCGCAGGCGGCTCCGGCCTGACGCCGCAAATCTACGACAAGCTGCTGCGGTACGGCGTAAACCTGATTACCTTGGGCGACCACACGTACCGAAAAAGGGACATCATCACGACCCTGGAAACGGCGGACAATATCGTCCGGCCGGCAAATTTCTCCAAGAGCGCCGCCGGAAGAGGCTCGGCCATTTACAGGACCGGCAAAGGGCCGACTGTCGCCGTCGTCGCTCTGATCGGGCGCCTTTTTATGAAGCCCGGCGATTGTCCCTACAATACGATTGACGTAATCCTGCCGCAGCTCAAGCAGAAGGCCGATGTCATCGTCGTTGACTTTCACGCTGAAGCCACCAGCGAAAAGATCGCGATGGGTTACCATCTGGACGGCCGCGCTGGCTTGGTCTTCGGCACGCACACGCACGTGGTCACCGCCGATGAGAGAATCCTGCCTAAAGGCACGGCGTATATCACCGATGTCGGCATGACCGGCGCACACGATTCCGTGCTCGGCCGGGGCGTCGAGAGCGTCCTGAAATCATTCAGGACGCAGATGCCGTTTCCCTTTGAGATCGCCACCGGCGACGTGAGAATGAACGGCGTCCTGGCCACCATTGACAGCAACACAAAGAAGGCCGAACGCATCGAGCGCATCCGAGTCGATGCCGAGACCGAAGACGCCACAACCTACGACAGCGACGACGGCAAGCCCGAATACTTCAACAATAACTTCTAATTGCGTGGGAGCGTGGGAGCGAATAGCCTGTTTTTCTTGCTGCTCTCGGCCCCTTTTCGCATAGAATCAAATCTTTGATCAGTCCGGATCAGTAAACAGTAGCTCTTGGCAAGTGGTAGTTCGACAATGACTTCGAAAGGTGAGCACCTATTTCCGGAATCAAACAAAGCCCGGTATGGCGAAGCCGCATCTATCGCCCTGTGCTATGTCTCGGCTTTGAGTGCGGCGATGAAAGTGTGCTATTTGACCTCAAATAGACATTTATCCACTCTTGCAAACGGTCTGCCCTGTGCTGCCAGTTCCATTGATATTGCGATGCCGTGAAGAATTATCGCCAATTCTCTGCGTGGGTCTGGCTCTGCCTCGTTTCTTACATTCCGTAAGCTTAATCTTCGTCTGACTTCCGGATAAACATCTTCGTCCCATACTTGTTGCGACGCTTCTTTTGTATCATCGGTCATTAATCACCTTTTTCCTCGCACTACACCGCAAAAAAGGTCGTTAACAATGTTTCTCCGCTGCTATTCCTATCCCTTCCCATTCCGTCTTCGCGCCCGGCTTCACACAATTGGATTCCTGTTCCTCGCCGATGTCACTGCCCGCCACTCCGGACCATATATGAGTCTCTACATCAAAAAACGTTCTCTCGTATTCCTCGGCGAGACGCTTGGCTGCGGAGGGGAATCGTCACTAATTTGAAACCAGACTTCTCCACTCCGGCCCGCCTTCGGCGGCCCTCCGGTCGAAGTGACAGCGGAAACGTGGGCTGCTTACTTATGAGCTTGTGGTCCATGAAGGTATCGTCTCGTGAATGATGTATGGCGCCCGGATGCTTCGGCTTGCCGCAGCATGACAAATTTATGGCGGTCTCTCTGTGTGCTCTGCGGCAGTCTTGCAGGTCTTTGGGCAAAATGAAACGGGCTCCGGAGTTAGCGGAGCCCGTTGGTCTTCACGGCTTTTTGCTTTGGATTAGCTGGGTACGACGTTGGTCGCGCAGGGGCCTTTCTTGCCCTGTCCGATCACAAACTCCACCTTTTGGCCCTCGGCGAGACTGGCGTAGCCGGTCGTCTTGACTTCCGAGTGATGAACAAACAAGTCCTCACTGCCGGAGTCGGGGGTGATGAACCCAAAACCTTTTTTCTCGTTAAACCATTTTACTGTACCTGTACTCACTACTGTACTCCTTTGGCCTGTAACGGCCATAAATTGTGTCTCTCGGCTATTTTCTTATGGAGGATATTCTTGAGAGACGTGAGAATATGCTTCACTAACACTCACTATACAGTAAAAGCCGGCCGCAGTTCAACAAAAATAAAAAATAATTACCAGGACGGATTTGGCGGACTTGATTTTTCTTGCTTGTGTGGCGGGCGAAGGTGTATAATTGTGTCGTTGCCTTGCCGGCTATCCGGCAAGGCGGAGCGTGGCCGCGAAGCGGCAGGTGGCTGTTCGCACAAGTAAAGAGGGATTTTGCCGTAGATGAAGGGGGCCAGAGATGTTCAAGCGAACCGCTTTCACACTCATCGAGCTGCTGGTGGTTATAGCGATTATTGCCATCCTGATGGCCGTCCTGATACCGGCCCTCAACGTCGCGAAAGAACAAGCCCGAGGAGTGGCGTGCATGTCGAATCAGAAGACCATGGGGTTGGCCTACGTCATGTACGCCAACGAGAACGACAGCAGTATATGCGGGGGAATGGCAAGGCACGCCCCCACCAATGGGGTCCCCCCCTGGGTCATGCCGCCGCTGGATTATTCGGGCGGCACTATCGTCCCGATGCCCAGCGGAAACGTCACGTTCCAGCAGCGGCTCAACGGGCTGCGGGAAGGCGCTCTATACCCCTATGTCAAGAACACCGGCGCGTATCACTGCCCGGGCGACAACCGGATACGACAGGGCACCAGCAATGGCCGGGAGTTGCAGCATTTGATCTACCGCAGCTATTCTGTGACGGATTATTTGCAGGCGACCGCACCGAAGGATCCGAAGAAGCTGACGGACTTCAAGAACGCGGCCTCGAAGCTGCTCTTCGTGGAAGAGATATATGACGGTCCCGGCGGCGCCAACCACAACATCGATGCCTGGTCCTACGAGCCCGGGACAAACTCGCTGTGGGACCCGTTGGGCGTGTTCCACAGCAATTCGGCCACGTTCAGCTTTATGGATGGCCACGCAGCCGTCCACAAATGGATGGACAAGCGGACCGTCATCTACTTTATGAGCCGGGGACGGGCCAGCACGCTGGGGTATGGCAAGGGGGTCAAATTTAATCCGCCCAATGAAGATCTCTACTGGCTGGACGAGCACTATCCGGGCAAGACCCACCAGGCTCAGTAGATAGTAACCGGCCTCTGCCCACCTTGCGATTCTTGTTCGGCATGGCAACATCGGGCGGGCGATTTGACGATCAGAATGAAGCGGGCTCCGTTTTTGCAGAGCCCGTTGGTTCTTAGGGCTTGCTGCTTTGGATTAGCTGGGGATAACGTTGGTCGCACACGAGCGGCCCTTTTGTCCCTTTCCGATCTCGAACTGCACCTTCTGGCCTTCAGCCAGGCTGGCATAGCCGGTCGTCTTGACCTCCGAGTGATGGACGAATATGTCCTCACCGCCACCATCGGGTGTGATAAACCCAAAGCCTTTTTTGTCGTTAAACCATTTTACTGTACCTGTACTCACAACTGTGCTCCTTGTGGCCTGTTCACGGCCATAAAACTGTGTCTCTCGGTCTTTTCTTAATGGAGAATATTCTTGAGAGACGCCAGAATATGCTTCACTGACCCATTATGTTACAGGAAAAACAGGCTGTAGTCCAATAAAAATAAAAAAATAATTGGGCCATGCTATTGACTCAAGCAGCCCCAGCATGTGGTAGATTGGGTCATGGATTCCGTATCAAAGCCTGCCCTCAGCGGCAGTCGAACGGGTGCGAAATGGCAACGCCGCGCATCGGGTGAGAAAGGACTGCTATTTGCGAAGGCCGGGAATCAGTCTGCCGGTCCGGGCCATGTAGTCGCGGTACTCTTGCCCGAACTGATCGAGCATCATCTGCTCCTCTTGCGGTACGCGGAGCAGGTACAGAGGGATGAAGACCACCAGGAATATCCAGCCAGCAAGCCAGTTCTCCAGCAGCAGCCCTTGTGCAACCGCCCACAGCAAGTGGGCGGCGTACATCGGATGCCGGATGTCGCGGTATATGCCGTGCGTCACGAGGCAGTGCTCGGATCTAATCTGAAGCGTCGCCGACCAGTTGAGCCCGAGAGCGGCGTGCGAGCGCCACAGCAGAACGAGAGCGCCGGCAAAAGCCGCCGTCCCCGCCCAGCCCATCCATCGCGGCAAATCGTAATTCGCAAAGTCCAGCCACGGCGTGAACAGATAGACCAAAGGGGCAGCCATGCCGAGACCCGCAGCGGCGATCAGCACAGCATCCAAGACGCTTTTTCGTTTCCGGGTGGGCTTGTTGCGTCTGCATCCGGCCGTATAGACCTTGCGTATCACCGAACCTGCAATGAGGCCGGCAAGGAAAAATACCTCGAAGCTATTATCGATCCTGAGCATGTCACTCTCTCGGGTCAAGCACGACCATCTGAATCTGTTTTTTCATCGTCCCGCTGAGCCGAAGAACGCGGCCAACAGTGCTCCGGCGACGGCGACGCCGACGGCCGGCAACGCCAATTTCCAGATAATCTTGAGCAGCGAAGTCCGAAAGTAGCTGGCCGAGAGGGGCAGGCACAGGTGCACCGGCGTCACCCAGAGGCCGAAAAGCAGGCCGGAGAAGGCCAGCGACTCAAGACCCACTTTGGCCTGCGGCCCCGTCCCGATGAAGGCCAGAAGAAACGGATACGTGATCGCCACGCTGGGCATGGTGACGCCGGTCGTGAAGCCGACCAGCATGGGCAGCAGGAACAATAGCGCGTGCGGCGGCACGTGGACGCTCGTGAGAAACTCGACGACGCGGCCGATCGCACCGCTGGTCTCGAGGTTGACCTTGAAGAACAGCGCGCCGAAGATAAGCAGGACCATGTCCAGCTCGCGGGCCGCCTTGAAAACAACTCCCCATCGCTTGAACGCAACTCGATGCAGCATCAGCAGCCCGAGGATGGCCAGGAAGATGGCGACGGCGGGCGGCACATCAAAGACAATATACAAACCGCCGGTGAACACGATGGGCCAGAAGGCGTCAAAGAAGTCACGCAGGTGGTGGCCCACGTTACGCTTGAGCGGCTGCTGATGGGGCTGTTTCGGCGGGATGCCGAACATCAGCAGGACAACACTGCCGACCAGCATGCCCGCCCCCGTCAGTACGATATGATAGCAGAAGAGCGTGAAGGCCGAGATGCCGAGCATACTCTGAACAAGAGGCACCGCCGGGAAGAGCGGCCAGACTGGCTCCCACAGATGCCGGAACAGAAAGTTGATCGCGGCCAGCCGGCTGCGCTCGACGCCCATTTTGTCGCCCGCCTCACGCACCATCGGCGCCGAGAGCATAATGCCGCCCGGCGTGGGCAGCATCCCCATCATCAGCGGCATCAGGGCCAGGGCAAACCGGCGGCTCTTGAACAGCCCCTGCAAGGCTGGGACCAGCCGCTTGGACAGGCCAATCTCTTCCATCGCCGCACCGATGACGTTGACCAGAAGCAACAGAGCGGTCAGCGAAACGAAGAGATAGCCGGTGGTTTGCGTCAGCGGCCGGCCCTGCCATTCCGCGGCCAGTGCACGAGCGACGTCCACCGGCCAAACGTGCAACAGCGCCGCTAACAGGCAGGCTGAGACCAGCATTGCCACGCCGATCCTGATCTTCAGCCGCAGCAGCGCCACCAGGGCAGCCAACGATGCTATGATGGATACAAGCGCGTACACGCGCTATATCTTAACAAGATCAGTCCAAAACGGGAGAGTTTTGTGAGAGAAAAGTCCCTGCTACAGCCGCCCCGCCCGAGTCAAATGCGGAAACATCTTCAGACTAATGAAAGACAACGACCTTTCGATATTTGTCCTTTGTTCCGGATCTGCGCCGGCGAGATGCGTTTGACCGCTTATGGACCGCAGACGTTCGATTGTCTGAGCCAGAGTCACAATCTCGAATGCCTTTAACGTAGTATTAGAGAATCGATGCGATCCGTCGCACGCTCCCAGACCATCGCCGTCTGCGACATCACAAAAAAGAGCTGTCTTTGCTTGACGTGGACGGTCATTGTCTGGTATACTATTTACCAGTGGGAAGACGCCACAAAAAGCAAACAACGAATTGAAAGGAGGATTACAATGTTCAAGAAAACGACCTGTTTGATTTCGCTTGTGCTCCCGCTCGTTTTGTTCGAGGCTGCCTCGGCGTTGATATTCTGGGATGACGGCGGAGCCGACCACCTCTGGAGCACAGCCGCCAACTGGAATCCCGATACCGTACCGACCAGCATTGATCCGGTTTCAATCGACGATCCGGAGAACACGCATTGCGAGATCAAGGCCGGTATTACCGCCGAATGCGAAACACTGAGGGTCGGCAATTCCGGCTTCACCACAAACCTGGATATCAGCGGCGGATCGCTCTCGGCAAGCGGGGCCTACGTCGGCGTGGATAATCCCTCCGGCCACGGCATCCTGAATATGAGCGGCGGCTTATTTTCCACCGGATCATTGCAGATCGGCTGGAGCGGCACCGGCACGCTCAATATGACAGGCGGTACCATCGAGCTAAGTGACGACCTGGTGGTACCCGGCCAGACCGGCACCGGTACGGTAAGCCTCCTCGGCGGCACGATCAAGGCATCCGATCTGCGTTTAACCTCCGCCTCCGGCTTAATGGACATTACCGCGGGCGCCCTGATCCTCGACGGCGACGATACCCCGACAATTCAGACCTACATCGACGATGGCTGGCTCACAGCGTATAACGGCCAGGGCGTGCTCAACCTGGATTACAACGTCACGAATCAAGGCAAAACGACTTTGACCGCTACCGCCCTGCTCAATCCGAATCCGGTCGACGGGGGTACGATAGCACCCGGCGAGGTGGAACTGAACTGGACTCTGCCTGATCCGTGTATGCCTGGTGAGCCGGTGCTGGTTGATGTCTACTTCACCGATAACCTAAGGCTGCTGGAAGAGTTTACCGACCCGGCAGCCATCCAGGTTGTGAACAGGCAGAACGTGACCTCGGTTGTCGTGCGGGCTCAACCAAAAACGCGGTACTACTGGGCCGTAGATGCGTATGTGGGCAGTCCTGCGGATCCGATCTTTGGCCCTATCTTCAGTTTCTATGCAGACAACCTGCCTCCCCAGGTGGATGCCGGTGCCGATGTAGTCACCTGGCTCCAAGAAGGTCCCAGGACCGGGAATCTGGACGCGACGGTCACCGACGACGAAGCTTATACTGTGCAGTGGACGGTGGTCAGTGAGCCCAACGAAGGGAATGCGATTATAGAGACACCGACCGCCGAGGACACGAGTATCACCTTGTCAGCCGTGGGCGAGTATGTCTTGCAGTTGGTGGCTTTCGACGGCGAATACGCCGGTTCGGACACGGTCACGATCAACGTATACAATGATAGTTGCGAGGCCGCCCAATCACTGCCGGACTACGTCCCGCTGGTCGGGGATCTCAACGGCGATTGCCGCGTCGATGATGATGATTTGGCACTGCTGCAGGAGAACTGGCTCAAGGATAATTCACTGACTGAGGATTGGCTTGAGATCGGCGGTTTGTGACGCATAGACACCCTGTCATTTGCATAGCTGACACGGATGTCGACATAGATGTTTATGTCGGTGCCTCAGACAAAGTGTGGAAGAATGTATCTGCCGGCTCCGTGCTTAGCAACTACATTCGCAGAAGTCTTCCAGAACAAACACTGGCCGCTGTGACGCTGCAACTTCATACCTTGTCTCAGTTTTCTTTGAGCAGCGTCTCATATTCGGTTTCAAATCGCAGCTTGTGCTTGACCTCTTCCTGAGCCAAGGCCAGAAGCAATTCCTGGGATTCCTCGTCTTGAATGCTCCCCACGAGATTCACGTAAATCCTGAACGCCGCCTCTTCCTTTTCCATCCCCAGCAGAAGCATGTCCTTGTAATCCACATCCAACAGCGACTCGTTATCTGAGAGGATGTAATCATCGCTGGAGCGGCCCGGCTTTGGCTCTGTTGACACCGTCTTGCCCAGCTTGATAATCTCCAGCTCCAACCGTGCCTTGTGCTCCAGCTCTTCCCCGGCCAGGTCTTCAAACACCTTCCGCATCGCCGGATTATTTAAACGACCGGCCAACGCCAGGTAGAAATGATACGCCTCCACCTCTTTGGCAATCGCAAATTCCAGAATCTCCTCGTCGGAATTTACTTTGCTCATGGTTATGCGCTCCAGGCTAACTTCGCCACGGGCGGATCCTCTTGGCCTCCTTGAGGGCCGCATTTGCAACGAGCACGTCCTCGGCGATCTCAAAATCGAACATGCCGGCTAACACGAAATCCGCCCCGTTATTGAACACGTAGCGGAACGCATCGGCGGGCGGTATCGCGCCGGCGGCCATCACCTTAAATGCGATCCAGGGCTTCTCTACGCCCTTCATAAAATCGATGACCTCGTCGGGATTCTTGCACCAGTAGCCCGGGACCTCGCAGTACACTCTCGTCAGCTCATCGGCCTTTGGCGCGCTGGGATAGTTGTGGTGATGAAACGTCTTGATGTAGAAATCGGCGTCGATCTTTCTTTGCTCGCACTCCTTGATCACCCTCAGATCGTGCGCCCCCACGCCGGAGGGCACGCCGTGCTCTTTGGCAATGTTGACGGCCTTCGCAATCATATCCGCCTTGCCCTCGGAGACGAGGCGGTCGGCGCTGACGCCCCAGAGGTAAATCGCATCGACGCCCTCATCGGCAAGCTCCCGGACCTGCGTAGCATAGCCTTCGGGGTCGGTATCGACCTGGGCGGTCGGGCATATTATCCACTGAATCTTGCCGCCCCGCTTGTACCGGTACTTCTTGAGCATGCTGACCACACCGGGGGCCGTGTGGATAACGAGTGTGTTGACGCCGTGCGCTTCCGCCGCCGCCATGGTCTCGAATATCTTCTCCTCGGTGTTGTAGTGTGCCGTCAGGGTATAGACGTATTTCAAATCCCGGCTGTGCGTGAAATGGGTCAGCAAATTGCCGCCCAGCAAAAGCCGGCTGATTTGAAGGTCCTTGATCCTTCCGGTGGGCAGGCCGGCCTTCGACGCCGGCAGACCCTGTGGTGTCAAAGATTGTCCGGCTGCGTCCCCGGCCGAGGCTTTGCCTTGCATGGCGTGCATTGCCAATGCGCCCGCCGCGGGAGTCAGCAGCGACTTTCTGATGAAACTTCGACGATCTATGTTATGTGACATCGACGTTCTCCTTCTTGCATATCTTCCTTATATTCTACCTGTTTCAGCAAACCTTCACAAAACTTTTCCTGTCTTTTCCCGGACAATATGTGACGAATGAAAATAATTGCAGGGTGGTGCCCCCATCGCTCCTATCGTGCCTGAACCCGAAAGTCTCATGGCATCTCCCGTCTGAACCACTCCACCCCCTCTGGCTTCGCAGGAGGGGTGATTGTGATAATTTCTTGAAGGCGCGTCATAATAAATGGTTTTAATGGTTTCTTTTTTTCCGCGACGCCGGTAGAATGACTGCGGAAATGGGTGTGGTGTGTATATCGAGTCATGGGCGCGGAAGGTATGGATACTGAGAGATATGACTGAGATCAAACTGAAGACAGCGGTGCTTGGGCTCAATGAACGCGGCCTGCATCTGCTCGAAGCAGCCAAGACCGTCGATTGTCTGGAGATTCAGGCCGTCGCGGACAAAGACCCCAATCTCGCGGAGAAAATCGGCGGGGCATGGCAATGTGCGTTTTACGATGACTACAGGCAGTTGGTCATACAACATCAGCTCGATTGCCTGCTGGTGGCGGCGCCGATACACAGTTGCGACGAGTACGTTCGCATGGCGATGAAGAAGAAGTTCAACGTGCTCAAGCTCGCCCCGCCGGCGCGGAATTTCGAGGAAGCGGCGGAGTTTGTTCGCTTAGCGGAAGAGGAAAAGATACAGTTCGCCGTGGCCAATCCGAGCCGGTTTGCCCACCGCTTTCAGGCGTTGCGGCAGGTCCTGGAGGAAAACAAGATCGAGCAGATTTTTCTGCTGACCGTGTTTTGCAAGGTTGGCGATGAGGCGCAGCCCGGCTGGCAGACGGACCCGAAGCTGGCCGGCGGCGGCGTGCTGCTGCACGACTGCTACCGGATTGTCGATCAGATAGTCTTGAGCTTTGGCATGCCGCAGCAGGTTTATTCGCTGAAAACGAACCAGGCCCAGGACAAGCAGCAGCGGCTGTACCTGACGGAAGACACGGCTATTGTCACGATGAAGTTCAGTGATATGTTCAGCGGCAGTTTCATCGCCTCGCGGCGGGCCGGGGCCGGGCCGAAAGAAGAATTCCTGAGGCTCTATGGGAAGGACAAAATCCTCGCGGTCAGCGACACGAAGCTGGCCCTGAGCGATGGGCTCGGCCGGGTCAGCGAAGAATCCCAGTACAGCGATGATCCGCTTGTTTGCACGACGGAGCTTCTGAAGGATTTCGCTCGAAGCGTGTTATCGCCCGATAAGAACAAGCTCGCCAGCAGCGGCAGAGAGAACCTCAAGAATATGGCGGTGATCGAATCGGCGTATCTTTCGGCCCGCACGGGCTTTCCGGAGGAGCCCGGAAGGATTCTTCAGATGGCTTCGCTGGGCGCCGCGGAAACGACGCCGGTTTAGACCGGCCGGAAATAATGCAAAATAACCGTTTGACAAAGAGGACGGAGGGGGATACTGTACGAGTCTGATTCGGTAACCTTATGATAGTCCAGTGATTTGGAGGTCTTAGCATGGAAGAGAGCAAAAAGAAACCGATTATGATCGCTGTTATCGTCGTGTGCCTGGCGGTGGCCGGCATCATCACTTTTGCCAGGCGTTCCGGCGGGGGCGGGGGCATTGACAGCATCCCCGCGGGCAAGATGACGTGGGTCAAGTGCAACAATCCGGAGTGCAAAACCGAATACCAGATGGAAGAAAAACAATACTACAAGGCCATACAAGAGCGGCTGAATCCTGCGGCGATGATGTCCACGGTGGCGCTGATCTGCGAAAAATGCGGCAAACCCAGCGTGTACAAAGCCGAGAAATGTGGGAATCCGACTTGTGGTGTTGTTTTCCTTGCCAACAGCGTACCGAACGATTTTGCCGACCGCTGTCCCAAATGCGGCAGGAGCGAAATCGAAGAGATCAGAAAGGCAAGGAAAGCCGCCGGGCAGTAGGTCAGGCAAGCACACGGACAGAACAGGCGAATTGCCGACCGGCCATCGAAGTGCGGCACGCCCACGGTTTCCAACGTCATTGTCTCGCGCCGTTCAGGTGCCGGCTTTGATGGGTGAGTGAGAATAGCGATACGTAATTTGACGGAGCCCGACCGCGGCTGTGGTTGGGCTTTTGTTTTGATACAGCAGATGCCGCTTATGTTATACGGCACGCCGACGAGAGGATTTGATGACCTCTCGAAAAGAAAACAGGACGAGATGAAAACAGGAGCTCACTTATGAAACGGGCAAGTCGGATTTCACAAAGGTTTGTGGCCGGGGTGGCGGCGTTCCTGCTGCTGTCTATTTTCGCTTCCTTGATCTTTGCCAATGACGAAAAAGCCATCGACTGGCAACGGGCCAAAGAGCTGCTGCGAAAAGAGCAACAGGGCCAAACGCTCACCGAAGAGGAGAAAACCTATCTGGAGCGTGCCAGGCAAGAGCGTCGAGCGCGTGCGGAGGCAAACCGGCCGCAAGACAAAGCTGTCCAGGCCAGAGAAACGACCGGCTTGGTCCCCATCACGGACATGGCAAAGGGACTGTACAGAGGCCAGACCGGCGGCCTGTACGGGGAAGGCAGGAATACTCCGCCCGATTCTCACCAGGCGGCGGCGAGAAAGGATCTGGCGAAAATCCAGCCGCTCGATGCCGAAGGCCGCCCGTCCAAGGCCGGAAAGATAGTCTTGATGTCCCTCGGCATGTCCAACACGACCCAGGAGTTCTCCTTCTTTAAGAAGCTGGCGGACGCCGATCCCGACAAGTCGCCTTCCGTGGTCATCGTGGATTGTGCCCAAGGCGGGCAAGCGGCCCACGAATGGGCCTACCCGGAGCAGCGCGGCAGCAAGGAAAGACCATCGCCGTGGACCGTGATGGACCAGCGAATCCAGCAGGCCGGAGTGACGCCTGCTCAGGTTCAGGTCGTCTGGCCAAAGCAGGCACAAATAGGGCCGGCCAGATTAGGCGAATTTCCCAAACACGCCGAGTCGCTACGGGACGATACGGCTGTGATTCTCCGCCAGCTCAAGACGCGGTTCCCCAATCTGCGGATTGCGTACCTGTCCAGCCGGATCTACGCCGGCTACGCCACGGGCCCGCTGAACCCGGAGCCGTATGCCTATGAGTCGGCCTTCTCCGTTCGGTGGTTGATAGAAGCCCAGATAAGCGGCGATCCGAACTTGAACTGCGACCCGGCAAAAGGCGAGGTTAAATCGCCGCTGCTTTTGTGGGGCCCCTACCTTTGGGCCGACGGCGTCAAAGGCCGCAAGAGCGACGACTTGGTATGGAAGCGTGAGGACCTTGCCGGCGACGGCACGCACCCGAGCACCTCCGGCCGACAGAAAGTGGCCCAAATGCTCCTGAAATTCTTCAAATCCGACCCGAACGCAAGAACCTGGTTTCTAAGGCAGTCTCAGTGATCACGAGCCGTCGTCTCACCGCCGCAGGCGGCACAGAGCGACCGCTACGAATCTGTCATGCTGAGCCGAAGGCGAAGCATCCGGGTAGCGAACTGATTATTCGCAAGCCAGATTCTTCCCCTTCGGCAAGCTCAGGGCTGTCGGCCCGTTTCACTGCGTTTCGCCCAGAATGACAATTCTCGCCATGTGCCTATACAACAAGAACTTGCGAACAACCTTGCACTCGAATCAGTCAGTTTGGATTATTAGTCGCATGTTGTATTGCGTGAAGGGCATCTCGCATGGATTGCCGCTCCTTCGACGGTGCTCGGGACGGGTCTGGCAGGAATGACAGTGTGGGCCACGAACGACCGTACTCTGTCTTCTGTATTCTGTGTCCTGTATTCTGTCTTCAGTCTTCTGCAAAAAAAGCCCCTGCTTCACGGAGGAGAGGGATGATTTGAAGCAGGGGCTTGCGTAGTAGTGTACGTGTCATACACTACCCGCCCTCCTTCCTTCGAGAACCTCGAAGAGCCGCAATTAAGTGCCGCTGGCGTCACTGAATGTAACGATTTTTCCGGTTATAGCGATTTTTCCGGCTCTTTGGCGGGCGAGCCGGACCCATCAATCTCGGCACACGGCGCAAAGATGGACAAAAATCGGCGAATCCGGCTCAAAATCAGTTGAAAGTTTGGGATGCATCTCGTAAGCTAACGGCATGAGACGTTTTGGCATGTTGTCAAGTCGTATGTATGGGAGGTGCCGGCAGGACACAGGCTGGTTGGCATTTGTGATTGCCCCTGCGGAGCAAAACACGCACGCTTGATGTGCGTATAGAGACAAAGTGATCGGAATGGGGGTCCAACTTTTTTTGGCAGGAAATAGGAAAATGAAGACTAACTTGGCAGTGGTAATGGCAATTGTGATGGGGGCGGCTTGCAGCAGCATGGCGGATTGGCCCCAGTATCTCGGGCCGCACAGAGATGCAACCTCAGATGAAAAAGGGCTGCTGCGATCCTGGCCCGAGGGGGGGCCGAAGGTGTTGTGGACGATCTCTCTCGGCGCGGGCTATGGCGGGGCCGCCGTCAGTGAAGGCAAGGTCTATATCCTGGACCGCGCTGGTGATGAGAAAGACGTGCTGCGCTGCCTTGACCTCAATACGGGCGCGGAGCAGTGGTCCTACGAGTACGATGCGCCGGGCAGGGTCCAGCATCCGGGATCGCGGAGCACCCCTGCAATTGACGGCGGCTATGTCTATACGTGCGGGTCGTTCGGCGACGTGTATTGCTTTGACAAGAACACGCACAAGCCAGTCTGGAACAAGAACGTGTGGAAGGACTACGATAAGGGCAAGGGGCCTACGTGGGCCATCAGCCAGAACCCCTTGATCCACGGGGATTTGCTCATCCTGGCGTCGCAGACGGCGAAGGCCGGGGTCGTGGCATACGATAAGCTGAGCGGGCAGGTGAAGTGGGCTTCGCCCTCGCTTCCCGGCAAGGTCGGCTATGTCAGCCCGCAAATCGTGAAAATCGGCGGCGATGACCACGTAGTCATGATTACGGCCGGGCCCAAAGGCGGGACGGGCGGCGTGGTTTTGGGGATGGACCCCAAGACGGGCAAGACGCTCTGGAGCTATGAAGGCTGGAGCTGCCAGATTCCAATCCCCAACGTGACGGAAATCGGCGACGGCCGGCTGTTCATTACCGGCGGCTACGACGCCGGCTCGGCCATGATCAAGGTCGAGAAGACCGGCGGTTCTCATACTGTAACCGAGGTTTACAAGACCGCCGACTTCGGCACGCACGTCCACCCAGCCATCCTCTACAAGGGCCATCTATACGGCCAGTGCACAACCAACACAACGCGCGACGGGATGGTCTGCATGGACCTCGACGGCAAGGTGAAGTGGAAGACGGGCAATTCGCCTGTTTTCGATAAGGGCGGCTCTCTTCTGGCAGATGGGCTGATCCTCAGCGTGGACGGCAAAGTGGGGATTCTGTATCTTATCGAGCCTGACCCCGCGGGCTTTAAGGCGCTGGCGAGCGCCAAGCTGCTCGATACGAGCGAATGTTGGGGGCCGCTGGCTCTGACGGACGGCAAGCTGCTTATCCGCGACCAAAAACAGATGAGATGTGTTGTCGTGCGGTGATAAGGACTTTCCCGGCGGGCATTTGACGTCGAACAATTCCTCATCGAAGACGGGATAAGAAAGAAGCCCCTGCTCTGCGGAGGAGGTATCGCAACGAGGCAGGGGCTCGCGCTGTAGTGTTTGTTCGCTACACTACCCTAATCTCTTTTCTCTTTCCTTCAAAGACCGACCCCGAAAGACTATAACTATGTGCCGTCGTTGATGTGAAATATAACGCTTTTTCTGCGAAAACGGCCGGCGACCGGAATCGGACACCTTGGCGGCGGGCCGCACGGCCTGCTTTGAGCCAAGCCTGCCAGCCACACGTCCTTATGTGACCGGCAAACTTGGCTGCACGGAGGAGGGATGTGAGCAATTATTGTGTGTTTCTAACGTTCTAATCCTTCGATTGCGATTGCTTTTACTGCAAATTATTCATCAGGCCATCAAAAGCTACAATCCAGTGCCACCGCCGCTTCCAAATATAACGCTTTTTCTGTTTTTAACGGTTGTCCGGCTTTGCCACTGGCTGTCCGACTGCTTAAGTGCTTAATTTAGACGGGTTTAGAAATAAGAGCCCCCGCTCGAAGGAGGAGGGAGCTGAAGACAGCGGGGGCCCAAATCGACTGCGTGTGAAGTCGCAGCCATAGTATAAAGCGATTGTCAGGCATAAAATGTTGATAGTCTTTTTCGAAAATTTTTCTTTTTTTTCTTTCTTGCCTCAAAATGGCTTGACTTTTGTGGTTTAGTCTGGTATCCTAATAGGTTTGATAGAGTATCGACTTTGAACATAAAGTTAAACGTTTGTCTTCAGGCATGGTGCTGCGCCAAGAGAAAGGGATAGGGGTCGTCAGCGTCGTTTCCAGCGATATTCTTGAGAAAATAGACATTCTGAGCAGGAGAGCTAAAAATGAACAAGAGGTTACTGGTAATCTCCGGCATCTTCGCCGTAGCTGTGGCGTTGACGGCAAGTATCCCTCTGAGCCAAGTGAAGGCAGACCATTGCCATCCGAGCCAAGGCCAGACAGCCGCAACGGACGCCAAAGAACCTGTCAAGACCAGAACGTCAGACGTTGGGCGCCAGCGCACAAGAGCTAATATTGCGCTCCCTGAGAGCAGGCCCATCAGGAACGGCCTGTCCGGTTCTCTTGGCGGACCCGTGGGCCCCAAAACTGCGAGCCTCGAAGAGATATACTCGCGGGATCTTCCGACGGCGATATTGTCGATTGGCGAAGCCGTCAAAGCCATCGAATCCGGCGACAGAAAAACTGAACTGGCCGAGCTCAATAAGGCGGTCACTATGCTCGTCACAATTCATGCGGCGCTAGGCAGGCACGTCAAGCCGCAGTTTGCAAACAACCGCTGCCCCATAATGGACTCGCCTATCAGCCCTGATACGGTGGATGCGAGTCTCACGCGTGACTACAAAGGTCAGAAAATCGCCTTTTGCTGTGGCGGATGCCCTCTGGCGTGGGACAAATTGACCGATGCCGAGAAGCAGGCTAAGTTGCCCGGCTTAAAATCCTGAACGGACGCAAATTCGTTTCACATTGGCACCAGACTCTGACCTGCGGATGGGGTCTGTCACAAGGCTCCAAAGATGAAATGCCCGCCCGCAATATCGTGATTCCTTAGAGTCTCAGTTGTGCCTGCTTTCAGCGTATTCACCGCCTGGTAAGCCGCACGAGGAATGTGTGGAAATACATAATCCAGTGATTTCCCTTGACGGGCATGTGGTTGATTTGCTATAAACGAGGTGTGCAAAGCCTGTCAGGTTTCGGCTTTCCGGCAGGCGGAATTGCCATCGTCTTTTTTGGGCTTCTGAGTGAGGTGCTGAATTTCGAAACAAGAATTTCACTTCTGATAGCGAAGACATTCTACATTCCAATTAACATTCCATACTGGGTTCGCGAAGGAGGATTCTCATGTGTAGGAGGTTGACCTATCTGACGTTTGTTGTCTTAGTCTTAGGCCTGGCCCAAAGTGGATGGGGGACGATGAAGATCATCATCGTCACCAACAATCCGGGCGACGAAGCGGACTACACACCGTTTTTGAAGAACATTCTTGGTTATGACATTACTGTCGAGGTGGAGGATGACAAATACATTGACCCGTTGGGCACAGCCGCGAAAGCCGGTCTGAGCGCGGCAGACCTCATCATTGTTTCCCGCAGGACAAGCAGTGGGAATTTCGATGCTGAGATCGAATTCTGGAACGGCCTGGAAACACCGATCATTCTTCACAGCGCCTTCCTCATCGGAGACGACCGGTGGAGATGGATGCCTGGTGGCAACGAGAATGTGGACATCACACATGTGAGTGTCCTTGATCGGAACGATCCGATTCTCGATGGCGTGACCATTACGGACGGCCAAGTGGAGATTTTCTCAACCCTCGTTGCAGGGCTTGATGTTTCTAATCAGGGCTCCGTCGGCAACGGCACGAAGATCGCAACACCTGTGGGCAGCGACGTGGTTATGATTGCCCGCTGGGAGGCCGGGACTGAATATTACCCAGGTTCCGGACAAATTGCCGGTGGGCCGCGCATCTTTTTCGGCATGCGCACCGATGAGTTCTTCCCCTTTGTCACCGACGACGGGAAAAAGATGCTTGAGAATGCGATCCTTATGTTGCTGGGGCTTCTCCGCGGCGCCCCAATAGCATTGGACCCGAGCCCGCCTGATGCGGAAACAGACGTCCCCCGCGACGTGGTCCTTGCCTGGACACCCGGAGAGTCAATTAACACACATGATGTGTACTTTGGCACAAATTTCGCCGACGTCAACGGTGCCAGCAGAGCCAATACTCTGGACCTATTGCTCAGTCAAAGTCAGGGCACCAACACGTATGATCCTCCGGGTCGTCTCGACTTCGGCCGGACCTATTACTGGCGGATCGATGAGGTCAGTGCACCGCCTGATTCCACGGTTTTCAAAGGCGATGTCTGGAGTTTCACGGTCGAGCCGTTTGCCTTTCAGGCCGAGGATTTGATTGCCAAAGCCTCCAGCTCTTCGAAAGGCAAAGGGCCTGAAAACACTGTTGATGGATCAGGGTTGGATGCTAATGACCTACACTCGACTGAAGATGGGACCATGTGGCTGAGTGATCTAAATGGGGCTCAGCCGACCTGGATCCAATATGAATTCGACAAGGTCTATAAGCTTCATGAGATGTGGGTCTGGAACCATAATGGAGCGTATGAGCAGACGATAGGCATTGGGGCCAAGAATGTTACCATTGAGTATTCGGTGGACGGGGCCAACTATAAGACATTGGGAACTACTCACGAGTTTGCCCAGGCGCCCGGTGCGACTGATTATGCGCACAATACCACCGTTGATTTTGCTGGCACAACGGCAAAGTACGTCAGGCTTACGGTTAACAGCAACTGGGGAGGCATCTTTACCCAGTATGGTCTCAGTGAGGTTCGCTTCTTCTACATCCCCACGCATGCGAGAAAGCCCTACCCGGATTCGGGAGCTACAGATGTGGACGTGGACGTGGTTCTCACCTGGAGGGCGGGCCGGGAAGCTGGCGAACACAAGGTGTACCTCGGTACGGATCAGCAGACTGTCATAGATGGGACCGTGCCTGTCATGACGGCGACCGAAGCCAGCTACGGTCCCTTGTCCCTCGACTTGGGAACGACCTACTATTGGCGAGTTGAGGAGGTAAATGACCTCGCGACACCTGTGAAGTCGCAAGGCGATGTCTGGAGCTTTATGACTCGGGGGTACCTTGTGGTGGACGATTTTGAATCCTACAACGACATTTCTGCGGGAGAAGATGGCAGCAATCTGGTATATGAGACTTGGGTAGATGGATTTGGGACCATGACAAACGGCTCGACGATAGGTTATGTTGAGCCGTTCCAGCCTTCCATGGAGACTGATATCGTTCATAGTGGCAATCAGTCAGTGCCGTTAGTTTACGACAACAGCGTAGCAGCTCTATCCGAGGTTGCCGCGAACCCTGCCGGCCTTCCGATTGGCGGGGATTGGACAAAAGGTTCACCTCAAACATTAGTGCTGTGGTTCTATGGCGATCCGGGTAATGCTATTACTGAACAAATGTATGTCAAGGTTAACGGTGTCAAGGTGGTATATCCTGGTGCTGCGGCGGACATAGCCGAAGCAACGTGGAGGCCGTTCAATATCGACCTGGCAGCTTTGGGCATCAATCTGAGCAATGTAACGCAGTTGAGTATTGGTTTTGAGAGGACTGGCCCGAGCGGGGGCACAGGTGTTGTGTTCATCGATGACATTCGACTGTATCGGCTGAGGACAACTCCTTAGTCCTTGGGACTCCCTACGGAGAGCAAAGCCGCGTTAGCGGCAGTGACATTCAGATTGCGTCGTTTCGGGGCCTATCTCAATTGATTCGGCATAGGCCCCGCTTCTTTCCTGGGGCGATATGTTACCCCTCTCGGCCGGAGGGGCGCCCAAGCGCCGGTGCGCTCAGCAGGGCGCAGAAAAAAGCCCTGGAATAAACCAGGGCTAGAGGGTAGAAAAGGTGTCATCGCCTTTTCGTAAATATATACCGTGTTTCGGCTTTTCTCCGGGTAACCTTAATGAATTTCCGGAGAATTTTGTCGATTCAGGTTCCCCAAAAAGGGGCCAGCCAGCACGCGATTCGCCGAGGGAGAAAGCGATATTTTGGCTGACCCCGTCTTTCTTACATCTCAGACATCGACGCAAACAAGTTTCTTAACTACATTCTATTATGGATTATAGGCAATGTAGTGCTACTGGTAAAATTACGGGTTGTAGGATGAAAAACTTACAGGTGGGCTCGAAACAGCTTTCCTGAAGATTCCCGCGGCCAAGAATGTAACCTGGCGGAGAAACAGTTTCAGAGGACATCTGCGTCTGCGAGTATCTCCGCTGTCGGCCGAACAAGCGCGGCGGGCTGGAAGCAGCGGACTGCATCCACGATGGAACAACTGTAAGCAGTGTTTTGTGCTCCCTCGGACGGTCATGTTCGTATCGCGCGGAGGATTATTTCATCGAGCCGTTTTCGTTTGTCGGCACGATTCCGTTTGGATTTGGACATTGTTCTGCTATACTTTAGTTAGAGGGTCGGCCGTGCAAAAAGCGATTCTGAACAGAGAATGTGGCACCAGTCCGGGCAGTTCAATTTCAAATGGGGGGTAGAGAAATGGGAATTCAAAGTATCTCCGAGGACGTCCTGTTGATCACATTGCCTGCGCAGCCGCAGAACGGCGATGAGCTTGACGTGGTTAACAAGATGTTCGGCGATGACGTCGATCGCGACGTGGTGGTTGACCTGGCGAAAGTTGAAATGCTGACTTCGGGGACTATCTGTGGCCTGATGATCCTGGACAGGTTGCTCCGAGGGGCCAGGCGTCAGCTCGTGCTGTTCAATGTTCCTTCGCCCATCAAGCAGGTCTTCGTGCGGACAGATCTTCTGACCGTGTTCGAGTTTGCCAGCAACGAGCTTGCGGCTCTGCAACAGGTGCGGAGCAGGCGCGCCTCGTGGGCACGGGCATGATCGTGCCATCCGTCGGTCGTCGGACCTTGTTGTTCGGCGCCGTCGATGGTCGCGCCGGGCGTCTGGAGACATCGCTGACCTGAGATGACATGGGGCTTCGCAGTATCCAGCAGGGTGATTGTCGCCATCGCCGGCAGAAGTTCCATTAAGGTTAAGGCAAAGACTTTTCGCCTGGGCATGACAGCTTTCGTCTGGTGAGGAACCTCAGGGGATCCGATGGTGAGCACGACCATCAGCTTATCCGGTTGACGGGCAGGATGTCTATTGTGCTGACTACGTATTGTTCGGGGGAAAACGCCCCCGCTTCACGGAGGAGAGGGGTGATTAAAGCAGGAGCTTGTGTGGCGGTGTATATTCGATGCACGCCACAGTCTCATTCCCTGGAAAGTCAATGAGTGAAAACCATCAGTAAGTGCCGCCGCCGACATCGGGCGTAACGCTTTCCTATGCCATTCCACCGCCAATGCGACGGGGTCAGACAGGCATGATCGTCCACAGAGACAAAGGGCCGGCTTTTTGTCGCCGGCCCCTTTTTCACATTACGATTGTCGAACAGCAGTAAGGTGCGGAGAATTTTTCGGCGCCGCTGACCGTCAATAGCGGGGTCTCTCACGATCCCGACCACCGAAGCCACCCTGCCTGCGTCCGCCGCCACCGCCACCGCCGTGTCCGCCGCCACCACCGCCACCGCCACCGCCGCCTCGCGGGGCTTTCGGGCGAGCCTCGTTGACGTTCAGGGCACGCCCCTTCAGGTCCTTGCCGTTCATTTCGTCAATGGCTTTTTGCGCCTCGGTCTTGGAGGGCATTTCCACGAATCCAAATCCCCTCGATTCGCCGCTGAATTTGTCCTTTATCACGGTGGCGCTTTCGACCTGCCCAAACGCTTCAAACGCCTGGCGCAAATCGTCCTCTGTGGTCTCGTGTGACA
Source organism: uncultured Pirellulales bacterium (assembly GCA_964462945.1). GTDB lineage: Bacteria > Planctomycetota > Phycisphaerae > Sedimentisphaerales > Anaerobacaceae. Next base: position 37,387 of record CAYWZW010000021.1, read on the forward strand.
AATTCCCAACATAGATGTTCATTTTGTTCTCCTTTTTCTTTCACCAATAATTTCAAAATTGCCGCCTTGCGGGTGGCAGCATGATTGAATTGATGAATAACGATATGCCTCGACGGCCACTCAGCAGCGTCTAATTCCGTTGGAAGCGCCTCATTACGCATTCATTTCAATCAAACACACGTTCCATCAGTATATTGCCCGCGGTTGGACAATGCAAGTACCTTGTTTATTCTTTTTTTTAAAACAATTTCAGGGGTCTGCACGGGGCATTTTCAGCGGATTTGAAGGCCTGGATTTTCCTGCGGTCCGGCGGCCTCGAAAGAAGTCAGCCCGCAGGAAAGGACACAGGAAGGCTAAAGCCTTTTGTAGCTGGGAAACCTGCGGGCTGATATAGGATACCGAGAGTCAGGGTGCAAATGGCTTTAGGCAAATCTCGACTGTTTACGGGGGTTGCGGCAGTTGTGGGGCAGGACAAATGAACATAGATGATCTTGCAGCTTGGCAAGGCGGCTTTATTTGACCGGCGCACGGCGGCCGGAACCGGGCATCGCGTTGCCAAAGGTGTGCGATGTCCACCCTGTGGCAAGTGCGGTTTTCCTACGCTCTGCCGGGACTGCGGCCCTACAATCCGTTGAGCAGAATCAGTATGATGATGCACACCCCGACCGCGAGGACCGTGAGCATGATAATCAGTTCCTGGCGATTCATACCCATATACCCTCCCTCTAAATTATATAAAATGAAGCGGAAAAGGCGAAACACGGCAATTTGCCCATCTTTGGAAATGGCCAGGGGTGCATGCCCGCCGGACAATTCTCAGATACGCGGGCGCCGTGAGGACACCGATCGCACCGGACGCCAGGAATCAAGAAGGCGGGCCGGACTTGTCTGCGTGGCGCGACAAAAAAAGCCCTGGAGTGAACCAGGGCTGGAGGGTAGAAAAGGTGTCATCGCCTTTTCAAGAACACGTTCTATATTCTTCCTCCGGCTTTCTTTGGGATGAGGTTGACAGGGTTTTTGTGGTTTTCCTGCATCCGGCTCACGCCGAGAGGCTATTCTCCTTTTCGGGACGCCCCGAATAACTTCAAGAGGACGGAATTTCGCCAGGATTTTCGCAGGGGAAAGACTCCCTTTTCCACGAAACCGACCTCTTCGACTGAATAGAAAGCCTGGGGGTTGAAAACCTTTATCAGACCAACGACCTTGGGCACTTCCCGCCGGGGCACGACAGTAAAAACGACCTTGACCTGCCCGCTGGTTCCGTGCCCGTCAATGCTTGTTACGCCATAGTTCTCGGCTTTGAGCCGTTCGACCAGCGGCAGTGCATCCTTGGCGGAGATCACCCGTATCAGGACGACCCCCAGGCTTAGCCGCTCGGCGATACATATCCCGACATAGTTGCCCATGGCAAAGCCCGCAGCGTAGGCCACGTAGCAGGCGGGGTTGGAAAGGTTCCTCATAATCTGCCCGATGGCCAGAAGCCAGATCAGGATCTCAATAAAGCCAACCAGAGGGGCCATGTACTTCATCCCTCGGTAAATGAATATGACCCTGACCGTTCCAAGGGTCACATCGGTGACCCGGGCCAGAAAAATCAGGAACGGCAAAAAGAACCAGGCATAGAACACAGAAGCCAGCATCACATACGACCCTTCGAGACAAAGCTATTGCTCATATATTGCATACTTTGCTGCGAATATGGTTCACGACACAATCATCGCAGTAATAGGGATCGCTGTACCCATCCGAGATATCACGTATGAGGGGGGCGGCCTATATGCCAGACCGATACGCCCTATTGTCGAGAGGGGCCGGGTTCTCTTCCCTGATCCTGGTCTCTTGGTAGCTCGCGTTCTTCCGGTTCTCTGCGTTCCATTTGGCGGTCAGGCCCTCTTCGTTCAAGGGCTTCTCGTTGGCGTTCTCTGGTTGGTTCGCCCCTGTCACGCAATTGTCTGCTCAATCGCTGGTTCTCGGCTCGAAGCTCCGCCAGCTCCTTTTCCATCCGTTCCACGCGGGCCCGAAGCTCTCGAGACTCAGCTTCCATCCGCCCCAGATGGGCCGCCAGAACCTCTCTTATCGCCCTGCCCATCCGTTCCGCATGTCCGGCGACGACCTCTCTCAACTGTCCTTCCATCTGCTCGAGATGGGTCTGCGGTCTTCCGGCATCCCGTTCTTCTCGGGGCCGAACACGCCCGCGCTGCTGGTCACTGCGAAGGCCCTGTGCTCCCCTGGCCTCCGGCCTTTCTCCGGATTGCCCCGGATCCCGCCGGGGCTCTTCGCGAACGGCCATCCTTCTTTCCCCTTGCGGTCTTTCTTCGGCACGGTCACGCGGCCGCCCGGCCTCCACGCGCGTCACCCAGTTGTTTCCGCCTTCGGTCACGAAGGCAATCGCCACGTTCTGGCCTTCCTGCAGCCGGCGAGCTGCCTGCCGGAGGTCCTCATTTTCCCGGGGTATGAGCACGGTCACATGGTCGTCGCTCTCAAACGGCTTGACGACGACGCCCATCACTTCCCGTTCGCCCTCCGCCTGCTCGACGAGCCGGACGAACGTGCCGCGCACCGCCCCGTCTCTGCCGCGGTCCTGGGCCCAGAGCAGGCCGCCGAACATGAGCGACGCAAGCATCATCAGCACGAACATGTTGCATAGCTTTTTCATGATATTCTCCTTCTCATTGAGATTTACACTATGCCCCGCCCCGCCGCTCACGCCGCCTGCGGGATGCCTGACCGCAATTAACAAAAAGAGCCTCGCAAGTCAACAAAATTGCTTGTTTCATAACTATGGTGTATAATAAGTCCTGTCATAGAAGAACGCAGGCGAATGTCGTTGTCCAGCCTGCGGCTGGCCTGAAATTCGGAGACGAGAATGAAGACGGTCTTATGCAGCTTCACGAGCAAGCTCACAGAGTATTTATCGTGGGTGTACCAGGAGCGGCGGTGGACAAACCGGGAGCTGCTCATCGTAGCCCTGGTGCTGCTGATTCTGCTGTTATACCCGTTCCAGATGAGTTTTCGGTACTGAGCGTTACGTAACGCGTTGTTTTGCAAGGTCTTACGAAATAGGCAAGGGTGATTTCTCAACTGGAATGGGTATAGTCATTCTGAGACGACGGCGAAAAAGAACCATTAGAATGATACGTCCGGAGCACTTTGCGCAAGGGTCGTCTGTAATTGGTTCTAATTTGGGCGGCCAGCGACAAAGCCGCCACGCTTTTGGAGAGTCCAAGAAAAGCCGGTCCGCGCATGTCTTGACAAGACACGAAAAACAGCAGAAAGCCAGAAGCCCTGCAAAGCAGCCCCGGAGGCCGGATGAGCAAGCCGGACGACCCCACTGGGAAATCGTCAAACCCAGGCAGCCCGATGAAGGCTTCAAGAAAAATGTCGCTGAGCCGACGGGTGCGAACAAGCAGTTCCACCGCGAAGCCGCCGAAGGCAAGAACGCAGCCGAACGTTTCGAGCGGAAGGCCCCTGATTTGACAGCCGCCAACGAACAGCTCCAACCCCAGGTTGCTGAACGTGAGCAAGCTGAAGAAAAGCCGGATCCGAAGGTCGCCGAATTGACGGTGGCCAATGAACACCTCCGGCGTGAAATCGCCGAACGCAGGCAGGCTGAGGAACGCTTCGAGCAGAAGGTGGCCGAGCTGACGGCCGCCAACGAACAGCTCCGGCGGGAAGCCACCGAATATGAGCACGCCGGTCGCAGAAAGACGAATCACAGATATGAGGACGAGCATCGAGTTGTCGATGGGGTAAAACAGAAGCTGTGCCGAAAATGTGGCGGCTGGAAGGCCCAGAGCGAGTTCCATAAGAATGCGTCGCGCAAAGACGGCCTGGCCAGATGGTGCAAAGTATGCAGGACCAGAGCAGCGAGAGAGTATCGTCAGCGGCGCACGGCTGCGAACGATTGACCGGCAACGATGATTTGGCGTCTGCCGGCGCACAGGCAAAGGGAAAAGCCTGACATAAGCAACCTCGGTTTTCCACCCATAATAGAGTGCCCCGACGCGCTTTTTTTGAAAATCTTGTTTGCAAATCTGAGCCGGCTTTGTTACAGAAGCTGCTTTTATGTATGATAGTTGGTAGTGTAGATTGTGGACCGGCAAGAATTCTGTCACACGTGCAACCAGAGACACGACTGCCAAAAGGCATACCAGCAATTGGGGAAGATGGAAGGTCCTTCGGTCGTTGTTAAGGTGATTTTGGCTTTCCTGCTGCCGCTGGTGGTTTTTGTTCTCTGCCTGGCGGTTCTTGAGAAGGTTCTTGCCGGAGCGATAAGCACCGAACACGTGCGGACAGCCGTGAGCTTTCTGCTGGCTTTATTGCCAACCTTTGCTTGCATGTTGATCGCAAGAGCCATAAGCAGATAACCTAATTAAGATAGGTGGTTGCATCGTTTTAGCGTATGAACGTTCGTGCAAAAGGTAGATTTTCATTTCCCGGTGGGGTACACCCCCCGGAAAAGAAGGGCTTGGCCTGTGAAAGCCCGATACAGCCCGGACCCGCCCCGGCGGAGGTTGCGGTGATGCTCAGCCAGCATCTCGGCGCCGTCTGCAAACCGCTGGTCAAAAAAGCAGATACCGTCCAGGCGGGGCAGAAAATCGGCGACCGCGACGCGTTTGTTTCGGCCCCCGTTCATTCGCCTATCGACGGCAAGGTAAAAGAAATCGCTTTACGATCCCACCCCGTGTTAGGCCGAAGCGCGGCAATCGTCATCGAGGTGCTGCCCAATAACCCCGCAAAGCGGTCATGTTTCAAGCTAAGCGGCGATTTCGACCAGAGCCGCTATTCGGCGGAGCAAATATGCCAGGCCGTCCGGGAGGCCGGGATCGTCGGGATGGGTGGGGCGGGGTTCCCGACGCGGGTGAAAATAGAGCCGGACCCGCAATTGCCCAAAGAAACGCTGATCATCAATGGTTGCGAGTGCGAGCCGTATATCACCTGCGATTATCGGATTATGCTCGAATGGACGAATCAGATTATCGCGGGCGTCAAGCTCGCCAGGAAGGCGTCCGGCTGCTCGCAAGTCTTTATCGCGATCGAAGATAACAAGCCGCAGGCGATAGAGGCGATGAGCGCAGCGCTGAGCCATTCCGGGAACGGCGACAACATCAGAGTTGTTCCCATGAAAACGAAGTATCCGCAGGGCGGCGAAAGACAGCTCATCAGGGCGATTCTGAGAAAGAACGTCCCCACCGGCGGCATTCCGCCGATGATCGGCGCGGTCGTGCTGAACGTTGCCACCGTGGCGGCCATCGCCGAGGCGGTTGTTTCGGGTTCGCCGCTGACCCACAGGGTCGTAACCGTGACGGGAGAGGCCGTCGCACGGCCGGGCAACTACTATGTCCAGATCGGAACGTCGGTCGAAGACCTTGTTGAATTCTGCGGAGGTGTTACCAAACCGTCCGCCAAGGTCGTTCTCGGCGGCCCCATGATGGGAATCGCCATCGCGGATATGCAAACGCCTGTCACGAAAACCACGAACGCCGTCACCGTCCTGACGAAAGAACAAATCGGCAGGGCGAAATTCGCCAGACGCGTGACTGCCTGCATTCGCTGCGGCAGGTGCCTGCAGGTGTGCCCCGAGAATCTGATCCCGACGAAAATCGCCCACGCCGTGAAACACAATCTGCTGGACGTGGCGGAACGTAATTATATGAGCGCGTGCATCCAGTGCGGCTGCTGCAGTTACGTCTGCCCGGCCAACATCGAATTAACGGGATATATCAAGACGGGCAAAATCTTTGTCGCCAGACAGAAAAAGAAGATGGCAGAGTAATCAGTGAAGCGTACCTCGTGAGCAGGCCAGATACGCACGATGAGATACGGGAAAATGCTCAAAGATATAAGAGTTTCATGTTCGCCGCATATCAGTCAGCCTTTATCGACGCGCAGCGTCATGATCGACGTGATCATCGGTTTGGCCCCGGCGATGGCCGCCGCCGGCTATTATTTCTGCATCCATGCGGTCATTCTTATCGCCACCTGTGTCATCTCATGCGTGGCCGCCGAATGGCTCTGCAATCTGATTCGCAAAAAACCCAATTCGCTCGACGACTTCAGCGCCGTGGTGACCGGCATTATCCTTGCCTTGTCCCTTCCCCCGAAGCTGCCCGTTTGGACGGCGGTCGTCGGCGCTGTTTTTTCCATCGCCATCGGCAAGATGGTCTTCGGGGGGCTTGGCGCCAACATTTTCAACCCTGCCATGATCGGCCGGGCGTTTCTGACGGCGTCTTTTGGCGTGCTGATGACAAGCTGGACGGTGCCGGCCACGATCGACCCCGCAATGCCCGCGATTGCCCAGGAGAACACACTCAACGCCAGAACTCAGGCAACGCCGTTGGCCTGGAGCAAGCTGGCCATCAGAAACAGATTGGGAGCCGACATCTATAGCGAGCAGCAATTTGAGGCGGCGTTTACGGGCGAGGTGGGCGGCTGTCTGGGTGAGACCAGTGCCATCGCGATCCTGATCGGCGGGCTGTATCTATTGATCCGGCGCACAATTGACTTCCACATCCCCTTGGCTGTTTTGGCTGCGGCTTTTGTGTTTGGGAGCATTGCCTATCTGGTCGATTCCTACGTCTATGTCCAGCCGCTCTTGCATTTGATCAGCGGCGGCATGCTGTTGTGCGCCTTCTTCATTGCGACCGACCCGGTGACCGCTCCGCTAACGCGCAGGGGAATGTGGCTTTTCGGCATTGGAGTCGGCACGATCACGATGCTGATCAGGATCGTCGGAGAATATCCGGAAGGCGTGATGTTCTCTATCCTTCTGATGAACGCCGTAACGCCTCTAATCGACCGATTGTTCAAACGCATACCGGCGGGAGGTAAACCGAGTGTTTAAGATAAAGCATTTTATAGAGCAAAGCTGGCTGCTGATCGTCGCCTCGTTCTTTTTCGGGTTGCTGATTGCGGTGACCGACGCCGGCTTGTCGCCGAAGATAGAGCAAAACAAGATCAACAAGCGCAACCGCCTGATCGGTGGGCTCCTGCCCGAAGCGAAGAACTTCATTGCGCTGGACGCGCCGATAGAAATCGAATCGGCCCAGGGCAGAAAAGAAAAAGTCGAGGTTTATAAGGCGATGTCCGCGGCGGATGAATGTGTCGGGTGGAGCTTCAACGCCAGTGGGTCGGGCTTTGCGGATAAGATTGAGTTAGTGGTGGCTGTCGATGCGAAATTTGAGAAGATCGCCGGTTTCGACGTCCTCTCGAGCAGTGAGACTCCCGGCTTCGGCGACCAGATAAAATACGATTACTATCGAAACCAGTTTAAAGGGGCACCCGCTGAGCAGCTCAAGCTTGTAAGTATCGGCGAACCCAAGAAAATCGATTCGCAAATTGTTGGGATAACCGGCGCTACGGTAAGCAGCGGGGCGGTGGTCGATATACTCAATATCTTCTTGGGCGGCATCAAGGCTCAGATGAAAGAAAAAGGATTGATAGGCAATGGCAAAGAATGACCGGGGACAGCCTGGCGTGTACAGGCGGGCTCTTCTGACGGGGCTGTGGCGGGAAAATCCCACTTTCCGCCTGCTGATTGGAATGTGTCCGCCTCTTGCGGTGACTACGGCCGTAAAGCCTGCCCTGACGATGGGGCTGAGTGTTATCTTTGTCCTGGTCTGCAGCAACTTGGTCGTCAGTCTTATGCGTAATCTGCTTAAGCCGCACCTTCGGATTATCATGTTCACGCTCACCATCGCCACCTTCGTGACTATTTGCGACTTGTACCTCAAGGCATTTCAGCCGGACATGAGTGAGATTCTCGGTGCTTACGTGCCGCTCATCATCGTGAACTGCCTGATCATCTTTCGAGCGGAGGCGTGCGCGAGCAAGTCCGGCCTTGTCGTCAGCCTGCTCGATGCTATCGGAATGGGCTCAGGATTTACGATCGCTTTGTGCATTCTTGCCGGCATCCGCGAGCTGCTGGCCACGGGGCGGGTCTTCGATTTCCAGGTGATGCCGACGGGCTTTGTCCCCTGGCTGGCCATGCAGATGCCGGTCGGCGCCTTCGTGACGTTAGGCTTGCTGCTTGGCTTGGCCAATATCGTGACAGGAAAGGAGCCGGACTAAGATGGATAGATTCTCTGTCTTGACTATGGGTTTTCTGTCAATGGTGCTGGTGAACAATTTCGTCTTCACCAAATTCCTCGGGACCTGCCCTTACCTGGGCGTCTCCGGCAGAATCGATAGCGCCTTCGGCATGGGGCTGGCGGTCACCTTCGTGACCGCACTGAGCGGTGCGCTGACCTGGCTGGTGGACTATTATGTCCTCACGCCGCTGGGTCTGGAGATAACGCGGTACATCTGCTACATCGTGGTAATAGCCGGCGCCGTGCAATTAGTGGAGCTGTACGTACGGAAGTTCTTCCCGTCCCTTTACGATGCTTTCGGGATTTACCTGCCTCTGATTTCCACAAACTGCGTCATCCTGGGTATATGTCTGTTCCTGGACATCTGGGGTACGAACAGCCTGCTGGAAGTAGTGGTTCTGAGCAGCGGAGTGGGTATCGGCTTTACCGTCGCGATTTGCATCATGGCCGGTATTCGCGAAAACCTCAATTTGGCCGACGTGCCGGCCTGCCTCAGAGGCGCCCCGATTACACTGATTACCGCCGGGCTGCTTACTCTGGCCTTCATGGGTTTTGCAGGAATGATAAGAAGATAAGGAAATGCAGAACTCAAAAATCAAAACGTAAAGTGACAGGGAACAAGAAGCGATTTTGTATTTTGGCATGTAATGTTGATGTTTGACCCTTGATCTTTGGTTTGGCATAGGATGGTTTTAGCAGATATTTATCAATTATGGCAGAGTGCGTGGCCAGCCGGTCTTACGATGCTTGGCTTGGGCGGCGCCTTTGCCGTGGCGCTTTTGATCGCCAGCGAGAAGCTCAAGGTTGAGGTTGACCCGAAGGTCGAGCAGATTCACAAGGCGTTGCCGAATCTGGATTGCGGAGCCTGCGGTTTTGCCGGTTGTACCCGGTATGCCAAAGCTCTGTTGGGCGACGCCGAACTGCTAGGCAAATGCGCACCGGGCGGACCGGAAACCTCGGCGAAAATCGCGGATATATTGAATCTGCAGGTCAGCGACTCGGGGCCGCAGAAAAGGCCGATTGTGCACTGCCGTGCCCACGCGGACGACAAAACCGTATATGTAAAATACCAGGGCATAGAAAGCTGCACCGCTGCAAACGCATTAGCGAACGTGCAGGCCTGCGCGTTCGGCTGCCTCGGCTTCGGCGACTGCACGAGGGCCTGCAAGTTCGATGCCCTGCACATTGTGGACGGCCTGTCCACCGTTGACTACAGCAAATGCACGGGCTGCACCGCCTGCTCGAAGACGTGCCCCCGCGGTTTGATCGAGATGGTGCCCTTCCGTTTTGAGAGCATGATGACGGTCGCGTGCAGGAGCAAAGAGACCGGCAAGAGCACACGCGTTTTCTGCAAAGTCGGCTGTATCGGCTGCGGCATCTGTGCAAAACAGAGCGATGTCTTCACCGTTGAGGACAATTTGGCTCGATTAAGTTATGAAAAGTATCAGCCCGGCGAGCAGACCGAGGCCGCATACAATAAATGCCCGACCGGCGTAATCGTTTACCGCGGCAAATCCGCACCCTCACCCCGCCAGCCCGGCGAGAAAACCGCCGCTGCAATGAAGGCATAATCCGAACAATTCGGCCAGCAGTTTTACAGTCATCCGAGCAACGGCTCGGCCTTCGGGATACGCAGTCTGCCAGTTTCCCAGCATATCATTCAGGCAAACGCGATAGTCCAGTTTCATGTATAAACAACCTTGTTCAATATCACGTCCTTAAATTTGGGGTCGGATCGCCTTCAGTGAAACTAAATCAATTCCAACCCCTGTCCGCTCGTATATACATCTTTCCAACGCCACAAAATCGAGCAAGTCTATTCTCTTTGTTCTATATATTTTTCAGCGCCGGGGGTTCTTATGATCTCGCGTTTTGGGCCGGAGGTGATCAAGATCGCCTCGCAGTTCGGCAGCTTCTCGATCAGAGCGAGGCCCATATCCATCCCCATGACGCTGACCGCGGTTGACAAAGCGTCAGCGTCGGTGGCGTTGTCCGTGATTATGGTCACGCTGGATAGGCCCTCTGCGCTCGTGCCGGTGTGCGGGTCCAAAATATGGCTGTATCGCTTGCCTGCAATGAGCGCAAACTGCTGATAGTCGCCGCTTGTGGCTATCGACGCATCGGCTACTTTCAGCGTCAACAAAAGCCCACCTGCGCCGATGCCCTCTAAAGCCGAGTTTGGGTCCTGCACGCCGATGAGCCAGTGGTCTCTGCCTCTGGGCGGCGTGCCGAAGCATCTGATGTTGCCGCCGATATCGACCATCGCCCCGAGTACGCCGCAGCGCTGCGCCGCCTCAATCGCCTTGTCAACGGCGTAGCCCTTGGCAATCGCGCCCAGGTCCAGCCGCATACCCTTGACGGAGAAACGTACGGTTCTGTTTTGGTCATCAAGCTCGAGCTTTTCAAAACCCACCTTCGTCTTGGCTTGAGCGATTTGCTCTTCGGCGGGGGCGGCTCCCGTCTTTTTCGCCGTACGGAACAAATCGACCAAAGGCCCAACGGTCACATCGAACGCGCCGCCGGTCAGCTTGCTGAATTCGACGCTTCTTCGCAGAACCTCGAATGTCGATTCGCCGACCTGGACCGGGTGTTCGGCCGCCTCTGCGTTGGCCCGACCGATTTCCGAATCGCTTTTGAAATCGCTCATCAGCTCGTCAACGCAGCGGATCTCGGCCAGAGCGGCCTGGATACATTTTTGGGCCGTGCCTGAATCCTTTGCAACGGCTACGACGCGGGCGAACGTCCCCATCACCAGGTGATAGCCGCTATCGACATCCACCTGGCCCCTGCCGGCGGAAGAAAAATACGACACAGCAACCAAAGAAAGGCAGACGAATACGGCCAAAGCCAGGCCGATTTTTTTCTTCATGCCAAAACCTTTCCGAAAAGACGATTTGATAACTGATAATCGGGTGCGAATCAATGGAAAATGCTCCGGAATCCGTCTATAATGCCGGCATGGCCAAAAAGCAAGTGACGATATTAGCCGAGCGGATCGAGCGGGAGTTCTTGCCCTTTGTCCGCAGGCCCGGCAGGTACATCGGCGGAGAGATAAACCAGGTCAAAAAGGACCTGGCGCAATGCGAGCTGACCGTTGCGTTGTGCTTTCCCGACGTTTACGAAGTGGCCATGTCTCACACGGGGCTGGCCATTATCTACGATTGCCTAAACCGGATCGACGGGGTCGCTGCCGAGCGCGTCTTTGCACCCTGGCTCGACGCCGAGAAAGTACTTCGTGAAAAGAATATTCCCTCATTCAGCCTGGAGTCTAAGGCGTCGCTGAGGAGCTTTGACATCGTGGGCTTTAGTCTGACCAACGAGCTTTGCTATACCAACGTGCTGAACATGCTCGACCTGGGCGGCACGAAAGTCCGCAGCAGCGACAGAGGCGAGGACGACCCATTGATCATTGCCGGCGGGGGGATGGCCAACTGTTGCGAGCCTGTGGCGCAGTTCATCGACGTATTCGTGTTAGGCGAGGGCGAGGAATCCGTCGTCGAGCTTGCACAATTGATTAAAGACCAAAAGAAAGCCGGCGCGCCAAAAAAGGAGACTCTTTCTCTTATCGCAGAGAAATTCGACTGGGCGTATGTCCCTTCGTCTTGCAGGGGCGAGAAGTTGAAAAACGCCGTTGTTCAGGATTTTGAGAATGCCCCCGTACCGCTTCGGCCGGTTGTCCCCTTCGTTCAGGCCGTGCACGAGCGGGTCAGTGTGGAAATCATGCGAGGCTGTCCGGGCCGATGCCGCTTCTGCCAGGCGAGCTTCTGCCGAAGGCCCATTCGCTATCGCAGCGTCCAGAAGATCATTGACATCGCCAAAACGTGTTACCATTCGACGGGTTTCGACACGGTCAGCCTGTTGAGCTTATCGAGCGCCGATTATCCGAATCTGGACGAACTGGTCGCCGGTCTGCACGGCTATTTCCGCGACAAGCACGTCGGCCTGTCGCTGCCGAGCCTCCGTGTGGATAAGCAGTTGAAGCTACTGCCGGAGGTGCTGACCTCCGTGAGAAAGGGCGGGCTGACCATCGCCGTCGAAGCGGCCAGCGAAAAGCTGCGACGGATCGTCAACAAGCCTCTGAAAGACGAGGACTTATTCGCGGCGGTCGAGGCGGCGTACCGGGCCGGCTGGCAAAAAGTGAAGCTGTACTTTATGGTCGGCCTGCCCGGCGAGACGCTGGAGGATGTCAAACGCATCGTGCAGCTTTCGTTTGAATTGGCCAGACTGCGAAAGGCAGTGGACGGCAGAACGGGCCAGATCAACATTACCGTAAGCTGGTTCGTTCCCAAGCCGCACACGCCGTTCGGGTGGCTCGGCCAGAAGCCCAAGTCCTATTTCGAGCAGGCCAGGGGCTTGATCCTCGATGAGAAGAAAAAACTGCAGGCGAAGTTCCTGCAATTCAAGTTCCACGACATAAACCGCAGCGTCCTGGAGTCGGCCATCGGCCGGGGCGACGGACGCCTGTGCGACGTGATCGAGGCTGCCTGGCGGAGCGGCGCAAAATTCGATTTGTGGGACGAGTGTTTCGACTACGAGCTTTGGCTTGGAGCCTTTCAGAAGTTCGGCATCGACGTCGAAGCGGCAGCCCAGAAGCAATTCGACCCCACCGACACCCTCCCCTGGGACCACTTAGCCGGCCCCGACAAAAAATACCTCCTCGGCCACCTTGAAGAAGCGAACGAGGATGTATCTCGTATCCCGTGAAGCGTATCTCGTCTTTTGTTGAGTCCCCGCCTCCGTCTCGCGCTACGGCCGACTACTCTCCATCGAAATCCAAAGTTTTCATTTGAAGATCGGCCGTTTCACGCGTATATTCCTTAGAGCGGCTGTACCCTGACTTTTTAGGACCGAAGAGCAAATGTATGGCATCCAAAGCCACGAGCGGCGTGCAGAGCATGTTTGCGGAGGTGCCGGCGACGTATGAATTGGTGAACCATGTCTTGACGCTGGGACTTGATATTCTCTGGCGGAGGCGTGCGGCGCGGATTGCCGCCGGGGGAGGCGGCGCACAGTGGGCGGATATGTGCACCGGCACCGGCGAGACGGCGGTCTATCTGAGCCGGCTGGCGCCGGAAGGGACGAAGATTTACGGGGTCGATTTCTGCGACGCCATGATGGAAAAGGCGAGTAAGAAGCGGCAGGCCACAGGCATCACCTTCGTCGCCGCCGATATCAAGGCGCTGCCATTTGACGACGGCAGCTTCGATCTGATTACCATGTCGTTCGCCACGCGCAATATCAACCTGAGCAGAGACATCTTAGTCCAGAGCTTTGCCGAGTATTACCGGGTCCTGAAGCCGGGCGGGCGCTTCGTGAATCTGGAGACCAGCCGGCCGCCGTTTGCACTCATCAGGAAATGTTTCGACCTGTACGTGAAGCTCTTTGTCGAGCAGATAGGGAGCCGAATTTCCGGGGCCAGGACGGCGTATGCCTACCTGGCCGCGACGATCCCTCGCTTTTACGCGGCGGAGGAATTGGCTGCGATTATGCGCGAGGCCGGTTTTGAAGAAGTTACCTTCCAGCGCCTTCTGTTCGGAGCCGCCGCAATTCATCAGGCAATAAAACGATGAAGTACGCTGCCGCCGGATACAGGAAATGAGTAACTTGATATGCCCAAGATGCAAGACGTCGCTGAGCCCGATGCGGGTTGTCGCGGGGCCTCTATGGAGGTGCCAAGCGTGCTTGGGGGTCGCGGTCAATTCGGCAGTGCTGCGAAGGTACTTAAAGAATGAAACCGCCAGGGAACTGTGGCGCACGGCGGTGACTGAAAGTACGCCGTCGAAGAGGCCATGCCCAAGCTGCGGCCGGGCCCTGAGGGGATTTGCGACAAGCCGAGACGACCGCCGGATCGGTCTTGATTTGTGCAAGGCGTGCCAGTTGATGTGGTTTGACAGGAATGAGCTTGAGGCGTTTCCGAGGGCCCCGAAGGTTCAGCCTGCCGAGATGGAGCGGAACCTTGCACTGGCAGAGGTCCAATTTGAAGCGGACCTGGAGGACCGCAAAAGGGCGGCCGAAAACATTGTTGCCCAGGCCCTGGAAATAATCATCTTGATTATTCGTCTGCTGCTGTTTCGATAGAGGAGTCACAATGAAAGCGACAGAACTATGTGACGAAATTCGCAATTATTGCCGGGCCAATGCCAATGAAGCCGTCGTAAAGAAATATTCGCGCTATTTCAAAGAGGGCTATGATGCCTACGGCCTGTCGAGAGAGCAATTGGAGGGCAAAGTGGCTTCGCTCTTGAGCGATAAGAGCGTCAATATGAAATTGGTCCTCAGCGCGAGCCGGCTGCTGGTCAAGAGCGGCAAGTATGAAGAGACCAGCTTTGCCATCCTCTTGTTGAAGGGATTCTCAGAGCAATTCACGGCTGAGACATTCGAGGAAATTGGTAAGTGGTTCGAGATCGGTATTACCAACTGGGGCCATACGGATGTGATTTGTGGGCTTTTGATTTCCCAATTCTTCGAGAGAAATATAATATCTCTGGATACTCTGAGCGATTGGCGGACGGCTACGAATAAGTATCAGCGGCGGGCCGTGCTGGTCGCCATGATCGAGCTGCTGAATTCAACGCGGGATTACGCCCCCTTGTTCGCCTTCATCGAGCCGCTGATGCTGGATTCTGAGCGTGTCGTTCATCAGGGCTTAGGCTGGTTCCTGCGCGAGGCGTGGAAGCTCAAGAGAAAGCAAACGGAGGCGTTCCTGCTGAAATGGAAAGATGAAGCGCCGCGGCTCATTTTTCAGTACGCGACTGAAAAGATGACGGCTAAAGAGAAGGAGCGCTTCAGGAAAGATAAGAAATAGTAGGGGCCGAGGCCGATTCTTCTGCGCGGTTTTCGCCGGCCAATGGGATGGTATGCCATGAAGCAATTTTACGCCGCCGACCATGAGCAATGGCGTCAGTGGCTTTCGCTGCATCACGGGACGCAGGCCGGAGTGTGGCTGGTCTTTTATAAGAAAGAGACAGGCAAGCCAGCGATTGCGTATGAGGCCGCCGTCGAGGAGGCGCTATGCTTCGGGTGGATAGACGGCGTCGTCAAGAAGATCGACGACGCGCGCTACGCCCGCAAGTTCACGCCTCGACGAAACAATAGCGGATGGTCCGAGTTAAACAAAAAGCGTGCCGCCAGGATGATCCGGCAGGGCAGAATGACCGAGACGGGTCTGGCGAAAATAAACGCGGCTAAAGAATCGGGCCTTTGGGACAAGGACCCCCGGCCTCGAATATCGTTTGACGTGCCGCCCGAACTCGCAAAGGCGCTGGCTCGCAACAAGAAAGCGAAGGAGAGCTTCGACAAGCTTGCCCCTTCCTATCGCAGGCATTATATTGCCTGGATTGCGGTCGCCAAAAAGCCGGAGACCAAGAGGCAAAGAATCGAAGAATCAATAGCTTTGCTGGAAAAGGGCGAAAAGCTCGGCCTGAAATAGCGGCGGGACATTTCACCTCGTCGCAGTGCGAGATAGGCCGGTTGATGCCTTTGGAGTCGCATTGATGAATGGGCCTGACATAGGACACGTGGAGCAGCGTCTTGCGGCTATGATCAGCGAAGAACGCCGAGAGGCAATCGGCTATACACTGCTGACCGTGCTGTGCACGCCGGTGTTCGTGCTGCTGGCCAGCCTCGTAGCCCTGCTCATATTGGCCTATGTTCTGCACTTCGCCGACTACGACATAGATGCCAGGGGGATCTACACGGGCATCAATATCTTCCTGGCTTACATGCTGGTGTTCGTCTTGAGGCGCTCGAATCCGCCCGAGGAGCCGCACGCTTTTGATAGGGTGTGGTTGGCCGCCGTGATCGTGTTTATTCTGCCGCTCATTCTGACGTATGCGACGGGCCTGCCGGAACGAGTTCCGGTTCTGTTTGCGATTGTTTACGCCGTCCTCGCCTTTTTGGTTCTGGGGCTGCTGGGCAACGTGCAGATAGAGCAGCCCGACCCGGACGAAGCTGACGGCGAAGGCATGTTCCCGTCGTTAATTCTGGCGCTGTCGGCCTTTATAGCGATGTCGTACGGCGAGGTCACGCGCAGCTCGTGGCTGTGGTTTCCGCCGAAGCCGGACGAGCTTCGCATCGCCGCGTGGATCCTCTGTAAGCTGGCGATGGAAAGAGCCGCGCCGCTCGACGCCCGGCCCGTGCCTCGACGTATCCTGAACATGTTGTCGCGCCTCAAACTTGTACAGGTGACAGAATACAAGCTCAGACTGACGCTCAAAGGGTCGGACTTAGTCACGGCGGGCGACGAAAATCAATATGTCGTAAAGGAGTGAGTGACCGCTTGGCATACTCGAACAGCGGGAAAGCCGCTGCCGGGGACGGTAGGGATGTTTTTGAGAATGACACCGATCAGGTCAGCGAGAGACATTGTCGATCTCTTCAGGACAAACTGGCACGGGTACGTCCGCGAGTATCGTGTCTTCCTGATTCTGACGGTGGTCGCTGCTTTGGCGGACGCGGCTTCAACGGTGTACTTCATGCTGCGGGCCGGTGCGGATGCAGAAGGCCATCCGGCGATCCGGCTGGTCGCGGCGGTCTTCGGACCCATACTTGGGCCTATCGTCGGCAAGCTGTGCCAGTTCATTGTCGTCGTGGCCTTGACGGTCTATCTTCGCCGCTGGGCGGCCTACATCTTCGTCGCCGTGATTGTCCTTTACGGCTGGGCGGCGTGGTATAATATGTGGGGATGCGAGCTGTATTATCCGAGATTGCTTGAGTGGCTCGACCGTCTGCCGTGGTGAGCAGCGTGCACCAAAGGCGCAGCCATCCCCAAGTTCTGTACACCGGCTTGAGAAAAAAGTCTCTGAGAGGGGAAATCCCGGCTTGACAATTGCGGGCCGCAATAAGATACTGTGCCATTGTTCGAAGCAGAGATGTATCGCACCGAAGGTTCGTGGCAGGATGCCCGTGTGGCTGTCAGGTGGATCAACGGCGTGTTATACGGACAGGAGAACGAAACTCCGCATCTTATGCGGATCAGTCTAATTAATGTCGGCCAGTGGAAAGGAACCTGACATGAATCCACGCGTGTATGTGCTAATGGCGGCTGTTCTCGCAGTGATTGGGGCGGGTTGCGTCGAGACCGGTCCGGTGATCTCAAAGGCAAAGGAAGGCAATCTCCAGATCGAGATTGTCGCCCCAAGAGATACAGACCTGACCCAGGCCGAGATCTACCTTGACGGTGTGTTCGTCGGCAATGTGAGCAACACCATGCCGGTACTGCACGCGCGCCGTGGTGTCCGGACGATCCGGGTGCTGGCTCCCGGGTACAAGCCATACGAGAAGCGGATCACGATCCTCGGCGAACCGAACCACTAGGTGCTCAACGTGAAACTGGAGAAGGAGTGAGACCAGCTATAAGCCATTGATTTTACATGGTTTATATGAAAGCAGGTGTTGAGTGTTATCTGGAAGTAAGATCCCCGAGCGGTGATCTGAAAATCATACAAAGAGAAGTTGCATGACGATAAGATTTCTATGACCTACGTTATTGGAATAAACATTTATGGAACCTCTTGCATAATTTGTGACACGCGGATTAGCTATGGCCAGTCGGGAATATGCGGATCGAATGATGCTCTTAAGAGTGGGAAACTATTCCCAGGTTGCATTTATGGTGCTGCTGGTGACTTCGATGAGTTCAGAAAGTTTATTTCTTTAATGCGCGAAGCCCAAGATGAAAAGAATACCTTAGCTGGTTTTTGGGACAACTTTTGTAAATTCTCATCCAACTACAGTTTTTCAAGGTCAAGAGCATTTGAACTATTATTAGCTTCTCGCCATACAGGTGAGTCAAAACTGTATCTTTTGGACTCCAGTGATGGATCTATCAATGCCTCCGATAGCATAGTCACAATTGGCAGTGGTAAGAAGCTCTTGGACAGTGAGTTGAGGGAAATTCATGAAGATCGAAATGCCAAAATAATTGGGTATCTAAAGGAACACGATGTACCAATAGAGTCCTATCCTTATTTGTACTGTTTGTGGCTAATGGAGAGGGTTCAAGGGATGGAAGCATCTGTTCTGAATAGGAATGGCGTAGGAGGTTACTTTCATTTTACTGGACAAACTCCCGAATTTGAGGCACGCCAAGGCCCTGCAGTTTATGTCATAAGTGAGTCTTATCCTTCTGGAAGAGAAATAAGGAGTTGGATATTTCGAATTGCATTCATTGAAAATGCCCTTGTTATTGATTGTCCAGTTGAACAAACAAGACTGATAATTGTTGATGTTTGTGCATGGCCCACTTTTAAGAAGTTAGATAAGAATGAAAGAGAAATTTACTTCCAGAGAATCATTAATACGGCTGAGAGTGAACCCTTCTATTACTTCTGTGGCTTTGGTTTCTTGAATCCAGAAAAGAGACGGTCATCTGGTTTTCATTTTACGACGAAGAGTGACTACAAAGTAAGCAGAGCGGGTGAGATACTAGACTTGAATATCAAGAAGCTTATTGAAAATAACTTCTCTGTGTAATTCTTTTTATTACTCTGATATTTGACGGCTATCTGCATATAACAATTCGCTCAACTTGGTGAGCAGTCGCATGCGTGCTGTGCCAACCCGCAAAGCCGTTCACGGCGGTTGTCTGCAGGTCAGCTCTTCGTTTGCATCTTCTTTCTTCGTTTGGTACCTGTGTAGAAGTTCTTCGACCATTCGATTGTCCTCAGAGCAGGCTTCGTTCAGGACAAATCCCTCGACGAACGGGCAGGCGGAGCGGCGAGATAGACAGACGCAGTACGCGATACGAAGGACGATGGACGAGAGACGAACGGCAAGAGACGGCTTATCTTTTTTTCATTCCGTTGGGCAGTTTGATGCCGCTCCGGCCGGGGCCTTTCTTGAAGTCGAGGATAATCTTGACGGCCGTCTGGACGTCGTCGGCCATCGTAAAGACGTCCAGGTCCTCCGGGTCGATGTATTCGTGCTCGCGCAGCATCTTGGCTTTGAGCCATTTCACCAGCCCCTCCCAGTACTCGCGGCACATCAGGATGACGGGGAACGACGCCTGCTTGAGCGTCTGGATCAGGACGAGCGATTCGAAAAACTCGTCCATTGTGCCGTAGCCGCCGGGGAAGACGATAAAGCCGTGCGCGTACTTGAGGAACATGACCTTGCGGACGAAGAAATATCGAAAATGCAGCGAGAAGTTCTGGTAGTCGTTCGGGATTTGTTCCATCGGCAGCTCGATGTTCAGGCCGATGCTCTGGCCGCCCGCCTCGGCGGCGCCTTTATTGGCCGCTTCCATAGTGCCGCCTCCGCCGCCGGTGATGATGGCAAAGCCGGCCTTGGCTAATTCGAATGCGGTCTGCTCGGCGAGCTTGTAATAGGGCTCGTCCGGGCGGCAGCGGGCCGAGCCGAAGATGGACACGGCCGGGCCGACTGACGCCAGCTCCTCGAAGCCTTCGGTAAACTCCGCCATCACTCTGAATATACGCCAGAGGTCTCTTACGGGACTATCAGCCATCTCAATCATACTGAACGCTCTCCATGGGAGTTCGGTGCGTCAAGAACTCACATTGTCCTCTACCACAGGGCCGGATTGTTCGCTGAGGGGCAATGCTGCGCAATCGGGCAATTCGGGCAGTCCGGCTTTCGAGCTGTACAGACATTTCGGCCATGGGTAATCACCAAATGACTGAATGCAGTCCAGTTCTTTCTCGGTACTATTTCGGCCAGATCGAACTCCAACTTTACCGGGTCGCTGTTCTCGGAGAGCCCCAATCGGCGTGAGAGGCGAATCACGTGCGTGTCACAGGTGATTCCGGGCACGCCGAACGCGTCGCCCAGGACGCAGTTGGCCGTCTTGCGTCCCACGCCCGGAAGGGTCAGAAGCTCCTCCATCGTGCCGGGGACTTTGCCGCCGTATTGCTCGATGATCCTGGTGCACGCCCCCTTGATGTTGAGGGCCTTGTTGCGGAAGAACCCCGTGCTTCGGATATCCGACTCGATTTCTTTCAGGTCGGCTCTGGACCAGTCGGCGGCCGACTTGTATTTCTTGAACAAGTCTTTGGTCACCATGTTGACCCGCGCATCGGTGCACTGTGCCGACAAAATCGTGGCAATCAGCAACTCCAGGGAATTCACAAATTCCAGGGCGATTTTTGCACGAGGGTACTGCCTTTTCAATACGGGCCAAATCTTCCTGACCCGCTGCCGGGCTTGCTCTTTATCGACTTTTATCTTCGCTTTTTGCTTCGCCAATTCTTCCAAGGCTCCTTTAATGCGAGTGTTGCTTAGCTCTTATCCGGCAGCTCTTCCAAAAGCTGCTTGAGTTTGTCGCCGATCAGCAGGCCGTGCAGCCGCACCGGCTCATTCCTGCCCGGCACAAATAACATGCTCACCGGTACGCCCGGCTCTTTGTAAACCTTTTCCAAATCAATCGCCGCAGGACTGCCGCGCAGCGTCGTGTCGCCCTTGATAGCCAGCACACCTTTGTCCTTTATCAGCCCGGCAATATCATCTCGCGCATACACCGTCTTCTCAACGGCTTTGCATGTCAGGCACCAATCCGCCGTAAACTCGATCAAAACGGATCTCTGTTCTCTGACGGCCTTGTCGATCGAAGCGGGGTCGTATTGTTGCCAGTCGATTCGGTCGGCCCGACCCGCCGGCAGCAACCAGGCGCCGGCGGCGACCGCGATCGCAACAGCGATCATCCGTATCACCCATTTGCGAGCAGCAGGCGTGCTCAGTGTCACCCATCCGCCCCACATCCAGACACAAAAAGCCAAAACCACGCCGAAATACAGCACCGCATCGCTGCGAACCTCCGGCAGTGCGGTCACCAGCCAGACCGCTACAATCAAGAGAACGAAACCCATCGTTTGTTTGAAACGCTCCGTCCATTGCCCGGCCTTCGGCAGGTGCTTCAACAGCGACGGTATCGATGTCAATATCGCATACGGCGCCGCCATGCCTATCCCGATCAGCATGATGGCAACGGTCGCCAGCGGCAGTTTTTGCGTCTGGGCCCATGCGAAGGCGGCGGTCAAAATGGCAAAGCTGCAGGGCGTGCTCAATATTGCCGCTAAAAAACCCGTCGCCGCGGAGCCTGCAAGACCCTTGCGCGGGCCGGCCTTGCCCCCTATCGAGGACGGCGGGGCAATCGTGAAGACTCCGAACATGAATAGCGCCAGGACGACCAGCAAGAGCGCCATGCCGATAAGAAAAGCCGGGTTCCTGAAATGGTCTCCCCATTGAAACACCGTGCCGTAGCCGAGCCGAAGGACGATATTCAGGGCCGCCAGCGCCGCGAAGAACAACAGTATGCCCAAACAAAAAGACAGGCCCAGCGCGATGCATCTGGCTCTGCTTTCTTTAGCCTGCTCGAAGATACTGAGCACCTTCAGGGGGATCACCGGCAACACGCAAGGCATGATATTCAGGATCGCGCCGGCCAGCAACGCCAAGGCGAGAGCAAACCAGGTGGAATAACTTTGCCCCGGAGCGACCCGGACCGGGGCGACTGCGTCACCTGGGGCTTCGAGACTAATCTGCCGCCACGAGTCGCGCCGGCTCCAGTCAATTTTTGCTTGCAGCGCCTTCTCGAACGGCGGCAGACAAAGCATGCTCGTGCAGGTGATGCCGCTGATCTTTACCTCGACGTTGGCGGCGCTGGTTTCCGCGCGGACTTTGGCTGCCGTGATCGGCACGAAGACCGTGAAATCGCCGGCATAGACTTCGACTTCGACTTTGGTGCCGACGGGATCGGTGATTATCCCCCACTTGGGAAAGGCCGCTTTGCCGAAATCGAAAGCGTCGGATTTGGCTTCAACCTTCAGCTCAAAGCCGGGCGCCGGCGCGGTTTTCGGGCTTGCGTAGTAGTGAAGGTCGTGGGTCCCCGTGAATGCGATCGCTACGCCGGTCTGCTCGCCCATTCGCGCAGGCTCGATCCGGGCGGACGAGAATTCCTTCTCGTGTCTTGCCAGCTCAACGCCGCCCGTGACATCACCGGCCCTTGCGGCATCGGTCACAGCCGAGTCTTGGCCCAGCGAGCAGCAGACAAACGCAGAAACCAAGACAAACCATACCCCATGTATAAGAAGCGGATACTTCGACATCACATCAGCTCTTGCCGGCACAAACGTCCAGAGATCATTGGAAAAAGAGAATATTAGCCGGCCGCCTGTTCCTGCTGTTTTTTGGGCTCCAGTTTTGGCGGTGCGCTCTTGGCCTGCTCGGCGGCCAGCAAGTCGGCGACGGTGGGTTTGTCCAGGAAGCCGCCATCCAAAATCAGCTTCACCTCATCGGCGTCGAGCGTTTCGTATTTCAGCAGGGCCTTGGCCACGTTCTGAAGCCTGTCTTTGTTTGCTTCTATCAATTCTCTGGCTTTTGTGTGGGCTTCGCCGGTAAGTCTCTTTACCTCGTTGTCGATAAGCTCGGCGGTTTTTTCCGAGTATTCTCTCTCGGCCGGCATCGGGTACACCATCTCCTTGATGCCTAAGTCCGGTCCATAGCTGATCGGACCCAGCTCCTCGCTCATGCCCCAGGTCAAGACCATCTGTTTCGCGATGTTGGTCGCCTGCTGAATGTCCGACTGGGCGCCGCTGGATATGTCCTCACAGAACATCTCTTCCGCGACTCGACCGCCGAAACACACCTGCAAGAGCGCCATGCAATATCTCTTTGTGAATATCGTCCTGTCTTTTTCCGGCAGGGCAAACGTCGCGCCGCCCATCGGTCCGCGGGGAATGATGCTCACCTTGTGCAGCGGGTCCGCATCTTTGAGCAAGGACTGCACGAGCGTATGACCGGCTTCGTGGTAAGCGATGATTTCCTTTTCCTTCTCGTCGATGACCCGGCTCTTTTTTGCTCTTCCCCATCGGACCTTGTCTCTGGCTTCCTCCAGGTCGGCCATTTCGATGTAATCTTTGTTGGCCATCGTCGCCGCCAGGGCCGCTTCGTTGATGATCGCCGCCAGGTCCGCCCCGCTGAACATCGGCGTCCCGCGCGCCAGCCTCTCAAGATTGGAGTCGGGTCCCAGCTTGACTTTCTTGGCGTGGACTCGCAGGATTTCAACTCGGCCTTTCAGGTCCGGCAGGGGTACAAAGACTTGCCGGTCGAATCGTCCGGGCCGGGTCAGCGCGTGGTCCAGAATGTCGGCGCGATTTGTCGCCGCAATCACGATCACCTGGTCGTTCGTGTCAAAGCCGTCCATCTCGACCAGGATGGCATTGAGCGTTTGCTCCCGCTCGTCGTGTCCGCCGCCGACGAAGCCGGGACCGCGTTTTCGCCCGATGGCATCCACTTCGTCGAGGAAAATAATGCAGGGTGAATTGTCTTTGGCCTGCTTGAACAAGTCGCGCACGCGCGACGCCCCCACGCCGACGAACATCTCCACGAAGTCGCTTCCGGAAATGCTGAAGAACGGGACGTCGGCCTGGCCCGCGATGGCCTTCGCCAGCAGCGTCTTTCCGCAGCCGGGCGGGCCGACCAGCAGGACGCCGCGGGGAATGCGGCCGCCCAGACGCTGGAATCTTCTGGGGTTCTTCAGGAACTCGATGATCTCGGCGACTTCTTCCTTCGCTTCATCGACGCCGGCAACATCCGCAAACGTGAAATTGGCCTTGTCTTTCCCCTGCAGTCGATGTCTGCTCCGCCCGAAGGACATCAACATTCCGCCGGCCCCGCTGCGAAGGTTGCGGGCGAAGAAAAAGTAGAAGAATCCGATCAACAAAAGCAGCGGCAGGACCCACTGGATCAGCAGAATAAGCCATATCCGCTGCGGCGCCGTATCATTCTTTATCTGCTTGTTCTGCTGTAACAGCTCCTTAAGCCAGGATCCATGCACATCCGGATTGAAATAGACCACAAAAGACTTTTTGTCCCGGCCCTGCTGGCTGCGAAGATAGTCGTCCGTGAATTGGCCCGTGACGTCCGTGTCCTTCACCGTGACGCTCCCGATGTGCCCGTCTTCAACGTGCTTGACAAATTCACTCCATCCAATCGTCTCGACTCTCTGCCATTGCCCCACCGTGACCATCAGGGTGATTATCGCGATGAGAATGATGACGTAGCTGAGCGGTCCTCGTCGATAACGCGGAAGGGGCGGGCTGCCCGGCTTGTTTTGCGGGCCACGGCGCTGCAACGTCGGTTTTTCGTCTTGACTATCCGTCATATTCAATACGTGGCATTGGGTGATTCGGTGCACGATTCTACCAGTTCCTTTCCATCAGTTCTACGATCTTTCGGGCCAGGTTGTTTGCGGCAAGAGCGGAGGCGTACTTGAAGTCCTGTTTTTGGTACTCCGAATAGCTCGCCAAGGCGCTCACCTGGCGGTGGTCGATCAGCAATTGTCCGGTCTTGAGGTTCTTCCAGTCCACCACGGCCACCAGCTCCACCTCTTTCTCCAGGACGGTGCCTATGTCTCGATCGGTGCTGAGCGCCAATTCGCCGATCGATACGATTTGTCCGCTAATCTCCGTATCCGCCCGGTCCGGGTCGGAGACGATTTTGTAGGGCGTCTCAAGCTCAATGCGCTTGGCCAGCGCATCGGACAGCTCATACTCGACGCCGCGCCGAAAGCTCTGGTTGTCAAACATCCTCAGGCACACGGTGCTGACGTCCCGCGGAAACAGCGATTCATCGGAATAACCGGCCATCTCGGCGCATCCGCACAGGCCGGCACAAGACACACCGAGACACATCAACGCCCATGCGGAAGCGGACGTGCGACGAACAGACCGTAGTTTGGAGATTCCTTTCTTCATTTTTCGCCGGACGTCTGATTGTCGCTTGTCATGTCCCGGCCCGCCGCAAGCAGCTCCTTTGCTGTTTCTGCCGCCTGTGTGCCGGGCCAGTCGCTCACGACCATATCATAATAAAGATTGGCCGACTGTCTATTTCCAACCGCCTGGTAATACCGGCCGATACGGAGTTGTTTGCCGGCCAATTGCTCTTCTATCTCCCGGAGTATCTCATCGACGCCGATTTCCTGGGCGTCTTTGGGGTAGAGTAATCGGAATCTTTCATAACAGCTTTTTGCCGTGCTGAGGCGTGAGGCGTCGTAAAGAGACCTTTTGCGCTCGGGCTCTTGGTTATACGCCGCATGTTTGCACCGGGCCATACCGAGCAGCGCATCTTTGCCCACCGGCCCCGTTTGCCATTCCAGCGATATCTCCCACCATTTGAGATAGGCTTCGTTGTACATTTGCCTCTCTTGGTAGCTGTTGGCTACCGCCAAAGCCGCTCTTGTGCCCAGCGGCGAATCAATGCCGGCTCGGTCGGTAATCTTTTCCATGATCTTGACGCCCTCGGCATATCCCTTCAGTTTGATGAAACCGAGCACGGTTTTTTTCCTGCCGGCTAAATAGGCCGTGGCGATGGCAAACTCCCTGTCCAGCGCCGCCTGGCAAAGCGCGCTTTTCGGATAATCGGCCAGCAGCTTGTCATAGCTGCGGACCGCCTTGACGAACCGCCCTTTGCAGTAGAATAGCTCGGCCTTGACGAAGGCATCGAAGTCGGGCCCCGCAATCTCCGGAAAGTCCTCCTTGAGCGCGTCGAAAGCGTCGCGTGCCGCCTCGGCCTGGCCCGTGTTGACCAATTCCTTCGCCTCGGCCACCGCCAGCAGGAACTTGTCCTGCCCCCCCGCCGAGACCGCCTTCCAGTCCTGGTCTTTGTCCAGCCGAAGCGTGTCCGCCGAACCCGCCCAGGAGGCCGACACCACAAGCACGACAGCCAACGCTACAAATCGCATTCTGTGTTTCGACATACCGTAAATCTGCAATGGTTTTCTGTTTCACCAGCCTCCCACGAGCTTTGGCCATTATACAGGTTCTTGCAAGCATTGCAAACCTACAGTCCAAAATATAGCATCGTGCCGAAATTTCCACTACGACTGCAAAAAAACTTGTTTTCCGCACATCCTGCGGTTATAAGTATGCCATCGATCAACCGTATTTTTGCCGAATTTATGGAGGTGCAAGAAATGTCGAAGGATGTGCGGACAATTTTGATGGTCGTTGCGGCTGGCCTGGGCCTGATAGCGGCCGCCGGCTGCCAGATGGATTGGCTCGGCGGCGCGCCGGTTCGCCGGATCACCGTTGAGGACTACGCGGACAAGATGAAGGCCGGCTGGATCGGCCAAATGGCCGGCGTCGGCTGGGGCGGGCCCACCGAATTCCGCTACAAAGGCCAAATCATACCGGAAGACAAGATGCCGGCGTGGAAGCCCGACCTGATCAACCAGTTCAATCAGGACGACATCTACGTCGAGATGACGTTCCTGCGATCCTTGGAACTCTATGGCATGGATGTTCCGATCCGTCAGGCGGGCATCGACTTTGCCAACAGCGGCTACCCCCTCTGGCACGCCAACCGGAACGGCCGTGATAATCTGCGCCAGGGCATCGCGCCCCCGGATTCCGGGCATCCGAAGTTCAACAAGCACGCCGACGACATTGATTATCAGATCGAGGCCGACTACTCCGGCCTGATCGCCCCGGGCCTGCCCAACGTCGCCATCGAGCTGGGCGAGAAGTTCGGCCGGCTGATGAACTACGGCGACGGCCTCTACGGCGGCCAGTTCGTCGGCGGAATGTACGCCGAAGCCTTTTTCGAGGACGATATGGAGGATATTGTCCGCGCGGGCCTGGCGTGCATCCCCAAAGAAAGCCAGTACGCCGAGTGCATCCGCGACGTGTTAGCCTGGTACAAGCAGAATCCCGACGACTGGCAGAAGACCTGGCAGCTTATCGAGGAGAAGTACCAGGACAATCCCGACTACCGCCGCTTCTCATGCGACAAGGGCGAGTTCAATATCGACGCCAAGATCAACGGCGCTTATATTGTGATGGGCCTGCTGTACGGCAAAGGCGATCCCGATAAGACGATTGTCATCTCGACGCGGTGCGGCCTGGATTCCGATTGCAACCCCTCCAATTCGGGCGGCGTCCTGTTTACGACCATCGGCTTCAAGAGCCTGCCGGACAAATTCAAGTCGGCCCTGAACCCGGAAGGCAAATTCAGCCACACGGCGTATAATTTCCCCTTGCTCGTGGAGGTCAGCAAGAAGCTGGTCCGCCAGGCCGTCACCCTCGCCGGCGGACGCATCGAAAAGAATGCTAAAGGCCAGGAAGTCTTTGTTATCCCCGTCAAGAAACCAAAGCCAAGCAAGCTCGAACAATGCTGGGAAGCCGGCCCGGCCGCCAATAGCAAATTCTCCGAGGCCGAGATGGCCCAGATCAAAGTTCCCGAAGAGCCCAAAAAATAGAACCAGCCGAAACCAGAGACCCCCCAAGGCGGCGGTAACCACAACCTTACCGCCGTCTTTCACTTTTGCCTTCCTGCTGCATCCGGGGTGCGATTCATGTTCGTAGGTAACCAAGTGGAGTCATCGCGGGCGCAGCGCAGCCTTCAGCCCTTCGCCCACTCGAAGAGGACGTCGAGATCGAGCATCCAGTATCGGGCAACGAGAATCGATGATTTCTTCGCATCCTCAGCGTTCTCCGCGGTTGGTAATTTGGGAAAGACATGCGGACTATCCCGCCTTTCGGGAGAAGAATAAGCGGGGCGTCTGATCGCGTACGATAATTGGCGCTCATTCGCGGCCAGATTCCTCCGTTGCGGTCCGCCTGTAGCAGACCTCCAGTCGGAATGACATCGAAAATCAAGCATCCAGAATCGAGTATCTCTTTGTGTCTTAGTGCCTTCGTGGCTAATCCAAAACCGTGTCTAAATACCCTTCTTTGTGGCTGTTAAATTGGGCAACATGGACGAATTTTTTTAACGAATGGTGCTGGTAGCTAAAAGCAAAAATAGAAATTTTGAAAATAATTTTTATTCCTTTGTCAGCTAAGACTTACAGAAAGAACGCTTCCTACATTTTTGTAGAATTTTTAATGAATTGTGCAGGTAGGAGCAATAGTAGAGGCGCGTCTTTGAGCTGAGGTCAGAAGAAGCAGCCTCGAGTATAAATCGAAACGGCCTAAATGGCCCTTCAGGGTCATGCCGAGCCGACCGGCGAAGTCCGTCGATGCGGCGCCGGATGACGCACATCCGGCTATCGGCACGCAGATTCCTGGCGGCGCTCAGCATGATTATATGAAAGCGTGCCTCGTGGTGCGGTACAATAGGGCACCCAA
>CAYWZW010000022.1:0-65521 GCA_964462945.1 uncultured Pirellulales bacterium
TCGTGTTAATTCGTGGTTTCAGTTTTTTGGTTGCGGCCAAAGGCCGCGCTGGGTTCATTCGTGGCTAATTTGAAAAAACAAAGCCAATTTCCGGCTGCCAAAATGAATGTAAAGTACTGTTTTACAAATGTTTAAGAGAATAATTCCTGTCGGAGGCGCCAGAAAAACAAACCCAAATCAAAGCCAAACTCAAACGCAATGGGGCTTCTTGCTTATGACACAAGAGATTGCCACGGCCCTTCGGGCCTCGCAATGACACCGGAGGAGTGGGACTACGTCGTAGTGCCGAGGCCCAAGGCGGCCATCTGGTTTTGGATCAGGGCCAACGTGCTTTCGAGACGCGAAAATCGGCTGATCAATCTCTGTTCCCTTAAGGTGAGACGATATTCTTCAAGCTCGATCTTTTCCTGGAGGTATTCGATCTGGTCGTCCACGTGTTCCTGGTCGATTTGAACGGACCCGGTTGTTGCCCTGAGCATATCGTCCAGAGCATCCTCGATGGCCCCGGCAAAACCTTGCTTTACTCGGACGGTGGCCGTGAACGTGCCATTTTGACTAAGATCGACGCTCAATTGCAGGCCGTTCTCAGGATACACCGGATCACCATTATCGTCGAAGGTGCTGTTGCCGGTGACGATATTGCTGCTATACGTTGCACTGCGCCAGGTCGATTCCGCGGATGTCTTAATCTTGGCGCTGGTGATGGCTCCGCCGGTCACAACGACCTCGACGTTGTAGGTGCCTGCTGTGGTATAGCTGCTGCTGGCTTGATAGAACTTGATCGTATTGCTGTCACTACTGCCGGTCTTGTCCGCCCCGATGACGGCCAGGACGCCCATATAGTCTTCGGCTATGGCTTCGTCAAAAACGTTCGTGTTCAGACTCAGTACGCCGTCCTTGTCAAGCTCAAGACCGATCTGACCCGGCATCAGAAACGTGTCGATATCCTCGACGAATCCGCCGGTTTGGGCGATAAGCGGCGTTCGAATCTGGGACCTGAACGTTGAAACGACGTAATCTCCCATGAGGACACCGGCAGTTTTCAGGACGTCATTGAAGCCCGTCTTTTCCTGGATATAGACGACTGCGAGGTTATAAGCATTGACCATAGAGGTCAATTTGTCTTTTACCAACTGGATATCCCGGGTCAGGGTGATCTGCTCTCCGGCGGCATCCGTCGTGTCGTGTAAGTGCAAGGTGACCCCATAAATAACGTCGTCCACGGTGTTGGAGCTTCTGCTGATATACCCGTCACTGCCCTTCGCCGCCTCCGCAATCGTTGCCGTCACAGGTACACCGCCATCCGTCAGAGAAGATTTAACCATCAGCAGGTCCACATCGCCCAAGGTATTGGCAAACGTGAACGTCACGCCGTTATCGATAGGTGCCGAGACAATTATGTCACCTGAATTGACGGTTGACAGCGCTTCGAGAGCTGCTTGAATCTCAGCAGCGGTTGCGTTCCACGCGATGCCGGCTGTTGTTTCGCCGCGGTACGTCAGAGTGAACGTACCGCCGTCGGGATCATTATTCGGCGCCGTGCCCAAAGCGACTGTTTGAACTTCGGAAGCCGGCGAGGTGGAAGGGAAGCCATCGACTTTGATTTTCGAATCCTGCGCCGCCTGGGTTTTCGTGAAGTCCGATACGGCAAAATTCGCCAGAGACGCCGTCGTTGCATTGCCCTCGGTCGTGACACTCATGGGCAGGCTCAGCGAGCCCCCCTCGCCGTTGTTGTTGTAGGTCAGCGTAATCCGAAGACTGCTCGCGCCGGCCGTGCTGTCAGTCAGGATGATTTTACCGTCCTCAAAAACGGCCTTGGCCCTTCCGTCGAAGGCGTCGTTGATCTCCGAGATCAGATGGCCGATTGTCGTATTGTCCGTGACGCTCAGATTAACCTGAGCTATGGCGACCCCGAAGTGGTCCGTACCCGTAATCTCAATAACATCATCGTTGTCACGCGTACCGCTGAAAGCATCAAGGTCTTTGATTTTAGTGGTCAGTGTCGCATTGTCGCTGTTGTATGTCAGCTCACTGCCGGATTTCCAGACTTCCGTGCTGCCCGTATTGATACGAACAGCATAATCCGTGCCGGCGTCATTGCCGTTGAGCACCAAGTGATAGGCGCCGTTATAGTACAGGAGGCTTGCCGTGACGCCCGGATTGTCGGCATCGTTGTTGATCAGGCCGACCAGGTCTTCCAATGTCGTCGTTGCCGTCGTGGTTATGGTTGTTTCTTTATGATTGTACGAATAAATGAACGTACCAGCCCCCACATAATCCTCGGCATATTCGAGGCCGGTTGTGTGAACCCAGCGTTCCGCCGTAGCCAACTGGTTGATGACGACCGTGTGGTTGCCTTCGTACGCGTTGTACGACGCTTCGGCGGTCAATTTGTCAGTATCGCTGGAGGCCGTCTTAAAGGCGCGAAGCTCATCCGCATCAGAAAGGGCCCGAACGGAGCTTCTAAAGTTGCTCAGTTTGGTTTCCAGTGTGCTGAGGGCATCTTTTCTATCGTCCCATGTAGTCTTGCGTTCGGTGTACACGTTGAGCGTGCGGCGCTCGACGGCCATAAGCTGGGCAATGAGCTTGGATGTATCAATACCCGTTAAGAGTCCGGGAAGACGCAAAGTTGACATTCCTGTTTGCCTTTCTGCTCAAGTCTTCGTGCTTTCGCCAAAACCTGCGAACACAGCTTTCACACACCCCACACACTTTATTATCGTTTCGAAACAGCTTTTGCTTTACCTTTAATTTTGTCTGCTGGCTGACAATTCTTCAACGCCCGGCTGTCGTGGACCTTGCGTGGGAAAAGCCGTGACGCCGCTAATGGGTACAGCAAACAGCTTGCTGTATTCCCTCATCGTATTTTTGCTCTCCACGCTTGCACTTATCTAATAGCTGCCGGATTTTCCAGTTGTCCGGGTCTATTCTGAGACACTCACTTAATTGCGAGCAAGCCGCTTTGAAAGCCATTTGGACATAGGTATTGGGCGAATTCGATTTCACAAAGTCTTGTCCCATCGCAAGATAGGTCACGACGGCCAGGCACTTGGCGTGCAATTGCCGTGTGTCAGGAGGTATCTCATGCCATGCGACATCCGGAAACAGCTCCTCATACGTGAATGTGTCGGTAAATCGCTTCACAACGTCAAAATGGCATTTTGCCTTCTGTGCGGAGTAATTCCTCGTAAGACTGTTGGGCTGCATTCGCCGCAAGTGCAGAGCCTCGCCGAGATGGCGGGCTTTGAGCCCCGCCTTGACGAAACGGCGCATCATATCGTAGTCCTCGCCAACCAGCAGCGTCTCGTCATAGAAGCCGATCGTATCAAAGACGCTCCTTCGAATGCCGAGCCTGAAGGGCACTATCGGATGTCCCGCCCGGAAAAGGTCTCTGATCAGATGCGTGCGGTCCCGATATTCGGGCTCTTTTATGACCCTTATCGGGTTGCCGCCCTCGTCAATCAGCAGAACGTCGGAATAAACAAGGTCTGCATCGGGATGTTTTTCAAATTCCCGCAGGTGCTTGGTGATAAAGGCCGGCGCCATCATATCGTCCGCATCCAAAGGCATGATATACGGCCCTGCGGCGTTGCGTATGCCGAAGTTTCGCGCACTGGAAACGCCACTGTTTTCCTGCCGGAAGTACCTGATACGCTCGTCGTGATAGCCCTGAATCACCTGCCGGGTGTTGTCGGTGGAGCCGTCGTCAACAATGACGATTTCGAAATTCGGATAGTCCTGGGCCAGGACGCTCTCTATGGCCCGGCCGATGTAGTCGGCACCATTGTAAACGGGCATGATCACGCTCACCAATGGTTTGTCCGTCGCGTTCTGAAAGTGTCCAGGCTGCCGGCTACATGCCAACTGCTGCTCGACAACTCCGGCTGTTCCCGGAGCTCTCGGCGTACGTCTCTGCCTGACAATCGCGATCCTGTCCTCAAGCCTGGAAATGTATTTCGCGGCGTTTGCCATGCTGAAGTTGTCGCGTGCAAAATCTATTGCTCTTTGCCGCATGGATGGATCCGCCTCAACCATCCCTATGGCCTTGATTATCGTTTCGGCCAGTTTCTGGGGCGTATTCGGCTCGTACAGCAGACCGGTCCGGCCGTCGGCCAGTGTGGCAGCCACACCTCCGACCTTATGAACCACCGGGATGCAGCCGCAAGCCTGCGCCTCGACCGTCACCAGGCCAAAACTCTCCAGCACGGACGGCAAGCATAATGTGCCATGCTTTGAGTAAATCTCGGGCATATTTCTGTTATCAACATAGCCGTGGAAATACACACCCTGCGGCTTTATGCTCTTAAGGTAGTTGCCATAATCGTCCCCCCCGCGCCACATCGCCCCATCGCCGTAAAGATGCAGCTCGACATCGGGAATCTGCCGCCGGACCAATTGAAACGCATCCAGAAGCAGATGGACGCCTTTGTGCGGATGAATCCCTCCTGCAAACATGATTGAGTGGCTATTGCGGCTCACATTTCCGGGGAAATACACATGGGTGTCGATAAGGTTGGGAATAATCACGAGCTTCTCATCGCTGACGTCTCTGCTCTTCAGAAACGCCCTGTGCATTTCCGAAAGGCAGATCACCGCATCGACATCTTCGATACGAGCTCTTGACTGGTCGTCGATATCCCAGCAGTGCTGGTGTATGATCCAAATCTGTCCGGGGCGTTTCGGCACTTCCCTGAACCATCGGATATGCGTCGCGAAAAACACGATGTCATATTCGGCAAGAAACTGCTGTCTCCTGTCGGCAGACGGGAAGGGAAGAATCTGGAAAGACCCATACCGCTCGGGATGACTGACAAGGTCGCCGGTGATATCAACTTCAATGTCAGGCCAGCTTGCCTGCAATATTTTTGCAAGGTTAAGAACAGCTATTACGGTCCCGGCGGGGCTCGTTTCGTTCAGGTTGCCTATTCTATCGAAGTAAAATAGAACTTTTTGCGCGCCGGCTGGACTTCGCCTTCCGCTGTCAGTATCCTCGCGCCCGCTGGACGGCAACATATCTCGTGCCCAGCCGAAATCAGGTCTGATGCTCAGCAGTTTGTTCAGGCTTTCGGCTGCGGCACCAAGGTCACCGGCGCTTTTCTGCCACCTCATCAAGACAAAGGCGCCCTGCCAATCATTTTCTTTGGCCCTTTCAACTGCCGTTTGGCAATCGTTCATTGCATCATCGATGTTACCTTGCTTTCTATTGACTAATGCTCTCCAAAAGTACGCCAAACCATATTCGGGACACTTCTCAGGGGCAATTAGAATCTCTTGATAAATGTTATCCGGGCAATTTGCGATTAGCCGCCACGCATCAACTAACGCTTGAGGTGGATACAAGTCAGGATGGCAAGTGGCCAGCAATGCCCATGACACCTCTCTATTGGGCTTTATCATCTTGTGATACATACTGCGATGGTCAACACGATATAAGAATAGCTTTTCGGCAATCCGTCTGACTACCGGATCATGTTTGGAGCAGCTTATCCAGAAGTTCCAATCTTCCGGCTGCCTGATAGTGCCCACAAGTTTATCGTAGCCGCCAACTTTTTGCCAAAGCTCCTTCCTGTAAAGGCTTGCATAAGGCATTGTATCCTCAAACATAACCTTTTGTCGCGAGTATTCGGAGGGTATCCATTCACCGTGCTCGGCTCCGAACTTTTGCATGTTCGTAAAGATGATATCAACCCTTTTGTTCTGTTGAATTATATCCACCGCATTTTGCATAAACGTTCGTTCAAACATGTCATCACTGTCAAGCGGCAATATCCACTCACTTGTGGCCGTTTCAATACCCGCATTCCTTGTATCGGCCAGTCCCGTATTGTTTGGTTTATCAATAAAGCGGATATTTCTGTCCGGATATTCGGCTATCAACCGTTTCGCAACTTCCGCAGTATTATCACTGCTGCCGTCATTAACGATTATACACTCCCAATGTTTATATGTTTGATTTACGATAGATTCAACCGCGTCAGGAAGGTAGTGCGCATGATTATAACATGGAACAATTACGGATATCCTGACCACATGGTCGCCCTCCTTTTTGAAATGCAGTTTCGTCTCCTGATGTGCGGCATTCGGTGTAAGGCCAATATAGTGCTCAACGTCCACCTCCATCCCCTGCGAAAAAACCCCCGCCAGTTCCTCTGATGTATAGTTATTGATTGTCCCATGCTTATTTTCATACACGTTCTGTACTATATTGACAGGATTTGCAAACGTCACAGATTCTTCATATGTGAGTAGATAAGGCAATGAATTATATAGATTCTTATTCTGGTTCATAAGGCTTTCTAATGTGTTAGGATTTACAAATTCATTGCGGTTTAGCAGTTGCAGCATATCCTGGCAACGATAAACTGAACTCGACACCTCCAGCGGATAACCAAAATCGTACTCGGCATCCGGCCAGTAATATTTTAGTATCCCCTTGCTAACTTTCTTGAACTGGGGCAGTGCTTGTTGTGAACTAAATGGATAACAGTAATTTGTGTTCTTGCCCAGCCGCAGGGAAAATCCGACTGCATCTTTTTCTCTCTGCAGAGCAGTGGTAATATCCCGTAAGCTGAAAGGCTTAACGAAGATGTTGTCATCAACAAGGAACAGGATGTAATCGTATTTCTCAATTACTGACAAAACTTGTTCTCCGAAGTTGCTTTCTTCGACGAAATTGATACCGGAAAACTTTTTCTTTAGTTCAGCGTACTGTCCACCGTGTAGTTCATTCGATGTTTTATACAGCACAACTAAATCAATGGTATCCTCGTCTTTGCAGTGCAGCAAAAACGACTCAATCGTAGCCTGTAACTGCATCGCCCGATCTTTGCTAAATATAAGACCACCAATCCTGCTCATATTGGGGTCTCGTGAAATATTGCGGCCTACAGTCTGACACATATCTGTTCTATCGATGGTCAACAAAGGTGATTTCTCCGCTTCTACGTGATAACCGACAGTAAACTGATCGATAAAGCATTTTTCATCAAGTGCAAATAAATAACGCGGCAGCCATTCTTTGAATAAGTTTCGGATAAACTCAACGTTGTTACCGTGCAGATGTTGATGTTGTGGAAGCGTCCATGCAACTCGTGCACATTCCTGAGCAAGTAATTTAAAAAATCCGCCGTTTGGTGAAATTTCCTTGAGCTGCAATCCAAACTTTGGGAAAAAATGTCTGTACCATTGCGGCGATAATCCGCCATAGTAATGATAAGGCAACTGATGTAAGCCAGAACCAAGTGGGGCCGTCACGAAAATTCTTCCACCGCGCTTCAGTATTCTCGCCATTTCTCGCAAAGCTTCTACGGGTTCAGGAACATGTTCCAAAACCTCAGTGCAAATAATTACGTCGAATGATTCATCGGCCACGGGAATGTTGGTGATATCAGATACAAAATCTATTGGTCCATACTCAGTCGTGTTATTCTTCTTTATCCCTTTGTATTTTTTGAAATCGTGCGTCTTGTAATCGCAATGCGCGAAACATGAACGGTAAGGGCAGGTTCCCGCACCGACATCCAATACGCGCGAGCCCGCTGGAACGGTTCCGGCTTTTGCCTGGACCCACCGGTTTCGCGCTCTTTGGTTGAAATCATGGATTTCATCAAGTGGGAGTTGACTTGCCTCTGTGGAAAGGATGGCTGGAGCTTGGGAAATAGAGGAAACATCAGGGGCTTGAGTGTTCGATGGCGAAGGAATAAAATCCCCTCTCAGTACAGCGTGGAGCTGCTTTCTCCATACTTCCCAGGTCGGTTTTTCTTCTGGAGCAACGGCACTTTCCCACAATAATGTCTCCGCTGCTTTTAGCTGCTCCTGCAAAGAATTATCTCTGGTCTTCACGGCAACGACTTCCACATTCGCCAAATAAGGTTCTTTCGTCCACGAAGTTGACCGTGTTTGAACTGACTCAAATCCCAGTGCGCTGAGTGTGCGTTCGAATCTCTCAGCAAACCAATGGTCAACGTGGTAGCCCCAATGGGCCGCCTGATCCCCGGCTAAATGGCGAACCACTCCCGTTTTCGTTTTCCATGAGGCATTCGAGACCAGTGTTTTCGCACTGCCTATCAGGTCAGGGGTTTCAATATGGATTCTGCCGCCAATCTTCAACCACTTGTGCCACTTAATCAGCATGGCAAGTGCGGTGACCCTGTTGAAGTGCTCAAAAACATGATGGAGCCGAACCTCATCGACCGATTCAGAAGGAAAATCCAGGCTTTTTATATCAGCGTAAATATCCGCCTTTACTTGTATTAGACTATGTTCGGAGGGTGGATAATCAATATTTATGTAACCCTCGAAATGCTGTTCACCACAGCCGAGATGTAAACGAAGCGGCTGGTTGGCACGCAAAAGTCCTCTTTTCTGAAATTCCAGGATTAAATTTTCTGAAGTATCGGAATAGATTTTTTCATTGTCAGAGCCCGACTTTAAATTATCAACATCGGATTGTTCCAATAGATTATGCTTCCACATTAAACGCCTTGGATTTGGAAGCTGGTGAGTGGGAACGAAGTGCAGCCATCGCTTCGAGTACAATTCGATGTCAGAATTGCTGGCCCGCAAATTTTCTTTTTTTTGCACGTCAAGGACATTGTTATGAGTAACGAAACAGCCGGGCAACGGGATAAGCTGTTTGCCTTTTTCGTATAGCTTCAGACACAAATCACCGTCTGCACAATAGAAGCGATAAGCTTCGTCAAAACCGCCCAACTGCCTGAAATAATCCAGTCTGACCAGACCATAATTCATCAATAATTTTGGGCCATAAGTAAAATCAATGCCAAAATCCGCCCATTGAGGTTCTGTAGAGCAAAGGTTTTTATAGTAAAAAATCCCGCCTGCTACGTCTTCGTTTTGTTTGTTTAGAATTTCAAGTGCCTTCGAGATACAATGTTCGCTGAAAGCAATATCATCGCTGGCATACATCGCCCATTTTCCGCGGGCTTTTGAAAAACCGAAGTTATATAATTGTGGCCAGGAATGTCTGCCCGGCCCAAGGCATTCCTCTTCCTTATAGATTTGAGTTATGTTATGTTTACGCAGAACATCCGGAGTATCGTCGGAAGAACCACCCTCAATAACAATAATCTCATAACTGATACCCTCTACAGCCTCCTTCAGACTGCTTATCATATTATCGAGCAGTTTCGCACGGTTTTTTGTCGCCAACACAATACTAACATCGTAACTACCGCCTTGAATATGGATGTTTCGGTTCTCTTGTGAATCAACATAAACCAAACTAACCTGATCAGGATTCGCAAAAGCACCTATCGCTTCTGAAGCCAGCAAGCGGTTATCGTACTCTGAAGGTACACTATTTTGCAGATAGATTCGGGTTTTATCTGAGCTGCCGGACATACAATCCTCCAGTGCGCGGGTTATCACATACGGCTTCACGCCTCGAATACAGCGGACCTGCTTATAACGGCAGGACCAGTCGCATCCATAACAATTCAGAGGCAGACAAACCAGTGACGTCAACGGGCTATAGGGCATAAACCGGCCAAAATGCCCGCCGCCAATCAAAATCACATGAGGTACGCCGACTGCCGCAGCAATATGAGCAAGGCCGGTTTCGGCGCCAAATGCTATCCGGCAGCGACTCAAAATTGCTGCCGACTGACGCAAAGTTACTTGACCGCAGAGATTAACCTTCTTCGTTTTCAAAGCATCCAATTGAACTTGGCTGATTGCATGCTCGGCAGCCCAACCTAATGCAATCACCGAACAACCAAGTCGCTCAACAATCGGACGCAAAGCATCCGAATAACCTTCATAGGCTCGATTGTTTGTCCGCGTGCCGGCAAAAAAAGCTATCGTATTCTTCGAATCCAGACCATATTCACTAAGTACCGCATCGGCGTAATCTATATCCGCCTGTGTTATCCAGGCGGAAGGCTCCAGCGATTCACAGACAATTCCAAGTCCATGCAAAAATGCTCGATGCCGCTGTAATTCAGATTTTATCTCTGATGATATCGGGATCAGTCTCGTATAAGTGGCCTGTGGGCTTTGCCGTATTGCAATACGCTCCGGGATAAACTCCAATCCCTTCAAATCGGATAACCCATGAACCGAATACACACTGTTGATTAGCAAATCCGGATTTAATGCTCGTATCGTATCTAAAAATTCATCATAGTGACGCTGATCTTTCCAGCGATGTTCTGTGGGGATAGTAACAATCCGATCTACCGCATCACAGGCCTCATAAAGCTCGGCAATATGTTCCTGACAAACCACCGTAATCGATGCGGCGGGATATTTGTTTCGCAGAGGCGGCAGCATCGATGACGACAAAACCGCGTCACCAATAGAATCCGTACGCACCCACAACAGATGACGGACAGTTTGCATCCGGACATCTGCTCTTGGCGTGAAACGGGCTATGCAGAATCCAAACTTCTCTTTTGAAGCCGTGATGACTTCAAAACGCGGGTCGCTTTGTATTCGCTGGAAACTGCGATGGTGTTTGACGTGATAAATGTCGTCCAGTGCAATGTAACATTCGCCCTGCAGGTTTTCAATGAGGTAGTCAAATTCGATGCTCCCGATGTGCCCGGCGCTGTCGAGAAGGACAAAATCAGGCCTGAAATCAAACCTTTCGAGACACTTGTAGAGCAGGTCATCCTCGACCTGTGGGAAATTAGTCTCGCCGTGGTAAAGCTCGACCCGCCTCTCTTCTTTGTGGTCCACAAAAATGCCGTCATAATCAACGTCTGTGATTGTCCTTCGGGCTATTTGGTCCCTGTCCGGCAGCATGGACCGAGGCACCGACAGGCCGTTGAGAGCCTGGACATTCATTTTGTTCGCTGCGAAGTATTCTTTCGCGCGGGCGTAATTTTGCGGGTTCACTTCGATGGTGTAAACCACCGCGTCGCGGATACCCAGAGCCTCCAGCGCTCTGGAAATGATGGTGGTGGTCCCTGCGCCGAGGTACGTCCCCGTCTCAATGATCTTCCTCGGCCTGATCTCGGAAAACAGCTTTCGAATTTCCGCCCCGAACGACGATTGTGCCTCAACCTGCGTTCCGGCCCGAACATAATCGGCGGCAACTCTGACCCGCTTGCTCTGTGCGGCCTTGTTCTGGGAATTGGCGTCACCAATAACGTGTAAGGTCTGCCCTTTCGGCCGATCTTCCTTCTGAGCACGGTGGCCCGGCCGCACCTTAAGGTCCTGGTGTGCTGCTTCTGTCGTTTCACTGATCTGCCCAAGCTCTTGAATGATCTTTGCTCTTAGGTAATTAAGGTCCTGGCCGACAACATTGCACTTTACCAGTAAGTCAACATACTCAAGAGCTTGCTCTAATGACCCTTGTTGATATAGTTCCCTACCGCGATAGTAAAGCCATTCAGCTAATTTGCGCAATT
Organism: uncultured Pirellulales bacterium; assembly: GCA_964462945.1. Taxonomy (GTDB): domain Bacteria; phylum Planctomycetota; class Phycisphaerae; order Sedimentisphaerales; family Anaerobacaceae. The sequence continues at coordinate 11,376 of CAYWZW010000022.1, forward strand.
TCTCCTGGTTAGGCCCATTTCGGAAGGCTTCCAATGCGTGTTTCTTAGCCAGGTCCCACGCTCCCATGCCTAAATAATACTCGACACGCCAAGTGGATAAACTGGCTATTGCTTTGTCACGGAGCGAACGAATATGTTCCGGCGTCCCAGGATTGTTGCAGAGCCTTTCAATCGCCCTTTTTCTTGACGCTACCCACCTCTCACACTGGCTCACCTGGCGGCTCAACTGCCCCGGATGTAACGCATATTTACCTACCATACCGGGCACGTAGCGTATGGGAAACCTCGCAGCAAGACCGATCCAGAAATCAAACTCGTCGGCACCGACATATTCGTGCATATCGAGTGCCTGAAAACAGGATGTCCTGAAGAAACTGGCGTTGAAGGGGGGTGTCCATTCGGAACAGAGATAGGATTCAAAATCCCACTGTTGGGGTCTGACGTCGCCCGTGATATTACCATCAATATCTGTATGATAGGTGTCGCCATAGATTGCTGCGACTTCGGGATACTTTTGCAGATTCTCCACGGCCCAGGAGACAGCGTGGGGTAACAGCTCCTCATCAGATAAACACGAGCCGAAAAACTCACCTCCGATACGTGCTAACGCACGCCCGAATGCTTCCTCGGGCCCGGAATCGGGCTCGGAAATAAGCTGAATTCTCTGGCCGTAGCTCTGGAGAATCTCCAAGGTACCGTCCGTCGAAGCTCCGTCCTGGACTATAATCTCGATGCTGGGATAGTCCTGAGCGAGAATGCTGTTTATGCACCGCGTGATCGTTTTCTCACGGTTCTTGCAGGGGCAGAGGATTGAGACCAGTGGATATCTGTCATTGACGTCGTTTTGCATAGGAGCGAATTCCTCGTTAATTTCGCCTCTCCCGGACGCATGAGGCGACCGCAAATGAATCCTCAGCACATCCCGCGCTGTGTTTATAGAAAAAGTCCTTTGCGGACTCATAGCGCTCGGGCGTGCCGATATCGATTAGTGACCCGCTGGTTACAAAAGCAAAACCGCCCTTGCTGATCAGCTTCGGAAATAGATCATATTCCATTGAGTATTTGGCACTTGCAGGAATGAGAGGAAAAACCTCTCGTTGGAAGAAATAAATCCCTGCATTCACGTAGCGGCCTGCATGTTTTCTCTCTTTTTCCTGGAAACCGACAATTTTCCGGTAATCGTCAATGGTCACGGATCCGCTGTCCTGCGTATCTTCGGACTCCACGACCGTCATTGACATCAAGGCCTGTTTTGCCGAATGGAAATCATAAAATTCGGCCAAATCCACCGGACAAAACGAGTCGCCGTTGGCGACCAGGAACGGGTTGCTTCGTATCAATGCCTCGGCATTCTTGACCGCTCCGGCTGTCCCAAGGGGCGACGGCTCATCGGAAATCACGAACTCCAGCGAATTGCGCTTGCGACCATAATAGTCCCGAATAACGTGCGAACGATGGCCTGTGCACAGAACAAAACGCCTGAAGCCAAATCGTGAAAAGTAGTCTATGAGGATATCAAGGAATGGCTGCCGGTCTATTTGAGCCATGGGCTTCGGGCGGTCGTTGACAATGCTGGCGAGCCGGCTTCCCAGACCGCCGCACAGTATCACGGCATCGACCTGCCCAAGCATCGGATTAGTAGGGTTCTTCGCTTGCATACAGAATGATCTGACTTCCCAAAGCCTCAAAACGGAAAGGAACATACAGGAGACTCTTTAGAGCCTGCCTGACCAATCGCTGCTTGCGAGGCGGCACAAACAGAAGCATGAACCCGCCGCCGCCGGCGCCACACAACTTTCCGCCGATAGCGCCGGCCGCCAAAGCAGTGTTATACATTTCATCTATCTCGCTCGTGGTCACCCTGCTCGACAAACTTCTCTTGAGCTTCCAGGACTCATTCAGCAGTTTACCGAAATCTTCTATGTTGTTCTGCCCGTTGCTGTTTAGAATGTTAACCGCCTCCTCGACCATCTCTTTCATGGCGCGCAATTCGGGGGCTCTTGAGCTGGTATTCTGAACCTGTTCGGAGGCTATGTCCGACGCCGTCCTGGGAAAGCCGGTGAAGAAGAGTAGCAGGTGGTTTTGAAGCTCTGTTATTTTCTTCTGATTTACGGTTACAGGCTGAACAAAAAAGTTTTCTTTGCCGTTGAAGTCTATCCTGTTCAAGCCTCCAAAAGCAGCGGCCACCTGGTCCTGTGAGCCCACATTCTCCCCGAGAATATCCTGCTCGATGTAAATCGCACTTGATGCGAGCTTCCTTTTGCCGACCATTTGGCCGGACAAAGCATACAGGGTACTTAGGAAGCCAACCGTAAATGCGGAGCTCGACCCGATGCCGGACCTCGCGGGCAAGTCGCTGGTATGAACCATCTCAACGCCTCGGTCTATTCTCATATACTTGAGAGATTCCCTCACCGACGGGTGTCTTATTTCAGAGAGGTCTTGCACTTCCTCCCTCAGCGTGTACCGGATCCGGTACTTATACTTGAAGAACGGCGGCAGGAAGCGACAGTTGATGTAGCAATACTTGTTTATCGTCGTATTCAGCACGCTGCCGCCATTGTCCCTGTACCAGACGGGATAGTCCGTTCCGCCTCCGAAGAAGGAGATACGAAATGGCGTTCTGCTAATTATCATCTATTATCCTTGCCATTCTGCCGTCGATAGAGCATCTCTTGTACCAATGAACGGTCTTCCTGATGCCCTCCGCAAGCGGTGTACTTGCCTCAAATCCCAAAAGCTTCTTTGCCCTGGTCACATCAATCAGCCTCTTTGGTATCATGGTCGGCCTGGAGCTGTTAAAGACGATGTCCGCATCAGGATAATCACCGGCATCGAGTATCGCATCCAGCGCCTGGCGAATGCTGCACGGCACGCCCGTGGCAATATTCACCGGCTCAAACATTTCGATCTTCTCCATGGCCAACAACGCGCCTTCTATGAAATCATCTATGAAAATGAAATCCTTGATGTCGTTGCCGTCGCCCCAGACCTCAATCGGGTCGTGCCGTTCTACAACCTTGCGAATCAAAGCAGGCAAGACGTGAGAGGTCTCCCATTCGAAATCATCGTCCGGGCCATAGATATTCGCCGGCCGGACCACAACCGTTTGCATGGGATTCTTTATTTTCTCCGCATACATCCGGCAGAGAATCTCCGTGAACTGCTTCATCCATCCGACGCAGAAATACTTCTCAAACAAATTCCCCGGCACCATCTCCTCTTCGGTTACCGGATGGTCCGCTTCAGGATAGACGGTGTTGCTGCTGATGAACAGGAACTTTCTGACATGGGCCCTGTAAGCGGCTTCCAGGATCAACGTATTCATCACAACATTTGGAGTCACATGAGCCAGCGGCGTCTTTTCCATCACGGCTGCTCCGGAGGTGTTCGCAGCGCACATAAAGACATATTCGGCCCCCTCAACAGCCTGATGACAATCCTCGCTCAGGGTCAGATCGAAGTTGACATACTCGACGCGTTCATCCTGAACCACCGCAGGCTTATTATGCAGTGTAGCTCGGACGTCTGCTCCAAGCTCCAAAAGTCTCCTTATCAGGTTCACGCCGACAAATCCCGCGCCACCTGCGACGAGCGTTTTAGTATTTCTGAACGTCTCAAACAAAGCGGCATTTCCTTTCTAACGCACACGGCACACAGTAAATCAATCAGAACCTGCTGATTCATCCCTTTGCGACATGATCGGGTTCTTTATGGGCCACCAGATATTCAATCTGGGATCATCCCATCTATAGGTGAACTGTCTCGAACGATCGTAATATGTCGATTGTTTGTAGTGAAATATGGCAGTCTCGCTGAGCACCAAATGGGCATTTCCATAGTTGGGGGGCACCAGGACCTGCATTCTGTTTTTCTCCGACAGGACAAACGACTGCCACCGACCGAAATCGTCCGACCCACTGTCACAGTTGACCACGACCAGGTAAAATTTGCCGTACAAACACGATATCAGCTTCCAGGTGCGGTCATCCCCGTGGATGCCCCGTAACACGTTCCTGCCGGATACTGAAATATCGTCCTGGATAAACTTCACAGCGATCCCCTTATCCCTGTAGAGGGCTTCGTTGTAGGTCTCGATGTACTCACCTCTGAAATCCTCAAATACGGTCGGTTTGACCAACAGTACACCCGCCAGCTCTGTCTGCGATACCTGTATCATTTGAACCTCTCTAACGCATTGTCATCATCGCGAGCGAATAAGGGCATAGATGTTCTCTTTTCGAAGGGCTCCACAACGGATGTCAAAACCCTCGCAATGTTCCTCAATAAATATTCTCCAGCTTTCAGGGCTCCAGAAGTTAATATGACCGTCAAAGGTATCCATTCGCCCATTCGGGACGGTCAGGAACGCACACCCTGCGGGACGAATCATCGAGAGTATGTTCTTCAATGCGATCGACGGATACAGAAAATGTTCCAGCGCCTCTGTGCAAATAACAACATCAAACGTCTCATGGTATTTCTGATAGATGTCAAACTCATAGAATAGGCCAGCGGGACATAGCAGTCTTGCGATTTCAACTGCAACCCGCGAGAAATCCAGCCCCGTAAGACCGGCCGGGTTGTATTCCAGAACGAGCCTCAATTGATACCCCATACCACAGGCGACATCGACGACGTGCTTATCCTGAAGGATTATCCCGCTGTCTTTCAAGAGCTGGAGGCACGTTTGATAAAAGCGTATGCGTTCGTCGGAATAATATTGCCGTACGGCACAAGGTGTGCTGCACAGGCACTTGTCTATTCTTTCCCTGGAGTTCTGATAGAGAGAATCCGCGGGGTCACCGGCGCCGGAATCCCGGCAACATTGCTCTTTGGCCAGAAGGCTCAAATTGTCGAGTGCATCAGCGCAATCGGGTTTGATCGCCAGAGCCACTTGATAATGCGCAGCCGCTTCTTGCCAGCGATTCAATTTTTGCAGAGCGACACCCACAGAGGAATAATAAGTGGGGTGACCGGCGTCCATCGCGATGGCTCGTTTAAGAGTCTCGACCGCACTGTCGTATTGCCCCGTGGCAATAAAGCCCATCCCCAGCAAATGCAGGACCTCAGCATTCCCGGGACACTCACGAAGTATCTCTCGGCAAACCCTCATGGTTTCAGCGAAATTGCCGGCGTGATACTGATCCAGACCCTCGGCAAGCGCCTGCGACGGCCTTATCCGACAGAGGCTTTCCTCGTTTTTTACCATATCAGCAGCGTTCCTTTATGGCGATGTTGTTTCCCTGTTTGACTTGCGGCGCCGCAAAGTAGTTCTGCTTGCTGAGATGCTCATCCTGGTTTTCCATGTACCACTGCCACGTAAGCTTCAGGCCGTCAAGCAATGACGTCGCGGGGTCGTAGCCAAGACGGTCTCGGGCAAGCGATATGTCCATGACGCGCCGCGGGAAGCCGGAGGGCTTGCTCGTGTCAAAGACGCAATTGAAATCCAAGAAGCTGTTCAACGTCTCGACAAGCTCCCGAATCGAATAGCCTCTCCCGCTGCCCAAGTTGACAAAATCCGACCCGGTCCCGTGGTGCAGGGCGAGAATGACGCCCTCGGCGACGTCCCTGCTGTAGGCAAAGTCGCGAATCGCCGAGCCGTCCCCCCAGACCACGACCGGGTCTTCTTTCTTGTGTATTCGGTGCATGAGCGTGGGGATCACCATGGCATTGTCGGGGTCGAAGTTGTCGCCCGGCCCATAGACGTTGCAGGGGCGGACCACGGCGAAGTTGTCCAGGCCGTACTGAATCTTGTACGCCTTGATTTGCAGCTCAGCCATCCTCTTTGCCCAGCCGGGGAACATATCCATCGGCGGGCCGTCCAGGTTTTCATTCTCCTTGAACACCTCCGCGCCGGCGTAAGCGCCGATGGAACTGGTATAGACGACCTTGCTGACTTTATTGAGCCGGGAGGATTCCAATACGTTCGTATTCATCATCAGAAGCGGAACAAAAAAACTGGCAGGCTTGGCCTTTGTGACCTCGATGGAGCCTTTTACTCCCGCAAGGTGAAAGACAAAATCCATGTCCCGGGTTATCTCTCTGCAAAACTCAAAATCCGCCAGGTCTCCCAGAACGTGTTCGGCCCTGTCATCGATGTTTATTTTGTCAAGTGAGACAACCTTGACACGGGCCTGGGCATCACAGAGGATATTCACAACCTGCCTGCCAATCAGACCTGTCCCGCCCGTCACCAAGACGTTGCGACCGCAAAAACTTCCCAGGACTTCTTCTTTCATCATTTGCCACTCTTCAATGTCCGCATAGCCAGTGCTCTAAAACTGCATTTATTCTACAGCAAAATAAGATGTTCTCGCGGTGTAGGGAAATCGTTTTAACCTTACATTGTTCAGACCAAAGACCTCTCTGAGCGCCGCTGTTTCTCCAGGTGAATCATGGTCATTCAGTTCATCGAAGGCTAATACACTGCCTCTGACTAAATGGCTTCGAATGGCCTCCAGACATTTCTTTGTCGGTTCATAAATATCGAAATCAAAGTATGCCAGAGCGATAATAGTCTCCGGATATTGTTCCAAGTACTTATCTATCTCTACGGTTGCGTCTCCCGCTCTAATCTCAAACTTTTTGATATGGGATAAAGGGTTGTCCTTTTCTTGAAACGCCATTACCTGTGTTAGATATTCAACGTAATTTTCCGTTACGGCGAATCCGCCAGGCTTGATGATTTCATGACTCGCAGCGTCTTCACCACTAATCTCCGGAAAGCCCGTGAAAGTATCAAAAGCAACTATTTTTCTATGGCGATTGAAAGTGTCGTATATTCCTCGAAGTGCAGCAAACAACGCTATATTTTGTCCCCATCTTGTTCCAAATTCCACGACTATGCCCTGCACATCAATTATTTGAGTATACAAATGATGCATGTAGAGAATTCTCGACAGATTTTTTGAACTCAAAAACAAGCCTAAATTTGATAGAAGCTCATTATCTGGTATGGGACACTTTCTAAAATGCTCAACAAACTGTTTACGAACCAAGTCTTCTTGCGGACTTCGGTAAAGTTCATACCTGGGGGCAATTTCTTCTTTTACCATCTCACACTTCCTCTTGAGTCATCTTCTCTTCAAATCATCTCGAACATAAGCCGGTATCGGCTTCTTTCCGTCATGAGCGATCACCCATGCCCAATAGCGGATCCTGCCTTCAACCAAGTCGTAGTCGTATCTACCGCTCCTGTCGGCGGTTCGAATCACTCTGACAGGTTTTGTGAAGTCTTCTTCGCCGATGCTGCTGGCTAAAGCTACAGGGCTGGGTACGAATCCCAGTCTGTTCTCTATGGCTTGCTCTTTCGTTTGATAGACCTGCCTGTTTCCTTGGCCATTTTCTGCAACGCGAATCCTCTCTGTCGGAACAGCGATGCATTCGGTGTACATGACATCACCGATTTTGTCGAAGTCCTCCTGCGAGAGTCCAAAATCCACAGAAAATGCATTCTCTTTAAGATGTCTCAGGTTGGAAGCCTTGGGAATGGCAATCACTGAATCATGAGCCGTCAGCCAATTGAGAGTAACCTGGGCCATTGTCCTGTCGTATTTGGCTGCGATGGCTTCCAGAGTTTCAATTTTTTCGCTGCTGCTGACAATTCTGCCCTGCTCCAAAGGGCTGTAGGCGATCAGGGTCACGCCTTCTGTATCGCAGAACGGAAGGATATCGTGCTCAACACTTCGGTCAAACAAGTTGTACTCAGCCTGGATGGAGACAATCATGTTTTGAGTAAGGGCCATCTGTGCTTTTTCAAGCCCATTCAGGCAAAGGTTACTCAGCCCGATATATCTAATCTTGCCTTGCTGGACGAGCTCTTCCATGGCACGCATAGTCTCCTGCAAGTCAATCGCTGGATTGGGCCAATGTACCTGGTACAAATCGATATGATCCGTATTCAATCTGCGAAGACTCTTCTCTGCGGACTGTATGACATCACTGTAATTAAGGTGCTCAGGCGAAACCTTCGTGGCAATAAAGACACCGTCCCGGATTCTCTTAACGGCCTTGCCGACAACTTCCTCAGAGTGCCCGGCGCCGTAAACTTCGGCCGTATCAATAAAGGTCATACCGAGTTCTATTCCGAACCTCAATAGCTCGGCCTGACGCTTATCGAATTTGGAATCTCTGGTTAGGTAACCACCAATGCCCATACATCCCTGACCGATGACGGATATTCGGGTATCTGTTTTTCCCAACGTCTTGTAGTTCATCATGCGTATCTTCTTTTAGGCCGCCACACGACAAACGACCATCCATCGTAGAACAATCCGCCAAACAGAACTCTCTGAGTTCTCACTATTTCAATTGCACCTTCATCACCAAGCTGTCTTAAACGGTTTGCAGAAATCCAAGATAGTCCTGGTGATGCTTTCCACATCCAGGCCGTAATATTCGTGCATCCACTGCCTGTCGCCATATCCTTGGCAAGGCTCATCGGCAAGTGCAATGCGTTTAACCGCTACGGCCTTTTGGTTGTCGGTCAGAACCTCGCTGACGGCACTTCCGAGCCCGCCGATAATCGAATGCTCTTCCAACGTGATGACCTGATTGTACTGTTCGACAATGTGAAGAAGCTTCTTCTGGTTCATCGGTTTGAGTACAAATACGTCCACAATACCGGCATCGATTAAATGCTTCTCAAGCTCGTCGGCCACTTCACGCGCGCGGTGCACCATAATACCTGTCGTAACGATCAGGACGTCAGAACCTTCTCTTAGCAGCGACAACCCATCCGAAAAATCCTCTTCGTTACTGTAAACCGAGGGAAACTGTCCTTTATCGAGACGAACGTAAACCGGACCGCTGTTTTCATACGCCATCCTCGCCGCCGCTGCCGCCGTCACTGAGTCGGAAGGGTTCAGAATCGTCATCGCCGGCAGGGCGCGAAGAGCGGCAATATCCTGCGTGGCATGATGCGTCGGACCATCACCACCGTAGGCAATGCCGGCCCCGACTCCGATTAGCGTAACCGGCAGACACATGCAGGACAGATCTATCTTGATCTGCTCATAGCATCGCTGCGTTATAAATGGTGCGATGGCGTAGATGAAAACCTTCTTGCCGCCCAACGCCAATCCCGCCGCAACGCTCACAAGATTCTGTTCGGCCACGCCAACGTTCATATACTGACGGGGCAAATCTTTCTTAAACCTGTTGAGGCTGAAGGCCCCCATGTCGGCCGCGAGGCACATGACGTTAGAATCGTTCTTTGCGATATCATAGAGCGTATCGAAGAATGCATCTCGCAGGTCTATATCCGATGTCTTTTGTGTCATTATTAACATGGTATTGCCAGGACATTCTGTACGAGCTCCTGCCGGGCCATTTCGAGCTCCTTGCCGGCGGGAACGCCGTGATGCCATTTGACGTTTCCTTCCATGAACGAAATGCCCTTACCCTTAATTGTATTGGCCAGAACCACTAACGGCTTCTCGGACACACGGGTCCGGAAACCGTCAAAGGCCGAGCCTATCTGCTCGAATGAATGACCGTTGATGACGTCTACATCCCAGCCGAACGCCTGCCATTTATCTGCAAATGGTTCAAGCCGGTTGCATTCTTCCGTGAAATCCATCGCGCACTGGCGATTGCGGTCCACGACGGCGACAAGGTTCCTGAGCTGATGATGCCCCGCAAATAGGGCCGCCTCCCAGATCGAACCCTCGTAACACTCACCATCGCCTAACAAAACAACGGTCATAAAATCCTTCCGGTCCAGCCGGGCGCTGAGCGCTAATCCTGCCCCGATACCCAAACCGTGACCTAACGAGCCCGTGTCGGCTTCTATGCCTGGTATGCGTTTATCAGGATGGCCGCCCAGCATACTGCCTTTCCGGCAGAATGACTTCAATTCGCAAGAGCTGAAGAATCCGAGGTCGGACAATATGACGTACAGCGCCACACAGGAATGTCCTTTGCTAAGAATAAACCTGTCTCTGTCACTCCAGTCGGGATTGCAGGCTTCATGGCGAAGGATACCGCCGTAATATAGGGCGACCAGGACGTCCGTGCAGGAGAAAGCTCCGCCGATATGCCCTCTGCCGGAAGAGGCGATGGTCTCGAGTATCTGCCGGCGGACCCAAACTGCTTTTTCTTCAAGAGCCGCGATGTTCACTAAAAAGGCCCCCTGAATTTATTCTCGTAGGTATAGAATTCTTCACCCGATAAATCTGTTTCTTCCAGACACAGTCTCGTCTCTATCGCCTTGACAATATCGGCTGCGTTGGGATAGAAGGCATCCTCCAGATGCCTTGCACAGGGACAGTGGGTGTGCTCAAAACCTAACCGGCTAATTGGTGACTTGAGCTTGCCGAAGCATTTTTCAGCTATTCGTGCGGCGATCTCGGCGCTGAACCCACAATGTATCCAGTCATTGTCCACGATTAGACAATGTCCGGTTTTTTCGACCGAAGCTATTATGATGCCGTCATCAAGCGGTGCGGCCGAGCGAGCGTCAATCACCTCTACGCTTACGTTGTGCCTCTTTCTTACAACCTCCGCCGCCCTCAGAGCTTCAACATTCATCCAGGAAGTGGCGACCACCGTTATATCATCCCCCGGCAGCAACGTATTTGACTGGCCAATAGGAACCGTGAAATCATCCTCCGGGACTTCATCGACGGCGTAGTAAAGCCATCTGTGTTCTATGACTATCACGGGATTATCGTCCCGTATCGCCGAGACAAGCAGCCCTTTTGCGTCCCGGGGCGTCGTCGGCATGACGACTTTCAATCCGGGGATGTGAGCGAAGCACGAGTGCATCGTCTTGCTGTGTTGAAATGCCTGTCCCCACCCTCTGCCCACGACGGCCCGTATAACCAGCGGCACCTTCAACTCTCCGCCCGACATATATCTGTAGCTGGCAACCATGTTGGCCAGTTGATTCATCGCCAAAAGCATGAAGTCCACACGCATGTGTATATGAATCGGCCTGGCTCCGTTCAGGGCGGCCCCCAGACCGAACCCTGTCATCGCATCCTCCGACAAAGGTGTGTCAAAGCATCTGTCCCTGCCGAATCGCTCCACCAGACCGGCCGTCGTGCCGAATACCCGCTTATGGTCGGGGACTCCTATCCCGTACACAAAAACGGACGGGTCCCGATCCATCTCCTGGCTCATCGCTTCGTTCACAGCCTGACAATAGCTGATTTTTCTCATGCAAACACACCCTCGTAGAGTTCGCAAATGCCACAAGGATCGGCCTCTTGAGCCCTGACGAGGCTCTTGTTCACCCCGTCGTCGATAGCCATCTCCAGGCTCTCTATTGCGTTTTTCTCCCAGCCCAAATCTTTCAGCTTCTTGCGTTGCAGACTAACCGGGTCCACTCTCAGCCACTGCTCAAATTCGTCTCTGCGTCGATAGCCGGCGTCGAAATCTTCGTTTACCCCGACGTGCTCAAGATACCTGAAATACTCCAGATGAAGAAACGCCGGCATGAGCTGTGTATGGACCTGCTCGATGGCCTCGCGCGTCAATCTGTAAATGATCTCCACATCGGTGGTCTTTTCTTCGTAAACCAGGCAATTGAATTGCGAGACAATCTGCGTAATAGACTCATATCCCCGCCGCTGTGATTTCGAGGTATGCACCGCCAAACCGTTGTCCTCGCAAACAAACAACAGGGGAAGCCTCATCAGGCAGGCCAGATTCAGAGTCTCCCAAAAAACCCCTTCCTCCACGGCGCCGTCGCCAAAGAACACGGCGACCATTTTGCCGTTATTTGCGCGCTTGTTTGCAAAGGCGCATCCTGCGGCCACCGGGATGACACTTGCCACAATGGCGGAAGTGCCCATGAACCCGTGATCCGGCGCGCATAGGTGCATGGAGCCGCCTTTGCCCTTTAAGGACGCCGTTTCTTTACCGTACATCTCGGCAAAGAAATCGTCCGTATCTCCGGTCTTGGCCAGAAACAGACCATGAGACCTGTACGTTCCGAATACCTGGTCTTCAGCCTTTAGTGCTTCGCAGACTCCTACGGCAATCGCTTCCGCTCCCATCGACATGTGCATCGGCGTTTTCATCTGGTCTTGCGAATAATGCGCGATAATCTCTTGTTCGCATCTTCTGACCAGATACAGCTTCTTATAAAACCGAAGATTCAGCTCGCTGGCCTTGCCTGACTTCTTGTGTTTTTCTGTAGTAATCACGCCAATAGTCCAAAGTATCACTCAATGTTTTTTCAAATTTAATCTCAGGCTTCCATCCCGTGGCTTTATAGAACTTTTCCACACACGGTATCTGCAGTGTCACATCGGAAGGCCGCAATCGTGCCGGGTCAATTTGGACCTTAATGTCCTTGACTGTTGAGATCGCCAGCAGCCGGTCGAGCATCTGACGGATTGTCATCGTCTCGACCCCGCCGATATTATAGACTTCTCCCGGGGGGCACTTAGTCACCAGGAGCCAGTAAGCTCTCACAGCGTCCCGAACATCAGAAAAAGTCCTTATGCTGTTCAGATTTCCCACGCTGACTACGGGCTCGGCCAAGCCAGCCTCTATGGCGGCCACCTGCTTGGCGAAATTTGAGACGGCAAAAACTTCGCCTCTGCGCGGGCCTGTGTGTGTGAACATCCTGCTGCGAATCGTTTTAATCCGCCACGACGTCCAGTACTGAAACGCCAGCATGTCCTCGCCGACCTTGCTCACCGCGTACGGAGACGCCGGCCGCAGCGGATTGCTCTCTGTAATCGGAACCTCGTCTTCCCGCACCTGGCCGTACACTTCGGACGAGCTGCATACGTGAACCACGGGATCCCACGAGTCGGACTGCTTTAACTGCTTGACGGCTTCCAATAAGTTGCACGTGCCGATGATGTTCGTGTCCAGCGTATCAACCGGCGCCAGGAAACTAAAATCGACGTATGACTGTGCGGCCAGATGAAAAATGATGTCCGGCCGAGACTCAACCAGGAGACTTCGCACGGACGGGAAATCCAGCAAATTGCCGTAATGCAGGGTAATACTGTCCATGATCGGTTCGATATGATTCTTGGGTGAGCGCCAGCGAAGCAGCCCTGCAACTTCGACATCGGGATAGTTCTCGAGTATGTACTCGGCCAGATGGCTTCCCACGAAACCGGTAATACCTGTTATCAACACCCGCACGGCTCGACCTTTCGGTTATCAGACAGTACCACGATACGTTCCAATGACCTTCCTGCCCCTGCGAATCCGGCTCAACTCGTCACCTACGTCGGCTCTTTCAGCGGCAACAACCAGGCACAGGTTTTCGTACAATTTCCGCAATTTCTCACGCCGGTATTGAAGCTCACCCGAATCAACGACGCCAAACAACCTCATTTTTCCTACAAGAGAACCCGCCTTTGTGGCCAAAACGTTAAACTGTTCGCTGGCCGAGTCACCCTGGTGAGCCAGCTCTAATTGCTTCTTCAACAGGTTCTCGAGATGATCGAGCAGACGTATCTGTTCACCCGGGATAATCTCTGGGCCGTCAATATCCATGTCGTTTCAGCTCCTGCTAAGGCTCGGCTGCGCACTTGTTTGGGTCTGGGCTCTGCTGTCTTGTTTGGGCCAAACTGTGTTCGACTTCCTCCAGCAGGTCAATGGCATCCTTATGGTTCTTATTGAGAGCCAGAAGATCCAACAGCACTTTTTTCGACTCCTCGAATTTCCCGTCTTTCATATAGAGCGCCGCCAAAGGAAACATCACGGAAATGTCGCCCGGATGCATGTCCAAATAGACCTCCAGATAGTGAGTCACCTTTGAGAACGAGCCCATCTGGCACGAGGCCTGAAATAGACCCAGCAGAGCGATCAGATTGTCCGTGTCCAGCTCGAGGCATTTAAGATACATCTCAAAGGCCCGCGGGTAATCGGCCCTTTGCTGTGCAACTAAACCCAATCCGGCGTATGCCTTGGCACAACGGATGTCCAGCCGACAGGCAACCTTGAAGGCGATTTCAGCGTCATCGAGACCGCCTTTCTGCAGGGCAACGACTCCAAGTCCGACGTAAGGACCCGGCTCATCAGGCGACAAGACAGCAGCCTTCTCGTAGTATTGCTGGGCTTGGGCGTAACTACCCACAGAAGTATAACAGTCCCCAAGTTCCTGTAAGACCTCATAGTGCTGGGCCGAATCATGCTGCTGGCTCACATTGTCTTGCATCATGTCCATAGAAGCTCGTTTCCTTCAAAGATCTTTCCCTCGTCCCTATTTGTGCTCCCAGGCATGTACCTGTCCGTCCGGCCGTGGGCCGAGAAGTGCGAAACAGGATCTGAGAGTATCTGCTCTGCCGTCCTGAGCAACTCAATCGCCGAACCCGGACTCTTCTGTTCGCGTTTGACTTTCGCCTCCAGCAAGAGCGTGTCCACCGTTGGGCGTTTCTGATTTACCCTGTGGCTGAGCTCGGCGGCTCTGGCATGCTCGCCGGCCTTGAAGAAGGCCCTCGCCGCCAACGTATTCATCCATAGCTCGTTCTGATGATGGTCGCCGATGTATTCAAACATCCGGGCCGCTTCCATCCAGTTGCCGTCCTTTTCCGCCGACTGGGCTTGCCGAAGCAGATTGTCGAACTGGAAAGGAAGCTCCTCGAAATCCGGGGGTCTGAGCGCGACGCCGGCCGCCCTCAGAGATTCCCGCACTGATAAGTCCGGAAAACTTCTGCGGGCGAACCGCAGGTCATCGCTTCTGACGACGGCCGCCCAAAGCCCCTCCGTCGATTCATCGACCTCAAATCCCAGGCGGCCGAGGGGGCTGTTGATCAGAGCATAGAGCGGATTCTCTATCCACATATCCTTTACAGGCAGGCCGACCGGCACGAGTCCGATGTATTCGCCCTGGCATTGTTCAAGAGCGGCGTCCACACGCCGGGCCGTCGAAGACAGCGGATCAACGGGCACACGCACCAGATTGGGCATATCCGTGTTTAGCCGGTCGAAATCGGATTCGGACAGGGGAAGATAAAGCTTATAGGGGAAAAAGGTGTGCCGCCAGATAGCACCAATTGTTGCGCCTGTCTGTTTGTCCAGCCGGTCGCCGGTAAGAATGATGGACATATCCTGAATCTTGACCCAGGGCTTGGGGGGCCTGGTGGTTCGTATGGCCAGAACGTTTCTGGCGTATTCGCTCTTGTCTTTGCGCCGTTGGACCGATATCCTGTCACATTCACCCATCGGATGGTAGTATTCGCCGGTGACTTCGCAAACGTGGTGAAAATCGCAGAAGAAAGCCAGCCGGCGGGTCATGTCCCAGTCAATTAAGACATTGAGCCGCTCGTTGTATGGGCCTGTCTTATCGATCAGGTCTCGACGGTGCATCAGGCACACGTGCAGAACATGATTGAAATGCAGCATGAGGAAACGGTCGAAGTCACGGCTGACTTCCACCACCTTGCTCAAGACCTGCCTCTGGCCATCCGAAGAGACCCTGCAATAGGCCTTGTAGAAATCGCTGTACGCGACCTGACCATCTGTTTCGCCTTCCAAAGCATCGACCAAGATTTCAATATGGTTCGGATAATACAGGTCATCATCATCAAGATAAGCTACATACTTTCCCTCTGCTCGATCTAATGCTTCGTTGAGCGAATGGGGCTTGCCCAGATTTTGTTTTCTATCGATCAATATCAGGCGCCGATCATGAAACGAATCGACAATGTCGCTCACATCGACTCCGCCGTCGTTGACGACAACGACCTGGAGATGTCTGTAGCTCTGGTGCAAAACACTGGCCAGGGCCTGTTGCAGATATCGGGGCCGGTTGAACGTCGGGATCAGCACGCTCACGACGGGCCCGGCCTTTTTATCACGGTTCTCTGCCATTTTAAGCGCATCTGAGATTTTCTAAGTCGCAGAGGTTCACATCGTCGCATTGTTTTCGTGTACCAGAGAAGAAAAGTCCGCCGACGGCCCGACCCTTTTAGGACTAAAATCCTGTGGGCGACTGTGACGCGGAGCATCGCTTCGTCGCGATTCGATCTCGGCTTCGAGCCGCGTGAAAATATTATTGACCTTGCTCAACTGGCTCTTCAGCGCGTAGCGCTCTTCGACGAATGTCCGATACCTCTGCGGCTCGTAGGTGTCAGAGCAGATCTGCGAGCAGAATTCTTCGGCAATGTTAAACAGAAATTCCGACGGGAATATTTGGTTTGCGCCCGGGAAGTTGTGGATCACCGGTTTCAAACCGCAGGCCATTGCTTCCAACAAGCCCATACCCTGGCTTTCGATGATACTGGTCGAAACGATGTAGTGTTTGTCCTCAAGCCAGGAACGGACATCCGGCTGCCATCCGTCGAAGAACACCACGTCGCGGAGGTCAAGAGCACCGACCATGTGCTTTAGGTATTGCTCCAGCACGGCGTCCTGGAACATCCCCCCAAAGAACAGACGGTACTCGGGATCGATGTAGTGCAGCTTCTGCATACACTGAAGGATAAAAGGAGGATTCTTTACCGTCCTGAGATTGGACAAAAAAGCAATGTTCTTGCCCCGCGGGCGGGGGGTGAGCGGAAACTTCTCAAGATTTACACCGTTTGGGATGCTGATCAGCGATGTTTGACTTTCGAGGTGTGGGACCCTGCCAAGAAGAGCCTCTTTGACAAAGCTGTTGCCGACGGTGACAAGGATGTCGATGTTGGCCCAGTTTACCTGCTGGGACCACGGCTCGTATGCTTCGTAGCGGTGGAGTCTGACAATGTTCTTGCAGACCTTCGGCTGCTTTGAGCCTATCACCGCAAGATTCGTGCACCACTCAAACCAGGAAATATCGCTCCACCTCATCAGCTCAAGCAGATCCTCTTCCGTCCGGCCTTCGAAAAGGCGCACTTCAAAACGCTGCTTTGCGAATTCAACAATTTCATCAAGGAATCCCATCCCGTCGCCGCCACAAAAGAATGCCAGCTTCGGTCTTTCAAAACGAATGACCTGAATCATTGGTTTGAGGATTTCCTGATTTGGGCAGATTTGCAGTGAGCGAAGCAGCATTTCGATGGCATCCGCTTTGTTATTCTGATTCAGGAATACATCGGCCGTTCTGTTAAGCACATCCACATTGAGCACGCCCATGCGTTCCATGTCGCTAAAGAGAGACGCCGCTTCGTTGCCCCTGCCGGCCGCAAGATAGGCTTCGACCAGATTCCACACGATCTCGGGCGAGTCTTTTCGCAAGGACCGAGCTTTGACGAGATGATCGATGGCCTCAGTTGAGCGGCCCAGGCAATGAAGAATGGCTCCGGTATCGTTCAGAGTCTGTGCGTCCTGCGGCGCCGTTCGAAGATGCTCCCGCATGCAGGCCAGGGCCTCCCGGTGCCTGCCGGCTTCGGCTAATTGCAAACCCCTCTCATAAGGGTTCAAGCTCCCGGATCCAGCATTCCATATTTGCCCGCCGGGCGGGTTCAAATTTGGTTCTGTTGTCATCTACGTTACTCCCTGAAAGTCCTGCCCGGCGGCGTTTTCCCTGCACGAATAGGCGAAGCCCTTGAGGGCCTTCATGCAAATTCCGTGCCGTCAGGCAACATTAGCATATATTGGCAGTTTCGCGGCATCCCCCGTGAAATCTGTATAAATATCAGACATACAGGCTGTTCAAGAACATGCCCATCTGATTCTGGATCCTGCCCCGAACGGTTACCCGAGGAAATCCAGTAGCGATAAAGACATGAGTTTACCGGCCACGGATAACGACATTTGATAGAGAAGCTGACGGCGAGACAAGTCGATGGCTATCTCGGCGATGTCCGCCTCCAGCAGGCGAGTCGTCTCATCCTCGGCGTCATACTTCAGGTTCTTGAGGCTATCTTTGAGGTTCTCCAGAAAGCCGACTCTTGACCCAACGGAGACTTCCGCCTGGACGATCAGCCCGCGGATCTCTTCCAGCGAAATCAACGCGCTATCCTGCAGCTCTCGCACCTGAGCGCCGGAAAGCTCTTTTTCATTTTGCAGCATGTCTCGGATACTGACGAGCGTGTTGAATATGTCGTATGTTCCCGGTGCACGTACCAGATCAACTGTGGCGCCGGTTATCCCGGTGGTGTCCACATAGAGGATCTCTCCGGTCGTCGAATTCGTGACCGCCAGGTTGGTGTCCGTGCCGTTGGTATTGAATGTCGTCAGGCCGTCATCAATAGAGAGATTATAAGTGCCGGCCGAGCCGGTCACGGTCAGCCAGGTATCACCTCGCACCGTGGACGTCCCCGTACCAGCTTTCGCGCCGCTATCACCCAGGAAAATCAGCTCGCCACGAGCATCGGAACGAAAGACATCATCGCCCACGTAGAGAGCGGACGACCTCACACCGGGAGCCACTTCTATGTTTCGATTCTCGTAACTGCCCTGGTACGTGACTGTGGTGATTTCTCCATTGGTGCGTTCAGCCAGATACGGCGCCGAGGCCGTGTTTCCTCCGCCGAAAAGGTATTGCCCCATGTGCTTCGTGTTAGCCAGCGACACGATTTGCTCTAATATGTCGTTGATTCCCGCGGCGGCTCTTTCTCGCGCCTCTTCGCTGTAGATACCGTTGGCAATTTGAGTCAAACGCACCTGCGTCTCCGTCAGAGCCGACGCGATCTCCTCAATAGCCGTGGAGGACAGATCCAGCAGGCTGACGACCTCCGATAGGTTGTCGGCGTAGTTTTCCAGGGACCTTTCCTGGATATTCAGTCCCAGGACCCGGTAGGCGGCGGAAGGATCATCCGAAACTCGGTTTATTCGCGAGCCGGTGGATGCCTGTTCCTGAAGCCGCGTCATTGCCTCGCCATGCAGATGCAAAGCGTAGTTGACGTTATTGTAGATGTTGTTAAGTGTTCCACTCATTTGTCACACGTTGTGCTTTTCTCGGTGTTTCCTGAGAGTCCCCCATACGTCTCATATAATCTCCATCACAATCGAAAGTGACGATTGAAGCGTGCTTAAGTATTTGGCCATGGCTTTGAACATCTGCTCGAAAATCACGAGCTGGGCGGCTTCATCGTTGATGTTGACGCCGCTGATCTCGCCCTGCTGATCAGCAACGCTCTGAACCATCGCCTCGATGTTGTCCCGGTGTATCTGTTTGATGGCGACCTTTTGGCCGATGTCCGTACTCAGCCGGCGATAGAATTCTCCAGGCGTCATCGAGTCCAGACTGCTGACCGTCTGGTTCCGCAACCCTTCCATCCGCAGGGCGTTGTGGTTGTCGGTCGTATCCGCCCCCAACGCAGTGGCTAAACGACCCGGCGTGGTGGATATGTCCGAATGAACCGCCATATCCGATGCGCTACTGCCTGAGAGAAAAGCGTTGATTCCAACCGCGGCCAGGACGCCTGAAGTGTCCGTGTCGGCGAATGCATCGACTTCGAAGGTATTCCCATCGGCGAGGTCGCCGGCGCCCAGAGCTATTTTGATTCCGTTGCCCAAATCGAGCCTGTCACCCGCCGCATAACCGGAACCGATGTTTAGTGTCGTAACCGTATTTCCGTCCCCGTCGGTCACGGCAATTTGCAGCGTCCCGTTTCCGACCGAGCCGGTACCTGAGACCGTAAACGTAAAGGTCTGGTTCGTCGTGCCTGTATAGATACCGGATACGGATACGGCCGGGGGCGATGTCGCTCCGGTAAAGTCGCCGGCAGTCGGCGATGGAAGAACACTGGGCAGGAAATCGAACTGGTAGTTTGCATCGGCTTGTATGTGAAGCCGCGAATCGGATACCGAGGCGGTCAGGCCCGTGATCCCCGTAATCGCGGCGGCGATGGTGGTCAACGAATCCGTGGATGCATCAACAGCGATGGCGCTCCTTGTGACGGCGCCGGTGCTGGTGTTAGTGACTCTTATATAGATATTGCCGTTGGACACCGGGGGGTCGAAATCAGCCAAAGTTTCGCTGCTCATTGCCCAGCCGGCCAATGACGTAAAGGACCCTTCTGAGCCTACCCCCTGAACGTGGTATTCGTTGATCTGTTGTATAATTGCACTTGCGAGGCTGTCAAGGTCATTATGAATGTCCAAGAGAAGATCGTTTTTCAACGATAATAAGGCGCCGAGGCGCCCCCCCTCCACGCTTAGGTTATAATTGGACTCGCCCGCAACGCCGACACCCAATCCAAGGTCCTCTTGCAAGCCCACCTCGAGCTCGAAAGCAGACGCCCCGGTCACCACCGGTACTCCGCTGACACTGACATCGACCACACCGTACTCTCGCGACTGGGTCTCCACGCTGATCAATTTGGACAGATCGGTGATGCACTGGTCTCTTTGGTCCCTCATGTTGTTGGCCTGCCCACCGCTTATTTCATACCTGTTTATGGTGTCGTTGAGGTCGGCTATTCTGCTGACCAGGGCATTGACCTGCTCGATTGTATTTTCAGCTTCCAGCCTGATCTGGGTTTCCAACGTGGTCAGGAAGTTTCCCAAGGTTCTGAATTGGGAAGCCATTGTCTCGGCAGAGGTCACAGCCTGATTCTGCCAAATGGTTTCTGTGGGGTGAGCGGAAAGATCCTGCAAGGCGTTAAAGAATTCATCGATAGCCGTGCTCAAACCGGCGCGGCCTGACAGCTCTCCGAACGCGATTTCGACCGTGCGCAGCGTGGTCAGCTCCCCCGAGACCTGCTCCAATGACGAGTTTTGTCTGAACATCTCCTTCTGTAGAAGGTCGTCGATGATTCGGGTAATGCCGGCAACATCAACGCCTCCCCCCAAGAGAACCGGGCCCACTTGCGACGAATAAGCCGGACTCAGGTCTATCCTCTGGCGGTGATAGCCGTCCGTGGCCGCATTGGCAATATTGTTGCCGATGATCTCAAATGCCTTTTGGGCGGCGTTCAGGCCGCTAATCCCTATGCCAAAACTATCCATTTCCTGACGCTCATTTGCACGACAGTTCTCAGAGTTCTCATCTTGCCCCGCAGGCATTAGATCGTGCTTCGCAGGCAAGAGATGAAGTTATTCAAAACTGTAAATTCAGAAAACCCTTATCCGTGTGCCGTCGGGTTACGCCGTCGGCGCCATAATAGATCCCCCCAGTCCTGCCGAGACCGAAGATACTTTTCAAGAGCAGATTGTTCAGCCTGGAACATTCGGACAAGAGCAAAACAGTGCTCAGATATTCCTTCTTGAGTTTTTCGATCAGAGATTTCAGCTTTGCTTTGGTCCGGTTTACCTGGTCTCTTTTAGTTTTCGGCAGACTTCTCTCGAGCGATGACAAGGTCATTTGCTCGAAGTTGCAGCCAAGCGCATCGGCTAATTCTCCGCGGACGGACTGCCGGCTTGATTCCTGACTCCTGTAGCGGTCCGTCTCGGCCTGGATGCTCTCAAGCAGTTTACTCAGAGCCGCATCGTCGCGTTTGATCACCAACGTGCGCAGCTCGTTCAACCGCGACAGACTCTTTTCGATATGCTCAATGTCCCCATCGAGACACACTAACAGCTCATTGACCTTGTCTTCCACTGCGATTGCCTTCATATATGCATATCCTGCGACTTCTCGGCAGCGTTCGCCTGATCGCCACGAGCCAAAAATTGATACATATCCTTCCATAGTCCCACGCCGCCGCTGTTGGCCATGTCCTGGGCGAGGTAGAACCAGAATATTCCCTGCACCTGGCCGGCGGGCCCGTCCTTTTCAAATCCCCAGTCCCCGATGGTATTCTTCATCTGGTCCAAGAGCTTGTTGAGCAGGACGGACTCAAAGTCCTTGGCAATTTGTCTTTTTTTCTCATCCGAAACCTTGTCGAGTCTCGATTGCGGCAGATGCTCCAGTAACACCGGCGGCGCGATAGGTTCGGTCGGGATCAATTTGGGGCCATCCATGAGACTGCTCCTACATAATCACCAGCTTGGCTTGAAGAGCACCGGCCTTCTTCAACGCATTGAATATCGCTATCAGGTCCGTCGGTGTCGCTCCTATGGCATTCAGGCTCTTGGCCAGATCGGAAACCGTAACCGCTCGGGGCACGGGAATCAGGTATGCTGTGTTCTCCTCCACTCCGATAGCCGTATCCGGAACCTTCTGTGTGGTTCCGGAGTCAGAGAAAGGAGCGGCCGGCTGGGACACGAGTTCGGTTTCTTTGATCTTGACGACGAGGCTGCCCTGGGAAATGGCCACGGCAGAGATGCCCACGTTTTCGCCGACGACGATGGTGCCCGTGCGTTCGTTGATAACAACCGCGGCAGGGACATCGACCGTCACTTCGGGTTTTGTAATATCATCAATGAAGCCGGCGATGCCTTCCTGACCGATTTCGGCGGGTACTTTCACCTGGATGGTTCCGGCGTCAACGACGACCGCACTGTCCGCATAACCCTCATTGATGGCCTGGGTGATCTGCCGTGCCGTCGAAAAGTCACCGTTTCTGAGATTCAGTGTGATCACTCTGTACCCGGCTATGTCTTCGACGAATGTGGCGATTTCCTCTTTTTCAACTATGGCGCCGTCTGGAATGCGTCCGACGGTCTGGTGGTTCTTGGTGATCGAAGCTTTGTCGCCCGTCGCCGTCCAGCCGCCGATTGAAACTCCCCCGTCGGCCACGGCATAGACCTGTCCGTCAAGACCTTTGAGGGGTGCCGGCAGGAGTTTTCCGCCCTGAAGACTCTTGGCGTCCCCTATGGCGGAGACATCCACGTCAATTCGCGAACCTTCGCGAGCAAAAGGCCCCAGCTCAGCCGTCACCCAAACAACGGCAACGTTCCCACCGGTCAGATTCGAGGGAGTAAGAACAAGGCCTGAATCCCTCAGCAGATTCGTCAGCATTTGCCTCGAGAGCAGCGTGGTATCGCCGGTGCCGGCCAGACCAATTACCAAACCTACACCGGACAGGGGATTGCCGCGAAGGCCTTGAATATCGACAATATCCTTTATTCGTTCACCCTGCCCGGTGCCGCAGACCAGCGCGCAAGCTGCCAGGGCGCAAATCATAAGTCCCGTGATGCTCTTTTGCCTCTTGGCTCGTATGCTCATTATCGATTTCATAGGTTGTTGCTCTCAAACAATCAAACCTGTCTGAACGGGGTCGTCAAAACGGCCAAACAATGTCAAATATTCTGCCGAGCCAGCCCGGTTTGGTATAGGGCGCCGAGACCCCGCCGTTCCTGGAGACGATACGAAAGTCCGCAACCTGCTCACTCTTCACAGTGTTGTCAAATGCGATGTCGCTCGGCCTGACGATGCCGCCCACTTCGATCGTCTGAATGTCACCCCCGATATCGCGGTTGCGAGTCCCCATCACGATAAGGTTGCGATTCGGCAGGATATCCATTACGACAACCGTGATACTGTCCACAAACTTGCGTTCGTCTTTGTAATCGGCTTTGCTCTTCAATTCATTATCCGATTCAGCACTCATGCCGAACTCGCCGAGATCGGCGAAATTGCCTAACTGCCCGTCGAAGGCCGTTGACCGGTCGGTTTCCTTTTTCATGTCTCGCTTGGCTTTGTTGTTAACCTTACTGTCCTCGCTGATCTTGATCGTCAGAACGTCCCCTATCTGCCGGGCCACGTCGTCCGCATATAGGGCCTTCATGTTCTTGTCCCGCCTGGCCCAGATAGAGCCTGCTTGCGAGCAGGCCGTCGAGAAAATTACAAAGACTGCCAACGAAAGTGCCAAAACTATTTTTTTGTTGTTCATTGTCGCCCCTTGTCTGAGTATTCCACTTTGATCCCGCGGAATAGGCCTTCTATAGCACCGGTTCCACACTTCCGTCCGCGTTGATCCTTGCCAAAATGATTCGCTGCGAATCGGTGTTTCGAACCTTTATATACTCACCGGCTTTGCCATCCTGCATCGCTTTTCCAACGGCGGTAATCAGGAAACCCGGCTTTTCAATTCGTATGACCACACTCTGATTTCGCTCGACGACGGTCGGAGATTCGACAGGTCCGATCATAGACAAACGAAGGACCGTGTTCGCTGGCAGCCGCCGCCTGGCGATCAGACCATAAGGCGCTTTCCAATCGGCCGGATCCGGATAGTCCGACTGTTTTCGTTGTATCTCGACGTTTTCAGGGCTAATCACCCCGCCGGCGGGAATATCCACTTTTGTGACGGCCTGCCGACACTCATATTTCAGGGCGAACACGACTTGTCTCTCGCCAATCTTCTCATCGCCCGCGAACATGCCAATCTCAACGGTCGCCTGGTTTGTTGGGCCGCCTTCGACCAGTCGAGGGGAAAATCTTACGTCTTTGTCCGCGCTGGGGGCAACGAAACCCTCCGGTTTGCGTATCGCACTCCATTGGGAAACAGACGCACCGGGACGATGGCTCTCAAGAAAAGACCCGGCCAGGGAAACGAATTCATCGCTGCTGATGGTCTGGTGTTGCTGCTTAACCGCTATTTCCTCAGCACCGGTCAATGTCACCATTGACGGGGGAATACCGTTGCATGCCAATCTGCTCAGGATCGTTGGCCTGTCGATGATAATGTTTTGGCCCGGCACGGAAATCCGGCCTAAGGTGATCTTGCCGGCCCTGGCGACAAGAGATTCTCGACCCTGGATTATAGCGACCTGGTCCAGGCTCAGAGAACAGTCCTTGACCGTGACCTCTCTCGGCAGGTAAACCTTCAGGCCGGACTCTGTCGGTAAGCCGCCGGGCTCGTTGTTCGCCGACGCTCGGCAAAAAAGTGCAAGAGTCGTAATCGCACAAGTGACAATGACCCTTGCGCTCTTATGTGCTCGTGCTCTTGTGCTCCTGCTTTTGAACATAATGATTCCTTATCTGACGATCTGGCTCGCCGTTCGAAGCATGTCGTCGCCCGCCCTGATGGCCCGCGAGTTGATCTCATAGGCTCGCTGGGCGGTGATGAGATTGACCAGCTCCGTGACCATTTGAACGTTTGACTTTTCCAGGAATCCCGACTGGATGGCGCCGAAACCATTTTCCCCCGGTGTGCCGGTGGTCGGCGTGCCGCTTGCCTCCGTTTGCGAGAGCAGATTATCTCCCTCACTCGAAAGGCCCGAGGCGTTCGGAAAACGCGCCAACTGAACCGTGCCCACAACCGATTGCGTCCCCGAAGAATCCGTCACATTGACCCCTCCGTCTTTCTCGATACTCACCGAGACAGCGTCCGTTGGAATGCTGATAGCCGGGTCGATGGCATATCCGGTAGTGGTCACCAATTCACCGTTGGCATTGGTCTGCAGAGAGCCGTCGCGGGTGTAACGCAAATCGCCGTTGGGGGTCGTGACCTGGAGAAAGCCGTCACCTGAAATAGCAATGTCGAGAGGGCGAGCCGTATTCTCAAGCTCGCCGGCCGTGAAGACCTTGACTGTGGACGCTGCGCGGACGCCGCTGCCTAATTCAATACCGCTGGGAGAACTGATGCCCGACGCCACTTCCGTGCCCGGCTCTTTTATCGTGACATAAAGCAAATCCTGAAAATTGATCTGGCTTCGCTTGAAGCCCGTGGTGTTGACGTTGGCCAGATTATTGGCGATTACGTCCACCATCATCTGCTGGCCCGTCATGCCCGTCGCCGCCGTGGAAAATGCTCTCAACATACCGTTATTCTCCTTATTTGCCCGTCGTCTCTCAGCCCATCGCCACGCTGGTAAGACTGCTTGACGCTTCCTTCTCGGCTGAAAGGGATTTCATGTTCGCTTCGTAGAGCCTGGACACCAATATCATGTCCACCAGTTCATCGACGATTTTGACGTTGGACGCTTCCTGATAGCCTTGCTTGACGACGACACGTGCGGCCGGGACCGGGGCGATATTCACGTCCGGCATCCGGTAGCAGCTATCACCCACCGGCACCAGCTTAGCCTGGTCGTCTTTGAAATCCACCAACCTGAATTTCCCTATCGCCGCGCCGGCGGCACTGATGCTTCCGTCGCTCGAAACACTGAGCTGTGAGATTCCCACGCTGTTCGGCACAGTGATGGGGCCCGCCTGGCCGGCCACGATCCGTCCCAAAGAATCCACGATCTGATTGTTTTGATTTGTCAGGAACGTACCGTTGCGCGTGTAGAGGGGCCCATCGGGCGTTTCTATCACGAAGAGACCTTTGCCGTACAAGGCGAAATCCAACGGCCGACCGGTCTCGACCGCGCTGCCCTGGGAAAAATCAAATGTCGAATTCAGCTCGATGGTGCCGGGCGAATAGCTCTGCGGGTCTTGTGTCCCGAGCGATTTTGAGAAGGCGTTGCATTGGCGCTTGTATCCGACCGTACTGGCATTGGCCAGATTGTGCGCGATGATGTTAAACTCCCGCGTCAGGGCGTCAATACTTGTACTGACCTGCTCTGTGATCAATGACATTTTCAAATTCCTCGTACAAGGGCCGGCTCTGGAGCTTCCACCGTTTCGTAGTCCTCGCCGCCGTCGAAAGCGGCAACATCCTGACTTGCGGCCGCCGCTTTCACGGAAGCTGCATTCGTCGCGCGAATCAGTTCGTTCACGTTTGAGTCACTCAGCCCCGTCAGCTCAACGGCTATTGAAAAGCCGTCTTGTGTGGCTTCAGCGTGCCTGACCTCGCCAATATCTTCAACTATTCTTGATGGTTTCGTACGGCTGCTCTGAAGCTCGCGCGACCGCGGTGATATTGCGTTTCGGCGTGCAGTGGAATTGTGCTTTGCCTCTTCGCTGATTTTCAGTATGACCACCACTCTCTCGCCCACCTTGACTTCCAGCGGGGCCTTTACGCGCAAGCCCGGGCCGGCCAACTCCGTCACTTGCGCAGGGACAAATTCCGGCGGTCCCCAGGCATCCCCGGAAACGGGCGCCGGACCCTGCTGTGCGTCTTCGCTGAAATCGTTCTCCGACGGCAATGTTCTTGTGAAGGGGAAACGCGCGATGAAGGCGGCTCCCTTTACCGGCACACGGACGAAACGCCGGCGATTGATGAACCGCACATCGTCGCTGTGACTCAAGACGAGGATGCCGCCGTGGCAGCTTACCACAGCCGCGTCGAACTCCCAGACCGATGCGCCGAAATTGTAACGCACGCCGCAGAGCTCGCCCGGGCCGCCCTCCAGCGGCGCAGCCAGTCTCACAGCCAGCTCAATATCGTCATTCTTAATAACGGTGGACTCGACACCGGCCAGGGCCGTGCCGTGAGGAGCCGTTATGTAAAGTTTCTTGCCTGTGGGGATTTGCCTGCTGCTTGGCCTGTTCGGCCCCACGGCCGAACCTGCGGAGACCGGGCGCCGCCCCTCAAAGCCGAGCTTCTCTCGCAGAACCGACAGCTCCGCGTTCAGATGTTTGCCCATCCGGGGTCCATGTACCGTCAGAGTCTCTTCTGCTATTCTGGCGGCTCCTCGCTCGAAAGCGGTGCCCATCGTAAAAATGGACTCGTTTCGTCTGAGTTTTGCTCTGGTAGCTATGTCCTGCAGAATCTGACACTCGCGCCGGGTCAGACCAGCTTTGCCGGCGTACGCAAGGAACAACTTGCCGCTCACTCTGCGCTGCCTTGCCGCGCGATGCCAGGTGACGACAACGAGCAACACCGTCAAGACGATAATGGCCCCCACACCCGTCAGAATGAACCAGCGATCAGCCACAAAGCTGCGCTCAAGCCGACGCAGAGCATACCACCGCTCCATGGGCGTCAACGCCGTCATTACAGCGTTCATTCCTGCGGTTACTACGGATGATGTCGTCATCTCAAACTTCCAGAATTATTATCGAATAAGGCTGGTCAATTCACGCAGGATGTCGTTGGCGACTCTGATCGTTCTGGCATTGGCCTGAAACCCGTTTTGGGCATGAATCATATTAACGAATTCAGTGGCCACGTCGGCGTTGGATTTTTCCAACGCCCCGCCGTGAATGGAGCCAGCGCCACCGGTCATCGCCTGCGTGGCGATGGCCACCCCTGAGTTAGGGGAAGGAACATAGTATCCGTTGCCAACGCGTTCCAGACCTGACGTATTCTGAAACAACGCGGTCTGTATAGTCGCAATATTTTTCTTGATACCGTTGGAGAACGCACCAATGAGTATCCCTTCGTTGTTGACTGAAAGGGTGGCGAGTCTGCCGGCTTCATAGCCGTCCTGGTCTCTGGCCACTGCAGTGGAGTTGCCCGCAAACTGTGTCAAGCCGTCTAACTTTCCCGCGGTACCGAGGTTTATCTGGATCGTCTGTGGATTCGCGGTATCATGGGCAAAGGTTACGCCAAACTGGGCCGAATCTACCCCCCCTAAGCCAGCGTAAGAACCGTCGCTGGCGTCAAAGCTTATATCTTCGATGCGCCGATTTGCCATAGTTATCTGACGGATGTCGCCGGTAATGGAGGTCAGCACCATGTCCCACGTGTTGGCAGCATCCGTTCGGACAAACGCCCCGGCCAGAACATGTTTACCCCCTTGAGAGTCGTACACGGTGATATTGATATTTTTGGATTCCTCTCCGCCCACCGTGGATATCTCGAAATAGGCCGGCGTTGTCAGCGAGCCATCGCCGGCATACGAGAGAGTCATGTCAGTCTTGCTGTGGCCGCTGGTATCATCGGTTATCCGGATTTGCCCGTCGACCAGAGAGGCCGTGGACCCGTCAAGCACATTGGTATTCAAGTGAGTAATAAGGTCTCCCAGCGTGGTGGTCCCGTCAATCGCCAGGGTCAGGCCCGTGTCGAATGCTGTGCCGTCCTTATCATAACCACTGATGGTAATTGTGCCCGAGGTTAACGTTCCACTATATTGGTCAAGCTGGTCGATTTCCGTCGCTGCCGTGGCCGCCGTCCCGTTGTTATAAGTATAGGCCACATCGGCAGTTATAACCTGTGTTTGCGTTACGGAAAATGCGGCATCGGCACTCAGGTTGCCGGAGATGACTACTTCTGTTGTAGCCTTTGCCGGCATCGCCACATCGTAGGGGACATGAACCTCGCTGTCACCAGGCGTCTGGAAGCCGTCGATTTCGCCTTCTGAGCCAATCCGTTGGACGTGGTAGCCCGTGGCAGGATCAACCAAGCTCGAGTCCGCATCGACCGCGAACGACCCCGAACGGCTGTACACGTTTTGTTGACCGTCACTCAGCACGAAATAGCCCTCTCCTTCGATCGCCATGTCCAAAGGATTGCCCGTGCTTACGACGTTGCCCTGTAACATGTCGGGGGTGATGTTTGCGATTCCGACGCCGCTGCCTATCTGCTGAGGGTTGGTGCCGCCGACGCCGGACGTTGGCTGGGACGCTTTTTTGATTGTCTCGTTGAGCAACTCCGAGAAGGTGACTCGACTGGACTTGAACGCCGTCGTATTGACATTGGCCAGGTTGTTACCGGCGATATCAAGCATTTTCTGGTGGGCTTGCAGCCCGGTAACTCCGGCGGACAACGCAAAACTCATTTTTGTTTCTCCTTAAATCGAAACTCTAAATCACCGAATTAGTTCTTGACCGATATAACGTCTTTCAAACCAACCTGATGGTTTCCCACGGCCAACAGGATCTCGCCGTCAATATTATTGAAGACCTCCTCGACGGCACCGCTTGTCACCTCACGAGTCCCGGCGTCAGTTTCTGCCGCGAAGGAAACATCCTTGCCTATGAGCGAGCTGGCGTACGTGCGTTCCGTGGCGGCCAGCACACTGGCAAAGCTCGTATTCATGGATTCGAGCTGCTGCAGTTGTGAAAACTGCGCCAATTGCGAGGCCATTTCATTGTTGTCCAACGGCTCCAGGGGATTCTGGTTTTGCAGTTGCGTGATCAGAAGTTTCATATAATCCATTTGGATGTTGCTCGCGCTGTTTATGACTGATGATGGATCCATGATTCTCCTGCCTTTCTTTTCCCTGTAAGAGCCAATAACCCAATGCGTCTTCTTTTCGAGTTTCGATGCCCATGGACGAAATACAGGCACCAGCCACAAGCGGAAAGTAGCAATTGTCGTGCCATATTGAAGTGCTCAGCGGCTTGGCGACACACAACCGTCTGTGCCAGCACGTGTTAAAGAGATTTTAAAATTGTACGAACACAAAAGTCATCTTTGGCAGTCACTCTTTCAAAGGACATATTTTCCTGTATCCAGAAGATTCTGCCGCTCTTCGCCGCTCTGCTCGATTTGGATTTTTCGTTTCCCTGCATTGGCGCCGTGAGTCCCACGGAGACGTCCCATAAGAACCGACGCTGTTCCGCTGCGACTTGTGCTTCGGCCCAGCACTACATGATTAAGGATAGTTTCGTGCTGCACCGTGACATGCAATGTCCCATAACATCACGGCACAACTGCTGTCCATCTTCGAGGTGCGAGAGGGCGAGTGACATTATTGGCCCGTCCCATAAAAAGATTAAAGTTGTCCCCAGCCGTCTGTCGATTTATGGCTTCATAGAGACGATAGAAAACAAAGACAGGAGCAACAATCAGGAGCCCGGACACACGAGCGGGTTTTCGCCGGCACATTTTGAACAAAGTACGAGCCGCTTTTTTGCTGAAGACCTGGCCGGCTGTGTATCCATGGTCGGCAAGAGCGCTGCTATTCGCAATACCCTCAGGATGATTCGGCTGGTGGCCCGCAGTCGATGCAATCCGATTCTGATCGTCGGAGAAACAGGCACGGGCAAGGAGCTGGCGGCCAAGGCGGTCCATGTCTTAAGACATCCGAACCAGCCATTCGTGGCGGTGAATTGTGCAGCGTTGACGGCTACTCTGCTGGAAAGTGAGCTTTTCGGCCACGTCAAAGGCGCCTTCACAGGGGCCGACCGCGACAAGACGGGGCTTTTGGAATTGGCGGGGTGTGGGACGCTCCTGCTTGATGAGATCTCTGAGATGCCAATGGACCTGCAGGCCAAGCTGCTCCGTGTCCTGCAGGAGAGAACCTTCCGGAAGGTCGGAGGTATCAAGGACGTCACCTGTGACGCCACGATCATGGCTTCGAGCAATCGCAATCTCAAGAACGAAGTTCAGGCCAATCGCTTTCGGCGTGACCTTTACTATCGCCTGGATGTCAGCCCTATCGTTCTTGCCCCTCTTCGGTCGCCGGAACGAAAAGATGACGTCAAAATCCTGGCCGAGTACTTTCTCGAGAACTCGACAATCTGTCCGGAAAAATGCCGTGAGGTCACGTCCTTGACCCGATTAGCCATGGAGGCCCTTGAGAAACACGACTGGCCCGGCAATGTTCGCGAGCTGCGGAATGTGATCGAAAGGGCCATCCTGCTGGAGACAACGGATAAGATCGGGTTGAGCGGCATCATCATCGACCCGACTGAATGTGCGCACGCATCGGAGAACCCGACAGCAGGGATCATCAAGGGTTTTTCACTGGCGAAAGCCGAGCGGGAGCTGATTTCTCGAGCGCTGCAGGAAACCGGCTGGCAAAAGACGCGTGCCGCAGCGCTTCTGGGTATAACCCGAGCCACACTGTATGCCAAGGTCAAGCAGTACAACATCGCAAAGGATCCGCCTGCTTCCAGCGACCGGACCGGCAACGGCCAGGAGAAAGTCTCAAGATCGCCTGTGACCGAGCTTGTATCCGCCTGCTGACGGGTTTTCGGCGCCTTCCTTGCTCTGTCAGAAAATCTGTCGGCCCGTATAGAAACCTGACGTTTCCCCATCACATAAATGGTCGCCCTTGCCCCAACAGACTCATTTCATGGCTTGGAAACGCCCAAATACACTGACCTATCGAGTACGTCTGACTCTGGCACGATTATTGCTGTTCTCACATAAAAAAGGTTGTGAAATACGCCCTCATGTTCGCAAGACAGGTCAAGGGCGAAATTGGAAGCTATGGCGACAGAAGAAGAAAAAAACGCCCTCAATGAGAGCTCTTCCGAATTGCAGCCGGACCCCGGGCTATTTGCGGGCGCGGCCGAGGGGGTGGACGTCAAAGCCGATTCCTGGGCACTGGACACTCACGAGCAGCTTTCCGAGCAGGACGTATTCATCGGAAACGAGGATTTCTACAAGCTCCTGGCCGAATCTGCCTCGGAATCCGCCCCCCAACCGCCCGCTGTCTCGCACCGGCCTTCGCGGGGGCCCAGTCGATATGAACGCTTGTCACCCATTCAAAAAGTCCTCATCGCAGGCATTGTTGTTGTCGCCTCGATACTCCTGTATGCATTGTTTCGATCCACTGGCGGACCCAATGCCAGCTCGCCTCCAATATCGACCGACCAGGCAGCGCCGGCTGTCCCGCAAGCACCCGCTCTCAAGCCGCCGGCTGCTGATTCTCCAGAGGTAGTGCAGGAACAAATCCAGGAACCGACGCCTGCCCTTTCACCAATGCAGCCGCTATCTTTGGAAGTGGCCCGCAACTTTTATCTGCAACGCAATTACGACAAAGCTTATGCCGCCTATGACCAGCTTCGTCAAGCTCTTCCAGCGAGCGATCAATTGCTGAGAGATTTTCTTCAGTTGGAAATGGCTCTATGTGCAAAGGAAGCTGCTGACCTTGAGCAGGCGAGCCGCATATTGGTAGCCGTCTCTCAAAGTGGTTCGCCTGCTATAAGAATGGTGGCCAACTACCATCTGAGCTTGCTTGAAATACAGAGAAAACGATTCTTGAGAGCCAGAACCAGGGCGTACAACACGATTGCCCTAATCAAGACCGTGGATTTCGACGATGATTGGGCGCTGTCGTTCGAGTGCGATTGTCACTTTTTGGTCGCCGAATGTCTAACACGTCATATCCTTATGCTCAGCAACGCCGACACCGACATCCCTGAAGGTTTATGGGGCAGCGCCGCCGGGCTTGCGGACCCCTTTGGCAACTTGGGGGAGGCTGAGCTGCGCAGATTCCTAAATTCCGGCTCGGAACGCTTGGGCAAGGGGTTGCTCGATCCAAGAATTCGGAGACTCGAATATCAAGGTGACCCGCCTCGCTGGTCCGTAACCTCTTACGGAGCACCCGTTGAGGAGCTGATGGCGAAATTCGCGGCCAGCGCAGAGCTTGATATTCACTGGGCTTTCAAGGAGGTATCGGGGCCGGATTCTGCAGAAGGGGCCATGCGGCAAAGGCCCGTCAGCCTGCATTTGCCCGCTGCCACGTCGCAGGAGGTTGTCCTGATTGCAGCAGGGTGCGCCGGGCTGCTGGCGTGTCCTGAAGACCAAGCCGGCAAGCAGAAAATAACCATTTTCGATCCAACCGAATATTCGTCTTTACAGGAACATTTGTCTTTTCTTGGTCAGCAGGCTATTTCACTTTGGCAAGAATTCGTGTTGACGTTTTACAGTGACAAGCGGCTCGCTAACGCCCACTTCGCGATGGCGCTCTTAAAGTCTCAGGTCGGGCTGCCGGCAGAAGCCATTGCGGAGTACAAATTGGTGGCCAATCGCTTCTCACAAATGTCGGTGGCACCGTTCGCCCTATTGCACTCGAGCAAATTGAAAGCAAGTCTGCGCGACTATCACGGCGCCCGGGAAGATCTGAGGCAGCTTATCGAGCAGTATCCTGAGACGGAGATTTACGGGCAGGCTTATTTGCGCCTTGCGGATGCAACCATGGAGGCAGGGCTCAAGGCGGAGGCTGCTCAACTGTACCAACGGGTTTACAATTTCGGATTGTCTTTGGAATCGAAAACGGCGTCCGCCTTCGGGGCTGCCAGATGTTGCTATGAGACGAAAGCATACGAGGATGCGGGCAAATGGCTGACGCGATACATCGATTTGGCCGGAAAAAACCGAAACAATGACCTGTATTCGGCTCATTTTATGCTGGGTCAAACCCATTTGGCATTGGGCGAATACGAGCAGGCATGTAACGCGTTTCAATACGCGCTGGCAGCGCAGAGTCCAAGGGAGCAGTACGTTGAGGCAATCGCAGCGATGGTGAAAGGCCACATAGAGCAGGAACATTTCGTCGAAGCGCTTGATGTCCTGGAAAACGTAAGCTCGGTTGCGCTGTCGGAGGAACAATCTATCGAAATGCTGCTGCTCAAGAGCAGGATTTTCAGGATGCTGGGGCTGGTTGACACGGCAATTGTGTCGCTGCGCAACAGGGCAGAATACGTTTCCGATTCGAAGTTAAGCGCCAAAATATCTTTTGAGGTGGCTCAGTGTCACATCGCCAAAGGCGATTTGGAACTTGCCCGCAGCAGCTTGAGTGAAATTCTCAGCGCTGCTGAACCCGGGTCTTTGGCGCAAAGCGCGGCGGTGGAATTAGCCGATGTTTGTCTAAAACTCGGCCGAAGCGACCAAAGCATATCCGTGTGTTTGCCGCTTTTGGATTCTGACGTGTCATCGCAGATCAAGCAGCAAGCCTTGAGAACGCTTGCCGCGGCTTATAGCCAACGGAAAGAATATGACAAGGCGGCATTAGCCCTTTCGGGACAATGGAAATGAAAATGGCAAACAAGGCTGCAAAACAAGCAGGAGCAACTCTGCGGGCTCGACAGAGTCACCAGGGCTACCACGTCGCGACGCCTCTATCAATGGGTAGAACGTCATGCTTCGTTATCTTATGTCTCACATGTGTGCCCCTGCATCTGGTCATATCTCTTACCGGCATTACCTCGGCAAACACGGCAACCGAGATCCCGCAAGCACTGCCGCAGGACAGCTTGATCATTCCCGAAGAGCCAAACATTCCTCTCGTACGCCAATTGTTGCAGGCCCGGATCAGCGTTGCCGAAGGTCAAGGGGACAAGCAGAGCAAGAGCAGACTCATGCAAATGATCGAACAAGTCCGGTCCGTCCAGTTTGGGCCTCAGAAGCAGACGGCGGAGCCTCCTGCTGTCCCGCAGAAGGCCCCGGTCACTGAACCCAACGAGACTTCATCTGCCATGCAGGTCCAGAGGGAGGCTGAGAAGAAAAAAAATAGACCAGGCCTGTCCTGCGAACCGGTAACAGGTCAGACTTTGCAGATGCTCATGAACCGGTCGCAACATCCGGACAAGCTGGATCACCCGTTTGAGCTGGCAGAGATACTATTCTCCAGCGGCAACTTGAAAGACGCTGCGGCGTTTTACCAGCAGGCACTGGCGCGCACAGATCCGAAGGACGCCCACGCATCTGCCGACAGGGCCTGGATCTTGTTTCAAATCGGCAACTGCCTGCGGGACCTTGAGCGGCCCACAGCCGCGAAGACGTACGGACAGCTACTGACCGAATATCCTGAGTCGGCGTGGACGGACCTGGCAAGAGCCGAAGGCAAATTGATCGAGTGGTACCTCAAAGACGAGCCTCGCAAGTTGATTGGCGAGGCGGAACATCCCCCAAGTAAGTGAGGCCAAGACAGGCACCTTCAGCATGGACAGAAAAGAAGATGTTGCGAATGTACTGATAGCTGATAACGATCCTACGCTGGCGCGATTCGTGCTTGAGATTCTGGCCCGGAAGGGTATTCGCGGGCATCTCGTGGGCGGCAAGCAAAGTGCTCTTGATTTTATCAACAAGGGCCACTGCGATTTCCTGTTTACCGGCGAGACGATAGACCCGCAACCGGGCGAGCCCAGTCGGTCACAGGATGGTTTTGAACTGCTTGCTGAAGTCCGAGCCAATTGGCCGGAGCTGCCTGTGGTTATGATAACCAAGGCCCGGAAAGATGACTCGCAGGACAGCCGGCAGATCGTCGAAACGGCAGTCAGGGCCGTCCGCCAGGGCTGTCGTGATTTCTTGATCAGGCCGCCGGACCGCGAAAAGATAGAGGCGATCCTGGATACTTTCCTGCCCAATCACGACGTCTCAATGATTGCCGCCGCCCAGGAGGATACGCACTGCCTGTACAGGATTGTGGGCAGAAGTGCAAGTCTGGCTCAAACCGTCGATCTGGCCAAGAGAATCGCTCCTACTTCAGCACCGGTTTTGATCAGCGGTGAAAGCGGGACGGGCAAGGAGCTGATCGCTTATCTGATCCATCAAAAGAGCAGAAGGGCCCAGGGCTCATATATCAGGGTCAATTGTGCAGCGCTGAGTGAGTCGCTTCTCGAGAGCGAACTCTTTGGCCACGAGAAGGGCGCTTTCACCGGGGCGTACGCTCAGCGCAAAGGGCGATTCGAGATGGCTCACGGCGGGACACTGCTGCTGGATGAGATTACCGAAACGCCCATCCGGTTCCAGGCCAAACTCCTGCGTGTGCTGGAACAGCAGGACTTCGAACGCGTCGGCGGAAATGAACGTGTTCGCGCCGATGTCCGAATCATAAGTACGACGAACAAAGACCTGCTGCAGGAAGCACAGGAGGGCAGATTTCGCCGGGACCTTTATTATCGGTTAAGTGGAACAAGGCTGGTCCTCTGTCCCCTGAGAGGACGCAAGGATGACCTGCCGGACCTTGTATGGTACTTTGTCAACCTTTATGCCCGCGAAGTGCAGCGCCAGATCACGAGGCTTGACCCCGCCATGATGGATATTTTTGCCAATTACCACTGGCCCGGTAATGTCCGGCAGTTGCGCAACGTCGTGCGAACGTCGCTGATTCTGGGAGCCGGCCAAGCCTTGTCCCTGGCCGACGTCTCATGGCTCTTTGATGAGCTGCAGCCGCTCGCACAGCCGGAGTGCGGGACTCATGATTCGTCGTGTGGGAAACACGCGCACGGCGACTCCGGATTGGGCGGGGTGCCGCTTGAGCAGATAGAACGACGGGCGATTCTGGACACCCTTCGCCAGACGGGAGGCAACCAAACGAGGGCGGCAAAAGTCCTGGGCATCAGTGACCGAACGTTGCGAGACAAAATGCACCGCTATCGACGGCAAGGCTGTCTGCAGCCGGCATGATTACAATGTGCTTACAGACGTCAGACAATGGAGGTGAAAAATGGCAGATGCCGATGACAAGATAAAAGAGCAGGACGAGCAAAAAGATCCGCAGGCCAAACAGACCGACAAGAAGTCCTTGATCGGCCGGCTCCTGCCGTGGATAGTCGTGGCCGTGGTGGTCGTTTTTTGCGCCGGCGCCGGCTTCGGCCTTGGTCGATTGTTTGCCGGTTCCAGCACACCCGAGGCAGCCCAATCCGGCTCAAAGCCCAATGAACCAATCCAGGCAAAGGATCTCGCGGCGGATGATTCGGCAAAAGATTCCAGCAAAGCCTGGTATTATGATCTAGACCCGGTTGTGGCAAATCTTAATGAGCCCGGTGCAACACGCTACGTTCGCGCGGTTCTTACGCTCGAGATGAGCGCCGAAGTGGATAAAGAAAAGGGCAAAGCTTTTCTTGATGAGAAAAAACCAATCCTGATAAACTGGCTTACTGTTTATCTATCCGGTCTAAGACTTGAAGATCTCAGAGGCGACAGGAACCTCAAGAGTATTCAATCGCACGTACACGCGGCGTTTAATGAAAAGCTTTTTCCGGATTCCAAACCTCAAATCAACCTGGTTCTGCTTAAGGAATTCGCCGTACAATGAGTGGCGGAGTCACCAACAATTCGGGCAGGGAAAAGATACAGCAGCTCCTCATGGCCGTTGGTTCCGGGCAGAAGGAAGATACCACACATATAGAGGCTGTGGAGTACAATTGGCGCGAACCTCATTACTTTAGCAGCGAGCAGATTGTCAGACTCGACGATTTCGCAAAAAGAGTCGCCGCGGCGGTGGCCAAGAAATTCTCCGGCTTTTGCCGCAGCGAATTCGATGTGACCATTGCTTCAACCACTCAGCATTTTACGGATGAGTTTCTGAGACCACCCTCAGGCGGCGACCATGCGGATTATTACCTTTCCTTTGGTGCCGATCCGCAGCATGTGTGTGGACTTATCGGGATACCCGAGCAAACCGCCGTTATCTGGGCGCGACAATTGCTTGGCGACTGCGAATCCGAAAAGGGTTCAGGCAAGACTCTCTCGCAACTGGAAGAATCGCTCCTGCTGGACCTGACGTCTGCTCTGGTTGAGGCGTTTTCCGCCGCCTACGCAAGCGTCGATCTCCATCTGGCAGGAGGTATGATCAGAGGTGAATGGCCCCTCGATCTGGACAACACGGAAAAACTCTGCAGAATCTCCTTCGCCGTCAGGAAAACCGGCTCAGAGGACAGCTCGGCAGCCTACTTCCTGATCCCCTGTGAAAAGTTGGAACCTGCTGTGGGAAAAAGCACGCAAGCTTGCGACAAGTTTTCCGCCAACGAGATTTCAAGGGCGGTTCTCAATCATTTGCAGGCGATGCCGGTAACTATCACGGCTCGATTCGCTTCGACGACGCTTACTTTTGAGGAGATCATAAACCTCCAAGTCGATGATATCTTGTTGCTGGAGAAGAACGTGGATCAGCCCGCTGAACTGATCATAGATGGCCGAACGGTGTGCTGTGGCTGGCTGGCAAAGTGCGCCGGCAACTACGCCGTCACCATCGCAGCGGCAACGGTTTCAGACACCGCCTGAATTTTGAATCCGAATAGAGGAACTTGGCAATTCGAAGGAAATGGAAGTATGGCAAAAGCAGCTCAAGCCGTGGAAGAAAAACCGGATCAGCAGAAAGATACCAAAAAACAAGTACAGTCTGTTGAGTTTTCCGAAGCTGTGGAGACCGAGGTCGCCGGGGCGGGCGGAAGCATTGACATCCTGCTGGATATGAACGTTCCCGTTACGGTGACTATCGGCCAGACGGAAATACCCGTTCAACGCCTTCTACGGCTGGGACCCGGCTCGGTATTGAAGCTCGACAAATCGATCGACGAGCCGGTTGACTTGCATCTGAGAAACGCCAGGTTTGCGACCGGAAGCGTCGTGGTTGTGGAGGGCCGGTTCGCCGTCAAAATAAAGCAAATTCTTGGCCTCGGCGATTCAGCAGACACCTCCAACAAGGCATGATTTCGAGAAGCAATTGTGATGGCAGAACCTGCACAATCCAATTCACCAGAATCGCCGGGTTCAAGTCTGCTCGGTACGCCTCTGGGGCCCTATAGCAATGCCATCATGGTGATCGGCCTGGTTACGGTTCTGGCCACGCTTCTGATCCGTCTTCCGACCCCGCTGTTGGATATACTTCTGGCGTGCAGCATATCGTTGGCCATTGCCGTCTTGATCGTCACGCTGTCGTCGAAAGAGGCCCTCGAATTATCGACCTTCCCCTCGCTGCTGCTGTTTGTAACATTGTTCCGCCTCTCCTTGAACGTGGCCGCGACCAGGTTAATACTTCTGCAGGGTCACGCCGGCAAGATCATCCAAACCTTCGGGGACTTCGTCGCGGGCGGCAGCTTCATCGTCGGTGTGGTCATCTTCCTGATCCTTGTCGTCATCCAGTTCATCGTCATTACAAGAGGCGCCGAGCGAATCAGCGAAGTGGCCGCTCGCTTTACCCTGGATGCCATGCCCGGCAAGCAAATGGCCATCGATGCGGACCTCAACGCAGGGATCATCACCGAGACCCAGGCCAATGAGCGCAGGGCGAAAATCGTCAAGGAAAGCGAATTCTACGGCGCGATGGACGGCGCCAGCAAATTCATTCGCGGGGATGCCAAGGCGGGACTGATCATCACGGCGGTCAACGTCATCGGCGGCATCGCCATGGGCTATTCCCGCGGCCTGCCAATAGCCAGCGCCATAAAGACTTATTCGGTCCTCTCCATTGGTGACGGACTTGTCAGCCAGATACCCGCAGTCATCATTGCAGTAAGCTCCGGATTCCTGGTGACGAAGATATCCTCACACCACAGCATCGGTCAGGACATGTCCAGGCAATTCTTCAAGACCAGCCAGCCGCTGCTTACGGCGGCCGTCGTGATCGCATCTATGGCGTTTGTACCCGGCTTGCCTAAAATACCTTTTCTGCTGTTAGGCGCCGGCGCCGCTCTGCTTGGACGAGTGGTAGCCCGGTCGGAAAAGGATCATAAGCACAAGCGTGGCGCCGCACCACAGGCAAAAGCCGAGAAACAGCCGGTTGAAGAGCTGCTGGATGTTGACAGGATTTCCGTGCAGGTCGGGGTCCGGCTGATCGGCATGGTGGATCCTCGAAAAGACAGCACTATTTTCGACCGCATCGGCGCCCTGCGGAGAAAATTTGCCCAGCAGATGGGGTTCATTATTCCTCTGGTTCGGCTGCGAGACAACATCAGCCTCGAGCCGACGGCCTATGAGATTAGAATCGCAGAGCTGCCGATAGCGAAGGCGCGATTAGAGCCCGACATGTTCCTCGCCATGGATCCGGGGACCGTTCAAACCAAAGTCGCAGGCATGGCGACGACCGAACCCGTTTATGGACTGCCGGCCTTGTGGATTACGGCGGCCAACAAGGAAAAGGCCGAACTGAACGGATATACAGTGATTGATCCTGAATCGGTCTTTATTACGCACCTGTCTGAGACGCTTCGAAGGCACGCGGACGATTTATTGACCCGTGAAGACGTGCAGCTCCTCATTGACAGACTTCGCAAGACGCAGCCGTCTCTGGTCGGGGAAGTCGTCGGGCCCGATCGAGACGTATCCATCGGACTGCTTCAACGGGTGCTTAAGAGCCTCATCAAGGATGGCATACCAATCCGTGAATTGACCGCCGTTCTTGAATCGCTCGGAGAGAACGCCTCGAAAACCAAGAACGCCGCTGTCTTGACCGAGATGGTTCGCAAGCGCCTGAACAGAACCATTACGGAGCAGTACAAGAACGACGACGGCCGCATTATGGCCATCACCCTGGATCCCCCCCTCGAGCACCAAATGGCCGCCACCTTACAGCAGGAAGCAGATGCCATCAGCCTGGCTTTGCCGACCGATCTGGCGATGGATGTCAGCAGGAAGATCGCACAAGCGTGGAAAACCGTAATGGACAAGGGCAGCGACAAGGTGGTGTTGTTGTGTGACTCACGGCTGCGCTCGCCGCTGGCGGCGATGTTATCACGAACAGTGTCTCTGCTGCCCGTGGTCGCCTACGATGAAATTGTGCTCGGAACTGAAGTGGAACCCATACAAACCGTTTCCATCCAGAGGTCCGAATCAACAGCGAGAAAGGGACAAGAGCTTGTCACTGTGAAGTGACGTGTCATACGAGAGACAGACGCCGCAGGACATACGCCATACGAAAAACGAGGTCGTTATGTTGTTACACGTTCGTTCAATCGCAGTCAACATTGCCGTGATATGCTTTTTCGCCTTGAGCCTCGTCGCCTGGATCAGCGGCCTTTCGCCGTTTGTCTGTTGCAAGAGAGCGCTGATAGGGGCCGTACTAGCGTATATAGCAGGGGGCTGGGCGGTCAGAGCGATAAATGCAGTTCTGACCCATGCGATGATCAGAAGCCAGATAAACCAACAGCAGAGTTCCGCGTCCGGAATGAACCGCAAACCAGGGTACAAGGACCACGGCAGTGCCGGTAGAAGCTGATAACATCTGCGACCAGCAGTTCACGAAAGAGAGCCGAAAGCATCTGAGCAACGTCGCTCTGCGCGCATACGCCGGCCAGAAAAAGTTCGTCCAAAGCGACGTGGCCAATGAGCAGATCACCGAGCTCCTGCCCATGGTTCACAGGATCGCCAGGCAGGTGGTCACGTATCTGAAACCTCCGCTGTCCTTCGAAGACATGGTCTCCGCGGGGACGGTTGGGCTTGTCAGAGCGGCCCGTGATTTCGATTCATCCCATCAGGCGGAGTTCAAGACCTATGCATACATCAGGATCAAAGGGGCCATTCTCGACGAGCTGAGAGGCTGGTCTTTCGTGCCTGCAAATTTAAGCAAACGAATTCGCGACGCCCAGCAGGTCAGCCGGAAGATCGCCGAGCAGAGAGGTACCGCACCCACCGATGCGGAATTAGCCCAAAGACTCGGAATCACGGTTGACGAGCTTTATGAAACATTCGAGAGCGCCCGGGCGCAGCATTTCATATCACTCGACGGCTTCGGGGACGACTCACCCGCCCTGAGCGGTCTCCTGGCGGCGGGTCATACGAGCGATCCGGACCTGAGGATCGAGCGCGCCGAGCTTATAGAGAAGCTGGCCGAGGCCATACAGGGCTTATCGGGCAGACAGCGGCAGGTTGTTCTGCTTTATTACCAGCAGCAGCTCACAATGAAACAAATCGCCGACATTCTGGAAATTACCGAGTCACGCGTCAGCCAGCTGCACGCAAGTGCCTTATTTGACTTGTCGGTAAAACTGAGGCAATGGAAAGATGGCAGATTATGAATCCAATGTGATCAAGCCTGTGGAAGGTCTTCAGACCGTAGCCGGCTTAGCTCCCGCAAAACAGCGTGAAGAAAGGAAGCGCCGTCAGCAATTACACGACGAAAAAGACGAGTCCGCCGAAGATAAAGAGACTCCGCCGAAAGGACGGGCTGAGAAGGAAGACAACCGGGACAAGGGCGGAATCGACTACTGTGCTTGACGACAATCAATGATTAATAACGGATCAACGCTTGAGGGAGCGGCAGAGCAATGGTAAGAACATCAGGACGAATTCTAAAGAGCGAGCATGTTGAGCTGGAAGGTCAGTACCATCTTGATGTGGCCCGGGCCGAGTTCAGCAGGACGGGGCCGGCAAAGGGAGCCGCCGCCGTGACTCCGATAAGTGTGTGTATCCTGGAGAATCATCCGGAATACGCGGTCATAGAGGTAACCTGTTCCTGCGGAACAAGAATGGCTCTGAGATGTGAATATGCGGGTGCTCAGACACCTGCTAATCCCCAAATGCAAACTGGCGCCAGCGCGGCGCCCGGCCAAGAGAAATGAATGGAGGTAAACACGATGCAAACGAACAACAAGGCAATCCTATTAGCGGTTTTCGCATTGCAGATACTTCTGCTATCGGGCTGCTCTTCCGACCGGAAGCAGGCGAATGTCGCCGTCCACCCGGATGACCCTCTTGCGAAATACTGGAACGACGCGGTCGCAAAAAGGTTCCAGGAGCCTGCTCCACATGGGTCCACCCCGGCGGACTCGGCAATTGAATTGTCGGAAAAATACGCCAGACTTTTCGAGGAGGCCGCCGTCCTGAGACAGCAGAATCAGGACTCTGCCGCCAAGAATCAGCAGCTCACGGAGCAGACTGCCGCCATTGAGACTCAACTGCAGCGAGCGCAAAAAGAGTTGGCCGAAGCGAATGACCTGCTGATTGAGATGCGCGTCGAATTGAATAACTGGAAAAGTAACATTCTGGGCTTTCGTGATGAAATGCGCGAGGCCGAAACGGCCCAACTGGAAGCGCTGCTGAGGATACTCACGGTTCTTGGCGGACAGGTCCACGTAGAATCCGCGAAGGGCGAAAATACCGGCCCAGCCGTGGCATCGGTGAGCAATCCCGATCAGCCCTAATCGCACGACAAAATCAGGGAGATAGAATGAACAGTCAGCAAACGGCATTATCACCTCCGTGCGCTTGTTGCTTGTTGGCCGGCGCCCGTCGCCCAAGACGGCACGCGAGCATCATGGGTCGCGAAATATGGGGCATCATGCTGCCCCTGCTGGCGCTCCTTTTGTCCGGCTGCCGTGCTGATCAGGTGCGCGCACCGGCGGCGGCGTATTACTACCTGAATCCGAGCAAGACGTTAACTGCCATAGGAAGGGTGGCAATTGTGGAGCTGGAGAACGATTCGAGTTATCCCCAAATCTCCACGGACATCACGACGGCGCTGTTCAATTCGCTGCAAAAGAAGCAGGTTTTCGGCCTGACTGTCATCGGCCGGCACGATCCTTCATGGCGAAGTCTGCAACTGGAGACAGACTCGACATACAGTCTCGATCAGATGCGGGCTATCCGCGAGGCGTTGAAGTGCGACGGACTACTGCTTGGGACGATCACCGAATTCCGGCCTTATCCTCACATGGTCGTTGGACTGCGATTGAAACTGGTGGATCTCAGAGACGGGCAGCTCTTATGGGCCCTTGAGCAGATTTGGGACAGTGCCGACAAAACCACTGAAAAACGTATCAAAGCCTATTTCGAGTCCGAGAAGCGATCGGGCTTTGCGCCTCTGCACGAACAGTTGGCGGCTGTCAGTCCGCTTGAGTTCATCAAGTTTGTGAGTTTCGAGGTGGCGGGCACGCTGTAGGTGGTTGGAGGCGGAAATGAACAAGAGTTTGTCCAGCTCGAAAACAAACCTCAAAACCTGTTCTTTCGCCTGGAAAAGGGGCCCGACTTGAGAAAAAAGTGAAAATTCGAGAAAAAATCCTAAAGTTTTTTCAGGAATCTGCGACAAAAATTGCAGAGATTGAGAATTCTGTAAGAGCCGTGTAACAATGATAGATAAAATAAATATAAACCAACATCTGATTGAATCAGGCTCATCACCCGGACAAGCGAACCCGGCGCGGGCTCTTCCAAATAATGACGCGGATGTGTCCGTGCAGGTCAGCTATGCTTCTCTCATCGAGCAGGCAACGCAGTCGCCGCAAGAGGACGCTCAGCTCGTCGAAAAAGCGAGAGCTCTCCTGTTGTCCGGCCAGCTTGAGACCCTGCAGAACATCCGAGAAGCGGCGGAAAACATGGTGAAGTTCGGCGTATGAAAGCCTGAAAACAGAAAGTGCTAAGCTACATGCTCGACCAGGGACGGTCGGATCAAAAGCCCGAACGGATTTTGTAAACTCGGCGAGGAGTATCGACTCACCCCTTCCTCGCCGTTTTTTTTGTGCGCGGTTCGATCGGGACTCAAACGTAGAGATCAAGAACCTGTGTTGCAGGACGCTCGTCTATACATGTCCTTGTAACGACCAGACGGTCTGTATAGAAGAGGGCGGCTGGGCACATAACGAGACGATGAACACTCGGCCCATTTGCATTTTGCAGACCATCATCGCTCTTGCCGAGCGGAACGGATCTAACAACCCTGCATGAAATTCTCTTTCGCATTTCACCACCCCACTTTACCTATTTTACCAAATTTACCCTCCCAAATCAAGAGAAATCTCATTCACAGCCACAAAGCATGCCCTGAGCCCGTTCGGCTGCGCTCAGGGTAAACTCCGTCGAAGGGGCACTAAGGCACAAAGGAGCAGAGATACTGATGTCATTGCGAGGAAGCCTGCCCTGAGCGCAGTCGAATGGGTGGCAATCTCCTCGTGA
The DNA here is from genome assembly GCA_964462945.1 of uncultured Pirellulales bacterium. Classification (GTDB taxonomy): domain Bacteria; phylum Planctomycetota; class Phycisphaerae; order Sedimentisphaerales; family Anaerobacaceae. Next base: position 56,105 of record CAYWZW010000022.1, read on the forward strand.
TAAGCGAAAGCCCTCGTTGCGTTTGAGAATTGGCTTTGTTTTTTCAAATTAACCACGAATAAACCGGGATTGAATCCATCATCATCCTGTTATCCTGTCCAAAGATTAACCGCAGATAAACGCAGATGAACGCGGACGCCGTCCTGAGCGGAGCCGAAGGATCAACACGGTTTTGGGTTTACTACGAAGACACGAAGAAATCCTGGATTAGCCACAGAGGACACCGAGGGCACCGAGATAAATCTCTGTAAATCCTGTAAGTCCCGTCTGAAAAGTCTTTCAAACACCCCCTTTTTCAGCCCAAAATCGCCGATTTGAAAAAAAACTTCGCTTTCTTCAAGAAAATGAGAAAAAGAGTATCAACATTTGTGGCGTGACAATCGCTGTATAAAGTAGAAGGGCCGGATAGGCCCGCAAAAGCCGGAATTCGGGATTTGTGATTGAAATCCCGCCGGAGCAGTGTAGAATTGGGACCAGAGAACAGCGTGGCGAGGCATCTTTGACTTTAGGCCATTTCCGATGGCTTTGGATAGAGTGCGTTGTTGTTTGGGAGTTAGGTGCGAGGATCGGGTGGAATTGAGCATGGTGGTCACTGAATCGCCCTAATGGGACAATAGCGACAAAATGAATTACCTTTATGAGTTGCAAAAATCACTAAGCGAGAAAGGAGAATGACAATGAGAAACCTAAATAATGTCACAACGATATCAGTAATATCAATAGCGTTGGCATTGCTGTTGCTATCAGGATGCGGCGTCCGTGAACCTGGACTTACTAAATACACGGGATTCACAGAGTTGCCGTTCCCCAGTAATAGTTATGCAGTAGGGCAGATCGTGGAAATTTACTCATCCCCAAGAAAGGTCGAAATCACTTATCAGCCAGATATTCCGTGGGATCAGCAAACTGTATCACCTGGATGGGATATCTCCAGTACTGACACAGAGAAGATTAAATCCAATTTGGCAGTTGAAATAAGCAAAGTATTACAAGGCAGTTATGAATACGCTTCAGAGAAAACTGTAAGAATACAGTTAAGTAATACCAAGACAAGGGTAATTCCAAAAAGTCTTATATACGGCACACTCAAGGAAGATATTGAGAAGAATGTAGGTCTGAAAGGACAACTTAATGATTACATTGAGAACGGCACCAAGTTTGACGTAGTCACGATGACATTGAGTGCAAATATCTCCTTCAGCTTGGTGGATTCCAGCGATCAGGAAGTAGCAATTGACTCTGAAGTAATTAAGAAGCTCAATTCAGAATTTGACGTGGGTTTTAAGCAACAAAGTGGAACCAATAAAGTAATCACCGGCAATGACCTTGTAGTCGGCATACACCATGACCCGCAAATGGTAGCGATAATCCTGAAGAAAGCATAGTAGTAGCGTAGGGCGGGGCTCCCTTGGGGATGCCTTATGGTATTGCCCCACCTTCAAGAATGTCACGCGCTTTGATCGGTGGGCTAAAGCCCAGCCTACATGATCGAATACTGGGAAGGCTGTATAAGTCAGAATGATGTGACAAGAAGGGAGAAGTACTTAAAGACGGCGTGGGGCAAGAGATACATCAAGGGCCGTGTGAAAGATTATCTCACAGGGTGAAATCCCGCCGGAGCAGTGTAGAGTTGTCACTGGCGAGCAACGGGGCACGACATCTTGGATTTGGGCTGTGGAATAATGGCTTTGGATAGCAGGCGGTGGCTGTCCCGAACGATTAGCGAAGGGCGCGCTCTATGACGCGTAATGATTTGTCAGAAAGTCTACTTGAAGCGACGCTTGTATCCTATCGTGCAGAATATCGCGAGCTCTCGGAAGTATGGTGGCATCTCGACGACAAAGCGCAGGGAACGGTGGCCATTGCAGGGATTTTCCTGGCGGCGATCTGCTTGAGGCCATGGGCAGATCGAGCGCGCTGCAGGGACAAGAGAGGTTTTCCCGCCTGGATATAGCAATACTCTGCGGCGTGGCGCTGGTCGTCATGGGTTTCTTCCTGCCCTGGGCGCATATTCGCGTCTCGGGGATGCCCGGAATACCGGGAACACGGGATGTCTTCGATCAAGATTTGGTGTACCAGGCCGGATACCATACCGGCGCTCTCGGATGGACGATCTTCGTCATTGCGCTGCTATCTGTGGCGCCCGTATTTGTGACTCCCAAGGGTTTCCTGTACAAAATCTCCATCTTGCAGCTTTTCCTGACGCTCGTCGGATTGCTTTTGGTGGTGAGCACTCTGTTGCGAGCGGGCAGCCATTCAGGCGTGGGCATCGTTGTCTGTGCCGTGGGATTTGGGATAGAGCTGATCGCATCAGGGGCGAAATTCAGGTCCCTGGCTGCGTAATTACGGCAAGCCGGTACCATGCAAATTCGGTAGGCTGCGATGAATCGCACACAATACCTTCCATCTTGGTTGCCTGATAACCTGATTCCCGCCTCGTAGATCCGGCCGCCCCGCGAGACGGACTGATCCCCCGATGGCCTCCCTCCTGGAACCAACAGGGCTTTTCCCCATTAGAAACAAGGTTCCTTCCGAGGAAAATACGTAGTTCTACGTATTTTGGACGATTTCGATGAAAACCTCCTTATATCTGCTGTCCAGGCAGCCGATGTAACGGCAGCGGGACCGTCCTTTGCGCTGCAACGCTTCTGATACAATGTGATTACCATCCGGGGGTCCCATTTCTGCTGCACCAATAAGACAGCAGGAATGTTCGAGGAACTTCAACAGAAAGGCGAGAGATTATGAAAACGAGAAAGTATTTCATTCTGGCCGTAGGCTTGTTCGTTCTTGTCGCGGCGCTTCTTGCGGTGGGATGGCTAAAAACCACTATCAGCAATCCTCCTGTCGTGCAAGCGAGTATCAAGGAGGTACGTCCATCAGACAAGACCGTAGATCGTGGGGCCTTTTTGGAAGGGGTGTTCTTCACGCAGAAGGTCATGGAACATATCAGAAAAGAAGGGAAACTTAGTGGTCTCCGCGCTCTGAGTGACCGAAAAGAGATTTTACGAGGTCTCTGTGGTGTCCAGGTTGTAGTCGAACAGGTGCGCCCGGAAGCGGAAAAGTGTGGTCTAACCCAACAGCTATTACAAACCGACACTGAGCTACGCCTTCGTCAGTCTGGAATAGAGGTAGTCGCCAATTTGCACCCAGAAGAGGAAGAAGCTATAAAACGGGTACAGCAGGCTATACGCGACAAGGCGACTCAATTCTGGCAGCAAGCGCCTAACGCCAAATCTGACCGGGATTTCTTAGAATGGGTCCGTGTTGGGATTATGGTATCTGAAATCTCCTATCTGCACCTACTCCCAAAATCTGAGCAACTGCCTACATTATACGTCAATGTCAACACGTCTGTATTTGAAGAAATTGGCCGTGCTTCATTCTCAATCCAAGTGCGACTCGAAGAGAGGGCGGCTCTATACAGAGACTCCACATTATGTCTTGCTCCGATCTGGGAAAAAGGCAGCGTGGGTGGTTGTTCATCGAGTCATCTCAAAGAGTACGTCAGAGAAGGGCTCAGAGATTACCTTGACGAGTTCATCAACGACTACCTTGCGGCAAATCCGAAAGACCGCTCGGTGGAGAGTGAACCGTAGCCGGAGGAGAAGAACCGATGAGCCTCCACAGTATGTCAGATGCCCCCCACGTAAATCAACTATGTTTCACTTTGCGGAGGCCATAAAGAATCTCTGTTAAGGTCTTGACAAAAATTGGAATCCTGCTATAATGATAATAGATCAAGAAGCGAGAAAAGAAAACGAATCTGTTGAGATTAACGCCATGCGCATGAAAAAAACAGTAGCTATCGATGTCACTCAGGAATCGCTCTCAGAATACCTAATGAGTCGGTACCCTGAACGTCGGTCTGATGATTTTCCTGGCTTTCTAACTGTACTCGCAGCCGAGCTACGCGATGGCAGCCTCGGTACAATTGCCGATGTCCACAAGATACTTGAACGTACCAAGAAGGCTGTCAGGCTTTTTGAAGCTGAGTATCCGCGCAGCCAGCTTGTGGGTAATGAGTACTCAGCTATAGAAATCGTGATACTTTCAATATCACTGCTGGATGAGGATTTTTTTATTTCATGGCCAAACGTACTTGATGATTGTCCGCCTGAGAAACTGGAGGAATACAGAAAGATTATTCTCCCGGAAGCAGACCAACCTTGTGTTATCAATGAAGGAGAAACAAGAAATGAGAGAAGAACCGGTTCAAAGTTTCCCACTACCAAACGAATGTGAGTTCGCTTACATATTTATTAAAACCGAGTTAGAAAACGCGGGGATTGAAGTCCTGCAGATCGGTGGTCCAGATGATACTGCAATGACTGTAACCACGAATAAAGAAGTCCAGGAAGAGATTAAGGCCCGGATTCGCGAGTTCGCCGCCGACAAAGGTATCGCGGTCACCTTTGAGGTCGGTAGGGAGTGATGAATCGTACCAATGATGCTTGTTAAATAGACCCTTCGACTTGCGCTCGGGGTGACGGGGAATTGGGCTGTGCTCGGGGTGACGGGCTTGGAGACTGTTTGCATAAGGGTAACAATTTTGGATTCCGCGTCATTTCGAACGGAGCGAAGCGGAGTCGAGAAATCTGTTTAACTTTTTCCCTTCCTGACAAAGTCGGTAAAGTGTGATGAATCGCACCAATTACGGGATATGCTGCCATCGTTCAAGGAATTGCGATGATTTCGGCTTTGTACCTCAGGCGAAAGGTGGTATAATAACTTAGAGTATGGCGAAACTGAAGCCGATTACGAATTACTGTTTGACGACGCATGCGAAAGAGGAAATGATCCGCCGTCAAATCAGCGAAGACGAGGTGGCCAAGGTCCTGGCTGTACCGGAACAAATTGAGTCCGTGCGACAAGGGCGCGACGTCTATCAGTCACGGATTGAAGCGGGTGAACCGCATCGAAAGTACTTGGTTCGAGTTTTTGTCGATGTTGACCGTAAACCGCCGGAGATTGTTACGGTGTATCGCACGAGCAAGGTCACGAAATATTGGAGAGTTGGCAAATGAAAGTAACTTACGATCGCCAGACGGATACACTCACGGTGATTTTCACTGATACTCCGGTAGCCGAAAGCGACGAGGATAAGCCTGGTATTATTCTGGATTATGATGCGTTGGGCAATTTAGTGTCTTTGGAAATATTGGATGCATCGCGTCGAGCAATGGTTCCAACGCGGATCGAGTATCAAGTTGCCCCCACACCAGGATAATGCTCTGTTACGTGAAGTCTGCCCAGTTGTCATTCCGCACCTGTTCGGCTGCCCCTTCGACTCCGCTCAGGGCTTCGGCTAATTCAGGGCGGGCTTTGATGCGGAATCCACTGTATTGAGTTATGGATTCCTGCTTGCGCAGGAATGACAATCCTTCAATTCATCTGTGACAGAGCAATAGTCGGTAGCAGCACCAATCACGCTCAAGCAGATTTCTCCACTGCGCGGTGGTTCCCACCGCTCCGGTCGAAATGACACAGACGCAGTGACAAAAAGGGTTGCGGACTCGGCGGGCTCAGCGGTCAGGTGCAGGCGACTTCAATGCAGCGGGTGCACAGGTCGGGGTGCTCGGGGTTGGCGCCTACGCTGGGCCAGTAGTTCCAGCATCGCTGGCATTTGGGATAGGAGCTTTTCTGGGCCGAGACGGTCGTTTGGCCGGAGGCCTTTTGCAGCTTGACCTCGCTGACGATGCAAAGGGCCGCGAACTGCTCCAGCCCGAAGGCGGTCAGGGCCTCGGCGTCCGCCTCGTCACAATTGAACGTCACGCACGCTTCCTGATTGCTGGCGATCTTTTTCTCCCGCCGCAGACCTTCTAACACGCGAAGCGCTTCATCGCGCAGGGCCATGAGCTTCTGCCACCGCGGCTCATCGCTCTGGTAGTCAATCGAAGTATCGACCTTCGGCATCAGGGCCAGGTGCACGCTGTTTGGTTCGTCGCTCGTTCGAGGCACGGAGCACGGGGCACGAGGCACGGTTTTCATTGCGGCCCAGGCCTCTTCGGCGGTGTGCACCAAGACCGGGGCCAACATCCGCACGAGGCTGTCCAGAATGCTGTACATGGCCGTCTGGGCACTCCGGCGGGACGGGCTGCCGGCGGCGTCGCAGTACATCCGGTCCTTGAGCACGTCCATATAGATGCTGCTCATCTCGACCGTGCAGAAGTTGTACAGCAGCGAAAAGACGCGGTGAAAGGCAAAGCTCTCGTACGACTCGGTGACGTTGGCGATCAGCTTCTGCAACTGCTGCATCGCCCATTTGTCGATCTCGAACATCTGGTCGTAGCGGACGCGCATTGTGCCCGGGTCGAAGTCGCTGACGTTGCCCAGCAGGTAGCGCAGCGTATTTCGGATCTTCCGGTAGGCGTCCTGCGTGCGTCCGATGATCTCGTCGTTGCAGCGGATATCTTCCTGGTAATTGACGCTGGCGACCCACAGGCGGAGCACGTCGGCACCGTACTTGGCGACTTCATCCTGGGCGTTGACGTAGTTGCCCAAGGATTTGGACTGCTTCATGCCGTTCTCGTCAACGGTGAAGCCGTGCGTCAGGACGCTCTTGAAGGGCGGCTTGCCCGTCGCGCCCAGGGCCGGCAGCAGCGACAGTTGGAACCAGCCGCGATGCTGGTCCGAGCCTTCGAGATACAGATCGACCGGCACCGGCCAGAGCGATTCCTTCACACAGGCGCTGTACCAGCTACAGCCGGACTCGAACCAGACGTCGAAGATGTTCTCTTCTTTTTGCAGCTCGTCGAGGACGAAACCTTCCGGCAGCTCGAAATCCCCGCCCAGGATCTGCCGGGGCGAATGGGTGAACCAACTGTCCGAGCCATGCTCGGCGACGTGCTTAGCTACGGCTAAGACGGACTCTTTCGTCAGCAGCGTCTGCCCGGCGGCGTTGAAAAAGACGGGTATCGGCAGGCCCCAGCTTCGCTGCCGGCTGATGCACCAGTCGGGGCGCGATTCTAACATTCCGCCGATGCGCTTGCGGCCCCAGGCGGGAATCCACGTGACGTTCTCGATGCTCGCCAGCGCCAGGTCCCGCAGGCATTTTCCCGCCGCTCCTTGCTTCTGCAAGGAAGCAGTGGGGGGCAATTCTTTATCGACGCTGATGAACCATTGCTCGGTCGCGCGGAAGATGACGGGCCCTTTGCTGCGCCAGCAGTGCGGATAGCTGTGCCTAATCTCGCCCTGGGCGAAGAGCAGCCCTCGCTGCCGCAGGTCATTGTTGACTGCGGCATCGACCTCCAGCACGGCACGTCCCCGCAGCCAGTCCGGCACGGTGTTGTCGTACCGCCCATCGTCCATCACGGGCGAATAGACGGCCAGGCCGTATTTCTGCCCCGACACGTAGTCCTCGATCCCGTGGCCCGGGGCCGTGTGGACCAGGCCGGTGCCGTCCTGCGTGGTAACGTAGTCGGCCAGGATGAGCATGTAGGCGTCCTTGTCCGTCGGATTGCTCTCGATGAACGGATGCTCGTATCGCAGGCCTTCAAGCTCGCCGCCCCGGACGGTCTCTTCGCCGATGGTGTACGTGCCTTCGGCCAGGCCGCCCGCGGCGACGACCGCCCCGATCCGCTCGGTCGCCACGACCGAGACAAAGCTCCGGCCTTCCTGTTCGTAGCGTATCGTCGCGTACTCGAGATGCGGATGCACGGCTATCGCCAGGTTCGCCGCCAGCGTCCACGGCGTCGTCGTCCAGATCATAAAACAAACCGCCGCGTGGTGAGCCTCGGACTCCTCGACTAAGCCAAGCTCGATGAGCCTGCCGATGCTCTCTTTGGCGACCGGGAAATTCACGAAGATGCTCGGCGAGGAGATGTCCTTGTATTCCAACTCGGCTTCGGCTAAGGCCGTCTCGCAGCCGATGGACCAGTGAATCGGCTTGAGCTGCTTATAGACCAGGCCCTTATCGACTAATTCGGCGAACACCTCCAGAATGCCCGCCTCGTACGAGGGCTTGAACGTCAGGTACGGGTTCTCGAAATCGCCGAACACCCCCAATTCCTGGAACTGCTTGCTCTGAATCTTGACGTATTTGCCGGCGTAGTTGCGGCAAAGCTTGCGGATTTCCAGCTTGCTCATCTGCCGGGCCTTCTCGCCCAGCTCCGTCACGACCTTGGACTCGATGGGCAGGCCGTGACAATCCCAGCCGGGCACGTACGGCGCGTCGAAGCCCGCCATCGTCCGGTACTTGACCACGAAATCCTTCAGGACCTTGTTGATGACGTGGCCCATGTGAATGTCGCCGTTGGCGTAGGGCGGGCCGTCGTGCAGAGTATAAAGTTCCGCGCCGCGGCGCGCCTTGCGGATTTGGGCGTAGATGTCCTTCTTCGCCCATTCCTTTCGCAACTGCGGCTCACGCTGCACCAAATTGGCCTTCATCGAAAAATCCGTCTGCGGCAGATTCAGCGTATCGCGGTACCCTTTGGTCTCTTTCTCAGCCATCGAACAAGTCCTCAAAAATCGCAAAAATCAAGCCCACCAGTATAGATGCTCCCGCCGGCGTTGTCAACATCGCCATCCCGTCATTGCGGGGCCTGCGAAGGGGGCCGCAGCAACAAAAAAGCCTTCCGGAGTTCGCTGCCCTGGAAGGCTTTACATGCCTGGTGCTATAGTTTTCTCAGGGCAGCTTCATCTTCTCCTCGATAATTATGATAATCGCGATGTTCATATCCAAACCAAGTCTTTCTATCGGGCCTCCCGGCCCAGTCCGGATTTCGAGTTTCCACGTCTTTCGGCACTCTGTACCATAATACTCGGCCAACGTCAAGCACGGGTTTAGGACAACGTATGGCGGATTTACACGGACGAACACAGTTTTAGATTAGCCACAGAGCACACAGAGGGCCACAGAGACGGGTACTTAGACACGGATTTACACGGCGCGGCTTCGCTTTGCTCAGCCGCAACCAAAAAGTTCGTCTACTGGAAAAACCGTCATAACGCACGGTACGTCAGGAGGTTACGAACGCTCAAAATTAAAATCAAGCATAAAAAACAACGTTTTGAAAGATTGTATTACGGATGAACACGGTTTTAGATTAGCCACGAAGGCACGAAGACACGAAGAAATCCTCGTCGGTGTCATTCCGACTGGAGGTCCGCCGGAGGCGGACCGCAACGGAGGAATCTGGCCGCGAATGGAGACCAATTACCATATCCGATCAGACGCCCGGCGCTTGTCCTTCCCTCGAACGGCGGAATAATCCGCATATCTTTCAGAAATTAAGAAGGACGCGGAGAAGGGTAATTAGACACGGATTTGCGCTGATTCACACGGTTTGCCCTTCGTGATTCGACATTCGGTATTGGCTATTCATGGAGATCGATCCTGGATACTGGATACTCGAAAACTGGTAATCTCATGAAAGGCTGTCTCCAATCGTTTAGCGTGATATGATAGAGGCCAAA
>CAYWZW010000023.1:0-64709 GCA_964462945.1 uncultured Pirellulales bacterium
GCGATTATAATATCGCCTGAAGGTCGTTCAAGTATTACTCAGACAGGCTCCTAGAAAGGGAAAGAGGTCGCAATTACACTCCGGATTCTGGCAATAGCCGCCGGAGCGGGCAATAAGCGCGCGAAAAGTGTCAGCCGGAATATGTCTGGTATCGCGTGTGTCTGTCATACCCTTCCAATCCTAATATAGCATATATGTAGCACTTCTTCCACTGTCCTGTGTCACCATTATACACATTCGCCTTCTGAAGCAAGCCTGTGCTGCATCACCGAACTCATCAGAAACAAAAAACGGATGTTATTATCACCCCCGCCCGGTGATGAGGGAAATCAAAGAGTGTACCAAATGTAAGAACCCACCGCCAATCAAGAAGTAGAAAATCACGGGTTGCAAAGACCTAAGCTCTGCCGTTTTCTCTCCGTCTTTGTAGTATCTTAGATATTTCACCTCCTTTGCCGGGTCGTTGATGATCCGGTTGATTCTCTCCATAAACTCGGTTTTCGTCTTGCCCCAACCGTGGATGAACAGGTGAAGCCTGCGGTCGAGTTTGCAGAACACGGCCATGATAGCTAGTAAGGCCACTGACACGAGTGCCGAATATAGTCCTGACGAAAACTTCATGGTGAAGGTGAACATGGCGGCGAACAAAACGAGAGCGTAGTTCATGTTTCGTTGACGTAGTTCGCTAATGTGTGTGATCTTCTGCTCCGCTTGCTGAAGCAGGGTTGTCAATAGGGCGATCCTGCGATCAACGTTTTCAGGCTCAGTAGAGCCATTCAACACTAATTCCCTCATAGTTGCTCCCTTTGCCGAACAATGATTATACGCTCGTTATAAAACGGTAAACAGAGATTTCTTTTTTTGTATAGACTTGTTACTCCTCTTCACTTAGGTCCTTCCGCATCTCTCATAGGGCTCTCAGAACAGATGCGTCAAGACCGGCTCGAACGCCATCTTGATATGACATCTTCCCACAATCCTGCCTATTTGTCACCTACCATCTGGAAATCCACGTTAGAGCTATAAGCGCTTTGTCGGGTGGGCTATAGCCCACCGAATCGATCCTGGTGGGGCAAGCCCCACCCTACGCTGCTCCCAGGATTGGTGCGATTTATCGCATCCTGCCTCTGCTTTTTGGCTTGTGACTTTTTACTTTTGCCTTTTTCTGTATGTGCTCCAACAGGCCGCCGTCGTTGATGATTTCGAGGGCAAAACTTGGTAGCGGCGTAAAAGCATAATTAACACCTTTGTTTATAACCTTGATCGTACCTTTTTTGTTGTCGATTTCAAGTTCATCGCCATCTTCAATTCCATCCGGAGCGTGTGGTGACTCGATAATGTAAAAGCCGTTATTGATGGCGTTGCGATAAAAGATCCGGGCGAACGACTTGGCGATTACGGTCGCGACGCCAGCCCCGCGAATCGCCCAGACGGCGTGCTCTCGCGATGAGCCGCAGCCGAAGTCCTCACCGGCCACGATGACGTCGCCCTGCTTGACCTTGTTGACAAAGTCCTCGTCCAAATCCTCCAGACAGTGCCTCGCAAGCTCGGCCTTGTCGTCCGTATTCAAGTACCGAGCCGGTATGATCTCGTCGGTATTGATGTGGTCACGCTTGTACACATGAGCTTTTGACATAATTTCCCTTTTCTTTTTCAACCGCGGATTGCGCTGATTACGCGGATTTTGTGTTAGCAAAGCGTTTATATTCAAGCGACCGTGTTCCGAAGTTCAGCAGCAAGCCAACTGGCAGTTTGGTTGCTTTTAAATAGTTCAAAACCTGTGCCTTTTCAATATCTCCCAGTTGCGAAAGAGCTTTCAGTTCAACCACAACCACGTCTTGAATTAAAAAATCACATACAAAATGCTTTGCAAGTTTTCCTTTGTAGAAGATGTCAATCGAGTGCTGCCGTTTATAAGATATACGTCGTAACTCCAATTCTATGGCGAATGCTTCTTCGTAAACGCTCTCCAGAAATCCGGGACCCAGGATTTTGTGTACCTCTATTGCCGCTCCAATCACAGGACCAGTAATTTCAGAGTATAGAAGTTGCGTTGCCATATTTCGTCCGCGTAATCCGCGTAATCTGCGGTTACATATATTTTCTCGGGTCCGTTATTTTTCCTTCAACGGCGCTGGCCGCCGCGGTCGCGGGGCTGGCTAAATAGACCTCGCTCTTGGGGTGTCCCATTCGGCCGACGAAGTTCCGGTTGGTCGTGCTGATGCACTTTTCGCCGGACGCGAGAATACCCATATACCCGCCCAGGCACGCGCCACAGGTTGGCGCGGCGATCACGCAGCCGGCGGCGTAGAAAACGTCGAACAGCCCCTCGTCTTTCGCCTGTTTCCAGACCGCCGGCGTGGCCGGCACCACGATTGTGCGAATAGCGACTCGTTTGCCTTCGAGAATCTTTGCCGCGATTCTCAGGTCCTCGATTCGCCCGTTCGTGCAGCTTCCGATATACGCCTGGTCCATCTTTTTGCCGGCACACTCGCCGACGGGAACACCGCCGCTCGGCAAATGCGGCAGAGCGACCGTCGGCTCGATTGCTGAGCAGTCAAACTCTTCGGTCACGACGTATCCGGCGTCAGTGTCCGATTTGTAAACGGTATAGTCTTTGTTGTCCTTGAGGTGCTCGTCGAGGTAGCGCTTTGTCACTTTATCGAACGCCATGATGCCGCTCTTGGCGCCGGCCTCGATGGCCATGTTCGTGATGGTCATTCGCGCTTCCATCGACATGTCGGCAAGGGCCGGGCCGACAAATTCCATCGCCCTATAGAGCGCGCCGTCAACGCCGATTCTCGCGATGACGGCAAGAATCACGTCCTTGCTATAGACGCCCGGCCGCAGCGAGCCGTCGAGGACGAGCTTGATCGACGCCGGGACCTTGAACCACAACTGCCCCGTCGCGATGGCCGCCGCCGTGTCCGTGGAGCCGATGCCTGTGCTGAAGGCCGCAAACGCCCCGTAGGTGCACGTGTGGGAATCGCCGCCCACGATGACTTCGCCCGGCCGGATGTGCCCCTGCTCCGGCAGCAGGGCGTGACAGACGCCAGCCCGGCCGAGCTTGTAATAGTGTTTGATCTTGTGCCGCCTGGCCCACGCGTCCAGCCGCTTGTGAAGCTCGGCGCTCTTGATGTCCTTGGCCGGCTGAAAATGGTCCGGCGTCACGACGATTTTCTCCCGGTCGAACACCCGGTCGATGCCTCGCTCTTCGAGCATCGAAATCGCCGGCGGCGTCGTCACATCGTGACACATCACAACGTCGATCTTCGCATCGACAAGCTCGCCCGGCACGACTTTTTTCCTGCCGGCCGCCTTCGCCAAAATCTTCTCGGTAATCGTCATTCCCATTTCTTTACTTCCTCTGCGATCTTTACAGTTCTGCTTTGACTTCGGGCTGTTCGCCTTTTGCCTTTGCCGCGACCATCCTGTTGATGGCATCCATGTACGCCTTCGCGGAGGCCTCGATGATGTCCGTGGAAATTCCGCGGCCGACGAACGTGCTGCCGTCCTTGGTGATTCTAACCGTCGCTTCGCCGAGCGCCTCTTTGCCGCCCGTGACGGCTCGGATCGAGTAGTTCTCCAGCTTCGGTGAGAGGCCCGTGGCCTGTCGGATCGCCTCGTATGCCGCATCGACCGGGCCGTCACCGCACGCGGCGGCCTGCTTGGTTTTGTCTTTGGTCTTTATTTTGACGCTCGCCGTCGGCAGCGTGCCGGTCCCGCAGGCGACGTGCAGATACTGCAGCTCATAAACGCGCTCGACAACGTGAATCTCGTCGCTGATAATCGCGGCAAGGTCCTCGTCAAAGACTTCCTTCTTCTTATCGGCAACGGCCAGGAACCGCTCGTAGGTCTTCTCCAGCTCCTCTTTAGAGAGCTTATAGCCCATCTCTTCGAGCCGGTGACGCAGGCCGTGACGCCCCGTGCGCGCCGTCAGAACGACGCGGCTCTCGGCCAGGCCGATCTCCTCGGGCCGCATGATCTCGTACGTTTCGCGCTTTTTCAAGAACCCGTCCACGTGGATGCCGGAGCTGTGCGCGAACGCATTGTGGCCCACGACGGCCTTGTTCGCAGGCACCGGCATACCCAGCATGTCCGCGACCATCCTGCTGGTGCGATAGAACTCGCGGGTGTTGATATTCGTTTCCACGTCCTCGAAGAAGTCCCGGCGCGTATGAATCGCCATGACGACCTCTTCGATAGCCGCGTTGCCGGCCCGTTCGCCGACGCCGTTTATAGTCCCTTCGACCTGCCTGGCGCCGTTCTTTACGCCGGCCAACGAATTCGCCACCGCCATGCCTAAATCATCGTGACAATGCACGCTGATGACCGCCTTGGCGATGTTCGGCACGTTGGCGCGGATGTCCCGAATCAAGGCCCCGTACTGTTCGGGCATGGCATAGCCCGTCGTATCGGGGATGTTGACGACGGTCGCGCCGGCGTCAATCACCGCTTCCAATATCTCGTAGAGAAAAGCCCGGTCGGCCCGGCCGGAATCCTCGGCGTAAAATTCGATGTCCTTGACGTACTGGGCCGTGTGCTTGACCGCCTCGACCGCCATCTTCAGGATCGTGGCCTGCTTTTCGCCCATCGTCTTGCCGTACTTCTCGTCGGCGAATTTTCCCGCGATGTGAATCTGCGAGACGCCGATGCCCGTATGGATGCGGGGCCGTTTGGCCTTGGCTAAGGCCTTCCTGCACGTCTCGATATCGTCCTTGATGGCCCGCGTCAGGCCGCATATCACGGGGCCTTCAATCTCCTCGGAGATCAAGCGCACGGCCTCGAAATCCTCCGGCGATGAGGCGGGGAACCCGGCCTCGATGATATCGACGTTCAGCCGGACCAACTGCCGGGCGATTTCCACCTTCTCTCGCGCCCCTAAGCGGCTGCCCGCGGCTTGCTCGCCGTCACGCAACGTCGTATCGAAAATTTGAACTTTTTCTTTGGACATCTTTATTTCTCCTATTACCGCCGAGCCCGCCGAGATTCCTGTATTCTATATTCCGTGTTTGGCGTTCTCTGCGCTCTTTGCACTTAATCGTCAATTTTGGCTAAATTATGCCCCAAGCAGGGCCAAATTACCAAGAATTTGCGGAAAAAACGGGTCTGGGATTAGATTGTAGAGGTATCGTTAGCGCGCCTGCCGGCGCAGCAGCAGCGTATTGAGGCCAATACCAGCTGGAAAGGAAAAACAAACAATGTAATTCTTACTCATGTGAACTATTATATCGGCACTAAGCAATTCTGCAAGCATTTTTACCCACAAAATCGGCCCAAAATCCACGATTTTTCAGGTTCTTTCACTTTTCTTGAGACTGTAGCAACAAGACAGAGGTTTTTTGAGTAGTTTCGGTCCGGATGGCCGGCATTTTCAACATGGAACTCGAGAGCTATGTTGGAGGATGTCAGAATGTTTGGACCGGGCAAATACATTGGCAATGTAACCGGAGGAATCACTCGCGTTGAGGATTTGCCTAAACCAAAACTTGTCCAGCGCAGCCGTAACTTTAAGCGCAGAGCCTGTCCGGACTGCCACCATAGTGCCTAATGTCCCATAAGAATGTGCGGAGGATATCCTACGGTATCTGCTGTCGCTAAACAGCACAAGCGCACAAGAGCTTATCCCTTGTGCTCTTATGACCTGTGCTCTTGTACTCTTGTGCCTACAGACTTGATTCCGAGTAAGAAGCGGGATTGTAATCCAGCTCCCGGTACAGATCGAAGCCGGCCGGAATCTTCGTGCCGCCCGCCCGGTCGAAATTCATGGTTGCGTTGCCCTCTACAACAGTAGGGCTATTGGAATAGTTAATAATCGAGCCTTTGATCTGGGCATTCACATTGCCGGAAAAATGGACGCCGCTCACAGCCACAACTCCCTCCAATGTGGAGAAGTTACCGCCGAACGTCATAAAGAACCCTGGAGCAATGATGGAAGTACCGATCTCGTTGCGGATAGCATCAAACTGCGGATCATTCGGGTAGGGCTGGCTGGCAAAATTACCCAAGATGTCGATTCGGCGCGAGGCCGGATCAGGATTAATCACATCCCCGTCGGCAACCATGACGCCCTGAAGGGCCACGTTCCTGCCAAATGTGACCTTGTTGGGCGATTCGATAAACAAGACTTCTTGTACCGTGACGGTGCCCTGAAAAACGGGGTTCGTTCCAGCTTTTATGGTAGCATTGGTCAGCGTCATTCCCTTGCTCAGATCAGTGGAGCCGTCAACAACAGGCCCCGTAGCGTATGCCCTGAAGCGATCTACATCCGGAACAGGAAATTCCGGGCTGTCCATGCCGATGGAGACATGATTGTCGATAGCGGTCTGGCCGTGGTCGCCGGCGATTAACACGTCGCCTTGAAAGTCCACATTGGCAGCCGGGTTGCCGATATTGATGTTCCCGTCGAAGTTTGTGTTACCACTGACAAGCACGGCCATCGGATTGCTTGCACTTTCAACAAAAACGTCGGCTTCCCATGCGGCGTTTACAGCGGTTATCGTGGGATTGCCCGGGAAGTTGAGAGGTCCTTTCGTGGCCAGGCCGAAATTGAAGATCGTAAAGACATAGGGCTGGATGTTGAACAGAACTGTGATTGTGCGCGTTATGTCCCCGCTGTGGCCCGTGACCCGAGTCTGCAGGATCGTGGGTTGGCTGGTGATCTGGATTCGCGCGTCAAAGTTCTGCCCGGTCGTCGAGTCCAGCATTACGGTCCCGATCGAGCCGTCATTCTGTACGCTCACATTTGTGACCCCGTTGGCGATCAAATCATTCTTCAACTCACTGACTATTGTACTGAAGTAGCTGGCTGGCGGCGTCGAGCTTGAGAACAGCACACGGCTGAGCCAGTACCTGATGACATCCTGGCCCGATTGAGCGGCCACGAACGCAGTGTTGATATTGTGATGATTTGAGGCAAGCTGGACATTCGTCCCGGACATTGTCATCATGCCGATAGCCAGGGCCGAAAATATGAGCACAAACATCATGGACACGATGAGCGCACTGGCCCGTCGTTTCTGGCACGCTATCTTTAGCTTTCTTGCGGGTGTCATTTTTCTCCCTCCCCAGGAAGAACCCCCGTTGGACAGATAATTGGAACTTCTATGTGCCACTCAAAGTATGGTAAATGTGTTGTCCCAGACAAAACCTGTTTATTGCCATGATTGCCGACCAGGCACATGAAGTTTTCTTGCAATTGCAGGTAGAATCTGCTAAAATACTTGCATAATAGGGGCTTTTCCTGTTTCTGGGAAAAATCAGTGGTGGTATATGACCCGTTTAGTCCGTTTGATTTCACATAGCGATGAGAAGTAGGGATGAGTTGTTCAGTTTCCGATATTGAGAGGAGGATATTGGCCGTTCTCCAGGGGGGATTTCCAAGAAGTCAGACCCCTTTCGAGGATATGGCCGAGCAGGCGGGGACCACCACGGAGCAGTTTCTGGCTGTTCTTGAAAGTTGGAAGGCAGAAGGCAAGCTGCGACGAATAGGATTGATCGTAGATCATTTCAAAGTGGGCTTCTCCGGCGGCGCGATGGTTGTCTGGCAGGTTGAGCCCGGACGCATCGAGCAGGTGGGCAAGATGCTGGGGGGCTTCAGAGAGGTCAGTCATGCGTACGAGCGGGAAACAGCTCAGAACTGGCCGTTCAACTTGTACACGATGGTCCACGGGACCGATATTCAGGATGTTGGACGGACCGTGGAGCGTATGAGCCGGGCTTGCGCGGTATCTAACTATCGCATACTGACGACCCAAAAGGAGCTCAAGAAGGTTCCACCGACCTATTTCCCGGAGTGGGGCCCGACAGACACGAAGGAAGAATAAGGATGCTTGAACTACCGCTGCGTGAAATGGTCATATTTGTTCTTGTTGCTGCGATATATCTCGCAGCGACGGTAATCGGCGTCCTTCAACTGAGGCCCAGAGGCGAGAAATACAGGCGCTCTCTTCTGCCGCTTGTTTGTCTGGCCGTAACACTTGAGGCGGTGATACTCATTTTCAGGGCCGTTGCGATAAAGGCGGTGCCGTTGACGGGACTATTCGAGTCGATGATTGTCCTGACCATTGTATTCGGTCTGACATACCTCTTTCTGAGTATCGCCATCCAGCAGGTGTGGTTCAGCTCAGTGATGGTATGGGTGATGCTGGTGCTTGTCCTGCTGGCAGGGACAGTGGCCGAACCGGCCTCGCAGGCCCACTCCGCGGCCTCCACGCCGTGGGCGATTGCTCACGCTATCGCAATGATCCTCGGCGGCGCTGCGGCGATGCTCGCCATGGCAAGCGCGGTGCTCTACCTATTTGCCAGGCGTAAACTCAAGCGAAAGGACCTGCTTGAGATCCTCGGCAAGGTGCCCAACATTGAAAAACTCGAGCGAATGAACCTTTTCGGCCTGAAATCATGTTTCATCCTGATGACGTTCGGACTGGCCAGCGGCATCGGCCTGGCGGCGACCTCAACCTCGCTCAATATGACCGCTCGTGACTGGCTCACGGACGCCAAAATCGTCCTTATCCTGGTCGTCTGGTTACTCTTAGGGGCCATCCTGGTACTCTGGAAAATCACCAAGTTGAAGGAAAAGACGATTGCCCATGTGACGCTCGTCGCATTTGCATTGATTCTATTTGCAGTGGTAGGAACCTCGATATTCTGTGGGACGGGGCACGACTTTGCCCACGGCGATGAGGTGGAGACGGCCGAGCCGGCAAGATAAGAGCAGAACATGAAGATCGTCGTATTGGGACTCAATCACAAGACTGCGTCGCTGGGGATTCGCGAGAAGCTGGCCTTCGATGCGAAAGCCGCGAGGGAGGCACTCTGCGAGTTGAAAAAGAGGTTCGCCCAGGCCGAGTTCGTGCTTCTATCGACGTGTAACCGCGTCGAATTGTACTGTGCCGGCAAACACTGCCAGGGGGCCGATCCGGACCGGCTCGCCGAGTTCCTTGCAGATTTCCAGGGCGTCGAGCTGGACAAGTTCCGCCGGTTTCTATACACATACGAAAATGAAGACGCGGTCCGGCACCTGCTGACCGTCGCATCGAGCATGGACAGCCTCGTGGTGGGCGAGGCTCAGATCATCGGCCAGGTCAAAGAGAGCTACAGGCTTGCCTGTGCGGCAAAAGCCACGGGCAAGGTCCTCAACCGGCTGTTTCACTGTGCTTTTGCCACCAGTAAGACGGTGTACACGACGACCTCTATCTCAAACGGCCGGGTGAGCGTGGCCGGAGTTGCGGTCGAGCTGGCCAAGCAGCTTTTTGCCGATATCTCATCGGCCAGGGTGGTCGTCATCGGCGCCGGGGACATGGGCCAGTTGATTGTTCAGCACCTGCTTCAAGCTGGAGCCCGGAATATAACGGTCGTTAACCGCTCTTACGATCGTGGTCTGAAGCTGGCCGAACAGTACGGCATCACGGCTCAGCAATGGGAACAACTGGACGAGCAGTTGATCGGTGCAAACGTAGTCATTGCCTCCGCTTCGACGCAGGATTACCTGTTCAGGAAGGACTCATTCAAAGAGATAGCGGCCCGCCGCAAGGAAGGGGCACTGCTGATTATCGATATCGCCGTGCCGCGGAACTTCGAGCCTGCCGTCAACGAGTTCGAGGGCATCTACCTTTACAGTGTTGATGATCTGGCGGCGGTGGTCGAGCAGAATCGCAAGGCTCGTGAGCGGGATACGGCCCGAGGCATGGAGATCGTCCTTCAAAACGTCACGGACTTTATGGAATGGTTCGGGGCCAAGGACATAGGGCCTCTGATCGGCCGGATGAAAGAGCAATTCGCACAGATCGGCAAGAATGAGATGGAGCGGTTCTTCGTCGGGGCCAGGGAGAAAGCCTCGTGCAAAGAGGTCATGGAGGCCATGGTCAACCGGGTGGTCAATAAGCTGCTGCATTGCGTGATTAAGAACGTCAACGTCGTGGCCAAAGAGAATGGTGCGGCCGAGGCGGCAAGACTGGTGGACCATATTGTCAGGCAGGCCGAAGAGATAACGTCCGAGCCGAATAACAAGGGGGACGCGCGGTCGTGAAGGATTCGTCAGGGGCAAAGCAGATTCTGAGACTCTTGTTTTGGGAGAGCACGATACGATGCAATCTCGCCTGCGCGCACTGCCGCCGCGTGGAGTCCGACGAAACAGCCCACAGAGATATGTCCACCGAACAGGCGGAAGGTCTTATCGAGCAGTTGGCTGAGCTGGGCAGAGGCCAGCCGATGATGCCCGTCCTGGTGTTTTCCGGGGGTGAGCCGCTCTGTCGGGAAGATTTGTTCGAGCTGATCGAGCAGGCTAAGTCTTTGGGAATCACTCCTGCCCTTGCGACGAATGGAACGCTGATAGATACCGCTGTGGCCGAGCAGATACATGACAGTGGAGTGGCCAGAGTGTCGGTGAGTCTGGATGGAGCGACCGCTGAAGTTCACGACAGGCTGCGCCGGTTGAAGGGGTCATTTGCAAAGGCTGTTGAGGGCATCGGGCATCTTAGCCATAGGAAGGTGCCCTTTCAGATAAATGTAACCTTGACCCGGCATAACGCCGGGCAACTGAAAGAAGTCTATAAGCTTGCCAGATCGCTCGGGGCCGTCGCGGTGCATATATTCATGCTGGTACCCGTCGGCTGTGGGCGGTCTCTGGCGGACACGGACATGTTGTCAGCCGGGCAGTACGAACAGAAAATGCTGGAGATATGCAGGCTGGACGGTCAGGGCCAATTGCAGATGAAGGTGACCTGCGGGCCTCATTATGAGCGTGTGATCAGACAAGAGGGCTTGTACAAGTCTCGCCTGGAGGCGGGCCGCGGGGGCGGCGCCGTTCCCGGCAGGAGCGGACATGGAGGCGCATCGAAAGGCTGTCTTGCAGGTCTTGGAGTGTTGTTCGTGGGCCACCAGGGGGACGTTTTTCCCTGCGGTTATCTGCCGGTGAAATGCGGCAACGTGCTTGAGCAGAGGCTCTGCGATATATGGTACAGCAGCGAAGACCTTGCCCGGATGCGGGACAGCAGCGCGCTTGAAGGCAAATGCGGCGTCTGCGGCTACAGGCAGATATGCGGCGGCTGCCGGGGCCGGGCGTACGCCGCTACGGGCAACTATATGGCCGAAGAACCCTTCTGTGCGTACGTGCCGCCCGAAGTCATTCGTTGATCTATGTAAGTAAAGGCATTAGATTTTTCAGGCTAATCCATGATTAATATCAGTAAATTGTATTGTGACCAGGTGACACCCGGCGATTGGCTTCGCTACGGCAAGACAGGCTCGGGCGAGCGCGAGGGGCAGAACGTACCCAAGCAGGCATCCGAGAGACGGCCTATCGTCGTCTGGAATATCACGCGGGCGTGCAATCTCAAGTGCGTGCATTGTTACAACGACAGCGGGGCCTGCAAAGCAAGCGATGAGCTCTCGACCGCGGAGGCAAAAGGCGTTCTGGACGATCTGGTACAGTTCGGCGTCCCATCGGTTCTGTTTTCCGGCGGCGAGCCGCTGATGCGGCCCGACCTGTTCGATCTGATCGGATACGCCGTCGAGCGAGGCATGCGCACGGTCATCTCAACGAACGGCACCCTCATAAAAGCCGAGACGGCAAAGCAAATGAAGCAGCGTGGGGTTTCGTACGTGGGCATCAGCCTGGATGGTGTAGGCCCGGTCAATGACAAGTTCCGAGGCGTCACGGGTGCGTTCGAAAGGACCGTGGAAGGCATAAAGAACTGCCAGGATGCCGGCGTGCGAATCGGGCTTCGCCTGACCTTGACCAAGAAGAATGTCCAGGACCTCGAGGGTCTGTTTGACTTCTTCGAGGCAAAGCATATCGAGCGAGCCTGCTTTTACCATTTTGTCCCGAGCGGCAGAGGCGGAGCTATGGCTGACGAGGACCTGACACACGCTCAAAGCAGAGACGCCGTTGAGACAATATTGGCCAAGACCAAGCTCTTCAAACAAGCCGGCAGAACGACAGACATCCTGACGGTCGATAACCACGTCGATGGCGTATATGTGTACTTGAAACTGCGGCAGGAGGATTCCAAACATGCAAATGAGGTCTGGAAACTGCTGACCTGGAACGGAGGGGGAATGTACAGCAGCGGGGTCGGCATTGGCTGCATTGATTTCCATGGGAAGGTGCATCCCGACCAGTTCTGGTGGCACTACGACCTCGGCGACGTCCGGAAGCGACCCTTCAGCCAGACTTGGATGGACACCGGTGAACCACTGCTTCGCGGTTTGAAGGATCGCCGCAGTCATATCAAGGGAAGATGCAGACTCTGTCAGTTTTTCGACGCTTGCGGCGGGAGTTTGAGGGTCCGTGCCGACCTGCATTTTGGCGACCCATGGGCTCCGGACCCCGCGTGTTACTTAACGGATGCTGAAATAGGCCTGGATGAGGGAAAACAGGCCCAACTGAAACGCACCGGAGAGATCTTCCAGATGCCCAAGTAGTTGCTGCATGGGCTTGTTCCTCGGATGGATGGGATGCGGCTGACGCCGAAACGGGGGAGAGGCTTTCTGAGGTATGTGAACATTCTTATATTTTGGAAAGTACAGGACTAAAAACGACAGTGAAATACAGACTTTTTCTCGCAGATGGGAAATTTACCTTGCTTTCCTGTCGCAAAAAGGGTAAAATGTCCTCTGTCTGGGAAAGCGCTACGTGCAGGACGCTGGGCTCGGAAATCTGAAAGAGCGTCAGCGTGGTGCCGGAAGGAAAGGGTGAGAAACGGCTATGGTTGTAAAGTCAGTTATGGCGACCGATTTCACGGACAAGCCAACTCAATGTACTCGCGAAGTCCTCGTGGAGCAGATCCTTTGGCTGATACGGCTGAGGTGGATAGCCGTCGGCGGGATGATAGCAGCGGCTCTGTTAGGCAGCCACGTTTTTCCCGTCCTGGCGAACCCGGTGCCCATCTACGGCTGTGCTGCGGCCCTGCTGATCTCTAACGTCTCGTATTTCCTGGCGGCTACAAAGAGGCCGCAAGAGGCCGGTCCAAGAGATCTGGTGCTAGGGATGATACAGGTGGAGCTGGACTTATTCATCCTCACGGCGGTCCTGCATTTTTCCGGCGGTGTCGTTAATCCGTTCTTCCTTTTCTATATATTCCATGTCATTATTGCCGCGATCATATTGCCGCGGAATCTGTCATTTTGCGTCGGTCTGACGGCGATACTGCTTTCTGGTCTCTTAGAGGTCAATGAACTGCAGGGAGGCACTTTGTTAGGCTATCATCCCCTTCGGCTTTCCGCCGCCGGAGGTCTGTGGCGAAATCCCGTGTACGAGCTTGGAATATTTGCCGCGTTTTCCTGCACCGTGATGCTCGCACAGTATCTAACCAGGATGATCATCACGCGAATGACCGCCAAGGAGCTCGAGGCGGCACGAAACCATGATGTGCTCAGCGCTATTATCAACGCGATGTCTGAGGGGCTCGTATTCGTCACTAATGAGGGTAACGTGGCGATCTGCAATCCCGCGGCGCAGCTTTGGAAAGAGTCGAACGACGTCAGCCGGCCGGGGCATGCACTTGACGATTTCCCCCGTCCCCTGGCAGAGGCGCTGAAGACTCTTGTTCTGTCGAATGACAAAACCGCAGCGGGGGAAACGTCCATCACATTTGAGACCTCCGGCCCGCAAACGAGATACGTGGAAGCAAGGGGCTGCCCGGTCGTCGGCATTGACGGGAAGAAGCTGGGATATGTCATTGTCGGTCAGGATTTGACCGAGCACAAAAGGCTGGAGACTGATTTGCGGGATCGCACTGAAGAGTTGACGGGTATCAACGAAATCCTGAAGATGTCGCGGCTGGAAATGGCCCAGCGGGAGAAGATGGTGGCGATCGGTCAGATGGCAACGGGCATCGCCCATGAGATCGGCAATCCGCTGGCCAGCATTTCTTCGGTCGCACAGTATCTGGTCAGAAAGCTTACAGTGCACGAACACAAGGAGCACTTATTGGTGATCCAATATCACGTCAGCCGAATTTCGAATATTCTCAAACGAATGCTGAGCTTGTCGCGGCCGGCGACGAGCGAGTATCGCTGGACGGACGTCAACGAGCTGATAGACAACACCCTGTCACTCATCAATTTTGACAGACGCGCGCGGTCGGTCACTATCAAGAACATGGCCAATCCCGAGTTGCCGACGGTGTGGCTCAACCCGCAGCACTTCGAGCAGGTGTTTCTCAACATCTTCATCAACGCTTTGGACGCGATGAACGCCCGGCAGAACGAACAGGAGCATGTTCTTGAGATAACAAGGGAGCTACAGGACGGCATGATCGAGATCCGAACCAGTGACACGGGCATTGGGATGAGCCCCGAAGTCTGCAAACGGGCCTTCGAGTCTTTCTTTACGACCAAGGAGATCGGCAAAGGAACGGGGCTGGGGCTGTTTATCAGCCAGAATCTCGTCACGGAGGTCGATGGCACGATCGCGCTGGAGTCGGAGCTGGGCAAAGGAACAACCGTCATCATCCGAATTCCTACAAGACCCAAGAAGGATTTAATCGCCGGGGATGACGCCGAGAGCGGTTTCCTCCACAGGGCCAAGGCCGTCTGAACGATGCCGCGGAAGACCGGCGGCAATATGTGTTGGTTGTTGGGAAGAAAGATACTTATTGAAAAAAGGTGCTAACGAGCAATGAACAGGAAAATACTATTGGCGGACGATGAAGTCACCTTCCGGAAAACCTTCGCCAAGGTTCTTGAGGAAGAAGGCATGTCGGTGACAGAGGTAGGCAGCGGAACGGAGGCCATCGATGCCGTTACGAAGCAGCGCTTTGCCGTGGCCATACTGGACATCCGAATGCCGGGAGCGGACGGCATCAAGGTTTTGCGGGAGATCATGCGAATAAGACCTGAGACACGCGTAATCATGATAACTGCTTACGGCACCGTCGAGATGGCTGTTGAGGCGGTGAAGCTCGGCGCATGCGACTACGTAATGAAGCCGGTCGTGATGGATGATATCGTGACGAAAATCCGGCAAAACATGCGGTACCTGGAGCTGCAGGAGGAAAACAAACAGCTCAAACAGGAGCTGAGCGGCCGATTCGATATCGCACAGATTGTGGGCCGGTCTCCCGCGATGCAGAACGTTTTTCAGATGATTCGCAAGGTGGCCCCGACGAAGAGCAACGTGCTGATCACCGGCAAGAGCGGCACCGGCAAGGAATTAGTCGCCCGCGCTATCCATTCGCTGGGCTCTCTGAACGGGAGCCGTTTCGTTGCGGTCAACTGCAGTGCGATACCCGAGAGCCTGCTCGAGAGCGAATTGTTCGGGCATAAGAGGGGCAGTTTCACATCCGCCTTTCAAGACAAAGAAGGCCTCTTCGAATGCGCTCGCAATGGGACCTTGTTTTTGGATGAAATCGGTTATATGCCGCTGAGCTGCCAGGTGAAGCTTCTTCGCGCCGTGGAGCACAGGCAGATCATACCGGTAGGCTCTACGGAACCCATTGACATTGATTTACGTCTGATTGCGGCCACGAATAAGGACCTTGCAAAAGAGATCAAAGCAGGCCGGTTTCGAGAAGATCTGTATTACAGGATGAATGTTGTGGGTATCCATCTTCCTCCGCTGCATGAGAGGAAAGAGGACATTCCGCTCTTGGTGGAACACTTCATAAAGAAATATAACGCCGAGATGGGCAAGCACTGCGTTGGAGTAAGTGACGACGTGATGCGGCTGCTCATGAGCTATGATTGGAAAGGCAACATAAGAGAAATGCAGAACGTGATCGAGCGGGCGGTCATATTCTCCGAGGATGATGTCATCAAGATGTCTGATATCGGCTTATTAGGCTGCCATGTCGTGTCGCTCAGCGAAGAAAACGAGAACCTTCAGGCGGCCGTCAGAGCGTACGAAAAAGAGCACATTTTCCGGGTTTTGAACAAGCACGACTGGAACAAGGTTGAAGCAGCCAAGGCGTTGAACGTCGGATTGTCGAGCTTGTATCGAAAAATCGATGAGCTGGAAATTGATTCTCAGAGACCCCATCGCGAAAAGAAGGGACCAGCCGTGGCTTAGATTATCGCCAGTGCGCCAATGGCCTCTGATCAACAGGTTCGGGTAAAGATTCTGGAGTCAGAGAGATGAAGATCACAAGGTCTGCCGCTTATGCGTTACATGCATTGATGTACATGGTCAGGCACAGCACGCAACTGCCGGTCACAACCGCCACCATCGCCAAGGCAGAGGGGATCCCGTCCGACTATCTTGCCAAAATATTCCAGCAGCTTGTCAAAGCGCGTTTCGTCAGCGCTGTCAGAGGCAGGAGAAGGGGATATGTTTTTGCCAGACCGCCGGAGCAGATCAGCCTGCTCGAGCTGTTTGAAGCTGTTGAAGGGGGCCCATTGTTCGACGACTGCTTCTTGAGACATTGCGAATGCGGCGGGACACCGGAGAATTGTCATATCTTCTCCGTCTGGGCGGACGCCACACGACAAATCAAGGAGCTGCTTAGCCGGACATCGGTGGCCACGGCCGCCTGGAGCCATCCCGAGCACCGCTTCCTGAGCTTGTCCGAATCGCTCATCGGCCCAAAGGACAAACAGGGAACAGAGCCCGCGGAATCGGAAATAGCGGCCTTGTAAAGCATCCAAACACCTCTCTGGACGCATTGTGAGAACCCTCACTGCACCCTGCCGAATGGCAGGTGTTAGAATGTGGCTTTCCGAGCGGCAACGATCGTTCTCTCGATGTCTTTGGGCTTGTGTTCGGTGGAGACAAAGCAGGCCTCAAATTGAGAGGGCGGCAGGTAAACGCCCTCTCTGAGCATTACCTTATGAAATCTCGCGTACATGTCAGTGTCCGACTTAACGGCTGATGCGTAGTCGGTCACCGGGCCCGGATTGAAAAATACCGTGAACATCGAGCCAACACGGTTAATCGTATGCTTGATGTCCCGCTCGCACAATGCCTTGCGGATACCGCCGCAGAGGTTTTCAGCGGCGCGATCGAGAGCGGCATATACTCCCTCTGATTTGAGTAGCTTTAAGGTGGCGATGCCGGCGGCGACGCAGACAGGGTTTCCTGAAAGGGTGCCCGCCTGGTAGATCCGACCGGAAGGGGCCAGTTTATCCATCAGCCTGGCTTTTCCCCCACATGCCCCGATCGGGAATCCGCCGCCGATGATCTTGCCGAGACACGTCAGGTCTGCTTTCACGCCGACGAGGTCCTGGACGCTTCCGTACTTGATTCTGAAGCCGGTGATGACTTCGTCAAAGATCAATATACTCCCATTTTTCGTGCATAATCTTCTGATGGTCTTCAAGAATCCTCTGGCCGGGGGCACGACTCCCATATTTCCCGCTATCGGCTCAACGATGACCGCGGCTATCTGGTCTGGATATTTGCCGAACGCTCTTTCGAGCTTCTCGCAATCGTTGTAGGGCACAAGCAGGGTATGTTTCGTGAAGTCTTTAGGAACGCCCGGGCTGCTGGGGGCCCCGAGGGTCGTCGCGCCGGAGCCTGCCTGCACGAGCATGTGATCGACGTGGCCATGGTAACAGCCGATGAACTTTATGATTTTGTCCCGCCCCGTGCAGCCGCGCGCCAGACGAATCGCGGTCATAACCGCCTCGGTGCCGGAGCTGACCAGGCGAATCTTCTCGACCGAGCCAATTGCCTGGACAATCATCCGAGCCAGGTGTGTTTCAAGCTCCGTCGGTATGCCGAAGCTGGTCCCATTGACCATGACTTTCCTGACCCGGTCAAGCACCTCACGGTGCGCGTGACCGAGAATCATCGGGCCCCAGGAAAGACAGTAATCAATGTACTTATTGCCGTCCACATCATATAAGTGTGCACCTTTGGCCTTCTTGATGAATATCGGCTCAGAGCCGACGGCCTTGAAGGCGCGAACCGGACTGTTGACTCCGCCGGGTATTACCTTTGTCGCGTCCTGAAACAGCTTCTTGCTTTTCTGAAATACGGTCATCTGATTTCCCTTGTTTCTTCAGTTTTCCTGCTGGGGCAGAATCGCAGCATCAATGCCATGTTTTCTCGCTTCTTGTTGCGTTGGCACGCCAAGACAATGGACCTTTATATGTGACGGGACCGGGCCGAATTTCTTTACGAATGCTCTCACCGTTGAACCGCTTGTAAAGAGGATTTTGTCGATATACTGGAAGTCCACATCGGCCGGCTCCATCTCCACGGTCATATAGACGGGGATTTCTTCGACCGATGCACCGAGCGCGACGAGACCCTCGGACAATTCGCCAGAGGCGGCCGTCGCTTGCGGCAGAAGCACGTTCTTGTCTTTCATCTCGAGCGTGCCAAATTTTTCGAGCAGGCCCGCACTGGACTGCGTATCCGCAACCAGGTCCGCCAAGATGCCAAAGGCGGTTAACTGCCGGGCCGTCGTCGTGCCAATGACGGCGACTTTCACCGAGTGAAGCGCTCTGGCGTCGGAACCATTCAGTCGCAATCGTTCGAAGAAAAACCTCGCGCCATGGGCGCTCGTAAATATGAGCCAGTCAAATTTTTCAATCTCCTTGAGTATTTCGTCAAGCTTTGAGTAATCTTCCAGAGGCACGCATTTGACGATCGGTCGATGCACGATCGTGCCGAGGTGCGTGTATTTCTCCGGATGCGTGCCGAGGACAAGGACCCTCGGTTTCCTGCCGAACCAGTTGAGCTTCTCGTGAAGTGCCACCACCTTGCCGACAATGAAAACGGCAGGAGTGCATAAGTCGGCTTCCTGGACGGTCTGAACAAAGCTCTCCAGAATTCCGGTCACCACTCTTTGGTTGTAGAAAGTGCCCCTCTCAATCGCGGCGATCTTCGTCCGGGGGGACCAGCCTGCTTTAAGCAAAGAGTTGACAATGTTCCGAATATTGCTGACGCCCATGAGAAAAACGATGGTGCCTGCGTCTGGAATTTCGATGTCCTTTTCCTCTTTGCGGTGTCCCGTTACGATGGCGACGCTGGGCGTGAAATCGCGATGCGTCGGCGGGATTCCGGCGTACGATGGGGCCGCCAACGCGCTGGTGACACCCGGCACCACCTCAAACTCCACACCCGCTTCAGCACAAGCCTCGGCCTCCTCGCCGCCCCGGCCAAACAGAAACGGGTCACCCCCTTTCAGGCGAACAACGATTCTGTGTTCTGCGGCTTTCTCGACCAAGAGCGCGTTGATCCGGTCCTGCGACATCGTATGCCGGCTGGCGAATTTGCCAACCGTTATTACTTCGGCCTCCGCTTTGGCCAGTCGCAGTAACTCGGTCGGAATGAGGTGATCATGGAGAATGACGTCAGCCTGACAGATCAGTCCATAGCCCTTCAATGTAATCAGCTCGACGTCGCCGGGCCCTGCGCCTACAAGATAGACTCTTCCCTTTGACATTGTTGTCCCAAATTGACGGCTCTCCCGGAGAAAATTTAAAGATTTTTTCCGTTCTCACAAGTGAGAAAATCACAATACACACCGTGTGTGAATGTCGAAAAAGCAGCTCCCGGCAAGCCTCAGCTTTACTTTTCAGTATCTTCACACTATATTCTTCTTCTATAGTTGCTTGGCACATAAACGTCAAGTGGAAACATCGGATTGCTCGGGTAAGCCGCGCAGGTCACGGAATTCGTTACACGGCGGAAAGAGCTTTATGGATAATATCGATCGCCGAATACTCCAGGAGCTTCAAGACGATTTTCCTCTGCGGGAAAGGCCATACGACATTGTGGCCGACCGATTGCAGATCACCACGGAGGAACTCTGGACCAGGATCGAGCGGATGCTCGATGAGGGAGTGATTCGCCGGATTGGGGCCAGTGTCGATAGCAGCAAATTCGGTTTTCGCAGCACATTGGCCGCCGTGAGGGTTGATCCCGAGCTTGTGGACCACGCTGCTGACGTCATAGGTCAGTTTCATGAAGTTACCCACAGCTACCTTCGCGATGATGCTTTCAACATCTGGTTTACGATAATCGCGGTTGACGACAAAAGGATAAAGGAGATTCTTGAGCAAATCCGCACTTGTTTGTCTCTTGAAAAATCCGAGGTCCTTAATCTGCCGGTCAGGCGACTGTTTAAGTTAGATGCCCGTTTCAAGGTTTCCAAACAGTCTTGACAATTGTGCAGAGGCCGCCCGAGACATCGCACCGGCACTGTCGCAGGGGTGTCTTTTCGCTCTAACCCGCTGTGCGCCACCGGAGTTTTACTGACTTCGGAAGAATCTCAAGATTGAGAAAAAGCGGCGATTCAGGCCGATGAATGAGGCTTGGGGATCAACTGTAGCGTTGAACACGGCAGTTTATTCGGATAGAATAACTTGAGTGTATCTATGTTTTAGAATACGGTTTGAAGGGTCATGGACAACGCTGTAACGACCTGACATAAGCTGTCTGATTGAGAAGGTCTGGGACAAATCGAACAAAACGCGATGTGTCTTTCGACAGCAGCATCGCTTTCAACGGTGAATAACGGCCTGGGGCATATCAGGCCTTGAAATACATGCGATGGTGATTCCGTGTGACAGAGATAGATGCCCTGACCTATCGTCGGCCAAAGAACGGGTCTGGAGCTGGTTTTTCGCGAAAGATTGAATTTAACGAGACCTGGGGAGATCGACCAGCTCATTACTGGCAATCTCAGCAACCGCGCGGATCGCACTGCTCAACGAGATGCATGACATTCGGTAAGGTAAATTATGGAAAACGGAAGGATTCTGGTTGTGGACGACGACCCTGATTTCGTCGCGCTCACGAAGGTCGTTTTGGAGGGTGATCACTATGCCGTGGTCACCGCGTGCGACAGAGCAGAAGCTATGAACGAAATTCAGGCGGGCAAGCCGGATTTGGTCATTATGGACGTTATGATGTCCACGTGGTCGGACGGTTTTGAAATGTCCAGGGAGTTGAAAAAGGACCCGCGGTATAAAAATATCCCGATTCTCATGCTGACCGGGGTCGAGGAGAGAACCGGTATCGGTTTCAAATCGACCGCCGGGGACCCGGGGTTGCCCGTGAATGGATTCCTGGACAAACCCGTGGAGCGGGAGGTTTTGCTGGACGAAGTCAAGAGACTCCTGTCCGAGAAAGCCTAACATGGAGCCGGTACCGGAAAATATCAGACTGCTCAAAGGCGCTTACTGGCTGGCTAAACTCCGGTGGATAGCCATTGTCTATGTTGTCGTCGGCACTTATGTTTCACGTCACATTTTGGCCATAGACCTGAATGAAGTCGCCCTCTACGTTATTGCAGCTTTGCTTGTGGTGTACAATACTACGGTGCTGGTATTGTTAAATCGTCTGATGCGAGCCGATCAGCAGGTGCCGTGCAAAGCGGTCAACAAAATCGTTACCGCGTACAATATCATCGTGTGGGTATTGTTGAATCGCTTCACAAGAATTGATCCGCAGGTCTCATGCAAATCAGTCAAGAGAATAATCAACCTGCAGATATGCACCGATTTGTTTCTTCTGACGGTGCTGCTGCACTTCTCCGGCGGCATTGAAAATCCCCTGGTTTTCTACTTCATCTTTCACATGATTATCGCAAGCATTCTGCTTTCGATGCGGGAGAGTTATCTGCAGGCTACTTTTGCCGTCTGCCTTTTCGGTCTTCTTGTCTTGCTTGAATACAAGCAGCTCCTACCGCACTATTGCCTTACGGGATTTGTGCCGCATTGCTTGCGCCAGGATAAGCTCTATGTGCTCGGCACGTTCTTCGTTTTTACAACGGCGGTTTATTTGGCCGTGTACATGGCCAATTACATTGCCATAAGGCTCAAGCACACCGAGCATGCCTACAGGCAGGCCAATATGATGCTCCAAGAGAAAGACCGCGTAAAGGACGAGTATGTTCTGCGCGTGACGCATGATATCAAGGGGCATCTTGCAACGATACAGGGCTGCCTTGGCGCGGTTGTCGATAGACTGACCGGGCCGCTCGGGGCGCAGGAAGCTGACCTTATCAAGCGTGCCCACGCCCGATCCGTCAAGCTCACCAACTTTGTCAAAGCGCTGTTACGGCTAACACAGATGCGACTGAGCGACCGGTCGGAAATGGACATTTTCCCGTTGAGCGATGCTCTGCGGAATGCCGTCAGCACGGTGGAAGCCAGGGCGCAAGAAAAAACCATAACCCTGGATTGCACCATCGAATCGCCGATGGATGACATCTTTGGCGACCGGCTGTCCATCGAAGAAATGGTTACCAATCTGCTGTTGAACGCCATCAAGTACACGCCTGAAAAGGGAACCATCGAGATGAGCGCGAGCAATGGGGGAGACTGTGCGCTCGTAGAGATTGCCGACACGGGGATTGGCATACCCCAGGACGAGCAGAGCAGGATATTTGATGAATTCTACAGGGCGACCAATGCCAGGAAAGTCGAACGGGACGGCACCGGTCTCGGGCTGTCGATCGTCCGGCTTATTATGGAAAGGCATGGCGGCGAAATACAGGTCGAAAGTAAGGAAGGTCGTGGTACTCGATTCACGCTCAAGCTGCCAAAAGGCCGGCCTTCATAGGCGGCTGAAGTCTCGACCGAAGTACGTAAACTGAATTCGTTATTAAGGCCAGAAGCAGAACTGTGAGTAATAAAAGGATGATATTTACATCGGGGATAAACGCTCTGAGACAAATGAGGTGGCCCGCAAAGATTCTCTTGCTGGCTGTCCTCGCGTCTGTCTTTGCCGCTGGAGCGATCGTTGTCACCGGGCAGCCGGGCTTTTGCAATTCCTGTCACATTATGGAGCCCTATTATGAGAACTGGAAGAGTTCGGGGCATTCCAGCGTCAACTGTCTCGCCTGCCATTTGCAGCCGGGCTTTTCCGGCTATGTAAAAGGCAAGATAAACGGGCTTGCCCAGGCGGTCGATTGCATGGTCGGCAGGGTCGGCACCAAGCCGAGCGCTACCGTGACGGATGCTTCCTGTCTGAGGTCGGAATGTCACAGTGCAGCGGAAATCGCTCCAAAGAAGATCGACTACAACGGCATCAAATTCACTCATGAAAATCATGTTTCAAAAGTGGTTGACGGAATAAGAATCTCGTGCGGCACGTGCCACAGTCACTTCGAAGGGGACGAACATTTCAGCGTCAACAACGAGGCCTGTTTCGCGTGCCACTTTCTCAGGAATGTCCGGGCGGATACCAGAGCGGTTCGGACGAGCTGCCAGGACTGCCACGAGGTGCCGAATAAGGCCATCAATCGCGGGCTGGTGACGATCAACCACGCCGAGTTCGTTTCGTATAAAGCAAGCTGTGAAGAGTCCTGCCACAAAAATGAGATACAGAAGACAAGTGCGGTGGACGACAGAGTATGCTTGAACTGCCATAGTTTCGGCAAGCAGCAACATGCAGACGGCGCGGAGCTGCACGAAGCCCACACGGCCCGTGAGAAGGTGGAGTGCTTTGCATGTCACGGACAGGTGCTGCACGGGCAAACGGCGGTGGCGTCTCTTTCGGTCATGATGGATTGCCGGAATTGTCACAGCGATACTCATCAGGTGCAGCGCACGATCTACACGACCCAGCACCCGATGCAGAGCCAAACAACGGATCGCGTTTTGAGCCCGATGTTTCTGACGCACGTGGAATGCACCGGGTGCCACATCGAGCGGGTGCAAAAAAAGTCCGGGGCATTGGATAGCTTCGGGACCGTCGCCAAAGCGGTGCCCCGGGCCTGTGACACGTGTCACGAGAAAGGGACAGGACAACAATACGTACCGTTCTGGCAGGGACAAATAAAGGCGAAATATGAGCAGGTCCGTCTCAAGGTTGATAATCTCGAGGCGCAAATGCGGGTGCAAACAAATGAGGAAGCAGCGAAGAGACTCGGCGACAAGGTGGAGCAAGCGAAGTTGATTCTTGAGTCTATTGCATCGGACGGCAGTTGGGGCGTTCATAATTTCAAATATACTGAAGCTATGCTTCTTCGGGCGGAAGAAATAGTCAGTGGAGCAAAATAGGATTGGTCCAGGAGATGAAAGCCAAGCCACATACAAAAATCGCCGGTACTGCTCTCGTGGTTCTTGCCGCCGCAGCGGCATTGACAGACATGGTTTGGGTGGACGCGGCCCGGGCCGCACAGAGCGGGCCACACCATTCTTTTCTCGGAGGTCCGTGGGAGCTTGTCGTTAAGATGGGCCTGGAAGGAGAGGGGCTGCGTTTCCCACTGACCGTGCCCGACGAAAATAAGCCCCGGAAATTCGATACCGTTCTGCCGGTTAAGGGAACACCCGTCAAGGTGAAGCTCGAAGAATACGTCCCGG
This sequence comes from uncultured Pirellulales bacterium, assembly GCA_964462945.1. Lineage (GTDB taxonomy): Bacteria > Planctomycetota > Phycisphaerae > Sedimentisphaerales > Anaerobacaceae. Next base: position 24,205 of record CAYWZW010000023.1, read on the forward strand.
ATCTGAAGTGGGAGACTGCCGCAGTCAAACACCCCGGCGACGGCATTGCAGTAAAACTGGCAATCAGAGGGAAAAACCCGGAGCAAGATGTCTGGCTGAGTCCTGATGATCCGGCCAGGCAATCGATATCTTCCAGCGTTGGAGGGGTGGCGATAAGAAGACTCCACAATCCCGACGCCGCGGAGGTACTGGTGCGGGGACTGACCCACCCTAAAGCCGTTGGCATTCTGTCCGTCTGGCCGGAGGACGGCAATCGGCCGTTTGAATGTGCGGCCAGGACCGCCGAGACAATAACCTTGCCGGGGTCCAAGTACAGGCTGACTGTCATGGAATATGTGCCGCACTACTCGATTGACACTCAGACTAGGAAAGTCGTCAGCCAGTCAGACAAGCCCGTTAATCCTGCCGTCAGGATAGCCATCGATGACGGGCGGAGGGTTTCCGAGCAATGGCTTTGGGCGAAATTTCCGTCGTCGCCACACGAGGAAACGAAACTTCCCCTGCGTATGCGATTTGCCGATGTTGACCTCCGCGGCGATCAGGGCAGTTACGTTCTTGCGGTGGCAAGCGGAACCAAGGTGTGGGTACTTTTGTCTAACAAGGGCGAAAAACTCGCGGAAAAAGCCGTACTCGGGCGTCCTTATCCCTTTGCAGACAAGGAATACGGCTTCAGCATTGAAACGGTTATGGACGGGGCGATTATTAAGACTGAGTGGAAAAACAATTCTGAGAGATTGCTGAGTCCCGCTCTTGTCGCGACGATTGAGGAAGACGGGACGTCGCGCCAAGCCGTCTTGGAGCTGAACAAGCCCTTCCACCACAAAACAAAGTCCGGAACGTTGGTGCTGCTGTACAGACGCGCGCCGGCGCCCGTCGGGGCAGTTAACTGAGTTGGTATGCTACGCAGTTTGTAGCACGAGATAGCCTGTTGATGTGGGCTTGTTATGAACTTTAATGAGCTTCAGAGGGTGTAATAATGTTAGAAAGAGTCTATCGGTCGGCAATGGTGTTGATATGTGTGCTAATGGCCAATGGCTTTGCGGTGGAGAAACCGACGACGCCGCAGACAACGTGTGTTACGGAGGAATGTCATGCGGACTACGGCAAGAAAGCTTACATCCACGGGCCGGTGGGTCTGGGTGACTGCAAAGCATGCCACAAATCCTTGAACCCGCAGGAGCACACCTTTGAGTTTGTCCGGACAGGCAAAGATCTTTGCGAATACTGCCATCTGGAACAGGCAACCAAGAAGAACGTTCATGAACCCGTGAAGACAGGCGAGTGCGTGCAATGTCACGATCCTCACAGCAGTGACAACAAGTTCCTTCTTCCGGAGAAAACGGTCGCCGCTCTTTGCGACAACTGTCACAAAGTCACGGAAGGGCTCGCGTTTCTCCATGGGCCGACCGCGGTTGGCGAATGTACGGTGTGCCACCAGTCTCACAGCTCCGACTATCCGGACTTGCTGGTGAGCGACCACGCCGAGCTTTGCTTTTCCTGCCACGTCGTCACGCAAAGTGAATTGAAGAAATATGAGTTCATCCACGAGCCTGCGAAGAACGACTGCATCGGCTGTCACGACCCGCACGGAGGCAGTGACTTGAAGCTGGTCAAGAGCCGCGCGCCCCTCCTGTGCTACGCGTGCCATAAGGACATACAGGAAATCGCGGAAAACTCCAGGACCCGGCACAGCGTCGTGGGGGACATCGACGGCTGTATGAACTGTCATACGCCCCACGCTTCAACCGTCAAATTCCTGCTGAAGAAGGATGCGGCCAGTCTCTGCATGACGTGCCATGACAAACCCGTGGCCATCAGCAAAGACGAAGTTCTGCCGGCCTTTACCGACGAGATCAAAGATAAGAAATTTCTGCACGGCCCCGTCGCCGAAAGCGATTGCAGCGGCTGTCACGTCACCCACGGCAGCGAGTATTTTCGTCTGCTGGCAAAGGAATATCCGCCGCAGTTCTATGCCCCTTTCAGCAAGGAAAATTACGCACTCTGTTTTAGCTGCCACCCTGAGAGCGTGGTGCTGACACGAGAGACGTCGGACCTGACCGACTTTAGAAACGGCACCTTGAATCTGCACTACGTGCACGTGAACAAGCCTCAGAGAGGCCGGACGTGCCGCTCATGTCACGCAACACACGCAAGCAACCTGCCCAAGCATATTCGCGAAAGTGTCCCGTATGGAGTCTGGAACCTCCCGATAAAGTTTGAAAAGACCGAGGCCGGCGGGCGTTGCAGTCCGGGCTGCCATTTGCCGTATGCCTACGATCGCCAGTCCCCGGTCGTGTATGAGAAACCATAGACTCGCAGGGTGGGCCTTCCTGCTGCGGCTCGGGCCTTCGCCGAGACGAGCGGCCCACCGAGTCGATCATGGTGGGGCAAGCTCCACCCACCATTGATAAGCAAGCTCTAAGCTGCAGAAAGGCAGATTTATGATGTGGCCGGCACGAACTGGAAATCTTCTGGCAATTTTCTCTCTTACCGTTTTGGTGCAGGTGCTCCTTCCGACGAGTCCGGCCCGAGCAGATCTGCGAAAGGTGAAAGTCGGGGACACGATGCCGGAGTTTTCCCTGCCGGACCCGAACGGAACCACATTCACCTATAAGCACGGCCGTGACAGAGTCTTGATCCTCGCCCTTCTGCCGACGGTTCAAAGTCGATTGGAACGCGCCGTAGCGGACGTTGAAGCGGTTGTAGAGAGCTTTCCGGAGCAAGCCGAACGGCTCGATTTCGCAGGCGTGATTAGCGGCCCGGCGGAAAAAGACATCCTGAAGTCGCTCAAGCCCGGCTCAAAACTCGGTTTTCCCATATTGCTTGACGGCGAGTATCAGTTGTGGGGCACGCTGGGCGTAATCGCGGCGCCCACGGTTTTGATCGTCGGAAAAGACGACAGAATCCTTTGGATAAAGGCGGGATACGGCTACGACTTTGTTCCCGTGGCACGTGCTTACGTGAATCAAGCCCTGGGCATTGCTCAACAGACCGCTCCGGAGGATGCGCAGCACGTCAAGGCCGTGACGAATGACACGGTTGAAGCCCGTCTTCAGAGGCATCTTCAGATGGCGAAGATCCTCGAACAGAAAGGTCGGCTCGAATCCGCCGCCGCCGAGATAGAGAAAGCCGCCCAGCTCGATCCCAACTCCATTGAGCCGGCCCTGGAGTTAGGCGAGCTTTTCTGTAGAGCCGGCCGCAGCAAAGCCGCTTTGGAGCTGGTAGAGAAGCTCAGAGCCGAAAGCCGTCCCGAGAAATCAAGGCTGCTACTGATATCCGGCTGGGCGAAACGTCAGATGGGTGATCTCGAATCGGCAGAGAAACTTCTGCTTGAGGCGACAACGCTTGATCCCAAGTCCATCCGGGCTCTCTTTGAGCTGGGAAAAGTCTATCGGGCCAAAGGGCTGGCAGACAAAGCGCTGGAATCGTACCACAAGGCCCTAATGCTGGTTTTCAATGAGTCGCAGGAGGCCAAGGCTCCTGAGCAACAGCAAGAGCCTTCCCTTCGTTCTCAAAAATGAGAAGTGAAGGATTGTCCGCAGGCCTGTTAAGGCACTGAGGAAAGACGCTTCGTGCAAAGATGCGATGACCAGCAAAAAATTTGGCAAATTGTTGTTTTACGCCCGTCCGACGTCTTGACTTGGGCGCGAAAGTTGCTTATAATAGTTCCTGGAAGTGTGATGAGTCTGGAGGCAGTTCTATTCGGATATACTTCCTTGTCGTGAACGAGTAAACGCGACACACACGGATGATATGTGTTTCATCCGCAGCCGGCAGTGGAAAATAGTGGACTCGGGGGTGACTACGGAGAAGTGGTTATGAAATTAATTCTTATGAGAGTTGGCTTGTTGGTTGCTCTGGTCGGACTTTTGACACAGACGGCCGTGATGGGAATAGCACATTCAGATCTCTTCGGCTGTGGCGGGTGTCACACACCCCATAATGCGGAGTCCCTGCCGGGCGTACCGTTGTGGAACGGTCTTGAGACCAAAACGACGTTTACGATGTACTCCAGCAACACCTTCCAGGGTACTATTGACGGCCAGCCCAGCGGCAGTTCCAAGCTATGCCTGGGCTGCCACGATGGTTCCAACCCCAACTTCGCATGGATGAACCCGGACCACAGTTTCGGGGCCGGTGAGCTGGTGAACTCGCACCCTATCTCGTTTGTATACGATTCGGCGTTAGCTGCCCTGGACGGTGCGTTGAAGGATCCTTCGCAAGCGAGCACACTCGGAGGGACTATCTCCGGAGACCTTCTGGACCGGGAGAGCAAAGTGCAGTGTGCCAGTTGCCATGATGTTCATTCGTCCGGCGTGGGCGACAACCTGTTACGCGGCTACGATTACGGCAGTCAATTTGGCCCCGAGCTATGCCGTATGTGCCACATCAAATAGGTCGCCGCGCTACAAGGGTGTCAGACATCTGCATCCAGACACGAATTCAAAACCTGACTGTCCACACCCAATACGAATCTTAGAAGACCCCTGATGCATCGGTCGGTATGGGGGTCGTGGAAGCATGAAGGGTTGTAGGCTGCGCGGCAGCCGGGAACCCAACGGCGGTAAGACATGCAGCCAGTCAAATACACCACACGCCCAGAGTATAAATGCGTTAATGCGCTAAAGGCCTGCACTTTATTTATCCGGCACTGCTGAATTTGCCGAAATAATAGGCATGAGAATGCACAAATCCGTGTTACTCAACGGCTTAGCACTTGTTAGTGTGATCGGGACTGCGTGCCTTTTCGCAGGGTGCCGGCCCGCCGAATTCAACGAGCCGGCGTCAAAGCCGGTGTTCTTTCCACCCCCTCCTGAGGTGCCGCGTTTGCAGTTTCTCAAGTCTATCTCCCGACCCGAGGATCTGGGGGCGGCGGCGACCAGTCCCCTTGAGAGGTTTGTGCTCGGCGATCCAGAAACAACAGAGGGCATCACAACGCCCTATGGAATGGCGATTTTCGAGGGCAAGCTGTACGTGTGTGACGTGGGCAGGAGAATGGTCGAGGTGCTTGACCTTCGAGACCACACACTTGGCTATCTGACAAAAGACCGGCGTTTGATGAATCCGGTGAATATCTACATCGATGACGACGGCTCGAAATATGTCGCTGACCCGACGGCCGGCCTGGTGTTTGTCTTTGACAGGGATGATAACTTGAGCGCCATGTTAGGACAGCAGTCGAAGATTAACCCAATCGACGTGGTTGTCCGCGGATCGTTATGTTATGTGACCGACTTCGGCAGCAACCAGGTCGTCGTCCTGGACAAGGCAACCGGCAGGGAGATAACTCGCGTAGGCAAGAGAAGGTTGCTAGAGGGACAAGTCACGCCTCTGACTGAGCTGCCCCCCGGCGAGTTTTCCCTGATCAGTGATTTGGCTCTTGATCAACAGGGCAACATATATGTCACCGATAAATCCGCAGCACGGATCACGCAGTTTGACCCGTCCGGAATATTCAGTCGAACCATTGGGAGGCTGGGCGACAATATAGATGAGTTTGTCAGGCCGAAAGGCATCGCCATTGACCGGGAGGGGAGGATATGGGTTGTGGATGCCGCAACGGAGGTCGCCAAAATATACAATCAGCAGGCACAGCTTCTGTTGTTTTTCGGCCTGCCCGGCAGCGAGCCCGGCATGATGAATTTGCCGGCGAAGGTTGTTCTGGACTACGACAACGTGGAATTGTTTCAACGGTACGCTGTTGACGGAGCCAGCATAGAATTTCTGGTCCTGGTCTCAAACCAATACGGTTCGAATAAGATCAGCGTTTACGGCTTTGGCAGCTTTCCTGTCCATGGAGAAGCGATAGCGCAAGGGGGCAGGCCGGCTCCCGCTACCAGCTCCGAGAGTAAACCGAAATCGCAAGTCAGCCCCCCCCCGGCCTCCGCGAGCACAAAGCCGCAGAGGTCCGACAATGATGCGATTGAGCAGACGAAGAAAATCGCTGAACTCTACAACACAAGCATGGCGCTCTACCGGGCCGGTCAGCTTGAAAAAGCACGGGAAGGCTTTGTCCAGGTCCTCAACAGCGGCCTCATTCCCGGCGACATGGCAAAAACAATAAAGGCTTATATCGCCGACATCGACGGTACCGTGGCCAAGGATGAGCGGGAAAAAGAAACGGCTGAGCTTTATTACCGCAGCATGGCGTATTACCGTGGGGGGCAGCTCGCGAAAGCTCGGGAAGGCCTGATCAGAGTTCTGAAGAGCGGCGCGATTCCACCGGCTATGGCCAAGACCATAGAGAGCCACCTGGTGGATATCGAGAACAGTCTGGCCGGCAGCCAAAGCCGCCGATGAACAGTAACTGCGGAGTTTCAAGACCGGCCGCCGTGAGAGTTTCTTGCGGCTGCCGGATTCGATAGTTATGGGTGGTTCGAAAAAACACAACGTGGCGTTGTTTCGAGCAGGGCCTGCACCGGTCGGCGTTGTGATGCTCGTCTGCATAGGGGGACTGGTTCTGAGCTGCGATGAGGTCGAGCGTCATCGAGCTCTGGCGTTTTTCTTCGACGGCGTTCCTCCCTTGAGCCGGCAGGGTCTTGAAGAAGGACTGCTCGATTCGGATTCTCAGGACGTTGAGCCGGGGGGCCAAAAAACCGCCTGGTACGTGCATGAGCCGCAAAAAGACTGTGCAAACTGCCACCGCAAGCAGAGACCGGGCGGATTCTCCGCCCAAACGTATTTAGTCGCACCGGTGCCGAAGCTTTGCTACAACTGTCACAGCGACTATACCGCGTCAGCATCGTTTGTTCACGGGCCCGTGGCGGTCGGCCAATGCCTGTTTTGTCACAATCCACATAAGAGCAAGATCGAGCACCTGCTCAAAGAGCCGCAACCCAAGCTCTGCTTTCGCTGTCACGACGTTAGCATGGTCGAGCTAATACCCGCCCATCTGGCGCAACAAACATCGGCATGTACGGATTGCCATTATGCACATTCAGGCTCAACAAAAGCACTGCTCAAAGGAGATTCTTCTCTAACGAAGACCGAGCCCGCCGACGGCAAGACAACCGGCGCAGCAGGGCAAAACGATAATCGTCTCGTGAAGGAGCCGGATGCCAAAGCGATATCCAGGCCGTCAGAGAAAACGGACAGAGCTGCGATTGAAAGGCGGAGTTTGTTTGAAGTTTTCTGGGAGGTCAGCAGACTCATTGAGCAAGGCGATCTACAGAAGGCCAGATCACACCTTGAAGCACTCAAAGACAGCGGCGCGCTCACCGATGAGGAGCGCCGGAAAATCTTGAGCGTGCTCAAGCTCATGGACGACGCCTCAACCAAGCGCACGCAACAACCTGAAAAAGGCGAACAGGCTAAGCCTTCAACCGAGCCGGGGGCGAAGAAAAGCGACGATTCGGCCAGTAATCACAAGCAAGAAGTGGCCGACCTCTACTACCGCAGCATGGCCTTTTACCGCGATGGTCAGCTCACAAGAGCCAGAGAAGGTTTTGCTGAAGTTCTCAAGAGCAGCCTGATTCCAGGGCCAATGGAAGAGACGATACGCGGTTATATCTCGGACATAGACAAAACCCTGGCCGGGGACAAGACTCCGCCGGAGTCGAAACCGTAGCCGGATTATTGACTCAGGCGAAAGACAAAGCCATTAAACTGAAGGGGCTTGGCGCATTGCTGAACCGACTGTACAGTAGGACAAGACCTTGTGTTGGTCGATGGGTGGCAGGCTCAAAGGCGGAGCCTTTGGGCATGGCCGACGTGCGAAAAGCCATCCCCAAGCTGCGATTGAGGCTGCCACCCGCCCTACCGTTGTGCTGTATAGGCATAAGCATGGTTTTTCTTGCAGGGTGTGACGTGAACGTCAGCGGCAAGCAGCGTCCTCTCCTGAGGCATGATAGAATTCAGGGCGAGGTGGAACTGGTCGCTGAGAGGCGAACGGACGAACAAGGCACGAGCGGGAACAATCGCAAAAGCGAAACGACCGTGTTTGTGGAGCGACTGCGACTCAAGACGGAGGGCGATATATATCATCCGGATTTTCTGTTCTACAACGCCATGCTCGGCATGGGGCTTGCCCAGCAAAGCATCGACCTGGACGAGGAGTCCGACAGGCATAGTGAGTCGCTGAACGATTACAGCATATTCGCTCAGTTGTTGAGAGGAAAATCATATCCGACAACCTTTTACGCGACCAAGTCGGAGGAGCTGATCTCGCGGCAGTTCTTGGGGGCTTTGAGAACTGAAAGGGAAAACAGAGGAGCGACTTTGTCCCTGCGGTCCGAGGACTGGCCCATGACGTTCCAATACACAACCAGCCAGAGCGACCAGGATGAGCTGACCTCGCTGGCCACGGATTTCTTCGCCAGAGACGACGAGCGGTTCAGATACTCGGCCACCCACGATTTCGGCGACTTCTCCCATATCAGTTTCGATTTTGACAGGACGGAGGTTTCACAACGCAGCCCCGGCGCTTCCATCGAGACCGATACCGATCGATACACGATGCTGCACGATTTGATTTTTGGCAGTGACCAGCAGCATCGGCTTGATTCGTTTCTCAACTTTGTCGATCAGTCCGGCTCTTTTGACTTCGAGAACCTCCAGGTGGAAGAGCGTCTGAAACTTCAGCACCTCAGCAGCTTCCTCACCAATTACAAGCTTCGGTTCGCAGACTACAAACGGGAGACGGTCAGGAACAAGGAAACGCGGGGCGAAGCCGGCTTCGAGCACAAGTTATACGAAAGCCTCGTGACGACGGCGAACGTTTTTACATCAGAGACCGACCTCGATACCCAGGGAGACCTTACCCAACATGGCGGAACGATGGCTCTGAATTATCGAAAGAACAATCCCTGGGGCATATTGCTCAGCACCTATATAGCCGGTCTGACCCAGAGCGAGCAATCCGGAGGCGCCGGCACAGGAGTCGTCATCAACGAGTCGCATACGGCCACGGAGCTGGTTCCCGTCGAGCTTGACAGAGTGAATATTGACACATCGACAATCCGAGTTAAAGACGGCGCCGGGCTGCTGTTCCAGGAGGGTGAGGACTACACAATCACCGAAAACAACGGACGGGTATGGTTGAACATCATCACCGTGGGCGGGGCCATTCCGCCGAACTTCACGGAGGGGCAGGAATTCTTCGTGGATTACAACTTCTTTATCGAACCCGAAAGGCAGGAAGATACACTTCGTCAGAACCTCACCGTCAGAGAACGCTTCGAGAACGGCTTCTCCGTTTACTACGCCCATCGACGGCAAGACGAGGATGTCAGCTCAACCGTCACGGAGATTACGCCGGACGAGTACACGGTCAATACGGTCGGCGCCGACTACAGCAACAAAGGACTCTTTTTGCAGGCCGAGTACAGCCAGGAGGATTCGACCCAGGTTCCGTCAACGGGCAAAAAAGTGCAGGGCCGATATGGCTGGCCCATAAACCGCGATACAAGCGCCAGCGTGCGGGCGTTGAATCACTGGCTGGAATTCGGCCAGCCGGATGAACGGGACGTTGTGCTCTTCAAGACCGGTGCCGAGATATTCAGCAGATTGACGGACACATACGGCGTTTCCGCTCGTGCCGACTATCGGGATGAGGATGATACGAGATTCGGCACAACCAGAGGATTTCAATTTACCTCGGAATTGCAGTATAACCTTCGCCAGTTGAGTGTCGTCACGGGTGTCGAATTCAACACGCTCAATCGCAGAAATGACCAGATTGACGGCAGTTTCTTGTATTTTCGGTTGAAGCGATTCTTCTGATCGAACCGGGGAAAGAGAAAATGGTAGTGAAAGACAGAACGTCCGGGAAATATCATATCTCTGGGCCCTTGTGCGTCGCTGGGCTCATGCTGCTGTTATTTTGCGGCGGATGTGATAGTCAGCGCGCGGAGTTATCCTTTCGGCCCAGCGCGCCGCTGGCCTGGCCCGAGCCCCCGGAGACGCCGCGCATCAGGTACCTCGGGGCGATATCGACGGAAGAGGACTTGAAAAAGAAAGTCTCGTGGGCGGAGGGATTGGGTGAGCTGCTGTTCGGCAAGAAGAAGGTCGGCGTTCTGCTGGCCCCCTACGCCGTCGCCGTTGACCGGGACGGCAGATTGTTTGTCGCGGACGCCGCAGGGGCGGTCGTTCACGTGTTTGACCTGGGCACACGCAGGTACAAACAGTTCGCAGACATGGCCGACCAGGAAAGATTATCGAAGCCGGTCGGCCTGACAATCGCGGACAATTGGATCTACGTGGTCGATAGCGCTCTGCGGAAAGTCTGTGTCTTTGACAAGAACGGCCAGTTCATCTTCTCCTTTGGAAGCGAGCGGTTTACGAGACCCTCCGGCATTGCCTACCGGCGGGATGACGAAACGGTGTACGTCACGGACGCGGCGCGCCATGCGATAGACGTATTCACCAAAGGCGGGAAGTTTATCCAGCAAATCGGATCCAGAGGTCTATCGCCGGGGATGTTTAACTTTCCGACTCATGTGTGGATCGACGGGCGCGGCAACTTGTACGTCAGTGATACATTGAACTACAGAATTCAGGTATTCACGAGGGATCGGCAGTTCCTCACGACGTTCGGCCGGCAGGGAGACCGGCCGGGCAACTTCGCTCATCCGTGCGGCGTTGCCACAGACGCTTCCGGCAACATCTACGTGACGGACCGTCAATTTGAAAACGTGCAGATCTTCGACCCGCAAGGCCACATCCTTATGGCTTTTGGGCAGGAAGGGACGCAGGCCGGCCAGTTCTGGCTGCCGGCCGGAATCTTTATAGATGAACGTAACAGAATCTATGTCGCCGATTCATTCAACAAACGAATCCAGATATTCGAGCTTCTGGAGTAAATCGAAACATGAGAAACAAATGGACTGACCTGGTAACGTTACTGGCGGCCGCCGCGATGTCGGGCTCGACCGCTATGGCGTTGACCGAAGGCACGCCGCACGACTTGTCGGCCGTGACCGGAGGAAATACCTGCGGCTTCTGCCACACCCCACACGGAGCACTCACCGGGACTCCACTGTGGAGCCACAAGCTCTCCACGGCGGTTTACACGATCTACCAAAGCTCGTCCCTGGAGGCCCGGGTGGGCCAGCCGACAGGTTCGAGCAAGCTGTGCCTGAGCTGTCACGACGGCACCGTGGCCCTGACCGAAACCGTGAGCGGCGGCTCCAAAGGCGGCACGTACATCTCGCCGGGCGAGGCAAACCTCGGAACCGATCTCTCGGACGACCACCCGATCAGCTTCGTCTATTCCGCGGCGCTGTCGGCGGAGGACGTCCAGATACGCTCACCCTCGGCGCTGCCCGAACAGCTCAAGCTGGACAGGTCGGGCGAGCTGCAATGTACCACGTGTCACAACCCTCACGAGAACCTGTACGGCAACTTCCTGGTGATGTCCAACCGACGGTCGGCCATGTGTGTAGCGTGCCACGATTTGTCCGGGTGGAGACTTTCAACGCACCAGAGCTCAACAGCCTTATCCGCGGTCGCCAGTGACCCGTATCTGCAGAGCAGCGAGCACGCCACAATGACGGAGAACGGCTGCCTGAGCTGCCACCGGCCCCATTCCGCCGGCGGACACGAACGGCTGCTTCATTTCGCCAGGTCGGAGGACAACTGTCTGAACTGCCATGATGGCTCCGTGGCAAGCTCCAATTTAAGATCGGACCTGCTCAAGCTCAGCCGGCACGATGTGGCTCGATATGACGGCATCCACGACCTGAAGGAATCTCCGCTGGCCGCAGCCAGACACGTTGAATGTGTGGATTGTCACAACCCCCATACGGTTCAGGATGCACCGGCCCAGCCCCCGGTTGTGCCCGGGATGATGCGGGGGGTTTCCGGCGTCACGGTCTCCGGGGGCGTCATACAGCAGGTCCAGCACGAATACGAGGTGTGCTTCAAATGTCACGCCGACAATCCGAGCCGGATCCAGTCCACGATTACCCGGCAGATCACGCAAACGAACACCCGGCTGGAGTTCGACCCCTCCGCCGCCTCGTTTCACCCCGTTGTCTCGCCGGGCCTCAATCGGAACGTTCCCAGTCTGAAATCGCCGATGACCGTTGCCACGATGATATACTGCATCGATTGCCATAATTCGGACAGCCCCTCGGGCACCAAAGGCCCCCACGGCTCCACCTACCGCTACCTTCTCGCCGATCGCTATGAAACATCCGATTTTACCCAGGAGAGCAGCTATTCGTACGAGCTGTGCTACAGGTGTCACAGCCGAAACAGCATTTTGAACGATGAGAGTTTCACACAACACGAGAAACATCTGAAGGAACAAATTCCGTGCTCGGCGTGTCACGATGCTCACGGCATTAGCTCCGCCCAGGGAACCCAAACGAACAACAGCCATCTGATAAACTTCGATACAGCCATCGTGCGAAGCGACCCGGCAACGGGACGTTTGGAGTTTGAAGACATGGGCACGTTGCACGGCCGGTGCTTCTTGCAGTGTCACAACAAGCAGCACTCGCCGCAGGAGTATTAATAGCCGCAGCGGCCTCGCCGGAGACTCTCGCGAATTTCGAATTGGGCGGGGTTCGGGGGATTTGCGGTGTGAAGGTTTCAGGCGCATATAAAAAGGGCCGGTAGTGTCTAAGACCGCCGGCCCTTATTGGTTGTCTATACAGGACTGCTTCTTACGGTCGAACCAGACCTGTGACGTTTGCCCCCAGGTCCGCCAGGCTGTCGTACAGCACCTGTAGGATGTATTTGCCATTGTGGGCAAACCCGCCGGGGTCCTTCACAGAGTATTGGTAATTGTAGGCCGCCTGGAGCAAGCGAGGCGTAAACGTGCTGTACCTGCCCTCGCCCGCATCCACCTGGCCGTTGCCGTTGGTGTCTGCAAAGAAGTATGGGTTCGTGTGTGCGTCATACACAATAGCCACCCCGCCCACGTTCACGGCATAACTCTGAATCGCCGCATAGAGAGCCGCTCGAACGGTCTCGATTTCCTTGGCGAGTCCTTCCTTCGTGTCGCCGTCGCCGTCGTAGTCCGTGCCGCCCCTGCGGATGTCGTGAGGATCTTGTGCCCCGCCGTGGCAGCCGCCGCAGAGCGGCGTCTGGACCTCAAGCTTGTGAGTGTCGTGGCACTCGATGCAGGTGTCGAAGCGTTCGACGTGCCCAAAGCGACCCTTGTACGTCTTGCCTGCATATTCGTAGGCGCCCTTGGCCTCCGTACCAAAGAGCGTGGCCCCGGTGGCATAGTAGTGGACGTTGAGGAATCTCAGGCTTGGCGCTACGGTGTCCAGAGGAAGCCCGGCAATCGCGGCGTCCATACTGATCGTGGACTGGCGCCCCTGGTGGCAGTTGATGCACAGGTTGCTGTCATCGCCGATGTCAAGCTCAGCACCGCTGGGGAACACCACCAGTCCGGCTTGGCGCCGCGTGAACTGCGGTATAGCATCGTGACAAGTGGAACATAAAAGTCCATTTGAAAGCGGCTGTGAGGCGCTGACCCCTTCCTTCAGGAAGAAAGGCAGGCCCGTGGCGGAATGGCACTTGCTGCAGCTTCCGGAGACTTCCCCGTCCTCATCCCAATGCCGGAACGGCTCCTGCGACCCGGCGAAGTGGCCCGCGTCTTCCCGATGAAGCCCCGCGACCAGGCCGGGATCCATGTCCTCGATGGAATCGTACAACAGTTGAATGATGTACTTGGCGTTGTGAGCGAACGCGCCGGGATCCTTGATGGAGACCTGGTAGTTATAGGTGGACCTGACCAGGCGCGCCGTGAAGGCGTTGTACCCAGCCTCCCCCTCGTCGAACTGCCCGTTGTTGTTTGCGTCGATGAAGAAGTAGGGATGCGTGTGCGGATCATACACGATGGGAGTTCCGCCCGCGGCGGCGTAAGCCCGGATGGCTGCGTATAGAATCTCCCGCAGGCCCGCCATCTCGTCGTTGATACCTTCGGCCACATCGCCGTCCCCGTCGTAATCCGACGTGGAGCCCAGATAGCGAATACCTCGCAGGTTTTCCGGGCCGACCACACCGTCATGACAAGTGCCGCACATCTCAACTTTGACTTTCAGCGTGTGCGGGTTGTGGCAGGAGATACAGGTGTCGATGCCCTCAACGTGGGCGAACTTGACATCGTACGATTTGCCCGCATACTGGTACCCGCCCTTGACCACGCCGCCCCATCTGGTGGCCGCGGCAGCGTAGTAATGAATATTCCTGAAGCTCAGCGCCGGGCTGACTGTGTCGTCATTCGGAACGTTCGCCGCAGTAATCCTTGCTTCAACCGAAACGGTCGATTCACGACCCTGATGGCACTGCATACAGCGAGATTCGTCACCCAGGCCCGTAACCTCGACACCCGAAGGGAAAACCACACTGTCCATAACGGCGGTAGCCTCGTTGTGACAGGCAATACACTCGATCGTCGCACCGACAGGGGCGGCATTGTCCACCTTGCCTGCCGCGGTGCCGTCAACGCCCAAAAAGTCGCGGTAGCCGGGAGTGCTGTGACATTTGGCACAACTGGTGGGGACTTGCGGCGGGTCGTCGGTGTCCCAATGGATGAACGCTTCAGCCGTTGCATCGGCGTGCGCCGAGGAAGCCCAGTCCGCCTCGTAAGGGACCTCGACAGCCAATATCTGCACTCCTCCCCACGCAACCAGCGCCAACGCCCCCACGGCCAAGAGAACCACTGCGGTCCGTAGCACCCAGTTGCTGCTAAACTGACGTCTTGCCATATTTCCAACCTCCAAAAACAAGAATTCCACAGGTTTCTTTGCCTTATCCCTCCACCATCGGACGCGCAGGGATAGAACATCACATATCCAAAGAGTGCAGCAAATGATGTACCATAATGAAGATACTATGCCAAACGTCGCGTTGGATAATAGGCGTAACGATTTGTAATACAATCACTTATGTTATTATCTTAATGGCAGAATTGTCTTGTGGAGCGGAGATTCTAAGGTCAGATTTTCTCAGGCGCGAGAAAAGCTGCATCTCGCGTTCCCATTCATGGGAATGGAAGGATATGTATGTTTTCACAGCTTAGCTGGGCAGTCACGTGAGACTGATGTACCCCCTGCAGTTGGGCGAACGCGGCATGAGTTATATGAGCCACGAGATTGACGGGACCGGCAAGCTCGACTCGGACATACCCCCCGCAGTCGCGCGAGCGAACGAGCCGGACGCAGAGTGCGTTTTCGCCTTTGCCGTCGTCCCCAGAACGTGGGCGAACCAGGACAGCTTCAGGCCGAATCATAAACAACAATTTGCCGCTGTGCTTGCCTGGTATCTGCAATTCGGTATCGCCGATCCTTACCCGCGTGTCCGAGCTGCGGATGCCCTGTCCTGTGACCTCTGCATCAAGAATGTTCTCGCACCGCATAAAACTCGCGACAAACTCGCTGTTCGGCTTACGCAGCAGCTTATCCAGAGAGCCGACCTGTTGCAGGACACCCTGATGCAATATCGCAGCTCGGTCCGCCACCGAAAATGCTTCTTCCAGATTATGGCTCACGTGGACGGTCGTTAGGCCGAGCTGACGCTGAATTTCCAGCAGTTGCCCACAGACTTCCTGCCGGGTCACCTCGTCCAAGGCACAGACGGGCTCATCCAGAAGCAGAATCTTCGGCTTCAAAACCAGGGCCCGCGCCAGGGCCACGCGCTGCTTTTCCCCACCACTAAGCCCGTCAATTCTGCGTGACAGCAGGTGCCGGATACCAAGCAAGTCTGCGGTCTGGGTGACCTTCGCTTCTGTATGACCGTGGGCGCGCAAGCCAAAAGCGATGTTTTGTTCGACGGAAAGATGCGGAAAAAGGGCGTAGTCCTGAGGCACGTACCCGATACCGCGAGTGCGAGGCTCGAGGCGGGTGACCTCCCGTTCATCGATGTATATTCGACCCGACTCGATCTTTTTGAGGCCACAAAGACACTCCAGAAAGATGGTCTTACCCGAGCCCGGCGGACCTAACAAGACAAAATACTCTCCCTTGGCTATGTCCAGGCTCAAGCCCTGAAATTGGAATGTTCCGATGCGATAGGAGATTTCCTCGGTGCGAATCATAATTTCACCAGGGTCGAACCGCCGGCAAGGCGGATGCCCGTTACCGCGATCAACGCCACGAAGATGAGCAGCAGCGCGATGGCCAGGGCGACTTCAAGGTTCCCGACCGACTGTTCGAGAAAGATGGTGGTGCTTAATACTTCGGTCCGGCCGCGGAACGAGCCGACGAAGATCATCAACGGTCCGAAAAGTCCAAACGCACGGGCCCAGGTCAAAATGCCGCCGGCGATAATACCGTTGCGGGCCAGGGGAAGCGACACCCGGCGAAAACTACCCCATTGGGTGCACCCCAACGTCAGGGCAACGTTTTCGCAGCGCCGGTCCACATCGTCAAAGGCGGTCTTGGCCGAGCGGATGGCAAAGCTGGCCGCGGCCACAAACTGGCACAGCACAATGCCCTTGGGCTGAAAAACGAATTCGAGCCCCAGGTCTTCCTGGATCCAGCGGCCCACGGCCGTTTGCGAGAAGAACACCAGCAGCGTCAGGCCGGCGACCAGAGGAGGAAAGACGATGGGCAAATCCACTAAAGCATCGGCCAGTATCCGGCCGGGAAACCGGAACCGGCTCAGAGCATATCCCATAGGCACCGCAAAGAGCAGGGCGATCAGTGTGCTCACAAGGCTCGTCCAGGTGCTCATCCACAAAGCGTGTAGGATGAACTTGGAGGACAGCACTGTCGCGACGGCTTTCCTATCGACGTAGAAGACATCCGTCACGATCAACACCAAAACGAATACGACAAAGACGGATACGAAGAAAAATGCCGCAGCGGAGAAGACGCGGTCGCGCCAGCCTCTTACAGGGGTGTCTATGGCTGCCTTCATTATAGACCCATCGATCTAAAGATGCCCCACCGGTTGAACTCGTAATACAGCATATATCCCATGCAGACTACCACGATGAGGGTCGTAATAACGCCGCACGTCCTGATCTGTGCCGGTTTGAAACTTGCCTGCGAGGAAACGACACGTTTGAGCACAAAGTATGCCATCAACGTGACAGCACCCGCTGTCAGGAAGGCAAAAACCTGCATCCCGTACCAGCCCTGCGAAGGGACGCCCTTTTCATTGACCCATTTCCACGTATGCTCCAGCGGATAATAGCGCGGCAGCTTGATGGGAAACCATAGAGTGCAGCAGTAGAACAGGTTCGTCAACGCCGTGAAAGCGGCGCCGAGAATATAAGCCGAATCTGATTTGCTCACGACCACGACCCCTTCAGGAGCGTCAAGTAACAACCGACAACAACTTTGTACCACACAATTACGTTCAGCAGCAGACAAAGCGGCACGTACAGGAAAAGCTTGTCCTTTTCCTCCGCCGGCTGAAAACTCTTGCGCAAAAAGTAGTAAACGACGAACATCGCCAGTCCGACCGCCCCCCAGTGTTCTTTGACCTCGAACAGGCCGGTGGCCCACGGCAGCTCCGGGTCAAAATAGCGATGGCGGATGTGAATCCTGTAGGCGGGATAAATCAACGCGCCGATGATATACACGATCGCATACGCCCACAGGGAGACTCGAACGTAGAGCCATTCCAGTTTTTGCCGACCGAATTTACCGCGGAGGTAGCCGACGACAATGAGCAGGCTATGCGTCATGGCCCCCACGAGCACGAAAGTCACAAGTAAATGTGCTAAGAGCAAGAGGCCGTAGAAGTTCTCCAGAAAAATCATAGCGTTGCTCTCCGAGGCAGAAATTCCAGGTCTTAGACGTCAGAAATGACCCACCCATAGTCCTTGTAGAACGCGCGCGATTCCGGCGATACGAGGAAATCCATAAACTCTTTAGCAGCCTCGGGCTGCCTGGCGAAAGACAACAGCCCAACACCTGTTCCTCGAAGCACTTGCTGCTCTTCGGGCATCTCGATGACTTCTATTCTTTCCGGTTCGAGATGTCGAAAAGCCGTCCAGCCGAATGCCGCATCGACCTGTTTGGTTGCAACAGCTTCAACGATAGCAACGCATCCGTTGGCGTAGTAGGAGATGTTTCTTCTGATTTTGTCCAAGAGGCCCAGCCTGCCGCTGATATCCTCCCACAATCCCTTGAGGCAGTCTATGACTGACACCGCCACACGCACGCCCGGCTTGGCCATATCCCCCACACAACGTATATTCCTGGGATTGCCCGCGGGCACGATAATGGCCGAGGTACGATAGGCAATCGTACGCCGCTGACGCTTTTGCACAATCCCTCTTATCTCTCCGTCATCAAGCAAATACTCGGCCCCGCCTATCGCAAGGTCATGGATGCCCGCGTCGGCGATCTCCAGCAGAAAATCGTCGCCGCCGGTTTCTCCGGTAGCCTCTTCGGCGACCGGTGCAGCGCAATGCCGGCTGCACACACTGATCTCCACGTGGATACCGCTTTGCCGCTCAAATAGCTCGGCGGCCTTTTCCAGCGGCGCCGCACACGCCCTCGCACTAAAAACACGAACGACCCGACTACTGCTTTTCTGCTTCATTCTTTACACCTCCAGGGTCAACTAAGCTCACATTGCTCTGACTTGTTAAATCCTCACCGGCACCCTGTCGTTGTGGTTTTGGTGAGGCAGTAAACATCCTTATGGCTACTATCGCCAGAAAAATTGCAAACACCTTCCGCAGGGTACCGCTCGGCAGCCGTGCGGCCAGTTCGGTCCCGCCTAAGACACCGGCCAAAGCGCCTAATGTAATCAACAGAATAATCACCGCGTTCATCTCAATTGCGGGATTTTTCCAGTATCGCAGCGCACCGACCAGTGCCATTGGAACCATGACGGCCAGGGCTGTTCCCTGTGCGGACTTCTGCTCGAAACTAAACAGAAGGACCAGCGCAGGTATAACTACGACCCCGCTGCCCAATCCAAGAGTGCCGCTGACTATACCTGCAAGGACACCCAATAGGATGAAAGCCCACCAGTAATTGTACAACTGACCTATCATGTAAGGACTCCCATAAGGCCCCCGTGATTTTGGCGTTTTCTGACGCAGACATTATAAGATTCATAGGACTGTTCACAAGGGAAATACTCACGGACAACACCCGAAATCGGGCCGCAAGGCCTGGTTATCTGGAAACCCCATTCTATCCCGGCGGCTCCGTGCGGTATCCGTGTTGCGCGAAAATGTCTTGCCCCCGATTGGAAACGGCGAATTCCACAAATTCTTCAGCCAGCGAGCGGTTCTTGGTGAAGGTGAGCACACCGACGTCCACAGTTGAGATCACATTTTGGTCAGCGGGAATAGGAACCTCGGTTCCGTGTTCGTCGTAGTATCGGGCAATTGCATCCCAGACAATGACGGCATCGAGCGAGCCAGCCTGAATTTGCATCCCCAGCTCGTTGACCGTCAGCGACTGAAAGGCCAGATTCTTCTCGACGTCCTCCCGGGCGATATTATTCTTGGCGAAAACCTCCTTTGTCGTTCTGCCGATGGCACAGGTCCTGGCATCGCCGAGCCCGAGCTTCAAGCCCGGTTGGAGCAGGTCCTGCAATCGGCCAATATTTTTCGGATTGCCTTTTTGCACGAGAATGGTCGGCACAAAGTAGCAGACGGACTTTTGCGAGAGAATCATGCCCTCCGCAGCAGCCTGATCGACGTAGTATTCGTCGCCCGGCATGTAGAGGTCGCCCTGCCGGGTCAGCTTTATTTTCGAAAGAAGCACTTCGCTGCCGGCATAGTCCGTGACGATTTTCACGCCGTGTTCCCGTTCGAAGGTCTCGGCTATTTGCTGTACGGGCGGGCGAATGCCGGCGCCGCAATAGAGAAGCAATTCCTTGGCCCCGGCGTCGGACTTCTCGGGTTTTTCGCCCTTGCAGCCTGACAGCAGAACGGCGATGACAACGAGTGTGGACCATACGAGCTGCTTCACGTTGCTCTTGCGCCCTCTTATTTCACATAACCGTACTCGGCGAAAATCGCCGGACCCCGATTCCGGGCAAACGCCATGAATTGCTTGAGCAATTCCGGCTTTTTGCTGTAGCTCAGGCCCATAATATATACGCGGGTTTCCTCATCGTATTCGTATGGCGTCTTGACAATGTCCAGGCTGTCGCCGAACGTATGAGCCACGCCGTTCCACATAATTCCCGCATCGATAGCCTGGGTCTTGAGAAAGGTGCCGATGTTGCTATGTCCCTTGGTCAGACGGTTCTCGACGTTCTTCATCACGGCAGCTTTGATCCCTTTCTTCTCCAGGAGGGTAAAGACCATCTCCCCACAGGTGGAATACTGCGGGTCGGTCAGAGCGACCTTCAGGCCGGGCCGGGCCAAGTCCTCGATGCTCTTGATGCTCTGTGGATTGCCCTTCTGAACAACCAGTACTGGAGCCACAAAGCCCACCTGGACATGGTCAGCCAGGGCGTTGACATCGCGGACATAACCAAGGTACGGGTCGTGGGTGATGAAAATGTCACCCTGCTGACCGACCTTCACCAGAGGCAGCAAGTCCTCACTGCCGCCTGAGGTGGTTACCGTCGTGATACTGGTCTGGGCGGTAAACTCCGAGCACATCTTCTCTGTGGGTGGGGCAAAAGAGCTTCCGCAAAGGATTGCCAATTCTTTCTTCTGGGTCGGCCCTTTATCCTTGCTGCAGCCGGTGAGTAAAAAAGTATGGGCCGAGATGAGCACTGAGAGAAAAATCATTCTGTTCATATTCGTTACCCTCATTTTCTTGACCATCGGACAGTCATTCACCGGGTTCGAGAGAGGTGAGCCGTTAAGCCGCCTACGGCTCCTTTCGCCCTGTCCCCGTCCACAAACGGTTGTTTCCCTCCGGATGGTCGGCTATAACACTGCCGCCGGCGTCGAACACATACCCAAGGTCCTTCAGCGACAAGTGTTCGGCGTGCCCATCCACAAAAGATGCGTTTGCCTTCCCGCTATGCCTGGCCTCAGCGGGGGAATGCTGTTGCTCGATAACCGGCCCTATATCTGTGAAGCCAAATTCCGTAGCTGCTTTACTACGAGCTATCCTGGGCGGGTCCAGCGTGTAGGAATGAAGCCCGTGTGGGATATCCGGCGGCCCGGTCTGGCCGCGAGCGCCGCGGCTGTCGGCTATGATGACAGTCTCACTCGGCCGCTGGAGTTTTGCTACATAGACCGGAAAATTCTGGAAGTGTCCTCCGTCCGGGGTCACTCTCGAATTGCCGAGATATTGATAGTTGTATCCGTACGAGCCGTTTCGGATGTCCCGCTTGTCAAAATCCGGGTGGCGGAATGAAGGGCATAGGAAATAATCATTGGTCATAATCAGCGTATCGCTGTCATCGAAGTAACCTTTGCTCTTGATACTCTCAAGGTAATGCGCTGGATCGATTACCGGCCCTATGCCGTGGTCAAAGAACCAATGCCACCTCGGATTCTTCCGCCCGTATTCGTTGACGTAGCCGTCAGGGTCGGTCGGCTTGGCTTTCCTCATCCGATAGGGTGGAAGCCCGCCATCCCCTTCAAGAGCATATATATGTCCTGCCATCGAAATCCGCCTGACGTTGCTCATGCAAATTGTGGAACGTGCCGTCTCACGGACTCTGCCCATCACCGGCATGAGTATGCCCATCAGCAAAGCGATAATGGAGATTACCACTAACAGCTCGATTAAGGTAAACCCGGCCCCGCCTGCTCCGGCAATCGCTTTGCCGGACCGGGCAGGTTTCAAGTGACAGCGTTCTTGCAGTCTCATTCTTTCCTCATTCAGTCACTTACAAAGTCTGTCTTGGAGATCTGGCTATCCCTTGAAGACAATCGCGTGGACGATACCGTCATGAGTTTTAACGTAGCCCGTGCCGTCGATCTTGACGAACGCGTTGCAGGACTTCATCCCGGCCAGCTCCCACACCTTACAACCGGTGTACCTGTTCAAAGCGACCAGGCGTCCATGGTCACGTGAATCGACAAAATAGGCCAGCCCCTCTGCATACGTCACCGGGTTACAACCTGTGGCCGGGCAGGTCCAAAGCAACTGTCCCGTCGTTCCATCCAGCGCCTGGACGTTTTGATCGCGCAGATAGAGCATATCGCCGATAGCATACAGGTGAGTCACATGAGCTACGTCTCTGGACCATAGTATTTTGTGCGCTGCCAGGTCCATACAGAGCAGCCGGCTGACACCAACGCCGCGGCCCAACGAGGCGTAGATCTCTGCGTCGGTCGCAGCCAACAGCGGTCGATCCAGACCGGACTTAACGTCGCTATGGGCCAATCTCCAGGACTCATCACCTGTTGCAATATTCAAGCAATAGAGCGCGGCGGCGTTCGCAACATAGATGTCGTTGTTCACGAATGCCGCTGCGGACAACAAACCGCCATCAGGAATCGAATACGCCCAAAGTAGTTCCCCATTGGTGCAACTAAGCGTGTGAACGGTCGTATTGGTGGTCCAGCAGATGCGGCCTGCGGGCAGCAGAGTCGGGCGACACGGGCTGCGCAGCGGGTCCGGGCACTGCTGTGGATATTTCCATAGAGTCTTGCCATCGGCGGCATCGAGCGCAACCAAGTCCAATTTCCCGGCCCCGCTCGGCGCCAGACAATAGACACGCGAATCGTCCGCCAGAATGTGACCGCAGCCTTGAATATCCGATAGCCAATTTTGCCTGCCGGTCTTTATATCGAGTGCCGCGACGTGGGCCTGCTGGCCGTACTCCTGCAAAAGATACATGTTTTGCCCACGAACTACAACTCCATCGGCCATCGACCCGGGCACCGAAAGGGCGCCTCGATGCTGCCAGACCTGCAAGATAGACGGTGCACCAAGAGCGGATATGCGTCCGCCGTGCGTCGTTCCTCGCGCTTCCTCGGACGATGGACCAAGAGGACCGGGTTCCAAAAACCACGCGTGCCAGATTACTGAAGCGAACAGTAAACATGCTGCTGCTGAGGCAGTTATGCCGACTATGCGGCGTATCCGCGAGCGATGGGCTATCGTCCGGATTTCCGCCTTAGCTGCCGAATGAACCGCACGCACGAAATCGAGTCTCAATGAATCCGGTTGCGAAGCTTGTTTGATCTGCGTAACCAGCAGGCGATACTGGCCTTCCGCAGCCCTGCAGGCTGGGCAGACTGCCAGATGTGCCTTAATTGCGACCTGTTCCGGTTTAGGTACTTCGCCGAGAACAAATAGTTCGATTTTCTGACTGACTTCTGCACAGTTCATACACTTTGGGCTCCGATCAGTACCTATTACGCTTCGGGAAGCGATTTGGGGACATATTTATAAAAAGAATTGTCGGAAGCGCCCCCGCCTTTGTCTTCGACAAGAAGACGCGTGGGGATTCAAAGCGAAACTGGCAACCTGTCTGCCGACAGGCAAGATTTGCCTGCAAGACTCTCCGAATCACAGGTTTTTGCACGCAGCCGCCTCAAAGCGCGTTGAGCCCTTTTTTTTGCCGCTTCTTCGGAAATGCCAAGTGCAGCCGCAATATCGCGGAATTGCAAACCCTGGACAATTCGCAGCGTCAGCACGTCTCGCTCGCCATGCGCCAGGCCGTCCAATAATTTCGGGATTTCCGATAAGTCAGTCCGTTCCGTCAGGCCACTCGATGCCTGTGCGGAATTGCCGGACTGAATTGTCCCGGCCTGGCCCCCGCTGGCAATTTCCTCCATTGCCTGTCTCTGCCGAGCCCGCTGACGCAACATATCTACACATACGTTTCGAACAATAGCGTAGAACCAGCACGAAAAGGGGCTGCTGCATACGTACTGATCCCGCTTGCGGATCACCCGAAGGAAGGACTCCTGAACGGCATCTTCCGCGAGAGCATGATCCAAAAGGATCTGCCGGGCCACAGCCAGAGCGGGACTCATATAGCAAGAAACGATTTGCTCGAAGGCATCTGAGTCAAGCCGGGCCTGAAACCAGGCCATAAGTGCTTCATGCGATGGAACAGACTGAGCCATTCGACTGTGTTCTTGTACCCTTATTTGTATCCGACTTGTCGGACGAGTCCGATTTAGCCGCTTTTGCCGAAGCACAAGACCTGCCCATCTTCGAGAGTTACTACGGCGCGTCCATCCCGGTCAACGGCCAAACCCCAGGGAACGGGGGCCGACGGCAGCGTTTGAGACCAGAGTGCCTTCCCATCTTTGAGATTTAAGGCGACAAGCTCCGATTTGCCCGCAACCACGACGGCGTTGTTACAAACAGCTATGGCCATGCTATCCTTGCACTCGCGGCCCCACAACGGTTTGTCCTTAATCCCCAGCTTTTTCCAATCAAGATTGAACCGATTACCGGGCTCGGCCATCTTCTTCTTCAGCAGCTCTCTATCGATCTGATCGAAGCACAGAACCTGCTTGTTGTTCTGGCCGCTTACCCAGACAATGTCACGGCCGCCACTCGAGGCGAGGAAAACCTTATTGAAGGCGGTATTATCGAAAACGTCGTATTTCGGATGAGCGTAGTAAGGCTTACCGCAAGCCACAACCTGATCGCCGAGCAGCGAGAGTTCCCAGCCGCGAGGGCTTTCTGATCGGCACTTTGCCAAAGGTCCCGGATCGTTAAGGCACCTCCCGTCGGCGACGTTATAGACAGCCGGTGAGATGGAGGTCCCCCCGGCCATGTAGAGCTTGTCGTTGTGAAGCAGGATATGACCCTGCACGCTGACGCCGGTGCGGGCCTGCCGGTCAAGATGGCCGGATGTGTTATTCTGCCACTTGATTTGGCCCGTTTCAGCATCGAGAGCATAGACGTACGTCCCGTCGAAGTTGGCCATACCCGCGGCGGCGTAGGCGATACCATCTTCGACCAGCACGCCGCTGGCGGCCGGCCAAGTTGACGAGAGTAGGCCGTAAACAGGTATCACGCGCTGCGCCGGAGCGGCGCGGAACCGCCACAGCAGCCGGCCCGTCTGCGCCTCGAAGGCATAGACGTATCCGTCTCCGGAGCCGACCAGGGCACGGCCCTTCCAGATCGTCGGCGGAATCCGGACCGCCCCGCCGGTATAGGCCTTCCAACGCAAATCACCGCTGGCCGCATCCAATGCTCGAACGATGCCGTCCGGCCCGCCGGCAAACACAAGGCCGCCGGCAGCAACCGGAGCCGTAGGTAGAACAGCGGCAGAGCATTTCGCCTGCGGCTCAAAACGCCAGAGCAGTTTGGCCTTGTCCGGGACAGCGGCCTGTGTTGTGGAACTGCCGCTGCTGTCAGCGCGAAACATGGGCCAGTCGGCAGGTGATTCAGAGAAGCTCGCGACTTTCGTCAAATCGCCGGCGCTCTTTTCCAGACGCTGTTCCTGCGTTGCCATCGGGCTAAAGTCGAAGTCTCCCGCCGGTCCAAGAGAAGTGACGCCGTAGAGTGTGAGCTGACAGTCGCACACCGACGGCCACCAGTACAGCAGGCCATTGGCAATGATTACACCTTCCTGGCATACGGGACGCATCGGCGAGATCCACTGGGGGCGGTCCGAGGCCAGGTCCAAGCGTACCGAGCCGTCATCGGCGCGGAAGAAAATGGCGTCGGCCGAACCCGTCGGCCGGGTGCACGCCCGCCGGCTGTGATCGATTTGGGCCAAAACTTCTCCGGTCAGCGGATTAAATTTCACACACGGGTGTTTGTCGATCTGACCGCTGATGCCGTAAAGCGCATCATCCCGCAAAACCAACTGAAAGTTACTGTACGAATTTTCCCAGAGAATATGCCCATCCTCGGTGGAGACGGCGAGCAGCTTGCCAATCGGCGGGCCGGCAAAATACAGGGCCTTATCGGAGCACTTCAGATAACACGTCGTGCGCCAGTTGGTGCGCCAGTCCTGCCGGTCGAGATACGTCCCCAGCGAATCGAACAATTCGGGGGCATTGTCCGGCGTCTTTCGCCAGAGCACGCTGCCGGTCTTCGCATCCAGGCAGGCAAGATAAGCGCCGAATCGAAAGATGTAGATGCGTCCGTTTTTCATGCATATCGCCCGGCCATCCACCGGCTCCTGCTCCTGATAGCTCCACAGGACCTTCTTGGTGGCCGGGTCGATGGCCAGAACGTTCCGCCCGAATCCCCACGGCTGGTTCGGCTGGTTGAAACCTTCCGATATAGGGTCCCACGGCCAGCCGTGAGCCTCTCGCCGCCAGCGTTTGGTTTCATCTCGCTGCTCCTGCTCGCCCATCAGGGCGTAGAGCACGCCGTTCTCCATCGCCATCCATTTCCAGAATGTTCCGCCCGCACGCTCGACCGGCGGGATGATCTCGTCTTTCTGTTGGCCGGTCACGGTATCGATCACTTTGCAGGATTTATCGTCACCCACGTAAAGCACCGCCGGCGTGGCGATCATCGTGTTGCGGTGAATCATCACGCCCTCGGCCAGGTCTCGCTGCCATAGGATCGTGCCGTTGTAACCGTTGAAGGCCACGATCTTGTTGAGGTAGGGTTCTTCCCGCTCCTTGAATGCCACGTGGCCGAAAGCCTTGAACACGCGACCGGCGGACGTCACCGTCACCTGCGGCAGCGGCGCGTATCGCGGCTCAGCCATGAACTGAGTCAAATAAGGCGCCAGAATGACCTTGTCCTGAGACTGCGGATTGTTGTCCGGTCCGTGATACGGGTGAGTCCAGTCGTCCACGCCTTCGGGCAGCGGTTTAATCGTCACTTTGCGCCCCAGGAAGACCTTTCCGCCGGGACGCACTACTCTCAGAGCCTCGGCTTCGGAAATACCGCTTGTCTCATCCACGGCAATCAGCGCGTCGGCCAGATTATCCGCCAGATGCAACTCCGTCAACGCGCCCGACTCCACGAAAATGCGCGTCCCGTAGAGCTTCGCGTCATCGACGATTCCTCGCGCGGCCTGAACGTCCTGGGCCTTCGGCAACTGGACGTATATCAGCAGCCCACTTTGCCTGGCAAGCTGCAAAGCAAGCTCGCACTTGGCGTCGCCCAGCACTACGCAGATCCCCTGCGTGACGCCGATGTCACTCAGAGACGGCGTGCCCTGGACTGCCGGAGAGGGGGATGGGTGACTGAGCAGAACGCCCACTGCTCCGATTAGCAGACCTCTACCTATCGTTCTCATTATTTTCCCTTTCAAGAATTTATGCTAAAACCATTGTGCCCATGAACAACAGAGGTAGAGTTACCTTTGACAGGCCTACTCGCCTGATTCCCACTCCTTTTGCTCGGTCAGGCTCTATGGGCTGTTGTGGCGTTCTCGAGCGCCTCAGCGGAGTCCCAGAGACTATCCTCATGTTCAACGTTCTCTATTATACAAGCATTCTCGTCTGTGGCAAGGCAAGTTACAACCTGAGCCAAGTGAACAGGGCAATGATGTTGAAGTCTTGCCTTAACTGCCTCAGAATTCAGGCTTTGCGTCTAAATATCTTTGAAAAGAGTGATTTGTCGAAGGTCGTAATCGTCCCATGCGGTGTGTGCGACCGTCTGAGGGACAACTGGTTGTCTTCTGTCCTACTGGAAACCATAGGCACTTGGCTTTAGAAAAGTCCCGCAGTCGTTGGTAGAGTTACCGCAGGTCAGAAGCAGTAGATTCCAACCTTGTGTTGTGGTATTATGCACATTGTAGCGCGAAAGGGTACTGTTTATGAACGCATCTGGGAAATCTCGTGTAGTTCAACTTACCCATGCTATGAAACGTGCAGGAAGTGCAAGAAGGTTGTTGTTCTTGTTCCCTGCTCCTGGCAATTTTTCACAAAGAACTGTTAAGGATGCTTGAAATCAATTCTTGTTAGGAGGCCCGAATCATGATCACCCAATTGCTCGTTGGAATCGCTTTCGCAATCGTTGTTAGTAGTATTCCCAAGTTTGTTAAGCTGCGCCACCTCGTGCTGCATGTTGATGTTGGCCAAGAGGTTTATAGATGGGCAAAGTTGGAACTCAGAAGCTTCAAATGGATCGCAGGAATAATCGCTGTTGTTATGATCATAGATATTGCTGGTGCACTTCGTGCCAGGGCGTTGTGGGGAGGAGGAGACTATGACGCGGGCGCTAGCTTGGCAATTGCCTTAACATGGGTAGAAATTGCTGTGCTCGTAATCGGCCTCACGGTCGCGGCTGTATTCGGATCAAAGGCGAGTAAAATCAAACAGAGCAACAACATTCAGAGCCCAGTCAGTGTGCATCTTGGTTTGAGGGTGCTACTATTTATAGCGGGATGGGTGACATACTTCGTACTCCTACAGTTCTTCCTAAAAGTAGTGGGTGGTCCGTAATATAGCGAAAAGGGGCTAACATAGCACACCCAAGAGGGGAATTCTGGTGATAGATGCCTTTAGTAACGCTGACACATACTTCTGGCAGATATCTAAGTATGACCCTATCTGCCTGTTATGTTCCCGAACTCCAATCTGAACATGAGGACGAAGATCTGACCTTGAAACCAGATGCTTCAAACACTTACGGCGTCGTTCCAAGAAGACGAAAATGCCGTGACAATCCCATCGTCAAGTTAATCCCCTCTTAAGACTTGGACAGAACTTAGAACCAAGCGCGCTTATACGTAAGAATAATCTCAGAATTCTGCCTCACCGTTGTCTCGCCCGCGGTTCTCTTCCTTCAATTAGTGTCGATTGAGGGCCTTTACCCTATTCGGTCAGCCGTCCCTGGCTCATTTGCAGGGTGCGCGTGGCATGTGTGGCCGCCTGGGCATCGTGAGTGACAAGCAACACGCAGCCGCCGTCACGGACATATTGACTGAGGTAGCCGAACACGGTTTGGGCGTTGTCTTCGTCCAGATTCCCGGTCGGCTCATCCGCCAAAATAACCTTGGGCTCGTTCAGCAGCGCGCGAGCAAGCGCCGTGCGCTGCTTTTCTCCGGTACTGAGCTGGGCCGGCACGTGTTCGGCGCGGTCATCCAGCCCGAAATGCCTGATGAGATAATTCGTCCTCGCGGCGGCGTCGTTTCCCGGCACAGCCAGCGAAGCAGCCAGGATATTCTGGCGGACCGTCAGGTATGGAATCAGATGAAACTGCTGAAAGACGAACCCGATCGTACGCGCCCGCAGTTGACTGCGCTGTTCAGGATTTAACTGGTACGGGTCCCGGCCGTCCAAACTGATTTGTCCCGAGCTGGGCCGCAGCAGGCCGCCGGCGGTCAGAAGCAGCGTGGTCTTTCCACAACCGCTCGGCCCGCGCACCGCCAAGAGCTCTCCCGGCCGGACGGAAAACGAGACGTCTTTAAGCGCAGTGACCTTCCCCTTCGCCCCGTCAAACCACCTGCTGATGTTCTCAAATTGAATCATCAAGCGTCAATCCATTTTCGATTTACGATTGCCGATTCTCAATTTGGCCTTTGGCTTCACAATCGAAAATCGTAAATCATAAATCACTACGCAGGACGTCCGCGGGGTCCTGGCGAATCGCCACCATAGTCGGAATCCACCCCGCGACGACAGCCAGCGCCGCCGCACCTGCGACGGAAAGCACAAGCAGACCGATCCACGGAAGACCTGTCTCAATCGTTCGTATCGGTGCACCCTCACGAGCAGCGCCGAAGTAAGCGGCGGCCAGCACGCCGGCCCCGAAACCCAGCGTCCCGCCGAACACACCAACCAGGACGTGCCGCGAGAGGAACATCACGAGGATTCGCCGGCTGCAAACGCCGAGCGCCCGCAGGACGCCGATTTCTTCCCGCCGCGCACGAACGTTCGTAAATCCAAGCACCGCGATCCATATCGCACAGGCCGTGACAACCACGGGAATCAGAATAGACGCCAGGTGCTCGCGGACTGCCCGCAGGCTCTCCCGTGCGTCTTTTTCCTGCTGGATTGAGACGCGGGTCTGCTCCTCGACGTTGATGCGGGCCTCGGCCCGTGCGATGACTTCCGAGCCTCGCTCGATAACCTGTGTGCCCGGCAGAATCGTTGTGATTTCCTTGCGTATCAGAGGCAGTCCCTCCTCGCCGACGCACAGGCACTCCAGCGCCAAAATCGCGTTGATCAGGCCGGGCTTATTCAGCAACTCCTGCGCTTCGGCAAGGTAAATCCAGGCGGTAATGTCGTCTTTATCGCCGCGTTCCTTGTGGCAGGCGTGGACGGTGAAGGACCGGCCCATCAGCTCCACTTTGTCGCCCACCTTGATGTCCATGCTTCGATGCAGCTCGTAGCCCAGGCTGATCGTCCCGGGCGGAACGGGCTGGACTAAGGGCTTGACGGGATTCTTGTGCATCTCCGGGACCTCGCCGCGAGCGCCGACGAGGATAATCGTGCGCTTTCGCTCGGGCCATTCGATCTTCTGCTGGAGGCTGGGGAGCAGATGACGAACCGTCACGACGCCGCTGTTGGCCAGCCGATCCACGTACTCTTCAGGCATATACTTGGAGGCGTAGTCTTCCGCGTACCAGTCGTTCAGGTTCTGGTCCTTCGGCAGGATCACCACGTTGAAGCCGAGGTTCAGCATCGCCTTTCGCGTGTCGTCCTGGAGCCGGGCCATTTGCCGCGTCAGCTCGGCCTGTTTCTGTTCGAGCAGCTCATTCGTCCGGATATCATGAATTCGCAGCAGCGTGACGGCCCCGACAAGCGAACCGCTCGCCACCATCACCGACAGCACGCCTAAGGCGAAGTTCAGCTTGCGGTGCAGTATTTCGCGTATCAGCAGGCTCCAAATTGTCACGAATGCTTTCTCCGTATTACAGCGAAGGTCCCTAACGCGGCAACCGCCAGGATGGCCGCCAGAGACACAGCCGTTGTTCCCACGACGCCGAACCAATGGATTTTCGATTTACGATTTACGATTTCCGATTTGAAATCGGCAATCGGCAATCGGCGATCGACAATGGTGTTTGCCTCAGCAGGCACCTGCGGAAACGCGCTTGTCAGCTCCATTTGTGTCTCTTGCGTCTCATAGAACTCCTGGTAGAACTGCATCACGGCGGCGTCCCAGTTCACGGCCATCAGCAGATCGACGCCGGGATTGAGCATCTTGACTTCGCAGCCGCAGGGGCCGGTCAAGAAAGCAACGGTCTCGCGAATGTTCTCAGCATTAATACCGTCTCCTACGAGTGCGTAAAGGGCTCGCCCTCGTCCGAAGACGGGAAACAGGATCGGCTCGTCGGTGTACTGGCTCAAGTCCGGTTCGCTGCTCAACAGCATGGCCCGCAGAAAACTCTCATTGGGATCGGAGCGTGAGACGGCCAGGGTAGAGAACTCGAACGACAGCCCCGGCATCCCTTCGGCGGTGAGCTCAGGGCCGAACCGTTCCCCCGCAAGGGGTCCGGTGGACGATTCGTCAACAAGGGACGGCAGCGTTTCCTTCAGCTCACGAGCAGCCGTCTCCAGCTCCTGGCTGAGCAGTTGCAGCGCCGCTTTGTCTTTGGCCGCGTTGCCGGATTCAACAAGAACCCATACCGCCGATTGGCCCTTGCTCAGGCGGTCAGCTAACTCTTTACGCTTGGGCGATTGAACCAATGCTGACGCTGTCGCCGGCGTGAACGCACCGGTCCAAAAGGGAGCTGCGCGGCCTTTTTGCCAGGGATACCAAAGGGCAAGGGCCGGCAGCGTTTCCGGAATCTCGCCCCCTAAGAGACTCTTGACCTGCTCCTGGGCCTCTGCGGGTGACGCAATGTCGATCTTGGAAAGATGCAAATTCAGGAACTCCCCCGTTTGGCCCTGTAAGAGCAAGACAGCCGGGTCATTCTCCGCGATCTGGCCCCGGTGGATCAAGACTGCCTCGTAATAGTCCGGCGCCCACCGTTCCATGGCATAGCGAAAGACCGGCACCGAGCAGGCCTCCGCCGACCCGCCGAACAGGGCACAAGACCCCAGAATTATTAGTGCGGTCAAGTATCGTTGCATCTTTATCCCTGTTAATTTAGCCACAAAGACACAAAGGCACGAAGCCTTTTTTTTTCTAACCAAAGCTCTCTTGGTGTCTTGGTGCCTTAGTGGCATTATTATTGTCAATTGCCCATTTCCACTACGTTAGCCGATCCTTTATTGTTTGTCAAAACAAACCACTTTGCCGTCATTCGTCGCAAGATACAGCCGGCCGTTTGCCGCCGCCATGCCGTCCCACACGGGCACCGATTCGAGGTTGTATTCAGCTATTTTCTCGCCGTCCGCGGCCGAGACAACGCGTAACAAACCGCCCTTCCTGCCCTCCCACGCAGCTTGCTGCTGGGCCAGGGCCTCGCGGTTGGCCGGAGCGTCGGGCTCGAAAAAGGCTGCCTTCTCATCCGCCACATTCGGCGGGCCGGCCATAAACAGCTTCCCATCAGCGAGCACCATTGCACGAACCAGCAGCGGCAGCTTCTCCCGGGACCAGCGGGTATCGGCCGCCCACAGCGTTTTGGCGTCGAAGCCCTGCCGGACCTGCCAGTCCGAGGAGTTGGCATTTTTCTTCTTTGACTTGGCGTCGATGGAACCGCCGCTCCGCCCGACGCGCTGAATCGACTCCGGCTTGACCTGCTTGTCGGCGGCGTACAGATGGTACTCCAGCACCGAGGCGTTCACCATATACTCCGGTTTGCGTGCGTAGCCATAGACGGAGTCGTTGTCGAAGACCATAATCCGTCCCGAAGGCGCCAGACGTCCGGCCTGGAACCAGCCGCCATAGCCCCCGCCCATCGCTCGGCCGTATAGCCAATACGACCGGAAGAACCAGGAATCGTCCAGGAACCCGATCTGGCAGAACAAATGAGCCCCCTCGCCGGCCTGTTCCTCAACGGGCAACGGCGCGATCTGCCGACGGACACCATCGAGGTCAAACTGCTGCGACCGCATATAGATGGAGCGCCCATCGCTGGACAGGATGTCGGGCAGCGCCACGGGCATCGTGAGGCCTTTCACGTGGGTCTGCAGATTCTTGCCGGTTTCAGGGTCGCGGTCATCCAAGATTGTCTCCGAGAGCTTGCGACCTGTTTGCGGGTCGAGCTTCAACATTCGCAGCCCGCCGTCTAAGAACATCGAGCGCCCGGCCGCGCAGTACAGGGCGCCGTCCTGGATGAGCACGCTTCCGTGCACGGGCCAGACCGACTCAACCTGTTCGTATGCCGTCATCCGCAAGTCCACCGGTGCGGCACGGAAACGCCAGACCATCGCGCCGTCCGAGGCCCGCAGACAGTACACCCAGCCGTCGGCCGACCCGAACAGGACCCGCCCCTTCCAGATCGTCGGCGGGCTGTCCACGCGTCCCCCGGCCGTGCAGCTCCACACGCGCTTGCCCAAATCGGTGCTTAGCGCGTGTACGGTGTGCGTATCGACAGATGCAACAAAGACCTTGTTATCGGCAACAACCACGCTGCTGAGCTTGCCGCCCAGCTCAGCTTGCCAGGTGCGTTTCAGGTTGGTGGGAACGGCAGTCTTTGTGCAGCCGCTGCGAGCTGCGTCATAGCGATAAGTCGGCCAGTCGCTTGAATTCTCGATTGTCGATTTTAGATCGTCGATCTTCCCGTATGCCGGCCCTCGTTCGAGCCTGCCTTGATCCGGGACCGGGTTGGGGATCCGAAGCGTTGCGGACTCCGCAGCCAGGGCGTTGAAGCCGCACAGCTTCGATTCCAGGTAGCACCCGCAGGAATGAGGCGGCGCATAGACCAGGCCGTTACAAGGCATGATGCCGTAGATGCACCCGCCGCGCACCCAGTGATGGGTCAGCCAGCTCTCCGTCTGAGGGTCGATGAACTCGATTCCCGTTCGCGAGGTCAGCAGGTATTGGTCGGTCGCCTTGCTCGGATAGCAGCGGTGATGAAACCAGTAGGTTTTCACATCCGGCGGAAACTGCTTCTTGATCTGGCCGGTGTGCAAGTCCAGTCCCGTGAAAATGCCTGAGTCCGCGCTGTTGGCAACGGCGCCCGACCAGACCAGGCCATCGACAACAAGCAGGTCCTCCGGCGACTGGTGCCCGGATCGCGGATGCTCGGCTGTCCACAGCGTCCTGCCCGTCTGGGCTGAGACCGCGGTCATCGACCTGTCGCCTCCGGCGAACACGACTACGTCCTGCCACACGACCAGGCGCGGTCCGAAGCAGACGGGGATAGACGCTCGGCGTCCGATCGGATCGGACTGCCACATCTGCTGGCCGCTCTTGCGGTTCAGGCAGACGACGTTGCGGCCATCGTGGAAGTACACCCCCTGGGCGTCGGCGGCGAGCGTCAGCGGCGCTACCGGCGTATCTTTCTTCCACAGGACCTCGCCGGTATCGGCCTCAATCGCCACGATGTGGCGCGGCTGCTCGTCCCAGGCCCAGTCCTTATTGGCGTGATTGGAGTTGTCCCAGACGTAGGGGAATTCCTGCCGATACGCCGGCCATCTCGACGGCGCGTCGTTGACCAGCGCCAGGACCGCTCCGTCGGAGACAATCAGCTCTTCGGTGTTGGTTGTGCCCGCGTAGGTGCGGACTGTTTTGCCGGTGGCGGCATCCAGCGCCGTCAGCGGGGCATCCAACGCGAGCGTCACATAGACCTTGTCGTCCACGGCCACCAGACGCCGCGTCACTTGAGCCGGGCCGCTCTTGAGCGGCCATTTGTGCGTGTTCCAGGAAGCCATCTGTCGTTTCCAAAGCACGGTGCCGTTAAAAGCGTCCCGCGCGATGAGCTGCCAGTGGGCCGGCAATTGGATCGAGACCCCCGAGCCCTCGTCCATGATGTAGAACAGGCGGCCTCCGGTCGAGACCAGCGCACTCATGCTGGCCATGTGGTCGTGGTGGCGCGACCAGCGCGGGCTGCCGATCCACTGGTATCGGCGCGGCGGGCCGACAACAAGATCGTGAGCCACGGGATTGTTGTCAGCATCATGTAAACAGTGGGTCCATTCGTCCATCTCCTTAGGCCGAATCTTGAAAGTCTTTGTCCACCCATCGCCCTTCTTGATGTAGGCTACGCCTTCAGGCACCAGAACTCGCACGATCTCTTCTGTCGGAATATCGCCGACGTTCTCTGCGACAATGAGGTTCACAAGGTTGTCGATGTACGGCAGACGGCTGCCGCTGCACTGATCGACTGAAACCTTTCCGTAAAGGTTCAGCGAGCGGATATGCTCGCGGGCCCGCTCGACGTTCCGGGCATCGGCGCCCAGGCCGTGCACCAGGAAGCTGTCGTTCGCGTGCAGTGCCGCTGTGAGCCTTCCGTTACCGCAGCCGATGTGGACGATCAAACCGCCCTTGACGCCGGTATTGTCCAAAATCCCCCTGGCCTGTTCCTGTTCCGAGGCCGAGGCCGAGCTATCTCGAACCATTAGAATCAATACCAGAAAAGCTGTTGCGGCGACCAGGCCTGTCTTTGTTCGTGCAGTCATTGTGAAATCTCCTGAAGATTCAATCAAGAATTCACGATTTGATTATACCTGAAGAACCCTCGGAGCGGCAATTGAATAATGCCGCTTTACGGCGTTTTTCTGTCCTGCTGAGCCCTTCGACTCCGCTCAGGACAAACTCCGCGAAGCATCTGGGATTCGAAGGTAAGAAAGAGATTCTTCACTGCGCGCCGTTCAGACGCCGTCCTGAGCGTGCCGAAGGAATGACGTTGCGCAGGGGCAGGCCCGCGTGCCTGCCCTGGGCAACCACCCAGGGTTGCCCCTACACGTCGCCGTGGAGGATATTCGATATTCCGTCTTCTATATTGGTTTGTGATTTTGTGTCTTCCCCGCCTGCCGGGTGTCGGGCAGGGTGGGCGGCTTGTCCACAGGACCCCTTCCGGGGGAAATCACCTCGAATAACGCAACGGCGACCCAGACGCCGCTGGCAATCACCAGCAACGCCCCAATGACCACAAGAACAAAGATAAGTGATTCCATCTTTATGCTCCGGATTCAACGCTTTCCTGCCCCCGCGTCTGGCGCCGCGAGGCGGAGCGGCGGGCGATCCAATGCCCCAGGATGTACGCCAAAAGGGCCGCCCCAAGAGCCGGAATAATCACAAGCGGTGGTATCTCAATGATGATCCACAGCACGATTGCGACAACCGTGCCGACGCCCATGGACAAGATTCCGGCAAGGGGACGCGGACGCTTGATCCATAAACCGATGATCAACGTAGGCAGAATCGCCGGGGCCCAAATGGTATAGCAGATAAGCAAGCCGCCGATGATGCTGGGGACGGCAACCGCGCCGGCTGCGGCAACTGCGGCGATTACGATAGTCGCGGCCCGGCCAATATTCAGGGCACGGTTATCCGGCAGTTTCACGAGGGGCTTGATAATATCCTGGGTGAAAGCGACGGCACCGGCATTCAACAGAGAATTGAGACTGGACATGACGATCGACACCAATGCCACGAACAGAAGCGCGTAGCACTTGGCCGGCATCGTTGACTTCACCAGGTTCAAAAGAACGTAGTCTTCACCGGGATCCTCCAGGACGATGGTTCGGGCGGCGACCCCCAGCGCGATCATGACCGTAAACCAGATGGTGCTGAAAAGCCCTGCTAAGATGAAGCTGTTTCGTGAGACACGCGTCGTTCGGGATGCTAACGCCCTGTTTGCGTAGGGAGGGATGAGCGTTTCTCCCAACAAGAAGGCCGCCACCAGGCCGACGATCTCAAGGGGCGAGGTGGCCTTCAATCCTTCCATCGTAGCGGCCGAGGCCTGCGCTGCAAAAGCTGCCGCGCCGCCCTGAAGATGAAAACCCAGCACTAACAACAGCAGAATGGGCAATAGTACGGCAAATGTGATGAATTGAAAGGCATCGGTTACCACGTTCGCCCGCAATCCTCCGATCGTCGGGTATAATGCCGTCAAAGCAACGATGACGATCACGGATAAGGCGTGCGGCAGTGCAAAGATGTCGTGCACCACGTCACCGCCGGCCTTGGCCATCACGGCCGCGAACCCGGCACATAAGCCGACAGAAATAACCCCGGCAAGAATATGGCACTTTCTGTCATATTTCTGGCCTATGGCGTCCCCCAGGGTATGGCAGCCGCTCAAACCTCGCAGCCGGGGAGCAATCAGCAGCCCGACCAGGATGTTCTGGATCGCGTAGGCCAATCCGATTCCGAGAAAAAGGAATCCGCTTTTGAAGCCCCGTCCCACGAAGCCAATTGAAAAACCCGGCCCGATGTAAGTAGCCGCGAGACTGGCGAAGACCAAGGCCACCGGAAGTGACCGCCGCGCCAGCGAAAACTCCTCAAACTCCCGAGCGGCCCGCGCCTGAACCGCAACGAATGTAAGCAGCGCCACGTAGGCGATGACAATCGCTGCAGAAAAAACGTTATCCACAGTTTCTAATCCTATCTGACGGCCCTTGAATCGCGGGCTGGAAGCCCGCGACACCGGGGTGCCATAGTATTGATGATTGACGATTTACGATTGTCGATTGAAAAGGCCATCTCGATACCCGATGCTCGATGTGGCACAGCCATCTTGGCCGTGTTTTCACGGGCCGGAAGCCCGTCCTACGTATCGAGAATCCAGAATCGAGAATCCGGCATGGCCATCAGCCAAATCGAAAATCGGCAATCGAAAATCGAAAATAAATGAAGCTATCCTTCGCGTCCGGCGTCCCGAGGTTTATCCTGGAACTCCTCTTCCTCCAATTCGCTGATGATTGTGTCCAGCTCGGACTCCGTGCGAATCCACCCAAATCGCGCATCCACAAGAAATGTACGGTACCACTGTATCAGGTTCTTCGAGAAGTCGTCATCTTTGCAGTAGATTCCGAATGATATTTCACCCGCGTGCGAACCGGCTTTTTTCGGTATCTGTGGAAAGGCAAGAAGAACAGCGGCCCTGGTCAGCAGGAACTCTATATCAGAGACCTGGCTGTTGTAAATCCGAAGCCTGCCCGATTCGATTGCCTCGGGATACCTGCGAAAGAGGTGGCGTGCGGCGTTGGAAAAGCCCGGCACGCTCAGATTCATCGCGCGATGCACTTTTACATCCGGGTAATCTTCTATGATTTCATACAGGGTGCTGAGATAATCATCCACAGGCTGCCTCTCCCCCTCGAACAGCATGCAGGTCCAAAGCTCACTGTGCCCCGTTGCATCAAGCTGGTCCTGGAGCATTTTCTTGGCGGCCTTGTAGGTTTCTTTTCGGCTGCCCAGGACTTTCAATTGGCGCTCAGTGAGAATTTTGGCCCAGGAGGGCATGTTATCCGGCAGGGATTCGGGGGGGCAAACGCCAAGCCGCGTCAGGAGCCGCAGGAACTGTTTTTGCTCCGAGCCATAGAATCGCCTGCCCACGACGCTGCCGACGTTGCCGTTACACTCCATGCCGTATCGCTTGTGGTAGCCAAACGACAGACAGCGCACGTCGCAGCCGCCGGCCATCAGCATCTTTTCCAGCTCGGCAACCAACCATGCGGCTTGCTTTTCGGGCGCTCTGTCAATGGACAGATGAACGTTCGGACAGAGCACGATGGGCCTTTTGCCTATGAGGTCCGACAGCAAGAAGACTTCGTCGGCAGCTTGTTTCAGCTCCTGCTTATCGTCGTACAATTCGATGCAGACAAATATTACCAGCACGTTCCCGAAGACCACCTTCGGCTGAGGGGTAGAAATTGTCGCGGGGTCTATTCTTGAGGACGGCTCTCTATCCTCGAAGTAACAGGACGAGCACTGGTAGCAGTCCAGGATCATATCGTTTCCTCAGTCCTTTGCGTCCTGGCTGCGGACTTTCCACCGGCTGCGCGTTTGGCCCGTGATGAGGTTTTTGCCTTTTTCAATCGAGAGACAATGTTGGCATCGACGCGAGAGATGAACAGGCCCACATCTGCGGTTACGGCTTTATCTGCAAATCCGACGCCATTCAGAACCCGCACGACCTCCGTGGCATCCCAGAACTCGCCGGAAGAAGCCATCGTCTGTCCCTCCTGGCGCGTCAGGGATTTGAGGAAAACCGGCACGCAGCCGTCTCGCAACGCCCCGGCGTAGTCGCTCAACAATTCCTGGATTTTCCGGTTTGTATCAGCCATTGGTTCTCGCTCCTTATGAAAAACGTACTGCTCAACATTCGTCACAGTACTCGTTCAGCATTTTTCCGAGCTTTAACATCGTTCGAGATTTAAGCATCTTTACCGCTCCGACCGTCGTCCGCAGGTTATTGGCGATCGCCCTGCTGGACATTCCTTCCATCCAAAGCTCGACGGCCCTTCGCTCCCGTGCCTTGAGCCTTCCCATCGCCCGGTGCAGAGTTTGCCCAAGCTCCGTTTGCGACATCGAGTCGAGAACACCCAATTCCGGGGCAACCAGGTTTTCCAGGTCTTTCTGCGGTAAATACAGGTGTCGATTCATTCTTCTATACACTTCCCGGAGGTGTTTGCGCATATAGTACATATAGACGGTTCGGATCAGCTCTCTCTCGCTGCCGGCGTGACGCAACTGCTCCGGATTCTCCCAAATATCGGCATAAACGTCTTCCAGGACGTCCTCACATTCCACTTCATTGCCGAGATAACGGTACAAGTATCTTATGAACATGTCAAAAGTGACCCTGACGAACGGTTCCATCGCCCTGCGCCGGCGGTCGGCGTCCGGGGCGAGAAGTCCCTTCAGGGCATTTCGCAGCCGCCTGTTCATTCCCACTTTGTTGCTCACACGTTTGCTCTATCTATTAAAGGCACTAACAAAGCCATCGGTCACGCCAATTATATCGCGGGAGCAAGAATTCTTCAACAACCAAGTTTTCAGTACTGAAATGGGCACAAACGGCCTTCTCAAGGCTCCTGGAATTCGGGTTAAGGTGCACTTGGCTGGCTCCAAGAGCAGGTCAGAAAAAACGATGGACGCCTTTCGGCGGGGAGTTCAGGGCAGAACCGAGTGAGGATGGATGATTGCCGGGTCGTCCTTTGTCTTTCGGCTCGCGGCCTGTGCTTTTCCTGGGCTATTGCGGGCAGGCTTCTTGCGGTTCGAGGCCGCATTCGAGCCAGTTCGAGGCCATCAGGGCATAATCGGCGAAGTCGATCATGCAGTCGCCGTTCACGTCGCCCTCCGGCCTGGAGGTGCACTGGGTTGCCTCGGGGCCATCCAGCACGACGGCATAGATTTGCCATTTCCCGTCGCGGCTATCCTGCCAGACGACGATGTTGCCCGATATGGCCGGGTGGGTCTGGTCGTAGCGGTCATCGGTAATTTGAAACTCGCGGCGAGTGGTAAGATTGCAGCCGAATATGTCCCAGTTGCCGTTGCGGTCGTCCTGCCAGACGACGATATTGCCGCTTATGTCCGGATTCATCTGCGAGGATTCCCTCGCCGCAATGGGGAACTCAACAGGGTTCTCGGGGTCGGAGATATCCGCCGCGTAAAGATCATTGTCACCGAAAAAATTATCTTCCCACACGACGACGTCTCCGCTGATGGCTGGGTTCTGCTGGTCCTTTTCCACCAGTGAGACGCCGAAGTCCGTCGGTTTGTTTCTCTGCCAGATGTCACTGCCGAGAACGTCCAAGTCGCCGAAGTACGTGTCCTGCCAGACGACCGTCGTTCTATAGACGGCGGGTCTCTGCTGGTTGCGTTCGAAGTTGGCGACGGGAAATTCCGCCGGGTGGGCAAGGTCGGTGATGTCCGCCCCGTAGATGTCAAAATCATCCTCACCGCCGTCCTGCCAGACGACGATATTACTGTGGATCGCCGGGTTCTGCTCATCATTGTTGGCAACATCAGGTCAGCCGCAAATTCGTCTACCAGCAACTGGCCAAAGCCATCGCGGCCGTCGACCAGGCGTTCGAGCCTGCCGAACCA